>NZ_JBIBHM010000003.1:221312-578648 GCF_042957025.1 Streptomyces sp. NPDC008139
CGCCCAGGGCCGCGGCGGCGCGGCCGGTGGCGGATTCGAGCTGCGTGACACGTACCCGGCGGGTGAAGGGGTCGCCGTCGCGGTGAGACCTGGCGAGATGGTCAGGAGGACGCTTGCGCGGCGGCCTTCTCCAGTTGGAACGCCTCGTTGCCCTGGCCGATCCTGGCGTGCACCTCGGGCCGCTTGGCGCGCAGTATCAGACCGTAGACCAGTCCGATGGCGGCGGCCAGAGCGATGATGCCGGGCAGCAGCCACCGCAGCCCGTGGCCGGGGTTGGCGCCCAGCAGCACCGAGAAGTCCTTCACCGAGTAGACGGCGATGGTCAGCAGCCCGAGAGCGGCGACGGCCGAGGTGACCAGCCGCCATGCCTGCACACCGGCGGCGCCGCGCTTGACGAAGAAGGCGATGACGGCGATGGCCGCCGTGGCCATCAGCAGCACGATGCCGAGCGCGCCGACGTTGCCCGCCCAGGTGAACATGCGCAGCACGGGGGCCGTCGGGTCCGGGCCGAACTTCGGGTCGAACTTCCCGTTGTCGGTGGCGGCGAAGGCCACGACGACGGCCAGCGCGACGATCGACTGGAGGAAGGAGCCGACGGCGGGAGCGCCGCTGGACTTCGAGGTACGGCCGACGGCCGAGGGCAGCAGACCGTCGCGGCCCATCGCGAACGCGTAGCGGGCGACGACGTTGTGGAAGCTCAGCATCGAGGCGAAGATGCCGGTGATGAAGAAGATGTTCAGGGTGTCGGTGAACGCGGTGCCCAGCCGGGCCTGGTTCAACGAGAAGATCAGGTTCGGACCCTGCTCCTGAGCGGCGCCCACGACGTGGTCGGGGCCGGTGCCGACGGTGATCGCCCAGGCGCTGAAGGCGAAGAAGAGAGTGGCGAAGCCGATCGCGATGAACATCACCTTGGACACGACGCGTTGGGCGTCGCTGGTCTCCTCGGCGTAGACCGGGGCCTGTTCGAAGCCGACGAAGCCGGCGATGGTGAAGCACAGGGCGGTGCCCAGACCCGCGCCGCTGAGCGTGCTGGGGTCGAAGGCGTGCACCGAGACGCCCTGCGGGCCGGGGTCGGACAGGAAGCTGATGTCGAAGACGACGGTCAGCAGCGTCTCGACCAGCAGCAGCACGCCGAGCGTCTTCGCGTTCAGGTCGATCTTCAGCGCGCCGAAGATCGCGGTGATCGCGACTCCGCCGAGCGCCGGGATCCACCAGGCCACGTTGTGGTTCCAGTGCTGGGCGACCTGGCTGGAGATCTCGTAGCCGAAGATCCCGTAGAGACCGACCTGCATGATGCTGTACGCGAACAGGGCGACGTACGAGGCGCAGGCACCCATGGTGCCGCCCAGGCCCCTGGATATGTACGCGTACAGCGCGCCCGCGTTGTGCACATGGCGGCTCATCTCGGCGTAGCCGAAGCTGAAGAGGATCAGCACGAGGCCGACGATGACGAACAGCAGCGGCACCCCGACGACACCCATGGTGGCGAAGGTGGTCGGCACCACACCGGCCACCACCATCAGGGGCGCGGTCGCGGCGAGGACCGAGAGCAGAAGGGCCGGTGCGCCGATCCGGTCCGCGCGCAGTGCGCGTTGCTCGCCCTTGAACGTGCTGATCTCGCTTGTACTGCCCGTCAGCATGCTGCGGTGTCCTTCCGGTGGTCCGTGGTTCGGGTCTTACTGGATCGATCTTCGAGCATGGTTCTTCGTGCGTGATTCCAACTGCGTGTCCTGCTGGGTGAGTACGACCGTGGGTGCCTAGGCGGAACCGAAGCCGAGCGCGTAGTTGCGCGCCGCGCGGAACGCCTTCTTCGGGTCGCGGTCGGGATACGACCACGGGGTGCGTGTCGCCTCCGACCCGATCCGGTTGAACAGGGCGGCGGCTTCCACCGTGTCGCCCGCGTGGAATTTGCCGTACGCAAGGTAGTTCAGGTCGAGCAGCAGCCGCGAGTGGTCGTAGCCCTGCCATTCGAGCCACCAGTCGAAGGCCATGCGCACGCTCTGCCGGGCGCGCGGACTGACCCAGTACGGGAGGCCGTTGGGGACGTCGGGCAGGACGTCGGCCGACGCGAGCACCCGGTAGCGCTCCACCAGCGCGACCAACGGCAGCACGGCCAGCGGTGATCCGCGTCCCGCCTCGTCCGCGGCCCACTCAGCGAATTCGTACACCTCGTGGAACGGGTCCTCGCCGTCGGTCTTCTGACGCTCCGCCAGGCACTGCGTCATCAGGTGATGGGCGTGGTGGTGGCCGCGGTGCCGGCCGCGCGCCTGGTCGAAGGCGCGCACCTGCTCGTCGTCGGTGCCGGTGCGACGCGCGAGCACCAGCAGGGCGAGCCACGGCGACGGGTCGCGCGGGGTCATCCGGGCCGCGCGCAAGCAGAGTTCGCGCGCCGATTCGGCGCTCTGCTTGCCCGCGACCGCGCGGAAGACGGCCGCGAACGCGGCCAGCGCGGCGGCGTCCGTGCTCTCGGGCTCGGCGAGTTGCCACTCGCCCGCCCAGGCGGCGGCGCTCTTGCCCTCGCCGAGGACGACCAGCCGATGTCCTCGGCGGTCCCAGTTGTCCCCGGTTCGGCTCAGCAGGTCACGGGTCTCCGCCCAGCGGCCGTGGGCCAGGGCAGCACGAGCCGCGACCAGCTCCTCGTCACCGAGAGCCGGGTCAAAAGCCACGTCGTCCTTGCCACGCGAGAAGCGGAAGGGTGGCGGCGGTGGGGTCATCCGCGGGCAGCCCTCCACGGCGTGCGTAACGTCATGTGATCACGCACAGCCAACCGGTCGGCACGGGGTGGCATCAAGCCCGGACCTGTTGTCTCGCTGTAGTCCCGTATGGTGACGGGGGTTTGGGACACGGATCGGGATGGATGCGCTGGTTCGGCTGCGCGATCGGCCGGACACCTGATATTCGAGAGGCCGATCAAGGTGTGTCGGCATCGCGCGGTGGGGACCAGGTGACATGGACGGCGGGAGCGTGAGCGGTGCGGACGCGGGGGAACGACAGAGTGCGGCAGCCTCCACCCACCCGCTCGCCTATGTACGGCGAAGACACGGGTGGAGCTACCAGGACCTGGCACGGGTCATAGCCGACAACGCGCGGATCCTCGGGGTGCCGATGGCGGCCCGCCGCGAGAAGGTCTGGCGCTGGGAGCACTGGGGGGTCGTGCCGGAGGCCGACAGCCAGCGCGCGCTGGCCCGCGCGCTCGGCATCCCCTCCAGGGAACTGGAGTTGAGGCCCTGGCCGCGCTGGCTCCCGGCGCACGGCGGCATGCCGGACGGGCTGCCGTGGACGGCCGAGGGCAGTTTCACCGCGCTCACCGCGCTGCTCGACAACGGCGCGAGCGACCCGCGCGGCTTCCCCATCGCTGACGAGCAGGCGCTGCTCGACGCCATCGCGGACTGGGACGCGGCGGGCGCGGAGGGCACGACGGGCGCCGCCGGTTCCGCGGGCTCGGGCGGCGCGGCGGACGCGATGGGTTCCATGGGTTCAAGTGCCGTGGATACGAAGGCGGGTTCGCCCTCGGCCGCGGCGGGACGCGGGTCGGCGTCGGCCGCCATGGCCGAGCGGTGGGACGAACCGGTGCCCGGCACCCGCTCGGGACGCGTGCCGCGACAGGCGAGCGCCGCGGCCGCGTTCCGCGACGACGCCGTCGACAAAGCGGTGGCCGCGGCCGTCGTGGACGGCCCGGTGATCGACTGGCTCGAAGCCGGGGTGCTGGGGCTGCGCAAGCTCGACGACCGGCTCGGCGGCGCGGCCGTACGGCACCGGGTCGAGGCCGATCTGCGCATGGTGCGCGACCTGTTGCACCGGGGGCAGCACGAACGGGCCCACGGGACACGGCTGTTGCGGGTCGCCGCCGACCTGGCGCAGCTCGGCGGCTGGGCGGCCACCGACACCGGCCGGCTCGGGGCGGCGCAGCGGCACTATCTGACCGGGCTGCGGCTCGCGCACAGCGCGGGTGACCGCTCGCTGGCCGTCGCGCTGTGGGGCGGCCTCGCGCTGCACGCGGTGATCGCGGGTCAGCCGCGGGACGCGGTGGCCGCGGCGGAGGCGGGGGTACGGGCGGCGGGCGGCACTCCCCCGGCCGTCCGGGCGCTGGCCGCCAGCAGGCTGAGCCGGGCGCACGCCGCGGTCGGCGCCGACGGCGCCTCACGGCGCGCGGTCTCCGAGGCCGAGCGCCAACTGGACCTGGCGGAGCGGGAGTCGGGTCCGTCGTGGCTCTACTGGTTCGACGCGGCCGAACTGGCCGCGCAGACCGGTCAGTCGCTGCTCGACCTGGGCCACGCGCACGAGGCAAGGCCCCTGTTGGAGCAGGCGCTGGCGATGCAGGACGCCTCGTACGTACGCGACCGCTGCCTGTACTCGGCGCGCGCCGCCACCGCCCGCGCCCTGACCGGTGACCTGGAGGGCGCGCGCACGCTGGGCCGCGAGGCGGCCCGGCTGTCCCGGCACTGCGGCTCCCCGCGCATCGCGGACACGCTGGACGCGCTGAAGGTCCGGCTCGACGCCACGAGGTGATCCCTCCCCCGGTGCGCGGTCCCGCCGACGCGGTCCGCGCACCGGGGCCAAACGTGCGGGCGGCTCCGGGGACGGTGTTCCGGGTCGGTGTTCCGGGTCGGCGCTCAAGGCCGGCGCTCCCAGTGCTCAAGGCCGGTGCCCAAGGCCAGCGCTCAACGGCTCTACGGGACCGGCCGAGGAGCCGTACGGGACCGGTGAGAAGCCGGTTCGGACCCCGGTCCGCGGGGCGTGTACGTCATGGCGACCGGTCGTGACGTACAACCGGCCGCACAAGTACCCAACGATGACTGATTCGCGGACGCGGTCCCGTCCGTACCGTCTTGACCTGCGAGAACACGGCGCCACCCGGCGCCGGACAACGTAGGGAGACACCAGCCATGAGCGACACCCTGTACCTGGTCCAGCGCTACATCGCCGCCTGGAACGAGACCGACCCGGCCGCCCGACGCCGCCTGATCGACGAGGTCTTCGCCGCCGACGGCCGCTACACCGACCCGCTGGCCGACGTCACCGGGCGGGACGCCTTCGACGCGGTGGTCGGCGCCGTGCAGGCGCAGTTCCCCGGCTTCGTGTTCACCCTGGGCCCGGTCGACGCGCACCACCACATCGCCCGCTTCACGTGGGAGCTGGGCCCGGCGGGCGGCGAGTCGCTGGTGGTCGGCTTCGACGTGGCCGCGATCGGCGAGGACGGCCTGGTGCACAGCGTCCAGGGCTTCCTCGACAAGGTCCCGGCCGGCGCCTGAGCACCGCTCCACGGGTACGGGTGCGGCCCGCGCAGGGCCCCGCCCGTACCCCGTACCCCGTCACCCCCGCGCCGTACCCGTCGTACCCCGTCATCGCCCCGGACATCCGTCCCCCTGCGACAGGAGTTCCGTCATGGCCTCGGCCACCACCGCCGCGTCCCCGCCCGCGAGCCGCGACGGCTCGCCGGTCAGCAAGCGGCCAGACCTCGGCCTGCTGCTCCTGCTGGCCGCGACCTTCATGATCGCGCTCGACATCTTCATCGTGAATGTGGCGATCCCCTCCGTCCAGAGCGACCTGCACGCGGGCACCGCGTCGATCCAGTGGGTGGTGGCGGGCTTCGGCCTGGCCGTGGCCACCGGACTGATCACGGCGGGGCGGCTCGGCGACGTCTTCGGCCGCAGGCGGATGTTCACCGTCGGGCTCGCGCTGTTCACCGCCACCTCGGCGGCGTGCGGATTCGCCCCCACCGCAGGGACGCTGGTGGCGGCGCGGGTCCTCCAGGGCCTGTCGGCCGCGCTGATGAGCCCGCAGGTGCTGTCGATCCTCCAGACCGCCTACACCGGCAAGGCGCAGGCCCGCGCCTTCAGCATGTACGGGCTGACGATGGGCATCGGCGCGGTCTTCGGGCAGCTCATCGGCGGTCTGCTGATCAAGGCCGACGTGCTCGGCCTCGGCTGGCGGGCCTGCTTCCTGATCAACCTCCCGGTCGGGCTGCTCGCGCTGGCGCTGGCGCCGCGCGCCCTGGCCGAGTCGAGGGCGCCGCAACGGCCCCGGCTGGACTTCACCGGCGTGGCGCTGTCCACCGCCGCGGTCGTCGCGCTCGTGCTGCCGCTGATCCAGGGGCGTGCGGCGGGCTGGCCGCTGTGGACCTGGCTGTGCCTGACCGCGTCCGCCGTGCTCGTCACCGTCTTCGTCCGCCACCAGGACCGGCTCGGCCGTCGCGGCGGCGACCCGGTGCTGAACACGGACCTGTTCCGGCAGCGCGGTTTCGGTCCCGGCTCCCTCGCGCAGTTCGTCTTCTGGAGTGGGCAGGGCTCGTTCTTCCTGATCCTCGCCCTGTACCTCCAGGCGGGCCGCGGCCTGAACGCCCTGCACTCCGGCACGGTCTTCCTGGCGATCGGCGGCGGCTACCTGCTGACTTCGACGAACGCGCACCGTATCGCGGCCAGGCTCGGCGGCCGTACGGTCCCGGCCGGAGCGCTGGCGATGGCCGCGGGACTCGGCCTGCTGTGGGAGGCGGCGCACCGCTCCGGCATCACCGGCAGCCTGTGGGAGCTGGTGCCGGGGCTCATCATGGACGGCGTCGGGATGGGCATGGTGATCGCCCCGCTCACCCACGACGCGCTGGCCACCGTCCCGCCCCGGCTCGTCGGCGCGGCCTCCGGCGCGGTGGCCACCACCCAGCAGATCGGCGGGGCGCTCGGCATCGCCCTGATCGGCATCATCTTCTACGGCGCGGTCGGCGACGGCGCGCCCGGCGGTTACCCGCACGCCTTCCGGACGGGGCTGGTGTTCCTGCTCGGCCTCGAACTGGTGCTGGCGGTCCTGAGCTTCGCCGTCCGGCGGCGCGATGCGGCTCGGTGATCCGGGCCTTCGGACGGCACGGGTAAGGGGTGGCCACCCAGGTGGTCGCCCCTTACCCATCGTCAGGTCGTCAGATCGTCAGATCGACATGCCGTCAGATCCGGCGGAGCCGCACCACGGGAATGTCCCGGTCGGTCTTCTTCTGGTAGTCGGCGTACGGCGCGTACACATCGAGCAGGTGCGGCCACACCCGGGCCTTGTCCTGCGGCGACAGCGTCTCGGCGCGGGCGGCGAAGCGCTCGCCGAGCACCCGCAGGTGGACCTCGGGGTGGTCGCGGACGCTCAGGTACCACAGGGGGTGCTCGGGGGCGCCGCCCTTGGAGGCGACGATCAGGTAGTCGTCGCCGTCCCGGCCGTAGATCAGTACGGTACGCAGCCACGCGCCGCTGCGACGGCCCTGGTAGTCGAGGAGCAGGCAGGGCGAGCCGTTGAGGTCGGTGCCCTCGGTGCCGTTGGACTCCTCGTAGCGGCGGGCCTGGTCGGCCACCCACTTCTCGGGGCTGACCTTCACCGCGGCGGGGTCGTAAGACGTCATGCGTGTGTGCCTTCCAGACGGTTCGAGTAGCACCCAGCGTAGGGCGGGCGCGCCGCAAATCGGGCGTACGGAGCGGTCACAGGCCCGGCGCGCCCCAGACGGGGAACCAGCGCGACAGGTCGTCCTCCAGCCGGAGGTCATTGGTGACCAGGGCTCTGACCTGGAGTTCCAGCGCGTTGTCCCGCTTCTCGCCGGGCAGCGGGGCGAAGGGGTAGAAGGAGCCGCGTTTGTAGAGGTAGACCAGCGCCACCGAGCGGCCCGCGGGGTCCTTGAAACCGAGCAGCGAGCAGAGCAGTTGCGGGCCGAAGCCGCGTTCCTCCAAGGCGGAGTTGATCGCGTGCAGATCGGTGACGAGGTCGGTCATCTCGGCGGGGTCCTTGCGGGCCAGCAGCCAGGTGTAGCCGTACGAGTCCTGGCTGGCCTCCGCGCCGACCAGGGCCCGCAGGTCCTGCTGGATCTCGGCGAAGGCGCCGCCCTCGACGGCCGCGAAGCAGACCGAGCCGAGGCCGGTGGGCCGCAGCTCGCTCGCCGCTTCGAGGGTGATGGCGGCCGAGGTGAGGCCGAAGAGCTGATCGAGGTCGGGCTTGACCGGCTTGCTGCGGCCGAGGATGACGTCCAGCAGACCCATCAGTGGCGGTCCAGTTCGAGAGTGATGCGGCTGAGCTGCTCCAGCCGCTGCTCAAGGGAGGGGTGGGTGGACAGCAGCTTCGAGAAGGCAGAGCCTCCGCCCTTCGCGCTCAGCGCGGGCGCGAAGTAGAAGGCGTTGAAGGGCTCCGCCTTGCGGAGGTCCTTGGTGGGGATCGCGCCGATCTGCCCGGTGACCTTGGTGAGCGCGGAGGCCAGCGAGGAGGGGCGGCCGGTGAGCAGCGCGGCGCTGCGGTCGGCGGACAGCTCGCGGTAGCGCGACAGCATCCGGGTGAGCAGGAAGCTGATGGCGTAGACGACGGCGCTGACCAGCGGGATCGCCACGGCGAGCACGGCGGTGCCGGGGTCGCGCGCCCGGCGGAAGCCGCCGTAGAGGCCGATCCGGGTGATAACGCCGGCGAGGATGCCGAGGAAGGAGGCGATCGTCATGACCGCGACGTCCTTGTGGGCGACGTGGGACAACTCGTGGGCGATGACGCCCTCCAGCTCGTCCGGCTCCAGGCGGCGCAGCAGTCCGGTCGTGGCGCACACCGTGGTGTTCTTCTTGTTGCGACCAGTGGCGAACGCGTTCGGCACGTCGGAATCGGCGATGGCGACCTTGGGCTTGGGCATGTCGGCGAGCGCGCAGATGCGGTCCACGACGCCGTGCAGCTCCGGCGCCTGTTCGGGCGTGACCTCCTTGGCGCCCATGCTGAAGGCGGCGATGCGGTCGCTGAACCAGAACTGCGCGATGAAGAGAATTCCGGCGATCACGAGGATCAGCGGCCAGGATCCGCGCAGCAGCGCCAGCAGCGCGCCGACGAAGACGACATAGAGCAGACCGATCAGGAACATCGTGACCACCATGCGCGTGGTCAGCCCCCGGTCGGGCGCGAAGTGGTTGCGGTCCATGGCCCCTCCCGAGACATGCGGGGCGCGGACCACTGGCGGCGGTCCGTCGTACCTCGTTGTCGAGTGTGCACCTGTTCAACGACTACGACGAGCCCGTCGGTTCCGCTCAGGCCCTCACATCGAGCACCAATTTGCCGAAGGTTTGCCGGGCCCGCAGCTCCTCATGGGCCCTGACCGCCTCGGACAGCGGATAGACCCCGCCGAGCCGGGGTACGAGGCGGCCCGCCGCGGTCATCTCCAGCAGCTCGGCCATCGGCTCGCGGTACATCCCCGGACGGCCGAGGCAGTGCATCAGCCAGAAGCCGACGACCGCGCGGGAGCGGGCCATGAGCTGTGCGGCCTGGACCGGTGTCGGGGGCGTCCTGGAGGCCAGACCGTACGTGACGAGGCGGCCGAACGGCGCGAGCGCGGCGAGCGAGGCGTCGAAGACCGGGCCGCCGGTCATCTCCAGCACGATGTCGACCTTCTTGCCGCCGTTCGCCTCGACGAGGCGGTCCTTCAGGTTCTCGGGGTCGGAGTCGACGGCGACGTCGGCGCCGAGCTCCAGGGCGAGGTCCCGCTTGTCCTTGGACGAGGCGGTGGCGATCACCCGGCCCGCGCCGAAGGTCCTGGCGAGCTGGACGGCGAGCGAGCCCGTACCGCCGGCCGCCGCGTGCACCACGACGCTCTCGCCCTCGGCCAGGCGTCCGGAGGTGCGCAGCAGGTGCCAGGCGGTGAGGCCCTGGACGACCAGCGCGAGCGCCTGCCCGTCGGTGACCTCGTCGGGCACGTCGTGGGCCAGGTACTCCTGTACGACGGCCTTCTGGGCGTAGCCGCCGTTGTCGGTGAGGGCGACGACCCGGCGGCCCTCCGCGGTGCGGCCGACCACCTCGGCGCCGGGGACCATCGGGAGCGTGGAGCGGGAGAGATAGGAGTCCTCGACGGTGTGCGTGTCGGCGTAGTTGATCCCGGCGGAGTCGACGTCCACGAGGAGCTGGCCCGGCCCTGCCACGGGGTCGGGCAGCTCGGTCTCCCGCAGCACCTCGGGACCGCCGAATTCGGTGATCTGGATCGCGCGCACGTCGGCTCCTCAAGCGTGGTGGGGCGCACCCTGTGGGTGCTTCCTGGCGTCCGCCGGTGTGTCCCGGTGTCCGCCCCGTCGATATTACCGACTGGTTGGTATGTCGCACACCACTGAGCACGCCGCAACGGGTTCCGTCGTGCACTCCACCTCGGGCACCGGCACCCCTGCCGGTCCGCTCAGGCGGCGGGCACCGGCACGGGCGGCGGCGGGCCGACGTAACGCGCGGACGGCCGGATGATCTTGCTGTCCTCGGCCTGCTCCAGAATGTTGGCGCTCCAGCCGACGACGCGGGCGGCGGCGAAGGTGGGCGTGAACATCTCGCGCGGCAGCCCGCAGAGCTCCATCACGACGCCCGCGAAGAACTCGACGTTGATGTGCAGCTCGCGGCCGGGCTTGAGCTCGGCGAGCAGCGCCTCCGCGCGGGCCTCCACCTGCACCGCGAAGTCCACCAGGTCGCCGCCGAAGCTCTGCGCGATGCCCTTGAGCATCCGGGAGCGCGGGTCCTCGGTGCGGTACACGGGGTGGCCGAAGCCCATGATCCGCTCGCCCGCCCCGATGTGCTCCCGCAGCCAGCCGTCGATCCGGTCGGGCGTGCCGATCGCGTCGAGCGTGTCGAGCGCGCGGCTGGGCGCGCCGCCGTGCAGCGGCCCGGACAGCGCGCCGATCGCGCCCACCAGACAAGCGGCCAGGTCCGCACCCGTCGACGCGATGACGCGGGCGGTGAACGTCGAGGCGTTGAAGCCGTGGTCGACGGTCGAGATCAGATAGCGCTCGACGGCGCGGGCGCGTACGGGCTCCGGCTCCTCGCCGGTCAGCATGTAGAGGTAATTCGCCGCGTACGGCAGGTCGTCGCGCGGCTCGACCGGCTCCAGTCCCTGGGCGAGCCGGTGCAGCGCGGTGAGCAGGGTGGGCACCACCGCGCAGGCGGCCAGCGCGTCGGCGCGGCGGCGGTCGGGCGTCAGGTCGTACAGCGGGCGGAATCCGGCCGAGGCGCCGGTCAGCGACAGCGCGGTGCGCAGCCCCGCGAGCGGCCCGGACAGCGCGCTGGCGCGGGCGATGGCCGGGAGCGCGTCCGCCACGTCGGCGGGCAGGTGCCGCAGGGCGGCGGTCCGCGCGGTGAACGCGGCGCGCTCGGCCGCGTCGGGCAGCGCGCCGTGGAACATCAGGTGCCAGACGTCCTCGAAGTCGCGGCTCTCGGCCAGCTCCACGGCGGAGTACTCGCGGTAGTGGTAGAAGCCTTCGAGCCCGCGGACGTCGCCGATGGATGTGTCGGTGACGATCACGCCCTTGAGACCGCGGGGTACGTCGATCGGGGCGTTCTGCTCGGTGGTCGGCATCGTGTCCTCCTTGGGTATTGACTCGACTCTCCATGATTGATTTAGACTCTGTCAATGTTGATTGAATCAATGTGAATGAGCTGAGCACGATGGATACGGTGAGGCCATGACGGATCAACCGGCGGACCGGATCAACACCCGGGAGGCCGCCCGGCGGCTCGGCGTGAAGCCGGAGACGGTGTACGCGTACGTCAGCCGCGGCCTGCTCGCCAGCCGACGGGCCGAGGGCGGCAGGGGCAGCACATTCGACCCGGACGAGGTCGAGGCCCTGGCCCGGCGCGCACGGCCCGCGGCGGCCGGTGCCGACGGCCCCTCGGACGGGGGCGGCGGGGGCGGAAACGGGGCCTGGGTCCGTATCCGTACCGGCGTCACCTTGATCGAGGACGACGGCCTCTACTTCCGCGGGGTCGACGCGACCGGGCTGGCCACGGCGTACGGCTTCGAGGAGGTCGCCGAGTGGCTGTGGACCGGGGTGCTGCGGCGCGGGGTCCGCTTCACCGCGCCGGAGCCGCTGCTGAAGGCGGCCCGCAGCGCGGGCGACGCGCTGCCCGCGGGCTGCGGTCCGATGGACCGGCTGCGGGTCGCGGTCATCGCGGCGGCCACCGCGGATCCGCTGCGCTTCGACCTGTCGGAGGAGGCCGTGCTGGGCACGGCGCGCAGCCTGATCCCGACCCTGGTCGGCGCGCTCCCGCCGCTCGGCCGGCCGCATTCCGGAGAGGGCGGGCTGGCCTGGCGGCTGTGGGCGCGGCTGACCGAGCGGCCCGCCGACGAGGCGTCGCTGCGGGTGCTGGACGCGGCGCTCGCGCTGCTCGTCGACCACGACCTGGCCGCCTCGACGCTGGCCGCGCGGGTCGCCGCCTCGGCCCGCGCGCACCCCTACGCGGTGGTGTCCGCCGGGCTCGGCGCGCTCGACGGGCCGCTGCACGGACAGGCCAGCGCCCTGGCCCACCGGACGCTCGCCGAGGTGCTGGAGCGCGGCGGCGCGGGTCCCGTCGTCGCCGAGCAACTGCGCGCCGGGCAGCGGATCCCCGGCCTCGGGCACCGCCTCTACCAGGGCGAGGACCCGCGCGCCCGGCTGCTCTTCCACCTGCTCGGGCAGGTGCCCGCCGCCTCCGACGCCCTGGCCGCGGCCCACGACCTGGCGGCGACGGCCGCCCGCCACACCCCGCTGCACCCCAACGTCGACCTGGCCCTCGCGGTGCTCTCGGTCTCCGCCGCGATGCCCGCGGAGGCGGGCGAAACGGTCTTCTCCGTGGCGCGCACGGCGGGCTGGATCGCGCACGCCCTGGAGGAGTACCAGGAGCGCCCGCTGCGGATGCGCCCCAGCGGCACCTACCAGGGACCGCCGCCGCCCCAGCCGCTCCCGTGACGGCGCGCGGTCGCCTCCCACGGGCGGATGACCGCCGACGCCGCCCTCAGCGGAACCCCGGGCCCGGGCCCGGGCCGGAGTCTGGGCCGGGGCCGGGACCTGTCGTCAGACGCCGGTCAGACGCGGGATGCGGCCGACCAGTTCGGCCCACTCCGTGTCCTTCTGGCCCGGCACCATGCGGCCCGCGGACCGCCACTGGTCGGCGAGTTCCGCGAAGACCGGGGCCTCCGTGCTCTGCAGAACCGTTCCGGCACGGGAATAGCGCCATGGTTGCTGACCGTCGCCCGCGCCGTCGGCGCCGTCGTCCTGCGGAATCCACTGCGTTGCTGCCATAGCCCGACCAACGACTCCGACGGGTCGGACGCCACTGCACACCCCGCCCGCACCACTCGTATGAGTGAACTCTCCGGGGTCCGCGGCACCGGCGGCGACGGCAGGAATTTCCGGCGGGCGCCGCCCGTTGTGGGGGCATGAGCACTGTGGAGCTGACCAAGGAGAATTTCGACGAGGTCGTGTCGTCGCACGATTTCGTCCTCATCGACTTCTGGGCCGCCTGGTGCGGGCCGTGCCGGATGTTCGCACCGGTCTACGACAAGTCGTCCGAGAAGCACCAGGACCTGGTCTTCGCGAAGGTCGACACGGAGGCGCAGCCCGAGCTGGCCGCGGCCTTCCAGATCCAGTCGATCCCGACCCTGATGATCGTCCGTGACAAGGTCGCGGTCTTCGCGCAGCCGGGAGCGCTGCCCGAGCCCGCCCTGGAGGACGTCATCGCGCAGGCCCGCGCCCTCGACATGGACGAGGTGCGGAAGTCGGTCGAGGAGGCCCAGCAGGGCTCCTGACGGGCCCGCCCGCCACCGACGCAACAGCGAGGGACATCCGGGGCCGCGCTCCGGCCCGGCGAGAAGGATTCGCCGCCGGGCCGGAGCGCGGCCCTTGCGCTGCCCTGTCGTCGGCCCGCCGGGGTAATGCGGCCGGGCCCGTGCGCGACACCGTCCGAGGGCCCGCCCTCCAGGGCATTGTCAGTGGTCGCGTCTAGGCTCCGATGGTGGGTACAGCCATCGCCGCCGTCGCGCGGATCGCCGCCGTGCCCGACCCGGTGGGGTCGGGCGGCCGGCTGTGCGCGCTCGGGGAGGACGGGACGGCGGTCGGGGAGGTCGATGTCGTACGGGACCTGGCCGATGAGGTCGCGCGGCGGGAGGCCGAGCAGGCGCCGCGCTGGGTCTGGGCGGCGACCGACGAGGTGTACCCGTGGCTGCTCGACCGGGGGTCGGTGCGCCCCGCGCGCTGCCATGACGTGAAGCTCGTCGAGTCGCTGCTGCTCGGGCAGGAGGGCAGGCATCGCAGGCCCCGGTCGCTGGGGGCGGCGTGGGCGCGGCTGCACGGCCTGCCGGAGCCCGAGGACGCGCCGGAGCCTGGCGCGGACGACCAGCCGGTGCTGTTCGCCGCTGACCGGCGTCATCTCCCGCAGGATCTCGACCCGTTGGCCGCGCTGGTCGAGGTGCACGCGGCGCAACAGCGGCGGATCGCCGCGAGCGAGCACCCCGACCGGATCCGGCTGCTGTGCGCGGCGGAGTCCGCGGGCGCGCTCGCCGCGGTCGAGATGGGCCGCGACGGGCTGCCGTGGAGCGCCGAGGTGCATGACGAGCTGCTGACCGGGCTGCTCGGCCCGCGCCCCGCGGGTGGCGCACGGCCCGCGCTGCTGGGCGAGTTGGCGGCCCGTATCCAGGACGCGCTCGGACGTCCGGTCAACCCCGACTCCCCCGCCCAGATGCTGCCCGCTTTCGCCCGCGTCGGCGTGCATCTGACGTCGACCCGCTCGCACGAGCTGCGCGAGGTCGGGCATCCGGCGGCCGGGCTGCTGCTGCGCTACAAGGAACTGTCCCGGATCCACGCCGCGCACGGCTGGGCCTGGCGCGAGAGCTGGGTGCGCGAGGGCCGCTTCCGCGCCGAATACGTGGTGGGCGGCGTGGTGTCGGGCCGGTGGGCGACGCGTGGCGGCGGCGCCCTTCAGATCCCCCGGTTGCTGCGCTCCGCCGTCGTCGCCGATCCCGGGCACCGTCTGGTGGTCGCCGACGCCGGGCAGCTGGAGCCGCGGGTGCTGGCGGCCATGTCCGGTGACGCCGGGCTCGCGGCGGCTGCCGCGGAGGGCGATCTGTACGCGGCGCTGGCGCGGAACGCCTTCGGCGGCGACCGGCCGCGCGCCAAGATCGCGCTGCTCGCCGCGATGTACGGGCAGACCAGCGGCGAGGCGGGGCAGCTCCTCGCGGTCATGCGCCGCCGCTTCCCCGCCGCCCTCGCCCTGGTGGAGGCCGCGGCCAGGACGGGCGAGGCGGGCGGGATCGTACGGTCGCGGCTGGGCCGTACGTCGCCCGCGCCGTCCGCCGACCGGTTCCTCGACGAGAGCGCCGATCCCGGCGACGGCGCGTCCCCCGACCGCCGCGCGGCCCGGTCCTGGGGCCGCTTCACGCGCAATTTCCTCATCCAGGCCAGCGCCTCCGACTGGGCCTTGGCCATGCTGGCCTCGCTGCGCCGCCGGCTGACCGCGATCGGGCCGGAGCCCCAACTGGTCTTCTTCCAGCACGACGAGGTGATCGTGCACGCCCCGACCGAGCTCGCGCCCGCCGTCGAGGCGGCGGTGACGGCGGCCGGTGACGAGGCCCGCCGCCTGGTCTTCGGCTCCGCTCCGGTGCCGTTCCCGCTGGAGACGCACGCGGTGGCGTGCTACGCGGACGCCAAGTAGCCGCGCAACAGAGTCACTTGTCGCCCGCCGCGTCGGATTCCGCCGTCGCGGCGGCGGAGTCCGCGTCGTCCACCAGCTTGCGCATACGGGCGAGTTCGGAGTCGGAGGGGGCGGACGAGTCGCTGCCCGCGGATGCGCCCGCCGAGGTGTCCGCCGGCGACGCCGGTGCGGACGTACGGCCGGAGTGTCCGCAGCCGGTCACCAGCGCCCCGGCGATCGCGCAGGCGGCCGGCACGGCACCGGCCCGCGCACGGCCGCGCCTTCGCGACGCGGCGCCGCTCACTTCGTGGCGCCCTTCGCCGTGAAGTCCTGCGTCCCGCACCAGGTGCGGACGGCGTCCAGGTCCGTGCTGCGCCGGCTGAGGGTCGGCACCAGCGACTTGCGGAAGGTCAGCTTGTCCTTGAGATACGTGGCCACCGCCGTGTCACCGGCCGTGTTCGCGTTGTCGACCCGCTTCTGGAGCCGGGCGACGGAACCGCGTTCCGTGGCGGGGCCGTTGAGCCGGGCGAGCGCGCGGTCGATACGGGCGTCGATCTTCGGCACCCGCTTGTACAGGGCGCGGGCGCCGTCCCCGGTCGGGGTCTTGTGGACCTTCGGGGTCCTGGGTGCGGCGGACGGGTCCGTCGACGGTGCGGCGGACGGGTCGGCCGACGGTGCGGCCGACGGGCTCGTGGCGTCCGCGACGGCGGTGCCGGCCGCCGCGAGCAGGGCGGCGAGCGCGGCGGCTGTCGCCACGGCGGTGCGAGTGGGGCGCATGGCCGTTCGTGTGCGGCATCGGATCTGTCATCGGAACATGCCTCCGCTCCCCGGCCGTCGCATGGTGCATCGCGGGAACCATGCCTACACGGCCGGGGAGCGGAGAGCCATCGGGGGGGGTGGCGCCCCCGCCGTCGCGGCGGGGGTGCCACCCGGGTCACTCGGGCGGTGTCACCCGCCGTACTGCGCGAAGGTGCGGGTGAAGTCCCACGCCTGCTGGGAGACGCCGGAGCAGGTGTCGTCGTTCGGGTAGCCGCCGGGGCAGGGCCGGTCCCGGTTGGCGGACCAGAAGGTCAGCCGGGCCAGGTGGTGCTGCTGGGCGTAGGCGAGGATCGTGCGGAAGTCGGCGACGGTGACGGTCTCGCTGTTGTCGGTGATGCCGTTCATCGACGAGATGCCGCTGTGCCGGTACGCCTGGTCGTCGGTGTAGCCGTACGCGTTCTTGAGGGCGTTCTTCAGGCCGTCGGTGGCCTTCGTGGTGAGGTTGCCCATGTTCTGGCCCGCGCCGCCGAAGTCGAACGGCATGATCGTCCAACTGTCGACGGTCAGCCCGGAGGCGGCGGCCTTGTTGATCAGGCCGGTGTCGGGGCCGCTCTGCCCGGTGCCGATGGTGACGTACTCGACGATGCCGGGGTTGTTGGCCTTGATGGTCTTGAGCGCGTCGACCGTGCGCTGCTGGACGGTGCCGTTGCTGTAGGCGCTGGCCTCGATGTCGATGTCGATGGCCTTGAGGCCGTAGGCGTTGATGACCTTCTGGTAGGCGCCCGCGAGCGCGCTCGCGCTGGTGCAGGACTCTTCCAGCTTGTTGCCGCTGTAGCCGCCGAAGGACGGGACGACGTCGCCGCCCGCCGCCCTGATCTTGTTGATGGTGCTCTGGTCGACGCCGCCGGTCAGCGCCCGGCCGCCGTCCCACTGCGGGTTGCAGGTGCCGTTGCTGAGCACGAAGGCGAGCGTGAACCACTTGACGCCGGTCGCGTTCATGATCGTCGTCGGGTCCGGCGGGTTGCCCCAGCCGTTGTAGAGGTACGGCGCGACGGCCTGGACGCCGGCGCCGCCGGACGGCGGCGGGGTAGTCGGCGGGGTGCCGCCGCCGGTGGGCAGCGTCCACTTCTGGTTGGCGGAGCCCGCGCAGTCCCAGATCTGGAGCCGGGTGCCGTTGGCCGAGCTCGGGCCCGTCGCGTCCAGACAGCGGCCTGAACCGGCGTTGACCAGCGTGCCGTTGCTCGACGTCCACTTCTGCGCGTTGGTGCCGTTGCAGTCGTAGAGCTGGATCTGGGTGCCGTTGGCGGTGCCCGCGGCGGTCACGTCCATGCACTTGCCGAGCGCGCGCAGGGTGCCGTCGGAGGAGACGGTCCACGCCTGGGCGGCGCTGCCGTTGCAGTCGTAGAGCTGCACGGCGGCGCCGTTGGCGTTGCTGCCCGAGGCCACGTCGACGCACTTGCCGCCGTAGCCGGTGACGGCACCGGTGGCGTCGGCGCCGGACGCCTGGCTGATCCCGAGGGCGGTCAGGGCTCCCGCGGCGAGCGCGGCGGTGGCCAGGAGGGTGGTGGTCTTTCGCATCTGCCGGATCCCTCTCATCAGCCGGTCACGGTCCACTTCTGGTTGGCGGTGCCCGCGCAGTCCCAGATCTGGAGCCGGGTGCCGTTGGCCGAGCTGTTACCGGAGGCGTCCAGGCATCTGTTGGAGGCCGGGTTGACGATGTCGTGGGCGGCGCTCACGGTCCACTTCTGCGCGTTGGTGCCGTTGCAGTCGTAGAGCTGGATCGGTGTGCCGTTGGCGGTCCCGGCCGCGGTGATGTCCATGCACTTGCCGAGGGCACGGATGGTGCCGTCGGAGCCGACCGTCCAGGACTGCGCGGCCGAGCCGTTGCAGTCGTAGAGCTGCACGGCGGCGCCGTTGGCGCTGCTGCCCGAGGCCACGTCGACGCACTTGCCGCCGAGGCCGGTGATGGCGTGTCCCGTGCCGGTGCCCGGTCCCGAGCTGTCGCTGGTGGTGACGTGCACGTAGTCCACGACGAGCTGCTGCGGGAAGGTGGTGCTGGAGTTGGGGTCGCCGGGCCAGTAGCCGCCGACCGCGAGGTTGAGCAGCAGGTAGAAGGGGTGGTCGAACACCCAGCGGTTGCCGCCGAGGTCGGCGGACGTACGGGTCTGGTAGACGTTGCCGTCCACGGACCACTTGATGGAGTTCGGCGCCCAGTCGATGGCGAAGGTGTGGAAGGCGTCGGAGAAGCTCTGTCCGCCGGGAAGGGTGTATCCGGCGCCGATGCCGGCCGAACCGGAGTAGCCGGGGCCGTGGATGGTGCCGTGCACGCTGCCGGGCTCGAAGCCGACGTTCTCCATGATGTCGATCTCGCCGCTGTTGGGCCAGCCGACCGAGCCGATGTCGTTGCCGAGCATCCAGAAGGCGGGCCACATGCCCTGGCCGCGCGGCAGCTTCATCCGGGTCTCGAAGTGGCCGTACGTCTGGGTGAACTTCTGCGGGGTGGACAGCCGCGCGGAGGTGTACTGGCAGGACCCGTACCAGCACTGGTAGTTGGCCGGATTCTCCTTGCGAGCCGTGATGACGAGATTGCCCTGGCCGTCGAGCGCCGCGTTGTGGGTACCGCTGGTGTAGTACTGGCGCTCGTGGTTGTTGACGTTGTCACCGGTCTCGTAGCCCCACTTGGAGCTGTCGACCGCGCTTCCCGCGGGGCCGTTGAAGTCGTCGGTGAAGGTGGCGGTGGCCGCCACCGAGGCGGTCTCGAGCCTGCTCGCGGTGGCTTGCGGGGACGCGGTCTGTTGCAGCCAGCCGCACAGCAGCAGTCCTGCGGCGGCCAGCAGCGCGAGGGGGCGTATGCGTCGGGTGGGGGGTGATGCCGACATTGCCGGACTCCTCGGTCGGGTCGTCAGAAAACGGTTTTGGGCATGCTCCTGACAGACAGTGAGGCGCGGGGCACCCTGGGAGACTTCCCTTACGCCTTAGTTCAGGACGTGATTTAAATGGCGGGACTGAGGGGAGTCAAGGCTTCCGGCAAAGGTACGTACCTTAAAGTTCGCGGCGCTTGACGAGCACGGCGAGCACGACGACACCGGGGATGAGCGGCAGCCAAGTGGTGACCAGGCGATAGCCGAGCACGGCGGAGGTCGCGGCGACCGCGGAGGCCCCGGCCGTGACCAGGGCGAGGGCGAGCGCCGCGTCCAGCGAGCCGAGCCCCGCCGGGGTCGGCAGCCAGCCCGCCGCGGTGCTCGCGAAGAAGTACGCCACCAGGATGCCGCTGACCGGCACCGGAGCGTGTACCGCCTTGACCACGGCGACGACCACCGACGCGTGCATGGTGGGGAAGGCCAGCGAGCCGCCCCACAGGCACGCCACGCGCGCCCGGTCGCGGTGCAGGGTCCTCACGTCGCCGGCCACCGACGCCAGGAAGCAGCGGGCCCGGTCGCGCGCGCGGCCCGCGTACCGCGAGGCCACGAACGCCAGAACGACCAGCACCAGCGCGACCGCGCCGATCACCATGGGGTCGGCGGGCAGCACGAATCCGTCGGGGGCCAGCCGGTGCAGTTGCAGGGCGTCGGGGAAGAGCGCGAGCAGGACGAGCAGCAGCGTCACCCGGCCGATGGCGGCGGCCGAGGCGCGGACGGCGAGCGCCGCGAGCGACCGTGTCGGCGTCATGCCGTGCCGCACCAGGAAGCGCAGATTGACGGCGTTGCCGCCGACGCCCGCGGGCAGGACGTGATTGGCCGCCGAGGCCGCGAACTGCGCGGCCAGCAGCCGGCCGGGCGGCAGCGACATGACGACCGCGCCCTGCTGGGCGACGGCCGAGCAGACCCACGTCATGCACGCGGCGAAGACCGCGACGGCCATCCACTCGGCGTCCGCCTGGCCCAGCCGCCCGGCGCTGTCGCCGATCATCGGCCACTTGCTGACGGCGAGCGCCGCGACCGCGGCCACCGGCAGCAGCATGGCGGCGGACCGCACCGAACTGCGCTGCCAGAGCGCACCCTCGTCACGGGCGATGGACACGGTGACTCCTCGTCGCATGCGGTACGACGGCCGGGGCCGCCGGGGGACGGTGCGCGTAGCAGTGCGGGAAGTGGGACGGTTTGTCCAGACTAGGTGCCTTCCGGGGCGGCGTCGTACCGGCACAGGGCCACCCGGGTCAATCGTCGGACCCGCGGGCCGCGACGGCGAGGGCCCGTCAAGGGCCCCTTTTTCCGGCTGCCTTGGGAGTCCGGCCACGCCTGGAGTCTGCCCGCGTACGGTGAACGGCGTGCAGACCGTGACTGTCGCCATGTCCCCGGTCGGGTGACTCTCCACCGCCGCGGGATTAGCTCCGGAGAGTGCCGCGCATGGGCGCGGCGGACGGCGCGGAAGCCGAGGTCACCGGTGGGTCCCGCCATGGCACCGCGCGGTCGCCGGGGCGCGCGCTCAGCGGGGCGGCTCGGACAGCCCACCGGAGCGCGCGGTCACCAGGTCAGGAACGCCTCGTAGGCGGGCGCGAGGGTGTCGGTGAGGGTCCGGCCTCGGACGCCGACCGCCGGACGGCCCAGTTCGGCGACGGCCGGCGCCGGGGCGGCGGCGCGGCGGTCGGGAAGGTCGCCGCAGTCCCAGAAGCCGCTGTCGGGGGCCGGGCCGTCGTCCGGGGCCGGGCCGTCGTCGAGGGGCACAGGAGGCGGCCCGTTGCGTACGGCGTCCAGGACGGCGCGGCGGTCCCGGCCGCGCCAGGTGGTGAGCAGGAACGGTTCGTCGTCGAAGGCGGCGCCGAGCGCGGCGAGTAGGGCGGTGAGGTGGGCGCAGGGCAGCGCCCAGTCCGGGCAGTCGCACTCCAGGACCGGCTCGCCGTCCCCGGCCGGGAGCAGCGGCAGCCCGGCCCTGGCGAAGAGGGCGTCGGCGTCCGGCGGCAGCTCGCCGTCCAGGAGTTGTTCGCGCGCGTCGGAGTCGGCGACGAGGGCCCGCTCGGCCCGCCGCCACTCGGCGTCGGTCAGCACCGGCAGTTCGATCCGCACCGTCCACGGCGTCGGCGCGCCGTCCCGTACCCGGGCGGTGACCAGACCCGGCTCCACCGCGAGTCCGGTGACGCGCCCCGACGCCGGGCCGCGCGCGCACCCGAGCCCCGTGAGCCGGGCGTCCAGCCGTGCGGCCCACGTACGGCCGCCGCGTCCCGCCCCGGTCATCCGCTCACCGTCGCTACGATCCCCGCCGCGTCCGTACACCCGCCGGGGCCGACGGCGTCCGCCGGGCCGCCGCACTCGCACCGACCGCCGACGCGTGTCACGCGCCCACCGCCGCTACGGATCCCCGCCCCGCTCGTACGCCCGCCGGGGCGGAGGATGTCCGCCGGGCCGCCGCGCCCGTGCTGTCCGCCGAGGCGTGTCACTCGCTCACCGCCTCCTCCTCCGACAGCCGCAGGGCGTCGCGCAGTTCGGCCGTGGTCAGTTCCGCGAGCCAGTTCGCCGCCGCGGTGTCGCCCGCGCCGACGGCGCCGACGGCGGCGTCCGCGAGGGTGCGCTTGGCCTCGATCATCGCGTCGACGCGCTCCTCGACGGTGCCCGCGCAGACGAAGGTGCGCACCTGGACGTCGCGGGGCTGGCCGATCCGGAAGGCGCGGTCGGTGGCCTGGTCCTCGACGGCCGGATTCCACCAGCGGTCGATGTGCACGACCTGGCTGGCCGCGGTGAGGTTGAGGCCGGTGCCGCCCGCCTTGAGGGAGAGCAGGAAGACGGCGGGGCCGTCCGCCTCCTGGAAGCGGGCCACCATCTCCTCGCGGGCCCGCGCCGGGTCGCCGCCGTGCAGGAACAGCACCTCGGTGCCGAGCCGCCTGGCCAGGTGCGGCCGCAACAGGGCGCCGAAGGCCGCGTATTGGGTGAAGCACAGCGCCTTGTCGCCCGCGGCGAGCGCGGTCTCCAGCGTTTCCTCCAGACGGGCGAGTTTGCCGGAACGGCCGTCCAGAGACGAGCCGTCGCCGAGGAAGTGGGCGGGGTGGTTGCAGACCTGCTTCAGCTTGCCGAGGGCGGCCAGTACGTGGGCGCGGCGGCGCAGTCCGCGGGTCTCGTCCATGCGCGCGAGCATGTCGGCGACGACCGCGCGGTAGAGCGCGGCCTGCTCCGCGGTCAGATTGCACACCACCTTGATGTGCTGCTTCGCGGGCAGTTCGCGGGCGATGGCCGGATCGGACTTGAGCCGCCGCAGCACGAACGGGGCGGTGCGGCGGCGCAGTTCGGCCGCCACGGCCGCGTCGCCGTCCCGCTCGACGGGGATCGCGTACCGCTCCTTGAAGGCGCCCGCCGTGCCGAACAGGCCGGGGTTCACCAGGTCGAGCAGCGCGTGCAGTTCGGCGAGGCGGTTCTCGACGGGGGTGCCGGTGAGGGCGATCCGGTGCCGGGCGGGCAGGGCGCGCAGCGCCCGGTACTGATGCGTGGCGCTGTTCTTGACGCTCTGCGCCTCGTCCACGACCAGCCGCCGCCAGGTGACGGCGGCCAGCGCCTCGTGGTCGCGCTGCACCAGCCCGTAAGTGGTGATCACCAGGTCGGCGCCCCTTACCGCCGCCGCCAGTTCCGTACCGGTCAGCCGCCCCGCGCCGTGGTGCACGTACACCCGCAGCTTGGGTGCGAAGGCGGCGGTCTCGCGCCGCCAGTTGCCGACCAGCGACATCGGGCAGACGACGAGCGTCGGGCCGTACGCGCCCTGCTCGCGCCGGTCCGGGTCGCCGTCCGGGTCGCCGTCCAGGTCGCGGTCCCGGTCACCTTCCCGGTCGCGTTCGGTGGCGAGCAGGGCGAGGGTCTGGGCGGTCTTGCCCAGCCCCATGTCGTCGGCGAGCACGGCGCCGAGGCCGAGCCGGGACAGGAACGCGAGCCAGTCCAGGCCGCGTTGCTGGTACGGACGCAGGGTCGCGGTGAAGTCGGCGGGTACGGCGACCGGTTCCGGGCGGTGCTCCGCGCTGCCGCGCAGCAGTGCGCCGAGGCCGCTGAGCCGGTCGGCAGGGGCGTCGGCGGTGACCGCGGTGACGGGCAGGCCCGCCTCGGCCGCGGTCGGGTCGAGGGCGATCCGCAGGGCCTGTCCCGTGGTCATGGTGCCGCTGCCCGCGCGTTCCAGGAAGGCCAGCACCGCGGCGATCCGCTCCGGGTCGACCTCGGTCCACTGGCCGCGCAGGCGTACCAGCGGCTGCCGGGCGGCGGCGAGCGCGGTGAGTTCCTTGTCGGTCAGCGCCTGGTCGCCGAGGGCCACCCGCCAGCGGAAGGCCACGATTGCGTCCCGGTCGGCGATGCTCGACGTCTCGACGGTGCCGGGCTGCGGCTCCCGTACGGTCAGCGCCATGCCCAGCGCGGGCTTGCGCTGCCACCACGACGGGACCAGCACCCCGAAGCCCGCCTCCGTCAGCGCGGGCGCCGCCTCCCGCAGAAAGGCCAGCGCCCCGGCCCGGTCGAGCCGCAGCCCGGAGGGGCGCTCACCGGCCAGCGCGGTGCGCAGCGCCTGATACGTGCGGGCGGCGCGGGTCAGCGCGGCGAGCACCGTCTGCGGCGGGTCGTCGGCGTACCGCGTCAGCGCGGCCTGCGCGGGGCCGCGCGTCCACACTTCGGCGGCCTCGACGGTGAGCGACGGCTCGTCGACGGCCTGGACAAGGAAGTCGAGACTCCAGCCGTCGTCCTCCGCCCCGTCGCCCGGGCCCGCGCCGAGGTCGCCGCCGCGCGGTTCCGTCAGCCGGAAGCAGAGCCGCAGCGGCTGGTCGTCCGCGGCGGCCGACGCGTGCCAGGCGGCCAGCCGCTCCCCCAGCCGGGCCGTCTCGACCGGGTCGGCCGCGCGCATCCGGCCGTCCGCCGCGCCGAGCGCCGCCGCCCACGCCTCGGCCGCTCCGGCCGCCTTCCCACCCTTCACCAGCGACCCCGCGTCCTCCAGCGCCGCCCGCGCCTCGCTGTCCACCAGGACGGCCATGACGTCCGTGACGAGCCCGGCCGCCGACCGTACGCCGTCGGCCGCGCCCAGGGTCAGCGTCGGCGGGACGGCCGCGGTCAGCCGGGCCAGCTCCTGGTGGCCCGCGGCGTCGGGCGCCGGGCGCCACCGGGCGTGCGGGACGCCGTCCTCGCGGACGAGTTCGGGCAGCAGCCTGCCCCGGCCGACCAGCCGCCACGCCAGATCGTGGGCGGCCACCAGCCACCGCACGGAGGCGCCGTAGGGCAGCTCGGGCAGGCCGGCGTGCGACAGCTCGCCGAGGAGCTGGGCGGCCTGGCCGGGGGTGAACAGGACGGCCGGTACGGTCCAGGGCGCGAGCGCGTCGCGACCGTCGCCGGGGGCGGCCGGTGTCCGCAGTTCGGGCGACGGCCGGGGCCGCCCGGCGGTGGTGGGCAGCATGAGGCCCGCGGTCCCGTGGGCGGCGCGGCCCGCGAGCCAGCCCAGTCCGGGGCCGCCCGTCGAGAGCAGCCGTACGACCTCGGCGGCGGGCACGGCGAAGGGGTGCGTGGCGGGCGCGACCGCCGGAGTCTCCCCGGCCGCGTCCCGGCCCGTCACTTTCGGCGGACGGCCGCTCGAAGCGGGCTCCGTCGCCCGTACGTCACCGCCGACGAGCCGCTCCGACGGATTCCCAGCGTCCGCGTCCCGGCCCGTCGCCGCCCTGGGACGACTACGAGGGGCTGGCTCCGTCGCCCGTACGTCACCGGCGGCGGGCGGACCCGTACCGGCCGCCGTGCGCGGCGGTGTGTGTTCCGCCCACAAGGCGAGCCGCCGGTCCGCTCGCCACTGGGCGTGCAGAGCGAACACGGCGGCTGCCTTCCGTCGGCGACGGCTGATCGGCGGTTGATCAGCGGGAATGGTGGCTGCCGACAGCCTACGTCGAGGTCAGGACATCACCGGGGCGCCACCGGGGCCGCCCGTGGTGGCGAGGGTCACGCGGCGGGCGTGGTCCACTGCTGGTTGGCGGCCCCGGTGCAGTCCCAGATCTGGAGCCGGGTGCCGTTGGCCGAGCTGGGTCCCGTGGCGTCGAGGCATCTGCCCGACTGCGGGTTGACCAGCGTGTTGTTGGCGCCGTGCGTCCATTGCTGGGCGCCGGAGCCGTTGCAGTCGTAGAGCTGCGCCTGGGTGCCGTTGGCGGTGCCGCCGCCGGCCAGGTCGAGGCACTTGCCGAGGACCTGGAAGGTGGTGCCGGAGGCGGTCCACTGCTGGGCGGTGGTGCCGTTGCAGTCGTAGAGCTGCACGGCGGTGCCGTTGGCGCTGCTGGCGTTGGCGGCGTCGGCGCACTTGCCGCCGTAGCCGGTGATCGCGCCGGTGTGGCCGGTGCCGCCGTTGCCCGTGCCCTGGGTGCCGTTCCAGGTGAAGGTGGCCGAGGCGCCGGCGGGCAGCGAGTAGGAGAAGTTCTCGTTGCCCCAGTTGGCCCGGATGGTCTGCGCGGAGGACGTGTCGTTGTAGGCGATGAGCGCCTTGGACCCGTCGGGGTTGCGCCAGGCGACGTTCGGCACGCTGGTGTTGGCCGTGGAGGCGATCCGGTACGCGCCGGGCTTCACGAATTTCGTGAGGTGGCCCATCGTGTAGTACTCGATCGTGTAGTCGACCTGCCCGCTGCGGCTGTCGCCGTTGTGCACGGTGATCAGGCCGGTGCAGGTGCCGCAGCCGCCGTTGTGCGGACCCATGTTCTGGTCGACCGCCAGGCTCCATTTGACCCAGCTCTGGCCCCAGTTGCGGGTGTAGTCGATCAGATTGTGCATGTCCTCCTTCTGCTGGTTGGCGATCCAGGTGCCACCGGAGTGCTCGGTGTCGAAGGCGGGCAGATTCGGGTACTGGTTGTGGACGGTGGTCTGCTCGCCGACGTCACCGCCGTATCCGTGCCAGGCCAGACCGCCGAAGTTGGGGTCGTTGCGGATGGCCGCGTCGGTGACGGTGGGGGCGGCGTAGCTGTCGTACGTGTCCCAGTTCCAGTCCAGCGCGAGGACCTTGGTGGACAGTCCGGCCGCGTGCAGCGCGGGCAGCAGATTGGTCTTGGTGAAGTACGCGAGCCCCGCGCCGTTCCACTGCGCCGACGGGTAACCGCCGCAACAGGTGGGCTCGTTCTGCACGGTGACGTAGTCGATCGGCACGCCCTGCGCCTGATACGCCTGGAGGTACTTGACGAAGTACTGCGCGTACGCGGCGTAGTACTGCGACTGCAACCAGCCCTGGCTGTAGGCGCCGTTGTCCTTCATCCACGGCGGCGGGGTCCAGGGGGTGCCCATCACCTTGACGTTGGGGTTGAGCTGACGCGCCTGCTTGGTGAGCGGCACGACGTCGGCCAGGTCGTGGGCGATGCTGAAGTGCGCGAGCGTCGGGTCGGTCTGCCCCGCGGGCATGTCGTCGTACGTGTAGTTGCCGCGGGCCAGGTCGGAGGCGCCCATCGGGTTGCGCAGGAAGCCGAGGCCGATCCCGTTGACCGGGTCGAACAGCTTCTGCATCACGGTGTTGCGGGTCGAGGCGGACAGCGCGCCGCTGGAGTTCATCAGCCAGGCCGCGGTGTCGGTGAAGGAGGCTCCGCCGCCGCTGAACTGCTGGTAGGTGGTGTTCTCGTCGACGGTGACGTTCTGTCCCGAGCCGCCGGTGCCGGTCGCGAAGGTGAGCGGCGTCTGCTGTTCGAGGCCCTTGACGACGTTGCGTCCGCCGGAGTCGGAGGTGGTGGTCAGATAGACCTGCACGCTCTCGCCCGCGGCGTGCGCGGTGGCCGGAACGGCCAGCATGGGGGTGACGGCCGCCGCGGCGGCGGCGAGCATCCCGACGAGTGTGCGCCGCAAGCGGCGTCTGCCCGCGTGGGGGCGGGTTGCTGCGCTCATGGGTCCGGTTGCCTTCCTAGGCTGAGATGGCATGGCCCTGACATGACGAAGTGGGCAGTCGTGGGGCGCCCACTTGTTTCATCACTTGTTTCACGGCTTATATCGCGACGTGATTTAACTCGCGCTCCCCATAGGCGTCAAGGGATTGAACACGGGCTGAATCGCTGTAACGGAATGAAACAGCGGTGAATGCGCGTGGGCGGCGGGTGTGACCTGCGGCATTGGTCCAGACCGCGGGAAGAAGCGCGGCGGCGCGCGGGAGCGGGGCCCGGGGACGTATCCCTTTTCCTCGGCGGGCTCAGCCTCAGCGGGCAGGCTCAGCCTCAGCGGGCAGGCTCAGCGCCGAGCGGGCGCCGTGCTTCCGCGCGGCACCAGGACCGGAGCCTCCAGCAGGATGTCGGCCACTTCCCGGCCGTCGACCAGCGCGAGCAGCGCAGCGGCGGCCCGCTCGCCGTACGCGGGCACGCGGCGGCTGACGGCGGTGAGCGCTGGGTGCACCAGACGGCACAGCTCGCTGTCGTCCCAGGCCACCAGGGACAGTTCGGCCGGGACCGGGATGCCCATCTCCTGCGTCACGCTCAGCGCGGCGACCGCCATCACGTCGTTGTCGTACACGATCGCGGTCGGCCGGTCGGCGCCGGACAGCAGGCGGCGGGTGGCGCGGGCGCCGTCCTCGCCGGAGTAGTCGGTGTACACACAGTTCACGCCGGTCAGGCCCAGTTCGGCCGCCGCCGCGTCGAACGCCTCGCCGCGCTCGCGGGTGTGCACGAAATGCGCGGGCCCCGCGACGCGGGCGATCCTCCGGTGCCCCATCGCGGCCAGATACGCCAGCGTCTCCCGTACGGCCTCCGCGTCGTTGAGCCACACCGACGGTACGCCGGGGACGCCCGCCGCGTGCCCGACCACCACGCCCGGCAGCTCCAACTCCCTCAGCAGGCCCAGCCGGTGGTCGTCGTCGCGCAGGTCGACCAGGAGCACGCCGTCCACCCGGCGCTCCCCCCACCAGCGGCGGTACGCGGCCTCCTCGGCGCCCGCGTCCTCGGTGACCTGGAGCAGCAGCGCCGTGCCGGTGGCGGCGAGACCGGCCTCGACGCCGGAGATGAGCTGCATGAAGAACGGCTCGATGCCCAGCACCCACGCGGGCCGGTCCACGACAAGTCCGATCGCGCCGCTGCGGCTGTTGGACAGCGCACGGGCGGCGCTGCTCGGATGCCAGCCCATCCGCGCGGCGATCTCCAGAATCCGGGCCCTGGTCTGCGCCGACACCCCGGCCTTGCCGTTCAGCGCGTACGAGACCGCGCCCTTGGACACGCCCGCGGCGTCGGCGATGTCGGCGATGGTGGGACGCTTCACAGGGCTCACTCGGCCTCAAGATGCCAGGGCCCGTGCGGGCCGTGCTCGGATGCGATCGGCACACACCTTAACAACGCTGAAACGTCGCCGCACGCTGTGTGACGGACTCACATGGCATCCAATGACACTGCTCCGCTCAACCGGTTCAGCGCCCTCGGGTGCCCTGCGCGCGAGTGCCGCTCCGGCCCCGTCACGGCTCCGCCGACCGGACCGCGTCCCGTACCGCCTGGGTGTGGCGGGGCGCCGACTCCGGCGCAGGGGAGCCGCCGCCGGGAGACACGCGCGGAACAGGCGTACAGAGCCGGGCCTTTGCGTGCAGCCCCTCCTGGCCGGGCCCCGCCCCTCAAGCCCTCGTCGCCGCGATCTCCAGGCGTACGTAGTCCACGACCGGTTCGGCGAGCCGGGCGGCGACGGCCTTGACGAAGGGCTCACGGTCGTCGTCGGCCATGCCGTCGAGGTGGGCGCCGAGAACGACGGTGGCGAGGTAGGACTCCAGTGGGTCGCCGGGCTCGAAGTGGGCCGGGTCCGGCCGGAGGCCGACCTCGATGCCGGTGAACCCGGCGTCGGCGAGCTGCCGCCGGGTGTCCTCGACCCCGGCGAAGTCCCACACGTCGGGCGCGCCGCCCAGGACGTCGGCCACGGCCGCGTTGACGGCCGCGATGTTGCCCCGGCCGCCGCATTCGCTGACCAGTCGGCCGCCGGGGCGCAGCCGTCCGGCGAGCGAGGTGAAGAGCGCCGCGTGGTCGGCGATCCAGTGGAAGGCGGCCACGCTGAAGACGGCGTCCACGTCGCCGTCGAAGGGCAGCGGTCGCGTCAGGTCGGCGTGGACGACCTCGACGCGGTCCAGCCGTCCGGCGAGGCGTTCGCGGAGCTGTTCCAGCATGCGGACGGAGCCGTCCACGGCCACCACCCGGCCGCGCGGCAGGAGGTCGAGCAGGCCCGCCGTGTCGCGGCCGGTGCCGCAGCCCGCGTCGAGCACCCGCTCGTCTCCGGCCAGCGGCAGCCGCCCGAGCGTGCGCCGTCCCCAGCCGAGGTGCGGCAGGGGCAGCGAGTCGTACGTCTTGGCGTCCCATTCCCTCGGCATGGCGCGGCGCTCCGTTCCCCGGCCCTCGGGCCGTCAGCTTCCGCCGCGGCACGGCGAGTTCAGCGGTCACGCTACGCCCGTCGTCCACATCATGACACCTGCATCTCACATAATGAGCTACAGGGTCGCTGACCAGGTCGGCTTGCGGTCCTTGTCGACCAGCGCCGCGCGCACGCCCTCCGCGAAGTCGGGGGTGAACGCCGTCTCGCACGCCAGCGCCAGCTCGTCCGCCAGGCACTCCTCAAGCTCCGCGCGGGCGCCGCGCCCCAGCAGGTCGAAGGTGATCGCCAGGCTCGCGGGCGACGCGCGGCGCAGCGCCTCCAGCGTGTCGTCCGCCCACGCGCGGTCTTCGTCCTCCGCCACCAGCCGCGCCCACACCTCGCCGAGGTCGGGGGCCGCGAAGCAGCGCTCGATCGCGGCGAGGTGGTCCGTCAGCTCCGACGGCGGCGCGCCGACATACCGCGCCGGCGGCGCCCCTGCCGGGGCCGTGCCGTCGTCGCCGGTCAGCGCCGCCTCCAGCGCGGGCAGTTCGGCGGCGGGCACGTAATGCGTGGCGAGACCGCACGCCACGGCCGCCGCGCCCGACACGCGCACACCGGTCAGCCCGAGATACCAGCCGACCGCGCCCGGCAGCCTAGGCAGGAAGTAGCTGGCGCCGATGTCGGGGAAGAAGCCGATCCCCGTCTCCGGCATCGCGAGCGCCGCCCGCTCGGTCACGACCCGCGCCGACCCGTGCACCGAGATGCCGAGGCCGCCGCCCATCGCGTAACCGTCGATCAGCGCCGTGTACGGCTTCGGGTACCGCGCGATCATCGCGTTGAGCCCGTACTCGGCCGTGAAGTACGTCTTCACCGCCGTCTCGTCCCCGGCGAGCGCCGCCGCCCGTACGGCCCTGATGTCACCGCCCGAGCAGAACGCCTTGGGCGACGTGCTGCGCACCACGACCGACCGTACGGCCGTGTCGTCGCGCCACCCCTCCAGCGCCTGCGTCATCAGCCGGACCATCGTCAGATCCAGCGCGTTCAGCGCCCCCGGACGGTCCAGCTCGATCACCCCCGTGCCCCCTTCGCCCACACGGGTCCTCACGGGCGATCCGACGGCATCCATGCTGCTCCCCACGGCTTCCGGACCCCGCCACCGGAGCCTCGCCCCCATCCAAACAGACGCCTCTCGACGCCTCGCGCGAGCGGCCCCACCGCCGGTGGGCGGGCACGCAGGCGGGCAGGGGTGTGCGGAACCGTCTCACCAGGCCGACGCGCGGTACGCGCCCCCGAGGGACTTGGTACGCTCGGCGACGGGCCGTGACTGGCGCGCTGGGATGGGTTCAACCATCGGGAAGCGGCCCGCGCTGGAAGCGATGAAGTGCCGTGCGCCTGGGCCGTCCCGTTCCGATCAGGAGGACTCCCATGGCCGCTTCCGAGCCGACTGCCAGCACCGCCTCGACCGCCTTCCGCAGCGCGCTGGACGTGATCCGCGGGGTCGAACCGCGCGTCGCGGACGCCATCGCGAACGAGCTGGCGGACCAGCGCGAGATGCTGAAGCTGATCGCCAGCGAGAACTACGCGTCACCCGCCGTGCTGCTGGCGATGGGCAACTGGTTCAGCGACAAGTACGCCGAGGGGACCGTCGGCCGCCGCTTCTACGCGGGCTGCCGCAACGTGGACACCGTCGAGTCGCTGGCCGCCGAGCACGCGCGGACCGTGTTCGGCGCCGACCACGCCTACGTACAGCCGCACTCGGGCATCGACGCGAATCTGGTGGCCTTCTGGGCGGTGCTGTCGCAGCGGGTCGAGAGCCCGGCGCTGGCCAAGGCGGGCGTCAGGCAGGTCAACGACCTGTCGGAGCGGGACTGGGCGGAACTGCGCCGCGAATTCGGCAACCAGCGGATGCTCGGCATGTCCCTGGACGCGGGCGGCCACCTGACCCACGGCTTCCGCCCGAACATCTCGGGCAAGATGTTCGACCAGCGCAGTTACGGCACCGACCCGGCGACCGGTCTGCTGGACTACGACGCGGTACGGGCCACCGCCCGCGAATTCCGTCCGATGATCATCGTGGCGGGCTACTCGGCGTACCCCCGGCTGGTGAACTTCCGTCTCATGCGGGAGATCGCGGACGAGGTCGGCGCGACGCTCATGGTGGACATGGCGCACTTCGCCGGTCTGGTCGCGGGCAAGGTGCTGACCGGCGACTTCGACCCGGCGCCGCACGCGAGCATCGTCACGACGACCACGCACAAGTCGCTGCGCGGCCCGCGCGGCGGCATGGTGCTGTGCGACGACTCGCTGGCCGAGCACGTCGACCGCGGCTGCCCGATGGTGCTGGGCGGCCCGCTGCCGCACGTCATGGCGGCGAAGGCGGTGGCGCTCGCGGAGGCGGCGCGGCCGGAGTTCGCCGACTACGCGCAGGCCGTCGTCGACAACGCGCGCTCCCTCGCCGAGGGGCTGCTGACCCGCGGCGCGAAGCTGGTGACGGGCGGCACCGACAACCACCTCGTGCTGATCGACGTCTCCGGCTACGGGCTGACCGGCCGCCAGGCCGAGGCCGCGCTGCTGGACGCGGGCATCGTCACCAACCGCAATTCGGTGCCGCAGGACCCGAACGGCGCCTGGTACACCTCCGGCATCCGGATCGGCACCCCGGCACTCACCACGCGCGGGCTCGGCGCGGTCGAGATGGACGAGATCGCGGGCCTGATCGACACGGTGCTGTCCGGTACGACGGCCGCGCCCGCGAAGAGCGGCGGCCTGTCGAAGGCGAAGCACGTGCTGGACGCGGCGGTGGCGGAGCAGGTCGCCAAGCGCGCCACCGACCTGCTCGCGGGCTTCCCCCTCTACCCGGGCATCGACCTGAGCTAGCGCCCGCGACCCGAACCGGGTCCTGGAGCGTACTCCCCCGAACGCCGAGCGGGCCCTTCCCTTGTGGGAGGGCCCGCTCTGTTCGGCGGATCGGCGGATCGGCGGATCGGCGGATCGCTGTACTAACGGACCAACGGATCGACTCATCGGGTTCAGGCGCTCACCGGCTCAGGCGCTCACCGACGAGCACACAGGCGCGCGAAGCCCTCGCCCGCCCCTGCCGGGACCTAGCTGAACTGCCAGATCACGCCGTGGTTGGCGATCGTCAGCGCCAGGACGACCAGCAGGTCGGCGACGCCGAGGGCGAAGCCGAGCAGCGCGCGCCCGCGGCGCTGGGTGCCGCGGCTGATCGCGACCAGGGCCAGCACGATGGCGACCGGGCCGAGCACGAGGTTGAGGACGAGCAGGCCGGGGAGGCCGAGCAGGAAGGACGCGACGGCCATGCCGTCGGCGTCACGGGTGTTCGCGGCCGGTGTGCCGGTCGCGACCGGGTGGGCTGCGGTGTTCACGGTGTTCCTTCCGGGAACTGTCGTGGTGGGCCGGGGTGTCGGGCCGGTACGGGCCCGTGCCGCACGCGACGTGCGGGGTGCGCGTCGGCGTGGGTTCAGCCGCGGTGCCGGGCGATGCCCTCGCGGACCGCGAAGCCGAACAGCCAGACGGCGATGGCACCCGCGGCGACGAGGAAGACCGGCAGCGTGGTGTGGGCGGCGGCGCCCATCAGGACGCCCATGCCGAGCAGGAGGACGACGAGGCTCATGTCTGCTCCACCTCCGGGGAGTTGACGTTTCAGATAACACTTGTTCACTGACTTCACCAGTGTAGCGCCGGACCGCGCTGGCCAAAGTCGGAGAACGGTTGTTTACTGAATGACATGAGTCACACTCCGGGGGTCCGTCAGGCACAGAAGCAGCAGACCCGGCAGTCGCTGCTGGACGCGGGCCTGCGGCTGCTGGAGCACCAGAATCTCAGCAGCCTGGGCCTGCGCGAGCTGACCCGGGAGATCGGCGTCTCCCCCGCCGCCTTCTACCGGCACTTCCCCGACATGGCCGACCTCGGCGTCGCCCTGGTCGCCGAGTCGCTGGGCAGCCTGCACACCGTGATCCGGGCGGTGCTGGCCGAGGGCGCCGATTCCACGGAACTCATCGACCGGACGGTGGCGCTCACCGCCGCGTACGTGGCGGAGCACCGCGCGCATGTCCGCTTCATCGCCCGCGAGCGGCACGGCGGTGTGGCGCGGGTCCGCGAGGCCATCGCCGGGGAGCTGAACGGCTTCGCCGACGAGGTGGCCGCGGGACTCGCCGCGCAGCCCGTCTCCGCGGGCTGGCCGGCCGACGACCTCCGCGTACTCGCCGAGCTGTACGTCGACCACATGGTGATGACGGCGGCGGCCTTCCTGGAGGCACCCGCGGACGACCCGGCGGCGCGCGACCGCATCATCCACGCCGCCCGGATGCGCATGCGCGTCATCAGCATCGGCCGCGCCCACTGGCTCGACCCGGAGCCGTAGCGAGCCGGTCCGGGAGCGCAGGCCGGGCCGGCCAGGGCCACGAAAAGGGGTGCCGCCGGTGCGAATGGAGACCCATCCGCACCGGCCGTCCCCCGTTGTCCCCGCGCCTCCCCCGACACGGGACACCCACGATGCCCAGGGGCACCGGTGCCCCCGATCATGTCCCGGACAGGAGGTGCCAAGGGAGGGCATAACGCGCCAGGCACCGGACCCAACACGCCACATGCCGCGTAAGCTGCCGGAACCCCTTCGCATGAACCGCGCACCACGCACACCACCCGACCCGACCCGACCCGACGAGCCGACTGCCCGAGGAGCCGGTCATGCCCCCCACCGCGACACCGCCCGTCGGCCCGGCAGGGCCCGCCGCCCCCGACCGGCTGACGGAGTGCGTCGTCGTGCCGCGCTTCATCGCCACCGCGGCCACCCCGAGCCTCGTGCAGGCGCGGCAGCTCGTACGGGCGGCGGGACTGCCGAACGTCCTGCACGGGCCGGAGGCCGCGCGGACGCCGTCGGCGAACACCTACCGGCTCTGGGGCGCGGTGCTGGCCCGCACGGAGCGGCCGGACGCCGGGCTGCTGGCCGCCGCGGACTACCGGCCGGGACTGCTCGACCTCTTCGACTACCTGCTGAGCACCGCGCCCACCGTCGGCGAGGGCCTGGGCAGGGCCGCCTCGTACATCCATCTGGTGAGCAGCAATTCGGTGCTGACCAGCACGGAGTCGGGCGACGAGGTGACCGTGGAGTACGCCGTGCGGCGCGGTGACGACGAACTGCGGGGTGTCGTCGCGGAGTTCGCCCTGTCGGTGGTCACCTTGCAACTGCGGCACGCCACCGGGACGGCCCTCACCCCGCTGCGGGTCTCCTTCACCCACCGGCGGCCACGCGGACACGGCGGCTACGGGGAGGCGTTCGGCGACGCGCCGGTGGACTTCGACGCCGAGGGGGACGCGATCACGCTGCACCGCGCCGATCTGGAACGCCCGTTGGCCACCGCGGACCCGGCGCTCGCCGCGATCATGATGCGTACCGCGCGGACCGTACAGGTTCCCCGGGCGGACACCGACGGCGTCGCCGTGCCCGGCCTGCGCGAGGCGATCATCACCCAACTGCCTGACGGGCGGCCCTCGTTGGCCGAAGCGGCGCGGCGGCTCGCGGTCAGCCCGCGCACCCTCCAGCGCCGTCTCGGCGAGTCGGGCACCACCTGGCGCGCCGAACTCGACGCCGTACGCCGGGAACGGTCCGCCGATCCCCGGCACGCGGGCGGCGGCTCCGCCCAGCGCGCGGCCCGCCTCGGCTTCGCCGAATCCCGGTCGCTGCGCCGGGCGATGAACCGCTGGGACGCGCGCGAGCGCGAGACCGGGCAGCAGGCAGACCAGGCGGAACAGACGGAACAGGACAGGGAAACGGAATGCGACAGGGAGTGGGGACGACGTGCGTGAGTCCGGTGAGCACACCGAGGGCGGCGACCCCGTCTGCTGGCTGAACCGCGTCTGCGACGAATGCGGCGCCTTCCGCGAGGACATGACGGCCCGCGCCTGCGCCCGCTGCGGCACGCCGTTCCCGACGGGTGACGGCGTCGGGCCGGGCCATGCCCGCGAGCACCCCGACCGCACCGACCCCGACTCCCCCTCCGACTGAGCCCGCAGCCCGCCCCAGCCCGCAGAGAGCCGCCCGCATGCCCCGATCCGATCGCGTCCTCGTCTTCAGCGCCACCGCCGGGTACCGGCACGACTCCATACCGGCCGGTGCCGCCGCCCTCACCGAGATCGCGGCGGACCACGGACTGCGCGTCCACCACACCGAGGACAGCGGGGAGTTGGGGGCAGCCGTGCTCGACGGCTGCGCGGCCGTCGTCTTCCTCTCCCCCACCGGTGACGTCCTCGACGACCTGACCCGTCGTCACCTGCGGGCCTACGTCACGGACGGCGGCGGCTTCCTCGGCGTCCACGCCGCGTCCTGCGCGGAGGAGCACTGGCCGTACTACGAAGAGCTGGTCGGCGCCCGCTTCGACGGGCACCCGGAGATCCAGCGGGCCGAGGTGACCGTCGAGGACCGTACGCACCCTGCGACCGCGCACCTGCCGGAGCGCTGGACGTGGACCGACGAGTGGTACAACTTCCGCGCCGGTGCCCGCGATGCCGGCCGGGCCACCGGCGCGGACGCGGGCGTACGTGTGCTGGCCTCGGTGGACGAGCGGGGCTACACCGGCGGCACGATGGGCGCCGACCATCCGCTGGTGTGGTGCCGTCGCCTGGGCGCGGGCCGGTCGTTCTACACGGCGCTGGGCCACGACGCGACGGCCTACGCGGACCCGGACTTCCGCGCCCACCTGCGCGGCGCGCTGCTGTGGTGCGCCGCGAAAGGCCCGTCCGGCGACGGGAACTGACGGCGGATCACGCAGCCGGAGGGCGCGCGGGGGCCAACCATGCGCCGCAAATCTGCGCGTTCGCGGGCGCAATCGGCTACCGCGCTACTACCCTGAGTCGCCGCGGGGTTGGCGAGGCGGAGCCGGGAGGGCCGGATGGACGCAGAGCCTAAGGACGGAACGGAGCCCGTACGGTCGGGCGGCCGGCCGGCGGAGCAGTTCGACCAGTTACTCCGCCGTGCGGAGAACGGGGAACGGGTGGAACCCGTCCTGGCCGCGGAGGTGCGCACCGCGCTGATGCACTACTGCGGCCTCCAGTCGTGCCGTCACACCAAGGGCCCGCCGCGCAAGCTGAACCGGCGCACCTTCCGGCACAGCTTCCTGCTGCCGGACGGCGCCGTCCGCGTGGTGTGGGAGCTCGAACACAACGCGGGGCCGGACGACGGCGCCGTGCACCGCGCCGTCTTCACCGAGCGCGAGGACCTGACGCTCGCCGAGTGGGAGGTCGACGCGGTCTTCGGCGGCTCCCCGGGACCGCGCGACCTCGCCCCCGACGCGCCCGCGTCACCGTACGAGGACACGTTGCCCGCGACCACGACCGGGCTGCTCGCCGACACCCCCGACGCCTTCCGTCGCGCGTACACCGAGGGCGACTCCGCCGAGCACGCGTGGCGGCTGCTGCGCCGCGCGACCAACGCCAACGCGCCCGGCCAGGACGTCCGCAACAGGCTGCGCGCCTCGATCGCGCACGACATCAGCATCGTCACCCGCCGCAGCGCCCTGATCCGGGGCCGCCATGTGTCATGGTCGCTGTACGAGCACGCGTTCCTGCTGCTGGACGGCACCGAGTTGAGCCTGTGGGAGATCGACCACACCCGCACACCGAGCGGCGATCCGGTGTGCGAGGTCTACGCGTCGCAGGACGCGGCCCTGGACACGGCGGTACGGCGGATCGAGGCGACCTGAGGACGTCGATCCGTACGGGCACGGGCTAAAGGACGGCCCCCACCGCGCCGTTGGCCGCGGCACGCGCGCGGGCGACGGCCGCGGCGAGGTCGGCGGCGCCGATGATCTCCTCGTGGGTGCCATGGCTGGCGCAGGCGTAGGCGCCGGAGACGGAACCGGCGAGCACGCACTCCTCCAGGTCGCGCCCGGCGAACCGGGCGTGCAGGAAGGCGGTGAGGAAGGCGTCACCGGCTCCGTTGCTGTCCACGACCGGTCGTTCGGGGGTGACGGCGGGGAAGTGCCGCGGCCGGTCGTCGCCGCGGGCCAGGACGTGGCAGCCCGCGGCGCCGTCGGTGGCGACGACCAGCGAGGCCCTGCCCCGCTCGACGATCCGCAGCATCACCGCGCCGATCCCCTCGCCCACCGAGGCGGCGCTGAGGAAGACGAGATCCGCGCCGTACGCCCACGGGTGGGCGGAGGTGTCCTCGCCGTCCCAGGCGTGCAGGTCGGTGGAGATGGTGCGGCCCAGCCGGGCGGCGTCGGCGAACACGTCCTGGGCCAGGGGCGATCGGGAGATGTGCACATGGCGGGCGCGGGCCAGGTGGGGCAGGTAGAAGGCGCTCGGCAGCCGCAGGCCGTCCGGGTGGCGGCCGTCGTAGAAGGAGAAGCGCCGCCCTTCGCGGTCGACCAGGTTGACGCTGCGCGGGGTGCCCGCGGGCGCGGGCAGATGGCTGAAGTCGAGCCCGGCGGACGCGTACCGCTCCAGGATCATCCGGCCCTGCGCGTCGTCGCCGAGGAAGTCGATGAATTTGGTGGTCAGGCCGAGCGCGTGGAAGCCGAGGGCGACGCCGTTGCCGGTGTGCGCGACATAGTCGCGGATCGGCGGGACACCGACCGAGTCGCTGTCGGGGATGGCGAAGTCGTCGACCCGCACGATGGTGTCCACACCGGTGCCGCCGACCACGAGGACGTCGTAGTCGGGGCTCGCGGAGCCGGGACTTTCGGAACCGGGCGCGTCCGCACCCCGTACCTCGGCGTCCGTCGCGGGGCGGCCCTGCGGTGCGGTGGTCATCGGCGGTCTCCCTCGTGGTCACCGCGGCGCGCGGCGTCGTCCTGGTGCGCGGTCAGTATCAGCAGCGACAGCCGGGACAGCGGCGGCACCGGGTCGGTGCGGCCCGCCCGCTGCCAGGCGATGATGATCGTCAGTCTGATCATCTTCCGGGCGACGTACAACAGCAATGCCGCCATGGGCAGTTCGGCGAGGCCGGCGGTGAGCAGCGAGCCGACCCTGTCGTCGCTGTTCCAGTCGAGGACGACGTCGAACCAGGCGTCGCACATCAGCAGGGTGCCGGTGACGATCGCCCACGGGATGAAGATCTGGAGCCGCAGCCAGGCGCACAGCGCGGTGACGCCGATCGCGAGGATCAGCGCGCAGTCGAAGCCGACCCACGCGAAGCGCCACTGGCTGACCACCCGGTGGCTCGGGAGGCTCGCCAGCAGGTAGCCGATCCAGGGGATGAGGAAGATGAAGCTTCCGGTGACGACCGCGAGGAACATCTGGCGCATGTGACGCACGTGAGGATCGTGCGGCGAGGGAACCCCGGTAAGCATGGCGTCCACTGTGCCGGATCGTCGCTCCGGAGGTCACCTCACGGTCGTCCCGTGGTCGTGTGTCGCGTTCTCGTCACTCTTTCCCTGCCCGGAGGAGTCGTCCGAGCCGGAATTCGACCCCGCGCCGGAGCCCTGCTCCGAGCCGGAATTCGACCCCGAACCCGAACCGGAGTCCTGACCGGGGGCCGTGGCGCCCGGCGACGGCGGCGCGGACGTGCCCCGCCCGCTCGGCACGCCCCCGGTGGGCCAGGTGTAGCCGTCGGTGTCGATGGGGTCGGTCGCGGCGGCCGGGGCGGACTGCCCGTGCGCGAGCACCCGGCGGCAGTAGTCGGCGATCCGCTCCTTGCGGCCCGCCTCCCCCTGGAGCCGGGCGACCAGCCACGGATCGGCGTGCCCGCCGTGCCGGGTGGCCTGCGTATAGCTGCGGCACAGCGCCCTGAGCACGGCCTGGTGGTTCCTGTCGGACGGCTTGTACGGGCCGGGGTGGTGCGGGGCGCGCGGGTCGCCGTGCCGGTGTCCCCCGTTGTCCCCGGTGGGGGACGGCGAGGCGCTGCGGGGCGCGTCGGTGCCGGGCGCGGGCGGGGAGGTCGTGCGCGGTACGGCGGCGCCCGGTCCGTCGGCGGTCCCGCCGGTGCCGCCGGCGGCGATGGGACCCGCGTGGAAGGCGCCGCCGCGGAAGGGTCCGGGCAGCACGCCGGTCCCGGCGGCCACGGCGACCCCGCTCACCGCGAAGACCGCGACCAGTCCCCCGGCCAGCGCCTTCGCGGACCGCCCCGACACCACCAGCCGCCGTCCCCCGTTGGCGCCGCCGGTACGGCGCGCGGCCCGGAAGGCGGCCAGCGCGGCCTGTTCGCGCTCGGGGTCGACCTCGGTGTCCCCGGACGCGGCCGTCAACAGCCGCAGCAGTGTGAAGAACCGCGCGTCGGCGACCTCGTGGAGGGTGCCGGGTTCGGCGGGGCACTCGCCCTTGGTGACGACGCTCAGCAGCCGTTCCGCGGTCACCGGGTCCGGCCAGGTGCCCACGTCACGTCCGTCGTCCATCTCACGCCTCCCCGGCATCGTCACCCACCACCTCGTCGGCGCCGCCGCGCCCCGGCCCGTCCGCGCCCGCGACCCGTTGGCGCCCGACGACCGCCGGCCCGCCCGAGTCCGTACACGCGATGTCCGTGCGCGCGGTTTCACCACGCGCGATGTCCGTACGTCCGGCGCCCGTACCGGCCGGGTCCGTGACGTCCGTAGTGTCGACGTCCCCGCCGGATTCCGCGGGCGCCGCAGCGCGTCCGCGCGCCTCGCGGGCTCCGGCGCCCAACTGTTGGGCGAGGCGGCGCAGGCCGCGGTAGGCGGCGGTGCGTACGGCGCCGGGGCGTTTGCCGAGGACGTCGGCCGCCGCGGGTGCGCTCAGGCCGATCACGACGCGGAGCAGGACGGCCTCGGCCTGGTCGCGCGGGAGCGCGGCGATCAGGGCGAGCGCGCGGGCGGTGGACAGATTGTCGAGGGCGGTGCCCGCGGAGTCGGGCACGGGGACCGGCTCGGCCGCCGCGGGGTCGAGGACGGTGGTGCGGGGGCGGGACTTGAGCCGGCGTATGTGGTCGAGGGCGCGGTGCCTGGCGATGGTGGCCGCCCAGCCGCGGAAGGCGGCGCCGTCACCGCGGAAGGCGTGCAGGTCGCGGACGATGTCGTGCCAGGTGTCGGAGGCGATGTCGTCGGCGTCGTCGCCGACCAGGCCGCGCAGGTAGCCGAGCAGCATCGGCTGCACCTCGCGGTAGACGACGGTGAACGCGGCCTCGTCCCCGGCTCTCGCGCGGGTCACCGCGCGGCCGAGTTCCCCGCCGTCCGTCCCCGCGCGCCGTCGCGTACCGGCCCTGACCACCGCGTCCTCTTCGTACGTCGCGGCACCGCGCATCGTGCCCATGCCCCCGGAGCGGCCGGACCCCTGGGGTTGCCGTCCCGTCTCGTACAGCGTCGCGGCCCCGGCAGGTGTCACCGCGGACCCCGTCCGGCCTGGAACGGCTCGGCGGTACGTCGTTCCGGGTGCGGGCGTACCGGACCCGCGCTCGTGGGACCTGCGAACCGGCGGGCGCGGCCGGGAGGCGAACCGTACTGTCTGCGCGCCGGACCGTGCATTCCGCCTCCGCTCAGCGAGCCGACCGCTCCCGGTGGGCGGTACGTGGCTCTACTCCCCACAGCGCCCACGGCGGCGAAAGCGTCACTCGCGCCCCATACGCCACGACCGGCGGACGGTCGCCTTCCGGTCCACGGGAGCGGGCGGCGGCGGTGCGGGGGCTCGGGTCGGCGGGGGTGGGCGGGGGTCGGACGGGCGGGGGCGGGAAAGCGCACGGCCGCCTTCCCCGCCCTGCCGCGAGCGGGGAGAGCGCGGTGGCGGGGAAGGCGGCCGGCGGCATCAGTGCGGCAGCAGCGGCGGGTTGGCCCAGCGGACCAGTTCCAGCGCCTGCTGGGTGAACCACGCGCCCGCCGCCGGGTCCGCGTAGCCGCGTTCCGGGTCGTTCGGGCCCGCGGTGCCGCGGGTGCACTGGCCGTCGGACTCGCCCGGGATCTTCACCCAGAGCTTCGCGTCGGCCAGCGGGTCGCCGGTCTTCAGGGTCGGCCTGGCCCCGAGACCGCGGCCGGGGGGATTGCACCAGTCCTGCGCGTCGGTGTAGACGCCGGACGGCGGGGTCCAGGGGCCCTGGCCGTTGCGGCTGGTGTCGGTGACGAAGTGCTTCATGGCGGACGGCGCGGTGTGCACGTTCGCGGTCAGCCAGGTCTGCGCGTCGTTGACCGGCCAGTACTGGTTGGGGCACGCGGCGGTGTCGCCGCCGCCCGCCGCGTAGGCGAGGCAGGACGAGATGAGCTTGCCGTACCAGGCGAGTTCGCTGTCCGAGCGGTAGTTGGAGATGTTCAGGTAGAAGCCGGTGGCGTCGCCGACGCCCGCTTCGACCAGCCGGGGGACGATGTCGTTGACGTTGTGCCAGCCGCTGTGGCCCGCGTCCAGATAGACCTTGGTGCCCGCCTGCGGCTCCAACGCCTCGACGGCGTAGTGGATTTCGTCGTAGCGCGCGGCCGTGAGGGTGCCCTGCGCGTCGTCGGCGCCGCAGTCGGACGGGAGCAGCGCCAGCGAGTCGGGTTCAAGGATCACCGTGGCGGGCTGCGCCCCGATGCCGCGCTTGACGGCGTCGATCCACGCCTCGTACTCGGCGGTGTTGGCGGCGCCGCCCGCCGAGTACTGGGCGCAGTCGCGGCCGGGGATGTTGTAGAGCGCCAGCACTGGCAGCGCGTGGCGGCGGGCGGCGTCGGTGACGGTCTTGCGGACCGAGCTCTCCACCTGGGCGGGTGTCCCGTCGCCGTACCAGACGGCCTGCGGGGTCAGGGTCATCGCCAACACCCCTGCCGCGTCCCGGAATTGTCCGTGCCGCAGCAGGTCCAGGATCTGCCGGTTCCCGTCCGCGTTGGCGGGCGGGGTGTAGAGGGCTGCGGGCGGGCGCGGGGCGGGGGTCGTGCCGTGACCGGTCGTCGCGTGCGCCGGGGCGACGGCGACGGCGGCCAGCGCGGCGGTGGCCGTGGCGGCGGTGACGAGCGTACGGGCGGTACGTGCGCGGACGCGTGCGGGCATGCGGGTGGACTCCTCGATACGGCGGTACGGAGTACGGGCGCTGTCCGGGCGACGCTGAGTGGGAGCGCTCCCATGAACGGCTAGGGGAATTAACTCCTCATAGCGCGGCGCCGTCAATCCCCTGTGCGGGCTTCAAGAAATGAAGCCCGCACAGGGGCGGGGACCCGGCACAGGCGCGAGCCGGGAACCCTACTTGAGCGCCCCCGTCACCAGATCGATTCGCCAGAACCGCTGGAGCGACAGGAAGAGCGCGATCACGGGAACGACCGACAGCAGTGTGCCGGTCACCGGCGTCAGTTCCGCCGGCTTCAGCACCACCGTGTTCCCGAACGCCAGCCCCGGCGCCACCGCCCGCATCGCCAGATTCATCGGGTAGTTCCACGGCGTGATCAGCCCCAGCACCCCGAGCGGCACCACCCGCGACAGCGACAACTTCCCCGCCTTGTACGGCGGCAGGATCTCCCCCGCGTTCTCGCTCACCTGCACCACCGACAAGGCGAGCTGCCGCACGCTCGTCCCCACCTCGTCCTCGGCCTTCGCCCTCACCCTGCCCGTCTCCCGCATGCTCTGCTCGACCAGCTCCCCGAACCGCCCCTCCAGATACCGCCCCAACTCCCGCACATACCGGCCCCGTTCCGGCGCGGCCAGCCCCGCCCACCCCGGCTGCGCCGCCCGAGCCGCCGCCACCGCCCGGTCCACGTCCTCCGCCGCCCCCAGCGCGTACCGCCCGATCTCCCGCCCCGTCGCCTTCTCCTCCACCACACCGCTCCTCCGCGATGCCGAACCGCCCCCCTACCCCCCCGTCAACACCCCGTGCACCGGCAGCGTCGCCGCCCCCAGCGCCACCGCCTCCGGGCCCAGGCGGCCCAGTTCCACCGCCGTGCCCGCCGCCAGGTAGTCGAGCGTGTGGCGGAGCATCGCGTCGCGTACGGCGGGGAGCATCATCGGGCCCATGGCGCCGCTGACCCAGCCGGAGAGGATGACGCGGTCGGGGCTGAGCAGATTGATCAGGTTGGCGATGCCGATGCCCAGGTACTCCGCGGTCCAGCGGACCGTGTCGGCCGCCGGGCCCGGCCGGGAGGCGGCGGTGACGAGCGCGGCGACGCGCGCCTCGGTGCCGACGCCGGGGAGTTCGGGGGCGCCGGGGATGCGCCCGTAGTGGCCGAGGATGGCGTCGGCGCCGACGTACGCCTCAAGGCAGCCGTGGGAACCGCAGCGGCACGCGGCGCCGCCCGCCTCGACGACGGTGTGGCCCCACTCGCTGGTGGTGCTGGTGACGCCGCCCGGCGAACCGGTGGCGACGGCGGCGCCGACGCCGACCGCGAGCAGCGCGACGATGGCCCGTTCGGCGCCCCGGCCCGCGCCGCGCCACATCTCGGCCTGGCCGAGCGTGCGGGCGCAGTTGTCGAGGTGCAGGGGCGCCGCGATGTGCGGCCTGAGCAGCGCGTCGAAGGGGACGTCCGACCAGCCGAGGGTCGGCGCGTGGACCGAGCCGTCGGGCAGGACGGAGCCGGGCACGCCGACACCGACGCCGAGCAGGGTGCCGGTGTCGACGCCCGCCTTGGCGGTGACCTCCTCGATGCCCGCCGTCACGAGCCCGGCCAGCACCGCGGGATCGGGCCGTCCGGTGTCCATCGGGTAGGTGGCGGTGGCGAGGGTGTCGAGCGTCCAGTCGAAGAGCCCGACCTGGACGTGGGTCTCGCCGATGTCGACCCCGGCCACCTGCCCGTATCCGGGCCGTACTTCGAGGAGGGTGCGGGGCCGGCCGCCGTCGGAGTCGAGCAGTCCCGCCTCGGCGACGAGGCCGTCCGCGACCAGGTCGGTGACGACGTTGCTGACGGTGGCGGAGCTGAGCCCGGTGGCGCGCATCAGGTCGTAGCGGCTGGCGGGGCCGTGCAGATAGAGCCGGGTCAGCACCGATGTGCGGTTGTGCCGACGCAGGTCCCTCGTCGTCCGGCCCACGTCGCGCGTCACCGGGCTCCCTCCACGATGTCTGTCGGACACGGCACCCCCGGGAGAGCGCAGTACAGGGCACATAGTGCCAGATCACCCACTCTCCGCTGTGGGGAGCACTCCCCAGGAACCAAGACATCGGATGCTTACGGGTTACCTCACCCCTTCCCACCGACCCGCGACCGTCCTTGGACCATGCCTCACACCCGTCCCGTCCCCCGGTAGAGGTCGAGTTCGCCGTCCAACTCCACGGCCAGCACGGTGGCGTGCTCGTCCACGTCGGCCGCCGAGGGCGCGTCGATCCACAGCACTCCCGGTACGTCGTGCAGGCCGCCGGTGACCTCGTGGCCGACTTCGGTACCGGTGCCGACCACGGTCACGCGGCGTACGGCGTTGCGCAGTCCGCGCAGCGAGACCGTCTCGCGCGGGGCGTCGAAGCAGGTCAGGTAGAGGGTGCGGCGGTCGGCGGAGAGGGTGCTCGGACCGTAGTGGTGGCCGGCCGGGAGTCCGGCGACGGTGCCGTAGACGGCGGCGGAGTGCCGGGCGATCCAGTCGCCGAGCCCTTCGAGGCGCGCCGCCTGCTCCGCGGTGATCGTGCCGTCCTCGCGCGGGCCGACGTCCAGCAGCAGATTGCCGCCCGCGCCGATCGTCTCGGTGAAGTAGCGCACGAGCTGGCCGACCGACTTCTGGTGGTCGTCGTGGCCCTGGTAGCCCCAGGAGTCGTTGACGGTCAGGCACAGCTCCCAGGGGCCGTCGGGGGCCTGGAGCGGGACGCCCTGCTCGGGGGTGGCGTAGTCGCCGCGGCTGAACATCCGGGCGTTGAAGACCGTTTCGGGGTTGATCGCAAGGACGGCGTCGGCGAGCGTGTCGATGCCCCACTGCTCCTCGGCGCGCTCCCACTCGCCGTCGAACCACAGCAGGTCGGGGCGGTACCGCTCGGCCAGTTCCACGACCTGCGCGTCGCGGTAGCCGAGGTAGCGCCGCCAGGCGGCGGGGTCCTCCGCGCCCGGCGCGGGGGCGCTGAGCGGGTTGTCGTTGACGGCGGCCTGGACCGGGTCGGGGTCGGGGTGCCGGACGGACGGGTAGTCGGGGTGCGACCAGTCGGAGTGCGAGTAGTAGAAGCCGACCTTGAGCCCTTCGGCGCGCAGCGCGTCGGCGTAGCCGCCGAGCAGGTCGCGGCCCGCGGGGGTGTCGCGGGTGACGGACAGGCCGTCCTCGCGGGCGGTGTCCCACAGGGCCACGCCGTCGTGGTGACGGGCCGTCAGCACGGCATAGCGGGCGCCGGCGCGGGCGAACAGCCGCGCCCAGTCGTCCGGTTCGCACGCGGCTGCGGTGAACCCCGCGAGCTGCTTCATGTACTGCTCCCGGGTGACCTGCCCGGTGTAGAAGGACCACGACTCGGGGACGCCGTCGACGGCGTAGATCCCGTAGTGGATGAAGATGCCGAGCTTGGCGTCGGCGAACCAGGGCTGCATGGGCATGGGGCGCGTCCTCGCGAGACGATACATCGGATGTGTTGCCGGGACGCGTTGACCTTACGGTTCGCCGGTCCGGGCAATCAATCCCCCTCAGGATCCCTCAGGAACCCCCAGGCTTCACCGGATCAGGACCGGGGCGGAGTGTGCCCGGGGGACGCCCCCGACTGTCAGGTGAGGGGGGCGCCCCGGTCTCGGTGCGTTCTCTCAGAACGCCAGCGGCGCGGAGAGCGGCAGCCGGGCGGCCGTGGGCCCGGCGTACAGCGTGTACGGGGCCGGGCGGCTCCGCCAGCGTCCTTCCGCGGGTGACCACCGCTGGAACGACCGTGCTGCCACGTGAACTTCCGCCACGACATCCTCACCGGGCTCGGCCCGGACCGCGGTAAATCCGGCCAGTCGTGGTCCACCGTTGTCATAGTCGCCGTCGGGCCCGGTGCCGAGGTAGACCTGGACGACCTCGCGGCCCGCACGCGCCCCGGTGTTGCGCAGCGCGACCCGTACCACGATGTCCCGTTTCCCGTCCTCACCTGCGGATTCACTCTGGTCCGAGGTCTCCTCCACCACCTCGGGCACGTCCAGCAGCCGGTACTCCCAGGTGGTGTAGCCGAGCCCGTGACCAAACCAGTACGCGGGTTCCGCGCCCGCCCTGCGCCACGCACGATGGCCGATATACGGCCCTTCCTCGTACGGCAGCACACCGTCGGCGGGGGTGGTGGACGGCAGGGGCGCGCCCTCGGCGAGTCCGGCCCAGGTGGTGGGCAGCCGCCCGCCGGGCTCGGCGTGGCCGAACAGCACGTCGGCCAGGCCGTGTCCGGCCTCCTGGCCGGGGAACCAGCTCAGCAGCACCGCGGGGACGCTCTCCCGCCAGGGCAGTTCGACCGGTCCGCCGGAGTTGACGATCACCACGGTACGGGGGTTGGCGGCGGCGACCGCGGCGACGAGTTCGTCCTGGCGGCCGGGGAGCGCGAGCGACGTACGGTCGAAGCCCTCGCTCTCGATCTCGTCGGTGGTGCCGACGACCACGACGGCCACGTCCGCGTCGCGGGCCAGCGCCACGGCCTCGGCGATCGACTCGTCCTCGTCTCGGCGCGGCGGGTCGGCGGCCAGCGCGACCGCGAAGCCGTCGTCCGCCTCCCAGTGCCGGGTGGCGACCAGCAGCAGTTCACCGCCCGCCGTCACCTGCCGGGACGCCACCCGGAAGGACGGTGTGACGTGGACATATGTGGGGTCCCGCGATTCGGGCCGCACATAGGTGTCGATCAGCGTCTCGCCGTCCGCCCGCAGCGTGACCGCGCCGAGGCCGACGACGGCGAACCGCCACTCCCCCGTGACATCCGGTGTGACCAGGGCGCTGACCTCGACGGCCGCCGCGGTGGCGGCGAGTTCCGGCGCGTCGCCCGACTCCAGGATCCGGCCGCTGAGCCGGTGCTCGGCGTGGATCTCGGCGCCGTCGGCGGCGAGGTACCGGACCAGGACGCCGGGTGCGCCGCTGCGCGGGTCGCGGGAGTTGCCGCTGTGCAGCGGGGTCGGGCGGGTGGTGAGGACGACGCCCTCGGCGTGCACGACCTCGGCGCCGTCGCCGACCGCGTCCCTGATGCCGTCGAGCGGCGAGACGACCTCGATCGGGAAGACGCCCGCGCTGCCGCCGCCCTGGACGCGCGCGGCGGCGGCGTTCGGGCCGAGTACGGCGATCCGCGGCGGCCCCCCGTCCGGACCGTCCTGGCCGCTCCTTCGTCCGGGGACCGGGTCCAGCGGCAGCAGCCCGCCCTCGTTGCGCAGCAGGACGCTCGCGGCGGCGACCGCGCGGCGCAGCAGGACGCGGGCGTCGTCCGACACGACCGGCGCGGCAGCCGGTGCCGTGGTGGTCGCCCGTGTTTCGCCGTGGGCTTCCAGGGGTGACAAGGTCCCCTGGAAGCCCTCCAGCGCACCGACCCGTGCGGCGAGCCGCAGGAATCGGCGGACCTTGTCGTCGATCACCGTCTCGGGCACCCGGCCCTCGCGGACCGCCGCCACCAGCGGCTCGCCCCACAGCGGGTGCGGCCCCGGCATCGCGAGGTCCTGCGGGGCGAGCGCCGAGTCCTCGGTGGACCGGACCGCGCCCCAGTCGGAGACCACGACCCCGTCGAAGCCCCAGGTGCCCTTGAGCGGTTCGGCCAGCAGCGGGCTCTCGGACATGGTGATGCCGTTGACCGCGTTGTACGCGGACATCACCACCCACACGCCCGCGCGCACCGCGGCTTCGAAGGGCGCCATGTACACCTCGCGCAGGGTGCGTTCGTCGACGCGGGCGTCCAGCGTCAGGCGTTCGGTCTCCGAGTCGTTGGCCACGTAGTGCTTGGCGGTGGCCGCGACGCCGCCGGCCTGGACGCCGCGGATGTACGCGGCGGCCGTGCGTCCGGTGAGCAGCGGGTCCTCGGAGTAGCACTCGAAGTGCCGTCCGGCCGCCGGGGTCCTGTGCAGGTTGAGGGTGGGGGCGAGCATGATGTCGATCCGCTTGCGGCGGGCCTCCGCGGCGAGCAGACCGCCCAGTTCGGCGACGAGTTCCTCGTCCCAGCTCGCCGCGAGCGCGGTCGGCGACGGCAGGACGAGCGCGGTGTCGCGTTCGTCCCAGCGCTCGCCGCGTACGCCCGCGGGCCCGTCGGACACGCCCATCTCCCGCAGGCCGACAGCCGGTTCGCCCTGCGTCCTGAAGGAACTGGCGCCGGAGAGCAGCCGGACCTTGGCGGGGAGGTCGAGCTTGGCGACGAGCGCGTCCAACTCCGCGTCGGACGGGGCGGGTTCCGTCTCCGACGCGGGCTCGGACGTCGGCCCCGGCGCGGGCCCCGACCCGTTCCCCGACGCAGGATCGGACAGCGTCGCGGGCCCGGGAAGGGGCAGGGACTCGGACTCGGGAGTGATCATGGTCATCCCTTCATGGCCCCTTGCATGATGCCGTCCAGGATTTGACGGCCCATCAGCAGGAAGACCGCGATGATCGGCAGGCTGGAGACGAGCGCCCCGGTGAGCACCAGGGAGTAGTCCTGGATGTAGCCGCTGGCCAGTTCGGACAGCGAGAGCTGCACCGTGGGGTTCTGCTGGGTCATGACCACCTTGGGCCAGTAGAAGTCGTTCCAACTGGCCATGAAGGTGAGCATGCCGAGCACCGCCATCGCCGGGCGGGCGGCGGGCAGTGCGATGTGCCAGTACAGGCCCCGGGTCGTGCAGCCGTCCATCCGGCCCGCGTCGAGCAGTTCGTCGGGGATGGCCGTGACCAGGTACTGCCGCATGAAGAACACCCCGAAGGCGTTGGCGGCGGCGGGCACGATGAGCGCCTGAAGGTGGTTCGCCCAGTGCAGCCAGTTCGCCATCATGATGTAGAGCGGGATGATGCCGAGCTGGGTGGGGACCATCATCGTCGCCACCACGGAGCCCAGCAGCGGGCTCCGGCCGGGGAACCGCAGCTTGGCGAAGGCGAATCCGGCGAGCGTGGAGGTCAGCACCACCGAGACGGTGACCGTGCCGGCCACGATCAGCGAGTTGACCAGGGCCAGTTGCATGTCGGCCTGGTCGAACGCCCGGCGCAGGTTGGACAGGAGGTGACTGCCGGGCAGTAGCGCGGGCGGCACCTGGCTGAGCGCGGCGTTGTCCCGCGAGGCGGCGACCAGCGTCCAGTACAGCGGGAAGACCGAGAGTCCGACGACGACGGCGAGCGCGACGTAGACGCCCTTGCCGGCCGAAAGCTGACGGTCCCGGCCGGATCGGCGGCGGGGGCGCTTGGTGAGCGGCAGGGTGGTCATGCGGCCTCGACTCCCTTCATGCGGCGGGCCAGAAGGAAGTTGACGGCGACGATCACGACGATGACCAGGAACATCGCCCAGGAGATCGCGGCGCCGTAGCCGTATTTGAACTTCCCCCAGAACTGGTCGTACGAGTACAGCGCCATCGTCTGGAACTGGTGCTGCGAGCCGCCCGCCATCGGGGTCTGGCTCGCGCTGAACAGCAGTGGCTCGCCGAACATCTGGAGTGCGCCGATGGTCGAGGTGATGACGGTGAACAAGATGGTGGGGCGCAGCACCGGGATGGTGATGGACCTGAACTGCCGCCACCGGCTGGCCCCGTCGATCGCGGCGGCCTCGTACAGCTCGAAGGGGACGGCCTGCATCGCGGCGAGGTAGATCAGCGCGTTGTAGCCGGTCCAGCGCCAGGTGACGATGGTGGAGATGCCGATCCAGGAGGACCAGGTGCCCGCCTGCCAGTCGGTGTGCGGGACGCCGAAGAGGCCGAGGAACCAGTTGACCAGGCCGAAGTCGCGGCCGAAGAGCTGGACGAAGATGATCGTGACGGCCGCGACCGAGGTGACGTTGGGCAGCAGCACGCCCATCCGGATGAAAGTGCGGCCCCGCAGGCGGTAGTTGAGCAGGTGGGCCAGGCCCAGTGCGAGCAGCAGTTGCGGAACGGTGGAGAGCACGCCGATGCCGAGGGTGTTGCGCAGGGCGTTCCAGAAGAACTGATCGTGCAGCAGGGTGCGGTAGTTGTCGAGGCCGACGAAGGTGTGCCTGCTGCCGTCGGTGTCGGCCCGCCAGGCGGTGAGCGACACATACGCCGTGTAGAGCAGCGGGAACAGGCCGAAGACGCCGAAGACGAGGAAGAACGGCGAGATGTAGAAGTACGGCGACAGGCGCCGCTCGGCCCGGTGCCATCGGGCCCCCTTGGCGGGGGCGAAGTCGGGCGCCGCCCTTCCGGGCGAGGGGTTGTCCTGTGAGGCGGCGGGCGGGGTGCCGGTCGAGACGGCCATGCATCTGCTCCTGGTTGGTGGCCGGCGGGGGGTACGCGGTGGGCGGGGAGTGGGAAGGGTGCGCAACCCCCGCCGGCCCGTCGAGTGGCGCGAGCGGCCCGGAACGGGAACCTCGGGGCGGTCAGGAACCCGGAGGATCTGAGGACCTCACGTCCGGGGCCGGCTCCCGTCGTGCCCCACCGTCCGCGCGGCCCGCTCGGGACAGCGGTCCGCGCGGACGGCGGGATCCGGTGGCCGCCCGCCGCGATCCGGCGGCCACTTCGGTCCGGGAGTCCGGGCTCGGGGCCCGGCTCCGGGACGCCGGAAGGGTGGTGCCGGGACCGGCGGGCCATGGGCGGCGCGAGCGGCGCCCGGCACCCGTGCCCGCCGGCCGGGCGCTACTCGCCGATGTTCTTGATCTCGGCGTTGGCGTTGCTCCACGCCTTGTCCACGCTCGCCTTGCCCTGTTCGACCGAGACCAGGGCGTTGCCGTAGATGTTGCCGATGTCGGCGCCGTGCGGGCCGAGCGGCTGCGGCTTCAGGTTCTTCGCGGAGTCGGAGAAGATCTTGCCGGTGGGCGCGCCGTTGAACATCGGGTCGGTCAGGTTCGCGATGTCGGGCGAGGTCCACAGCGCCTGGTCGGACGGGAAGAAGCCCTTGTTCTTGAAGAGCCAGGCTTCCTGGGCGGGCGCGGTGAGCCACTTGGCCAGCTCGACGGCGGCCTTGGTGTGCTTGCCCTGCTTGGGCACCGTCAGATAGGAGCCGCCCCAGTTGCCGCCGCCGCCGGGGATGGTGGCGATGTCCCACTTGCCGCCGTCGGCGGGCGGGTTGGCCTTGAACTCGTAGCTCATCCAGGCCGGGCAGGTCACGGTGGCGAACTGGCTCTTGCGGAAGCCGGTGTCCCAGGCGGGGGTGAAGGCGGCGATACCGGCCGACTCACCGTCCTTGATGGCGCCCGCGACCGTGTCGAACGCCTGCTTGACCGCCGGGTTGGACGCGGCGACGACCTTGCCGTCCGCGTCGTAGAACGCCTGCGGCGCCTGGGCGGTCATCGCGGAGAAGACATTGCTGCCCGCGTCGAACCACTTGACCTTCTTGTCCGGGCTCTTGGCGAGGAACTGCTTGCCGGTGGAGAAGTAGGAGTCCCAGCTCGACACCAGCGAGGAGACGGCCTGCCGGTCGGTGGGCAGCCCGGCCTTCTGGAAGAGGTCGGCGCGGTAGCAGAGCGCCATGCCGCCCATGTCGGTGCCGAGGCCGAAGAGCGAGGAGCCGTCCCGGCTGGAGGCGGGGGCGGTCTTGGACGGCACCCACTGGTTCTTGTCGACGCCCTCGTCCAGGAAGTTGACGAATTTGCTCGCCTCGGGCTGGAAGCCCGCGACCTGGCCGATCTCGATCGCCTCGATGTCGGCGGTGCCGCTGCCCGCGACCAGGTGCGCGTGCAGGTTCTGGTGGTGGGCGCCCAGGTCGGCGCGGTTCTCCTTGATCGTGATGTTCGGGTGGAGCTTGTGGTAATGGGCGTAGAGGTCCTTGTAGCCGAAGTCCGAGAACAGGTTCACGGTGAGCGTGGTCTTGGCGTTGGCGTCGTCGCCGGAACCGGACTTGGACGTCGAGTCGCTTCCACAGCCGGTGGCCAGGAGCGCGGCGGCCAGTACGGCGCCCCCTCCCGCGAGCCACGTCCTGCGTCTGTTTCCTGTGTCGCTCATGGGGACTTCCTCGGATTTCTCGGTCTCTGGGCGGACGGGTGGGGCGGCCGGAGGGACCCCGGGGCAGGCAGGAAAAGAACGCTTGGAGAGCGCTCTCCCAATGCCGGTACATTCACGCCCCGCACGGGCGTGTGTCAAGACCCGGTACTCCGATCCCCACCGGATCCGCACGTTCCGATGGTGAACAGACCAGCTGATTCAGGAAGTTAGAGGGCATAACGAGCGGGACATGTCGTCATCTCGTGTCCGATGCCTTGACACCCCGGAAACCGGGACGCAACCATCTGCCCACTGAGAGAGCGCTCTCCCGCATGCTCCATGCCCCGGAACCCGCCGTCCCGGAGAGCCGCACCCTCCCTCCCTCACCTCCCCCCGCAGGAGAATCGGCATGAGAGCCTCACACTCACCGACCGCCCGGTTCAGATCCCTTCCACCGTCGCTGCGCGCGGCCCTTCTGGTGCTCCTCGCCATGGGTCTCGCGCTGTACGCGCTCGCCGTCCCCACCACGGCCGCGCACGCCGCCGACACCCTGCTCTCGCAGGGCAAGCCCGCCACCGCGTCCAGCACCGAGGGCGCCGGTTACCCGGCCTCCGCCGCGGTCGACGGCGACGCCGGCACCCGCTGGGCCAGCGCGTGGAGCGACCCGCAGTGGCTCCAGGTCGACCTCGGCGCCACCTCCACCGTCAGCAAGGTCGTGCTGAACTGGGAGAACTACGCGACGGCGTACCAGATCCAGGTCTCCGACACCGGCACCGGCGGCTGGACGACGATCTACTCCACGACCACCGGCACCGGCGGCACCCAGACCCTCACGGTCAGCGGCACCGGCCGGTACGTCCGGATCAACGGCACCGTGCGCAACAACGGCTACGGCTACTCGCTGTGGGAGTTCCAGGTCTACGGCACCGCGGGCTCCGGCGGCACGGGCGGTACGACCGGCGGTGACAACGGCGGTACGGGCACGCCGCCGCCCGGCAACTGGACCACGGTGTGGAGCGACGACTTCACCGGCGCGGCCGGCACCTCGCCCAGCGCCGCCAACTGGATCACGGACACCGGCACCGCCTACCCCGGCGGCCCCGCCAACTGGGGCACCGGTGAGGTCGACACCGCCACCAACTCCCCCGCGAACGTGGGCCTCGACGGCAACGGCCACCTCAACTTGACGGCCCTGAAGTCGGGTACGGCCTGGACGTCCGGCCGGATCGAGTCCAAGCGGACCGACTTCGCGGCGCCCGCGGGCGGCCAGCTCCAGATCTCCGCCACGCTCAAGCAGCCGGATCCGGCCAAGGCGCTGGGCTACTGGCCGTCCTTCCGCGCGATGGGCGCCGCCTTCCGGGGCAACCCCGGCGCGTGGCCGGCCGTCGGCGAGAGCGACATCATGGAGAACGTCAACGGCCGCTCTCAGCTCTCGGCGACCCTGCACTGCGGCACCGCGCCCGGCGGCAACTGCGACGAGTACAACGGCAAGACCAGCGGCCTGGCCACCTGCTCCGGCTGCCAGACCGGCTACCACACGTACTCCGAGATCATCGACCGCACGAAGTCCGACGAGCAGATCCGCTACTACCTCGACGGCAAGCAGATCTGGCAGGTCAGCGAGTCGCAGGTCGGCGTCGCGACCTGGGAGGCGGCCGTGCACCACGGCGTCTTCGTGGACTTCAGCCTCCGGATCGGCGGCTCCTACCCCAACTCCGTCTGCGGCTGCACCTCTCCGGCCGCCGACACCTCCTCCGGCGGCGCGCTGAGCATCGACAACGTGACGGTCTCCCAGATCGCCGCGGGCACCGTGCCGACCCCGCTCACCGACCCGCCGGTGCCGACCGGCGCCAGCGACGTGCACGTCACGGGCGGCCAGGGCAACTGGAAGCTCACCGTCAACGGAGCGCCGTACACCGTCAAGGGCATGACCTGGGGTCCGTCCAACGACACGGCGAACGCGCACATGCGTGACCTGAAGGCGATGGGCGTCAACACCGTGCGCACCTGGGGCACCGACGCGGGCACCAAGCCGCTGCTGGACGCCGCCGCGCAGTTCGGTCTGAAGGTGGTCAACGGCTTCTGGCTCAACCAGGGCGCGGACTACGTCAACGACACGGCGTACAAGACCAACACGCTCAACGACATCAAGAACTGGGTGACGACGTACAAGAACCACCCGGGCGTGCTGATGTGGGATGTCGGCAACGAGGTCATCCTCACCACGCAGGACCACTACTCGGGCGCCGCGATCGAGCAACAGCGCATCGCCTACGCGAAGTTCGTCGAGCAGGTGACGCAGGCGATCCACGCGATCGACCCGAACCACCCAGTGACCTCGACGGACGCGTGGACCGGCGCGTGGCCGTACTACAAGCAGTACACGCCGTCGCTCGACCTCTACGCGGTCAACTCCTACGGCGCGGTCTGCAATGTGAAGCAGGACTGGATCAACGGCGGTTACACCAAGCCGTACATCGTCACCGAGACCGGTGAGGCCGGCGAGTGGGAGGTGCCGAACGACGCGAACGGGGTGCCCACCGAGCCGACGGACATCCAGAAGCGGGACGCGTACCTGTCCGCGTGGAACTGCATCTCGGGCCACACCGGGGTCGCGCTCGGCGCCACGATCTTCCACTACGGCAACGAGAACGACTTCGGCGGCGTGTGGTTCAACGTCCGCCCCGCGAGCTGGAACCGGATGATGTACTACTCGGTGGCGAAGGACTACGGCGGCACGCCGCAGGCCAACACCCCGCCGGTGATCAGCTCGATGACGGTCGGCAACAGCGGTTCCGTCCCGGCCGGCGGCACCTTCGACGTCTCGGCGTCGGCGACCGATCCGGACGGCGATCTGATCCGGTATCAACTCATGTACTCCACCAAGTACGTGGACAGCGGGACCGGTCTGCAACAGGTCACGTTCACACAGACCGGCGACGGCAGGTTCACGGTGACCGCGCCCAAGACGCTCGGGGTGTGGAAGGTGTACGTGTACGCCTTCGACGGGCACGGGAACGTCGGTATCGAGACCAAGTCGTTCCGCGTGGTGGCGCCGACGGTCGGCGGTACGAACGTGGCGCTCGGCAAGCCGACGACCGCGTCCTCGTACCAGCAGACCGGCAACGGGGCGCCGTTCCCGCCGTCGAACACCACGGACGGGCGCTGGGACACCCGGTGGGCGACCGACTGGACCGACGCGCAGTGGCTGCGGGTCGACCTCGGGCAGACCACCGCGATCAAGCACATCCAGCTCGGTTGGGAGTCCGCCTACGGGAAGTCGTACCAGGTGCAGGTGTCCAACGACGGCAACACGTGGACGGACATCTACAGCACGACCACCGCGACCGGCGGCGTGGAGACGTTCGACGTCAACGGGTCCGGCCGCTATGTGCGGCTGAATCTGACGCAGCGCGGCACGGCCTACGGGTACTCGCTGTACGAGTTCGGGGTGTACGCGTGACCCGGGTGACCGGGGCGCGCGGTTGAGACCGGGGCGGGGCGCGGCGGGCCTGTGGGGGGCTGCCGTACCCCGCCCCATCTGCGTGTTGTCCGACCAGGACTTAGGGAGAGCGCTCTCCGTGCGTGGTATAACTGGACCATGACGAGCAGCCGTCCTGCCGGGCCCCGCCTGCCCACACTGGAAGACGTCGCGCGGTCCGCCGGGGTGTCGCGGGCGACGGTGTCCCGTGTGGTCAACGGGACGCGCAATGTCGATCCGGAGATCCAGAAGGTCGTCCAGGAGGCGGTCGAGGCGACCGGGTACATCCCCAATCGCGCGGCCAGGTCGCTGGTCACCCGGCGTACGGACTCGGTCGCGCTGGTCTTCTCCGTGCCCGACCACCACGCGGCCGACGACCCCTTCCTCGGGCAGGTCTTCAGCGACCCGTTCTTCGGCCGGATAGTGGGCGGCCTGCTCACGGTGCTGCGCCCGCGCGGCGTGCACCCCTTGCTGATGCTCGCCGACTCCGAGAAGGCACGGCGCTCGCTGGTGCCGAATCTGCGGCAGGAGCACATCGACGGCGTGGTGCTGGTGTCGATCGCGCCGGGCGACCCGCTGCCGTCCCTGCTCACCGAGGCCGGGCTGCCGACCGTGCTGTTCGCCCGGCCGGCCACGCCGATCCCGATCAGCTTCGTGGACGTCGCGCAGCAGGCGGGCGCGAAGCTCGCCGCCGAGCACCTGCTGGCCCGCGGCTGCCGCCGGATCACCACCATCGCGGGCCCGGCCGACTCCCCCGCGGGCCAGGACCGCCTCGCAGGCTTCCGCGAGGCGATGGCCGAGCACGGCTACGCGTACGTCCCCAGCGTCGAGGGCAGCTTCACGCAGGAGGGCGGCGAGCGGGCGATGAAGCAGTTGCTGTCCGAACAGCCCGACACCGACGGCGTGTTCGTCGCCAACGACCTCATGGCCCAGGGCGCCCTTCTCGTCCTGCGCGACCACGGCCGCCGCGTGCCCGACGACGTGGCCGTCATCGGCTTCGACGACAGCAGCGCCGCCCTGTCCTCCCGCCCCCTGCTCACCACCATCCGCCAGCCGGTCGAGGACATGGCCGCGGAAATGGCGAAGCTCCTGATGGCCCTCATCGACGACCCCGCCCAGCAGACCCGCTCAGCGATCTTCAAAACGACCCTGATCCCCCGCGAATCCGCCTGACGGCGGAGGTCATCGAACGCGCCCGGCCCCGCCCCCGCGCCGGACAGCGCTCGCGTCTGCCACGAATCCGCCGGACGGGGCAGCCCGTTGGGCGCCCACCGGCGCTCGGTACCGACACTCCGCCGCGGGCCGCCTGACGGCGCAGGTCGCTTGGCGTCTGCTCGGGCTTGGGCACCCGGCGGCTGTCACACGGAAACTCAGCGGCGGTACGCCTGACGGCAAAGGTCGGGAGTAAATCCGGCCCGGCCCGCCACCCGTCGCACGGACACCCCGTCGCACGGACACCCCGCCGCAGGCCACATCACGGCACAGGTCGATGGGCCAATCCGGCCCCGCTCCCGCGCCGGACGGCGCTCGCGTCTGCCGCGAATCCACCGGACGGCGGAGGCCGTTGAGCGTCTGCTGGGACTCGGCCACGCGGCGGCGGCTGTCACACGGAAACTCAGCGGCGGTACGCCCGGCGGCGGAGGCCGTTGGGCGGATCGGGCCGGGGGCTCGGCGGGGTTCCGGGGCTGCCTCGCCGGACGGGGGCGCCTTGGCGGAATTCCGGGCCGGGTCGCCCGGTCGCGGGGAGGCGGGGGGGGTCGCGCTCAGGTCGGGGGTACGAGGTGCGGGGGCGGGGACGTCTCAAGGGTCAAGCGGCAGGCGCAGCCGTTGGGTTGGGGACGACGATCGCGGTGGTGACGAGGCCGTTGCGGGTGGTCCAGCGGCCGGTGAAGATGTCGGGGCCGATGTTCTCGGCGAGGAGGGGGCCGGGGATCAGGAGGCGGGCGGTGTAGCCGCCGCGGTCGGGGGCGTCGGGGTCGCGGGTGAAGAGGAGTTCGGCCTCTTCGAAGCCGAGCATCTTGCGGTGGAAGGGATACCACGCCTTGTAGACGGTCTCCTTGGCGCTGAACAGCAGCCGGTCCCAGTGGATTTCGGGTGCTTCCTCGCCCAGCCGCTCCAGCGCGGCGGCCTCCGCGTCGGTGGCGGTGACGACCTTGAGCACCCCTTCGGGCAGCGGGCCGTGCGGCTCCGCGTCGATGCCGAGGGTGTGGACGTCGGAGGTGCGGGCGACGGCCGCGGCACGGTAGCCGTCGCAGTGGGTGATGCTGCCGACGACGCCGGCCGGCCAGACCGGCGCGCCCCGGTCGGGGTCGCGCGGGATCGGCCCCGGTGCGATCCCGAGCCCGGCCAGCGCGGCACGGGCGCAGGCGCGGCCCGCCGCGTACTCGGCACGGCGCTTGGCGACCGCCTTGGCGACGGCCGCGGCCTCCTCGGGGAAGAGCGGCGCGCCGTCGAGCTCCGCGCCGTACACGGCCCGTGAGCGGACGGCGGCGGGCAGCAGGTGCTCGATCACCGGCGGACGCCCTGACGTCCGGCCAGTATCCGCCGCGGCCCCGCGGGCCCGGTGTCGCGGCGCCCCCACTCCCTCGGGTAGCCGAGCGAGACCTCCGTGAAGCGGACGCCGTCGCGCCACATCACCCGCGGGATGTGCAGATGCCCGTAGACGACTTCGGCGGCCCGGAAGCGGGTGTGCCACTGCTCGGTGCGCTCCGTGCCGCACCACAGCGCGAACGACGGGTAGCGCAGGATGCGCGTCGGGTCGCGGTGCAGCGGGAAGTGGTTGGCCAGCACCGTCGGCAGCGCCGGGTCCAGCGCCTCCAGGCGCGCCTCGGTCTCGGCCACCCGGACCCGGCACCAGTCGTCGAGGCCCGGCAGCGGGTCGGGGTGCAGGAACCGCTCGTCGTTGCAGACCACGCCGAGGTCCCGCGAGTGCGCCAGCGCCTCTTCCTTGGTGGTGGCGCCGGGCGTGCCGTCGCGCCACGTGTAGTCGTACAGCAGGAACATCGGCACGACCGCGACCGGTCCCCGCTCGCCCTCCCACAGGGGGTACGGGTCCTCGGGCGTGATGACGCCGAGGCGGCGGATCTCCTCGACCAGGTGGCGGTAGCGGGCCTCGCCGCGCAGTTGCACCGGGTCGTCCGGCGGGGTCCACAGCTCGTGGTTGCCCGGCAGCCAGATGACGGTGGAGAAGTGCTCCTTGAGCGTGGTCAGCGCCCAGATGATGTCCTCGGAGTTCTCGGCGACGTCTCCGGCGACGATCAGCCAGTCCTCGTCCGTCCCCGGCCGCAACTGCTCCACGATGAGGCGGTTGGCCGCGTAACCGACGTGCAGGTCACTGATCGCGAGCAGCTGCGCCCCGCTGTCGGGGCCGGTCAACGTGCGTCAACTCGTCCGCTAAGTGGTGTAGGCACGCGATCGATTGTCCCAGACGGCGGCGGACGGCACCGGGCTTTCGGGTCCGCGGGCGGGTGTCACGGAGGTGGTTCCCGTCACCCTCGCCGCCGTTTCGCCCGGGCGGCGGCACCGCCGTACCGACACGGGTCGAGCGCGAGTCCGTCGCGCGTCCGGCACCGCGCAGTCGCGGCTCAGTCGCGGCTCAGTCGCGGTCGACCAGCACCGCCGTGCCCTGGCCGACCCCGACGCACATGGTGGCCAGGCCCCGGTGGGCGCCGGTGCGGTTCATCCGGTGCAGCAAGGTGGTGAGGATACGGGCGCCCGAGCAGCCGAGCGGGTGGCCGAGGGCGATGGCGCCGCCGTCGGGGTTGACCAGTTCGGGGTCGACGCCGAGTTCGCGCACGGAGGCCAGCGCCTGGGCGGCGAACGCCTCGTTGAACTCGGCCTCCTCGACACTGTCGACGGTCCTGCCGAGCCGGGCGAGCACGCGCCGGGTCGCCGGGACCGGCCCGACGCCCATGACGTCCGGGTGTACTCCGGCGCTGGCCCCGGCCGCGTACCGGCCGAGTGATTCGAGTCCGAGGTCGCGCAGCGCCTCCTCGCTGACCAGCAGCAGCCCGGCGGCGCCGTCGTTCATCGGCGAGGCGTTGCCCGCGGTGACCGTCCCGGTGCCGTCCTTGCGGAAGACCGGCTTGAGCGCGGCCAGCCGCTCGGCCGTGGTGTCCTCGCGGATGCACTCGTCCCGCGTGACGACCACACCGTCGGGCCGGGTGACGGGCAGGATCTCGGCGTCGAAGAGGCCCTTCTCGCGGGCGGCGGCGGCATTGCGGTGGCTGCGCAGCGCGAAGGCGTCCTGGTCGGCGCGGCTGACGCCGTACCGCGTGGCGACCTCCTCCGCCGTCTCCCCCATCGCCAGCACGCCGTGCAGTTCGCGCATCCGGTCGTTGGTGAGCCGCCAGCCGAGCCGGGTGTCGTACGTCGGCATCGTGTGCGGCAGCGCGTCGTCGGGGCGGGGCAGGACGAAGGGGGCGCGGCTCATCGACTCGGAGCCGCCCGCGACCACGATGTCGGCCTCGCCCGCCGCGATCATGCGGGCGGCGGCGGTGACGGCTTCGAGCCCGGACGCGCAGAGCCGGTTGACGGTGGCGCCGGGCACGCTGTCCGGCAGGCCCGCGAGCAGCACGGCCATCCGCGCCACATTGCGGTTGTCCTCGCCCGACTGATTCGCCGCGCCCCAGTAGACGTCGTCGATCCTGGCGGGGTCGAGCGCGGGCACGCCGTCCAGCAGACCGCGCAGCACGGTCGCCGCCAGGTCGTCGGGGCGGACCGTGGAGAGCGCTCCCCGCAGCTTCCCGATGGGGGTGCGGCGGGCGGCGGCGAAGTGGACAGGTCGCATCGCGTGCTCCTCCTGGCGGGACCCGAGGGTGCGGGTCGGGCGGCCCCGGGTGTGGGTATGTACCGCCCCCGTAAACTAGCACCGCAAGTTTACGGGGGCGAGGGCCGCTCCCGGCACACCCCAGCCCCGCCGTTGCCGCGGTCTCACCGTCCCCCGGCGGGCAGCCCTTCGTGCACCCGCAGCAACAGGGCGTGCAATTGGGCCCGTTCGCGCGCGTCGAGCGGGGCGAGCACGTCGTCCTGTACGGCCTCGGCGCGGGCGGTGAGCGCGGCGAGGCGGTCGCTGCCCGCCGGCGTGAGGGCGACCCGGACCCGGCGGCGGTCGGCCGTGTCACGGGCGCGCTCGACGCAGCCGGACGCTGCCAGTTCGTCGACGACCTTCACCATGTCGCTGGGGTCGACGCCCAGCCGCCCCGCCAGCTCCCGCTGCACCTGCGGGCCGAAGTCGGCGAGCGCGGCGAGCACCGCCATGTGCCACAGCCGCAGACCCTCGTCCGACAGCTCCGCGGCCAGCCTGCCGCGCGCGGCCTTGCCGGTCTTCGACAGCAGATACGTCGTGAGGGCGGCGAGGGTGGGCGGTGTTCCGTTCATGGACCTCATTGTAGGCTGCCACCAATGATGGGTCAGCACCCACGATCCTGTCACTCATCATCCCGTCACGCATCATCCCGTACGCACCGAGTGAGGTCTCCCGATGGACGCGCTCCACCCGCGCCTGCTCGTCGGCCGGTTCGCCGACACCTTCCGCTTCTACAACGCCGTGCTTCCCGGTCTCGTCGGCGCCACGCTGACCCGCGGCGGCGAGAGCGGCCCCTACGCGAGCTGGGACGTCGGCGCCGAGGGCGTCCTCGCCCTCTTCGACCGGGCCGCGATGGCCGAGGCGACGGGCGGCACCGGCCTGCCCGCCGACGCGCCGCCCGCCCGGGACCGGGCCATGCTGGTCAGCCGGGTGCCGGACGTCACCGCCGGGTACGAGCTGTGCCTGCGGCACGGCGGACGGCCAATCGCTCCCCCGGCCGACCGCCCCGAGTGGGGCCCGTCGATGCGGACCGCGCATCTGCGCGACCCGGACGGCAACCTCCTGGAACTCCAGTCGTACTGATCCGGCGGCCGGCCGGTCCCGCCGGGTCCTCAGCCGGGCAGCACCGTCAGTGCGCTCAGACGCTCTGAGCCATCAGCCAGGGTCCGACGCAGGACTCGCGGGTCACGCGGGCACCGCTCAACCGCCCTCGGGACACCGCCCGCCCCCCAGCCGCCCGCCCCTCAGCCGTCCGCAGGACGCCGGGAGCCGCCGCGCGGACGCGGGGTCCCGCCGGGCCGGCCGCCGTCGCCGGGCCGCGCGCTGCCGTGCAGCAGCCGTTCCAGCTCGCGCCGGTCGCGCTTGGTCGGCCGTCCGGTGCCGCGGTCGCGCAGGCCCAGCGCCAGGACGTCCTCGCGCGGGGGCGGCGGCGGGCTGTTGTCCACGAAGCACTCGGCCGCCGCGGGCGCGCCCACCCGCTTGCTCAGCACCTTGGAGACGACCACGATCCGCTCGCGGCCCGCGTGGTGCAGCCGTACCTCGTCGCCGACGCGTACGGCCTGGGCGGGCTTCACGCGCTCGCCGTTCACCCGGACGTGTCCGGCCCTGCACGCCGCGGCGGCGATCGAGCGCGTCTTGGTCAGCCGTACGCACCAGATCCAACTGTCCACCCGTACGCTCCCGCCGCCCGCGGGCTTCCCCTCGTCACCAGCCATGTTTCCGAGCCTACGACGTGGTCCGCTCCCGTCACCCCTGGTTTGGCGTACGCCGACCTCGGTACGGCCACCTCGGGCGTGACCTTCTTCCGCACGCTGGGCAGCGCTTTCGGCACGGCGGTGTTCGGCACGATCTCCACCAACGCGCTCACGCCCAACCTCGCGCAGGGCGTGGCGGAGGCGGCGCGGCTGACGGGGGCCGCGCCCGCGGCACTGGTGAAGGCCGCGCAGAGCCCTGAGGGGCTGCACCGGCTGCCCGCCGCGCAGTCCGCGCCGATCGTGCAGGCGTACTCCGAGGCGTTCTGTCATATGAATAGCAGTCACATACGGGCACGACGCTAGGCAGCGCGGGCGGGCGGTGTCAACCGACTTCCCTGACGGGGGCGGGAGGATCAACTCCACTTCATGGAATGATCGTTAAGTACGATTTAACAGCGCGCTCACACATGCCTCGACGGCACCAGGAAGGGGGCCTGCATGGAGCGGTACGAGATGGAGACGTTCCTGACCCTCGCCGAGGAGCTGCACTTCGGGCGGACCGCCATGCGGTTGCGGGTGACCACGGCCCGGGTCAGCCAGGTGATCAGCAAGCTCGAACGCCGCGTCGGGGCGCCGCTGTTCGAGCGCACCAGCCGCAGTGTGGTGCTGACACCGATCGGCCGGCGCCTCCACGACGACCTGCGGCCCGCGTTCGAGCGGCTGGAGGCGGCGCTGGCGACGGCCGTGGCCGAGGGGCGCGGGGTGGCCGGGCTGCTGCGGGTGGGCTTCGTGGGCGCGGCGGCGAGTCAGCTGCTGGTCAGGGCGACCGAGCGGTTCCGTACCCGGCATCCGGGCTGCGAGGTGGAGATCCGCGAGGTTCAGATGACCGAGGCGCTGGAACGGCTGCGGGCCGACGCGCTGGAGGTGCTGATCGCCTGCCTGCCGCTGTCGGGCCCGGATCTGGCCAACGGTCCCGTGCTGCTGTCGGAGCCGCGCATGCTGGCGGTCCCCGCCACGCATCCGTTCGCCCAGCGCGGCACGGTCTCGGTGGAGGATCTGGCGCGCACCGAGGTGCTGCAAGCGCCGTGCTCGCTGCCCGACTACTGGCGCGAGCCGGGGACGCCGCAGCAGACCCCGGCGGGACTGGCGATCCCGGTCGGCCGCTCGGCGGCGACCTTCCAGGAGGTGCTGACCCTGGTCGGGGCGGGCCAGGGGGTCTTCCCGGTGGGCGCGCACGCCACCCGGTTCCCCGCCCGCCCCGACGTCGTCTACGTCCCCTTCCACGACACGCCGCCGCTGGACTGGGGTCCGGTGTGGCGGGCGTCCCGCGCCACCGCCAGGATCCGCGCCTTCACCGAGGCGGCGGCGGCCGACCAGATGGCGTAGCGCCGTACCCGGCCGCGCGGCCGTACCGGCGGGCCGCCGCCGTGCGTACGGTCAGCGGGCGTAGACGGCCACGAAGTCGCGGGTGGCCTGGGTGTAGTAGCGGTCCGGCGGGTCCTCGAAGTCGAGAATGTTGGTGGGTTTCGGGTCCGCAGGATCCTTGCCGCTGTCGTAGGACATGAAGGACGGCCACGCGCGGTTCATGTCCAGTGGCATGGCGCGGACCGCCCCGGCGTGCTGCATCAGTTCGGCGAGGGTCCGCGCGGACAGGGCCTGGCCGACCACCATGATGATGTCGCCCTGTGCGGTGATGCCGACGCCCGAGCGCTCGACGAACATCTTGCTCTGGTCGGTGACACCCCACTTGGAGTCGTCGCCGATGTCGGACACCACCCGGCCGTCGTCGACCATCAGCTCCAGGCACTGGCGTACGCCGACGACGTCCTTGGTCATGTGCACATCGCGACCCCAGACCCCGATGCGGATCGAGCCGTCCTTGTAGAAGACCTCGGACGCGGTGCCGTCGCGCAGGTCGCCCGCCGTCTGCCCGTTGAGGTAGAAGCCGCCGCGCGAGCCGCCGTCGGTGACCCGGAAGCCGCCGTTCCAGGTGGCGACCAGACCGGTGCGCTGCCCCTTGGGGATGTTGGGCGGTACGGAGAAGGTGCCGCCGGGCTCGCGGAATCCGGGGTGGAGCTGGAAGCGCGCGTGCTTGCCGCTGATCCAGGCGACGGCCGCCTCGTACGAGGTGTGGTCGCCGTCCGGCCTGACGTACGTCCCCTGGACGATCGGCTGGCCGTGGGCGCTGGACAGTGTGCGGAAGACGCCCTCGCCCGGCAGGCCGGGGGTGACCAGCGGGCGCATCGGGGCGCGCAGCGGGATGACCGGCGCCGCGGGGGCCGCGGGCGCTCCCTCCGGCGCGGTGCCCGCGGCGGTGGTGGCGGGCGCGGTGGCCTTCATACGGGCCAGCGCGTCGGCCGACAGCGAGCCGCCGACCTTCGGCGGGTTCATCTTGTACTGGACGTCCTCCAGCTTGTTGACCACGAAGCCCAGTTCGTGGTCGCGGGCCCACTCGGCGAGCCTGGCCACATTGCTGTCCTTGCCGGGGTAGGTCAGCGCCTGGCCGACCGACCAGCCCACGGTGCCGACGCACACCACGCAGACGCCGAGCGCGCCGCGGGTGACCAGCCGACGGCGGCGGAACTGCGTCGGGGTCAGATCCCGTTTGTGCTTCCACGGCAGCAGTCGTCTGCGGCGCGTGCGTCCGCCGCCGTCCGCCGCTTCCGCGGAGTCGGCGCCGTCGCGCGGTTCCGCGATCCGGCCGCCCGTCTGCTGGGTCATGACACTCCTCGCCCTCGCTCCTACCGCCCCTGTCGCCTGCGCGACCCGGAGAGACCTTTAAGCATATTTTCAGATGCTATGACCGTTTTGCGACCAGCCCAATCACGGCACGCCCGGAACCACCCGACCGCCGGACCCTTCCGACAGCCGATCAGCGGCGCGGGGGTCCTGAGGCGGGCGCGTACTCCACCGGGAGCAGCGCGACCGCCTCCCGCGCGACGACGCGGCGCGCACCGCCCGCCGCCTACCGTGAGCGCGTCCCGCCGCGCCGCGTCCGGGACTCCCCGGCCGGGAGCGCCGCCGGGGTCCCCTCGGTCAGGAGTCCCGCGCCATGTCCGCCACGGCAGCAGTCGTCCCGCCGCCCGGCCGCGTCCCCGCACGCGGCGCCGAGCGGCGGGCGTACGCGGTCGGCGCCGCGCTCATCGTGTCGGGCCTGTTCCACCTGGGGGTCTTCGCGGTGGACGGTGGGCCGTGGGACGGCCCGGTCTCCTGGCGCAAGCCCTTCACCTTCGGGGTCTCCTTCGGCCTGACCCTGATCGCGCTCGCCTGGGTGACCTCGTACGTGCGGATCGGCGAGCGGACCCGCTCCACGCTGCTCGCCCTCTTCGCGGCCGACTGCGTCCTGGAGGTCGCCGGGATCACCGTGCAGGCGTGGCGGCACGTGCCCTCGCACTTCAACATGGAGACGCCGGTGAATGCCGCCGTCGCCATGTCTCTGGCCGTCGGCGGCGCGCTGCTCGTCGTGGTCCTCACCGCCTTCGCGGTCGCTGCCTTCCGCACCCGGCCCGGCGGACCCGCCGGAATGCCGCTCGCGCTGCGCGCCGGATTCGCGCTGCTGCTGGTCGGCCTGCTCTCGGGCGCCGTGATGATCGCCCGCGGGGTCGTCGACACCAGGACCGGCGACCAGCAGGCCGCGTACCACTCGACCGGCACCCTCAAGCCGCTGCACGGAGTGAGCCTGCACGCGGTCCTCGTACTCCCCGCGCTGGCCTGGCTGTTGGCCCGTACGCCCTGGTCGGAGTCCGTCAGACGGCGGATCGTGCTCGCCGCCGTGTGGGCCTACGCGGCCGCCGCCGTGGGCGCGCTCGGCTGGGGACTGGCGACCGCGTAGGGTTCGGCCCCACGGAAGGCGACCACGGGGAGGGGCGGATGGCACCGCTGACGCAGGGCGACACGGTGGCCGGAGCGCTGGAGCGCGCCGGAATCCCGGCGGCCGGGATCGCCGGACACGCGCCGCTCCAGGGCGGCACGTACAACGCGATGCACCGTGTCGAACTCACCGACGGCGCCGTCCTCGTGCTCAAGGTCCCGCCGCCGTCGCGGGTCCCGAAGCTCGGCTACGAACGCGAACTGCTGCGCGGCGAGGTCCGGTTCTACGAGGGCGCCGCCACTGCGGGGGTGCCCGCGCCGCGCGTGGTGCACGCCGAGTACGACGACGGGAGCGAACAGGCCGCTCCCTTCCTGCTGATGACGCACTGCCCCGGCGTCACCTGGTCGGCGGCAGGGGAAGCCGCGGAGGGCGTCGGGGAGGCCGAGAGCGCGCGGCTGTGGCGGGAGACCGGCGGCCTGCTGGCCCGGCTGCACTCCGTGCGCGGACCTGCCTTCGGCTACCCGGCGCAGACCCTCGCCCCGCTCGACTCCCGCTGGCGGCCCGCCTTCACGGCGATGACCGACGCCGTCCTGGCCGACGCGGAGCGGTACGGACCCTGGCTGCCGCTCCCGGTCGCCGAGATCCGCGCCGCGCTGGCGACGGCGGCGCCCGTGCTCGACGAGGTCACCGAGCCCGCGCTGGTCCACTTCGACCTGTGGCCGGGCAACGTCCTGCTCCACGGTCCGGCGGGCGCCCGCACGGTCAGCGGTCTCATCGACGGCGAGCGGATGTTCTGGGGCGACCCGCTGGCGGACTTCGCGTCGCTGTCGATCGGGCGCGACGACATCGAGCGCGACTCCACCTTCCTCGCCGGATACGGCGCGGGCGGCGGGCGTACGGACTTCGACGCGGCGGCCCGGCGGCGGATCGCGCTGTACCGCTGCTACCTCTTCCTGATCATGCTCGTCGAAGTGGTGCCGCGAGGGACCGGGGGCGAGCATCTGGCATGGGTGAGGCAGTACACGGGGCCGCGTCTGGAGGCGGCGCTGCGGACCGCGGCGGGGTGACGTGCCGGGCCCCGCGACGAGGGCCGAGGCCGAACCCGGCCTCCTTATCGCGGGGTTCGCCCCGATCGGCGCGGAAGTCGTCGCCGCCGCGGGCCTCCGGGTTCCTGAGGAGGAAGCACCGTGACAGGCGTCGGTGCCACCATCTGACCACGTACCCGCGCACGCACTCATCAGGAGGCACGCATGAGTACCTACACCCCGTCGGATGCGCAGTCCCGGCTCGACTTCACCATGATGTACGCGGTGCACGACGCCTTCCGGCGCGACCTCGGCAGGCTGGTCGCGGCCGCCGATCACAAGGCCGGGAGTCTGCGGGCCTTCAAAGAGGGCTGGAAGAACTTCACTTACTACTTGGACATCCACCACACCGCCGAGGACACCACCTTGTGGCCCGCCATGCGCGGGCGGATCGGAGGCGACCCCGAGCGGGTCGCGCTGCTGGACGCGATGGAGTCCGAGCACGCGGTGCTCGATCCGCTGATCGCGGCGGTCGAAGCGCGGCTCGCGGCGGGTGACACGGCCGGGTTGAGCCAGGACGTGGAGCGGCTGCGGGACGCGCTGACGGCGCACTTCGACCACGAGGAGGACGCGGGGCTGCCGTTGGTGGGGGCCGTGGTGACCGCCAAGCAGTGGGACGCCTTCGGGGCGGAACAGCGCAGGCAGGTGGGGACGAAGGGGGCGGCGACGTTCTTCCCCTGGCTCCTGGACTCGGCGCCGGCCGCCACCGAGCAGAAGGTGCTGGCGCTCGTTCCGCCGCCCGTGCGCTTCCTCTTCCGCAAGACCTGGCGGCCCCGCTACGAGAAGCAGTCCCCTTGGGCCAAGTAGCCCCTGCCGCTGACGCGTTCACCGCGCGGAGGTCGCTCGGTCCGCTCCGCGCGGTGGACACCCGGGACCTGCCCGGGTCAAAGGGCCAGCACCACCTTGCCGTTGACCTGACGGCGGTCCAGACACCGCAGCGCGGGCGTCGGATCGGTCCATGAGCCGACCAGGGCGACCTGGGGGTCCAACCGTTCCTCGGTGACGAGTTGGAGCAGGAAGGCCAGGTCGTGGCCGACGTCGTGGCGGGTGATCTCGTCGAAGAGGAAGACGTAGTGGAGGCTGACACCGGGCCGGGCGCGCCCCCAGTCACGGGGAAGGCGTAACTCGGCCCGCGCGGTGTTGCCGTAGACGACGACGCTGCCGCCGGGGGCGACGGACTCGAAGGCCCAGGTGAGGACGGAGCCGCCGCAACTGTCGAGCAGGATGTCGACGGGCACGCCGGGGTCGGTGCCGTAGGTCGCGACGACGTCGGCGCCGAGGGCGGCGAGACCGGTCGCGCGCTCCGGGGAGCCGACCCAGGCGATCACGTGGGCGCCTGCGGCGGCGGCGAGTTGGACGGCGGCGCGGCCGACTCCCCCGCCCGCGCCGGTGATCAGTACGGTGCGGCCGAGCAGGCGGCCGGCCCGCTGGAGGGCGTAGAGAGCGGTGAGGCCCGCGACGGGAAGGGCCGCCGCCGCGGCCCAGTCGACGGCGTCGGGCAGCCGGGCGAGCCTGCGGGTGTCGAGAGCGACGCGCTCCGCCCAGCCGTCGCGGTCGGCGAGGCCGACGACACGGGTGCCCACGGCGGGGCCCGATCCGTCGGCTGCCGGGCGCAGTACGGTGCCCGCGACGTCCCAGCCGATCCGGGAGCCGGGGGGCAGCTCGTCGAGCACGGACAGCTCACCGCGGTTGACGGCCACCGCGCTGACCGCGATCAGAGCCTGTCCGGGCAGCGGTTCCGGCTCGTCGACCGGGTCGAGCCGGAGTCGGCCGTCCGCGTTGTCCGTTGTGACCAGGGCTTTCATCAGCTACCCGCCTTCTTCGTCACACGTCACCAGTGGGGAGAGGGAGAGCGGTGCGCACCCGGTCGTGCGAGATTCCGGGCGCGTCCCGTTCTCCTCCTGGTACGTAGAGTGATTAACTCCGGCAGCTGTGACGGCCGATGATCGTTCATTTCGGAACGGCGGGTGTCGCGGGCGGAAAAGGCACCGGCCGCCGCCCCTGTGTGCCGGGGCGGCGGCCGGTGCCAAGTGGTCGCGCTGCGCGCTGTGCTGGAGAGCGGTGGGTCAGGGCAGGGTGGCGACCACCGCGGCGTAGGACAGGCCGGAGCCGTACCCGAGCAGCAGGGCGGTGTCGCCGGAGTTGGCCTCGCCGGAGGCGAGCACCGCTTCCATGGCCTGCGGGATGGACGCACCGGAGGTGTTGCCGTTGGTCACGATGTCCTTGGCGACGGTGACTTCGGGCGGCAGGCCGATGGACTTGGCCATGCTGTCGATGATGCGCTCGTTCGCCTGGTGCGGGATGAACGTGTCGAGGTCGGCCGGGCCGACGCCCGCCACGTCCAGCGCCTGCTTGGCCACCTTGGCCATTTCGTAGACCGCCCAGCGGAAGACCCGCTGGCCGTCCTGGCGCAGTGCGGGGAATTTGTGGCTCGGGTCGTCCTTGAGCACGTCCCAGGGTGCCGTCTGCTCGATCGCGTCGGCCTGTGAGCCGTCCGCGCCCCAGACGACCGGGCCGATGCCCGGTGTGTCCGACGGGCCGATTACGACGGCCCCCGCGCCGTCGCCGAAGATGAATGCCGTCGAACGGTCGCTGAGGTCGAGCAGATCGGTCATCCGCTCCACGCCGACGACCAGGACGTGGCCGCCTCTGGCGCGCACGGCGTCGGAGGCGAGCACCACGCCGTGGACGAATCCGGCGCAGCCCGCGGTGATGTCGAAGGCCGCAGCCTCGGTGGCGCCGATCCGGTGGGCGATCTCAGTGGCGACCGCGGGTGTCTGCATGAGGTGGGTGAAGGTGGCGGCGATCACGCAGGTGATGCGGTCCGGGGTGAGCCCGGCTGCCGCGATGGCCTTGCTGGCGGCCTGCTCCGCCATCACGCCCAGGGTTTCGTCGGGACCGGCCCAGCGGCGGGTCACGATGCCGGTTCTGGAGCGGATCCATTCGTCCGAGGAGTCGATGTATCGACATACTTCGGCGTTGTCGACGACCGACCGGGGGCGATACGCGCCGACACCGAGAATTCGGGTGTGCCGTGCGCCGTCGGGCACGGCGATCTCAGCTTTCATGGGAGCCTTTCAGGCCATCGGCCATGGATGGGGGTCAGACCTTGCATCAGGCAGTGACCCATCGTCCTCGACGTGGTGTACGTCGCTCAACGCAGGGTCGCCATACGAATGATCCCGCGATTCAGCAGGAAAGAAGACCAATCCTTCCTCCACGCCGAGAGGTGGCCTGGAATCGACGCAGGTATGGCACACCTGTCCGAGACCAACCGCCCCGACCTGCGGCTTCTCCGTCAGAGCCCGCTTCGGCGCCATCGCTCACACGGCCGGATCACCCCCCTTGCGGCGCGTCCTGCGGATCTAATCCCGTACGGTAAACGGCAAAAGGCGCACAGTGGTTCCGCCGAAAGGGCAATTGACATCAATGCGATAACGTGAAGCGCCGGAGTCGGCTCCGGGAACACACGATATTCGTTACCGATCAGTATCGGCCAACGCGCCGTCTCCACGGCGGCGACCCGTGTCACGCGTCACACCCGCCGGGTCACGGCGGTCAGCGTTGCGCCGGGGGCTCCTCGGCGAGAGCGGCGGCCAGCGCGGTGCGGCCGTACTCCGTGGCGCCGCGCCGGTACGCCCTGTCGTACGCGGCGTCGCCGATCAGGGCGCGGGCGGTCGCCTCGCACTCCTCGCGCACCCCGCGCAACTCCGGCGTGCCGCGCTGCGGGTGCCCGACGCTGCGCCAGTACGACTCGCCGACGCCGTAGACGGTGGCCGCCTGCTCGCCCCTGCCCTCGGCGGCCAGCAGGTCGAGGCCCAGCGCGATCCCGAAGGCGTCGCCGAGCAGCCGCTTGCTCTCCAGCATGGTGCGGGCGTGCCCCGCGGCCTCGTGCGGCGCCGACTGGAACAGCGCGATCAGCGCGAGTTGGCACTCCAGGTAGGACAGCGGCCAGACCTCGCCGAGCTGGGCGCAGTGCTGGCGCAGTTCGCGGGCCCGCGCCCGCGCCTCGTCAGAGCAGCCACACGACCGGAGCAAAACGGGCCGGCGGACTTCCGGAACGATCTCGTCCGGTGGTGGCGATCATTGCCGATCATCGCGTGATGCCCGAACTTTACCGCTATCTCCGGCAATTCGGGCGTACGGATGTCGAGTTCACCGGGCACGCGTCCCCACGACTCGGCCATGGCGTCGGAAGCACGCAATATCAAACATTAGAAGAGATGGACCTTCAGGGCCCGTTGCCGCTTTGGTGCATGTTGTTCCATCCGGTTCGATCGTGCTCGGACCGCCTCCGAGCTGCCACGATCCGACCGCTACCCTGAACCGTCCCTCTCATGCGGGGCGGCAACGGAATTGGGCGGCCAATCAGCACGCTACCTGCACATCACGGTCCGGCAACGCATCCGTAATGGGGCGTTGACGCTCCTGGGTATCTGGCGTAGAACTACCCCTGCGGTTGAGATGGCGTTTCATCTTGGTGACTTCTGTTGGAAATCGATAGGCTACGGGCCCTCCAGAAACGTCCACTCCGCCATCGCTCGCCTACCGCACCCGGAACGGCCACACACACATGGAGGCACCATGTCGGACGTCGAATCAACGGGAAGCAGCACAGCGGGAAGCGGCCTGGACAGCGGTACGTCGCCGTCGCGCAGAAACGTGCTCAGAGGCGTCGCGGGCGCGGCCGGTCTCGCCGTCGTCTCCGGCGGCCTGCTGACGGCCTGCGGCAGCGACTCGAAGGACTCCAAGGACAAGAGCAGCCCCAGCGCCTCCGGCGGCAAGGTCGGCGGCACGGTGACCTTCGGGTCCAACTACTCCGACTCCGCGCCGAAGGCCGCCTTCGCGGCCCTCACCACCGCCGCCGCCGCGAGCACCAAGGCGCAGGTCAAGATCAACACGGTCGACCACAACACGTTCCAGGAGAACATCACCAGCTATCTCCAGGGCACCCCGGACGACCTGTTCACCTGGTTCGCGGGCTACCGCATGCAGTACTTCGCCGCGCAGGGCCTGGCCCAGCCGCTGGACGACGTGTGGGACAAGATCGGCGGCAACTTCGGCGACGCGGCCAAGAAGCTCTCCACCGGCCTCGACGGCCACCAGTACCTGGTGCCGCTGTACAACTACCCGTGGGTGGTCTTCTACAACAAGAGCCAGTTCGCGGCCAAGGGCTACTCCGTGCCCACCACCTGGGACGCCTACGTGGCGCTGGCCAAGAAGATGAAGGGCGACGGCATCATCCCGATCGCCTTCGGCGACAAGGACGGCTGGCCCGCCCTCGGCACCTTCGACATCCTCAACATGCGCATCAACGGCTACGACTACCACACCAGGTTGATGAAGCACGACATCCCGTGGACCGACCAGGGCGTGCACACGGTCTTCCAGCACTGGGCCGAGATCCTGCCCTACACGCAGACCGGCGCCAACGGACGGATCTGGCAGGACGCGGCCAAGACGCTGGAGACCAAGAAGGCCGGGATGATGTTCCAGGGCACCAACCAGGTGGCCGCGCAGTACGTCTCGGACAAGGCCGACCTCGCCGACCTGGACTTCTTCACCTTCCCCGCGATCAACCCGTCGTACGGCCAGGACTACATGGACGCGCCGACCGACGGCTTCATGCTCAGCAAGAAGGCCAAGAACCCCGACGCGGCCAAGGCGATCCTGGAGTACATCGGCACCGGGCAGGCCGAGTCGGACTTCCTCAAGACCGACCAGTGGGACGTCGGCCTGGCCACCGGCCTCCAGGTGCCGACGTACAACGCGATCCAGAAGAAGTCGGTCGCCGAGATCGCCAAGTGCAAGGCGGTGGCGCAGTTCATGGACCGCGACGCCGACCCGGCGATGGCCACCGCGATGATCTCGATCATCCAGAAGTTCATCGACGACCCGAGCACGGGCAACATCGCCGGCCTCCAGAAGAGCGCCGAGGCCCAGGCGAAGGCGATCTACTCCTGATGAGTTCCACCCAGACGCCCGCCCCGGCGGCGGCGGAAACCACGGCCACGCCGAAGGTCCGCCGCCGCCGGGGCATACGCAAGCTGAGCGCGCGCGACCGCGTGGTCGTCGCGCTCCTGCTGGGCATACCGCTCCTGCTCGACCTGGTCTTCGTCTGGTTCCCGGCGCTCGGCACGGTGCTGCTGTCGTTCACCAAGTGGAACGGCGTCGGCAGTCTGCACACCAAGACCTGCCAGCCGAATCTGCCGTCGATCCTCAACAACGGCTGTGTGTACGGCGTCCAGAACTACCACCAGGCCGCCACGATCTACCCGGAGTTCTGGCCCGCCGTCCGGCACAATCTGATCTGGCTGGCCGTCTTCGTCCTGATCGCCACGCCATTGGGCATGCTCTTCGCCGTCCTCATCGACCGCGGCATCCGGGGCAGCCGGATGTACCAGAGCATTTTCTTCCTGCCCGTGATGCTCTCCCTGGCGCTGGTCGGCATCATCTGGGAGTTCATGTACTCGCAGAACTTCGGGCTGATCAACACCGTCATCGGGCGCAACGGCAACGACAACGCCATCGACTGGCTCGGCAATCCACACCTGAACCTGTGGTCGGTCCTGGTCGAGGCCACCTGGCGGCAGGCCGGATACGTCATGGTGCTGTACCTGGCCGGGCTCAAAGCCGTGGACCCGACGCTGCGCGAAGCGGCCCTGGTCGACGGCGCCAACGCCTGGCAGACCTTCTGGCGGGTGATCTTCCCCGTGATGCGCCCGATCAACATCGTCATCATGGTGGTCACCGTCATCGAGTCGTTGCGCGCCTTCGACCTGGTGTACATCACCAACAAGGGCATCAACGGCCTGGAACTGCTCTCGGTCCTGGTCACCTCCAACATCGTCGGAGAGACCCAACGGGTCGGCTTCGGCTCCGCGCTGGGCGTGGTGCTGCTGGTGATCTCGCTGGTGCCGATCAGCGTTTTCCTGTACCAGACGTTCAGCCGTGAGGAATCGCGATGACCACCGATACCCTGCCCCGGCTGCACACCGAACCCGCCGCGCGGCCCCCGGGCCCCAGGAAGCCGCGTCCCTGGGGCCAGATCGCCTCGCAGGTCTTCCTGATCTGCGCCTCGGTCCTCTGGCTGCTGCCGATCGCCTTCGCGCTGTACGTGGCCGTCCGCCCGTACTCCGACACCCGCAAGTACGGCTATGTCTCGCTGCCGCACCACCTGACGTTCAAGAACTTCACCGACGCGTGGACCCAGTCGGACATGAAGCACTTCTTCTGGAACTCGGTGCTCATCACCGTTCCCGCGGTGATCGTCGTGCTGGCCCTGGCGTCCGGTGTGGCCTTCGTGCTGACCCGGGTCAACGTCAAGCTCAACATCGCGCTGCTGATCCTCTTCACGGCGGGCAACCTGCTCCCCCAGCAGGTCATCATCACCCCGCTGTACCGGATCTACCTGAAGATCTCGCTGCCCGGCTTCCTCAGCGGCAGCGGCCTGATGTACAACTCGATCTTCGGCCTCATCGTCATCAACGTGGCCTTCCAACTGGGCTTCTGCGTCTTCGTGCTGAGCAACTACATGAAGTCGATCCCCGACGAGATGTACGAGGCCGCGCTGGTCGACGGCGCGGGGCTGTGGACCCGGTACTGGAAGCTCACCCTGCCGCTGTGCCGACCGGCGCTCGCGGCGCTGGCGACGCTGCTGACGACCTGGATCTACAACGACTTCTTCTGGGCCATCACCTTGATGTCGTCGGGCGACAAACGCCCGGTCACCTCGGCACTGGCCAATCTCCAGGGGCAGTTCGTCTCCAACCAGAATCTCATCGCCGCCGCCGCGATGATCGCGGCGGTGCCGACGCTGGTGGTCTACATCCTGCTCCAGAAGCAGTTCATCGCCGGTCTGTCGCTGGGCTCCAGCAAGGGCTGAGCACACGGGCAGGGGCCACGCTTCCGCTCCCGCCCCCCAACGGCCGCCCCCGGGAACCCCGTTCCCGGGTGCGGCCGTCCGTCACGGCGGCGGTCACGCCCGCTTCGCGGCGCCGCCGGCCCTGACCCGCGACGGCAGCCGCAGCCACCAGGACGCCGCGGCGCGGGTCTTGGAGGGGATGCGCAGGTCGCCGGAGACCCGCCGCAGGAGATCGGTCTCACCGCTGATGCCGAGCCCGTAGACGGCGGCGGAGGCCGCGCGCCCACCGGCCGGGCGGGAGGCGCCGCCGTCGGCGGGGGTCAGCGCCAGCGCGTTCTCCCAGAAGGACCGCGGGCTGGCCCCGCCCATGTGCGCGAGCGCCGACGTGGCGGCCCTGACCACCGCCTCCGGCAGGGTGGGAGCGAGCGCCAGCCGCTGGACCAGCGGCCGTTCCGCCGTACCCCCGACGATCCGCAGGGCTTCGAGCAGCCGCCCGGCGAGCGTGACGTCGCGGGCGACGGCCAGCCGGGACAGTTCGTACGACATCGCGGCGGCCACCGGGGCCCGGTAGGGGGTGGCCGCGACCATCATGGCCGCGTACAGGCGCATGTCGAAGACCGGATGCAGCAGCATCTCGCGGACCAGCAGGGGCAGCAGCGGGTCCGTGAAGCGCGGGATCTCGCGGGAGACGGCCGACAGGGCGGAGGCGGTGACGCGGGCGGCGATGTCGGAGCCGTACCGCTCTCCGGCACCGGTACGGGTACGGGCCGGGAGCGACGGCAGCGCGCCGTCCAGCATGCGCGACACGACGGCGGCGAGCGCGCGTTCCTCCGCCTGGCGCCCGTCGGCGTCGTACGCCACCTGCTTGACCAGCCGGGCGAGCGCGGCCGACTGCGGCCGGTCGAAGTGCTGGAGCCGGACCTTGCGGACGCAGGCCAGCAGCGCGCCGAGGAAGGCGCTGTCGTTGGTGGGCCTGGCCAGTTGGGCGAGCACGCCCGAGGCCGCGTCCGGGTGCGCGCTGGAGTCCAGCAGGCAGACCGGTTCGAGGAAGACCTGGTTGTGGGCGTCCGCCGCCCAGGCGATGCACGCCGATACCGCCGCGACCTGCCCCGAGGGGTGGCCGAGCACCCGGTTCAGCGCCTCGTGCCGCTGCTGCCAGGCCAGGCCGTCGGAGACCAGCGACTCGGTGAGCAGGCGTTCGGCCAGGGCCGTCCAGTCCCGTGAGCGCAGCCGCAGTTGGGGGTGGAGGACGAGCAGCACGGTCAGCTCGTCCCATTCGGCGCCGGTGACCGGCGCGTCGTCCAGGGCGCGGTCCAGGAGCGTGTCGACCCGCCGTTCCGCCGCGCCGAGATCGCCCGGCGCGCGGGCCAGCAGCGGTACGGCTCCGGCGGACGGGGCCGCGTACCGGTGGAGGATGTCGATGGTGGCGGTCAACTGGCCCGGCGGCAGGCCGAGTAACTGCTCGTAGCGGCGGACCGCGGAATGGCCGACCCTCGTCACGCCGGTCTCCCAGCGGGAAATGGAGCTGACGCTCACCTGCGCGGGCCAGGAGCCGCCGTGGAAGGAGCGGGCGAAGGAGTCGCCCTTCGCCCAGCGCGGTTCTCGGCCGTAGAGCCGGTTGACCCGCAGCAGCCACGCGGCGCGGTCCTGGGGCGTCGGCAGCGGGGCACGCGCGGGGACGGCCGACCGCCGCCGTCCGATCGATCCGTACGGCCGCCCACGCGTGCTCTTCGCCATCGCCACCCCGGTGATCCCTACGCGTCCCGAATTTATTGCAGTGCCCCCCGGCCCGCGCAACGCGCAGTCACATTAGACCCGGCCGACCGTACTGTCGCCATAATCCGGCCAGTCGCGGGAGGGCGAGTCGGATCGCCGGGGCGCACAAAGGGGGCGCGCGCCCGGAACACGCTGTGCGCACAGCGCCTCACCCGACAATTCGGCACGGAATTTCGCACAGGAACACGCAACAAGCGCCACGCACCACCCGAGACAGGGACGCCCATGGCTACCAGCCAGGCTCTTGCCGGAAAGACATTCGACATCTTCACCGCGGAACCCATTCTGCTGTCACGGATCAACGCGAGCCCTCGCCGATGGCTCTGGCTCTGCGGAATTCCCGTGGTGACCATCGTCCTGCTCTTCGAGTTCTCCGGTCTGTACGGCGCGGTGACCATGCCGCACCTGGGCGGGCAGCTCTGTTCCGACCTGGCCCAATTCCTCAGGTTCGACCGGCCGGACTGCCGACGGCACGCGTCGGCGGGAAATCAGTTTCCGCTCCTGCGTGACCTGCTCTCGCTGAGCGCGATCGTCATCCTGCTGATCACCCCGGCCCTCGTCCAGCGGCAGTGGTCCGCCTTTGAGAACCTGCTGCCGGGAATGGAACGCGACGGATCGCTCACCGTCCCGGCGAACGCCGCCGCGCGAGCGCGGATCCACGCCGAGATCGACCGGACCAATCTGCGATTTCGCCGAATAAGGAATCTGGCGCCGATCATGATCGTCGGTTCGTTCGTCTGCGTCTTCGTCATCTCGCTCAGCGAGAAACGCCTGGGCATCTACTACGCGCTGGCGCCCGCCGGACAGGCGCACGCCTGGGGCACGGCCGCGTACGCCAACTGGTGGGCGAGCTGGCAGACGTCGCCGGTCGGCGCCATCGTCTACCTCACGGTGGGCACCGCGGGCGTCTACTGGATCGCGGTCATGAACTGCGCGGGCAGCCGCGTGCTGCTGTGCCTGTGGCGGCTCCGCGGCGACCTGCACTACGGCGTCGACCCGACCAACGCCGACGGCAGTTTCGGCTGGGGTCGCGCCCGCGCCGTCCTGGTGCCGACCTACACCTCGATGGCCCTGCACGGCTTCGCCCTGATCGCGGTGGGCATCTCGCTGCCGTTCCCGTGCAGCGTCGTGGTGCTGATCCCGGTGGTCGGGCAGTGGCTGCTCGCGCTGCCCGTCTACACCGGGCTGCCGCTGCTGCTCACCCGGCGCTGGGTCCGGGGATTCAAGCGGCGGGAGGAGGCCCGGCTGCGGATCGCGCTGCGGCGGCTGGAGGCCGACCGCGCCGCTCTGCTGGCGGCGGGCCGCTACTTCACCGAATGCGAGGCCCTGAGCGGGCGCCTGGCCCGCGTCCGCGACATCCGGTCCTTTCCCTTCAACCGGCCGCGCGACATCGTGCTGGCCGCCGCAAATCTCCTCGCCACCGCCGGTGGCGTCTACTCCCTTTTCCTCGTCTGGTACTGACCGGGCGTCAGTTTTCGTCGGCCCGGCATCACTTGGCACCGGCCCGACGTCACTTCGCACGGACCCGGTGCCACCGAACAGCCCGCTCCACATCCGTCTGGGGGATTCATGCGCAAAGACCAGGAAAACCAGCTCCAGGAAGTCTTCGACACCTACGCGCTCACCTGGGGGCCGGTGCAATGGCGGTCGCGAGTCGCGGCCGTCCGCCGTACCGGGAACGACACCTTCGCCTCGATGCTGTACGCGCTCGCGGCCGTCGAGACCGATTCCGCGCTGATGCGCAGAAAGGTGCACGCGATCCGGGGCGACCGGGCGAACGCGCTCGCGCAGTTCAACATCCTGTGGCTGGCGGAGGAGGCCGAGCACGGTTATGCGCTGCGCGCCGCCGCTTCGGCGCTCGGGACTCCAAGGAAACCGTCGGTGGTGCGACGCAACACCCGTCACATCCGCGCACTGGTGACCTGGCCGACGCTGTACGCGGCCGGTCTGCTCATGCCGCACGTTCAGGCGATGTACTGCGTTCTGGGCGCGATGCAGGAGTACATCGCGCTGACGACCTACCGGCGGATCGGCGAATTGGTGGGAGATCCGGGACTCGACGATCTGCTGAAGGCGATCGCGCGCCAGGAGTCGCACCACATGAGGTTCTACCGCAACTGCGCGCTGATCCTGCTGGAGGAGCCGGGCGCGCGCAGGACCGCGCGGCTGACCATGTCCACGCTGTGGCGTCCGCCGGGCATCGACCTGCTCGGCGTCGGCCAGTGGCTCGACGTGTTCGGCCCGCTGCTGCGCGACCCGGTGTACGCCGACCGGCTCGCGCGGGCCGACGCCGTGCTCGGGGACCTGATCGAGGACCACTCGGTGACGCCGATGGCCTCCTTCCTCGCCAAGGCCGGACCCCGGCTGCACGCGGCGGCGGACACCGTCCCAGCGCCCGCCGGGAGCACCGCCGTCCGCCTGCCCCTCGTCGGGGCCGCCGACCGGTCCGTCGGCGGGCGGCGCCGATGAGGTCGTTCCGCTCCGGCGGCTGGGAGTTCCCGGTCGGCGACGCGGGGCCGCGCGACGGCGAGCCGGTGGTGCTGCTGCACGGCTTCCCCGCGGGCCCGGCGTGCTGGACGCGGGTCGCGCGGGCGTTGGGCGCGGCGGGTGTACGGACGCTCGCCCCGCTCCAGCGCGGGTACGCGCCCGGGGCCCGCCCGCGCCGGACGCGCGACTACCGGCTGCCGCTGCTGGTCGAGGACGTCCTCGGCCTGCTGGACGCGGCGGGCCTGGAGCGCGCGCATGTCGTCGGGCACGACTGGGGAGGGAGTGTGGCCTGGGCACTCGCCGAGCGGGCGCCGGACCGGGTCGCGTCACTGACCGCCGTGTCGATGCCGCACCCGGCCGCCCTGGGCCGGTCGCTGCTGACCAGTCATCAGGCCCTGCTCTCCTGGTATCTGCTCTTCTTCCAACTCCCCTGGCTGCCCGAGGCGGTGATCACCCACGACCGCGGGCACACCGGGGCGCGCTGGCTGCGCCGGCTCGGTCTGGAGGAGGCGACGGCCCTCGGGTACGCGCGGCGGTTCGTGACCGACCGCGCCGCGCTGACCGGAGCGCTCGGCTGGTACCGGGCGCTCCCCCGCGAGGCTTGCCGCGGGCTGCGGGCCGTGCCGGTGTCGGTTCCCACGCTGTTCGTGTGGGGTACGGCGGACGCCGTGATCAGCGCGCGGTCGGCGTGGCTGACCGAGCGCTGGGCGGCGGGGCCTTACGCCTTCCACCCGCTCGTCGGCGGCACGCACTGGCTGCCGGAGCAACATCCTGACCTGCTGGCCGAGTTGATCCTCGGGCAGCTCGCGAACCACCCCGCCGCCCGCTGAACCGGACCCGCCGCGATCCGGAAAACAGGCCGACTCCGACCCCAAAAACCGTTATCCATACGGGCGTTGGCTCCGGCGCTGTCACGGGGATTGACACTGTTCAGGCGTTGCAAGAGACTCCCACGGAGAGCGCTCTCCGCCGTCATCTCCGGCCATTGTGCGACGAGTCCGGAGCAATTCGCAGCCGCCACCGTGGATGCCGCCGCCTGCCGCCCGTCGCCCGTCCGGCGACGGCCTCCACGGTGATCAGAGTCATCACACCCCCACGTGGAGATGCACATGAGCCTCCTGTCCACATTCCTGAGGTCCGTCAGACGGCGCAGACCGCTGGTGGCCGTCGCCCTCGCGGCGGCCCTGGCGGCCGGCGGTGCCATCGGCACCACGACCGGCACCGCGCACGCGGCCGACACCCTGCTGTCCCAGGGCAAGACCGCCACCGCCTCCTCGACCGAGAACGCGGGCACCCCCGCCTCGGCCGCCGTCGACGGCGACGTCGGCACCCGCTGGTCCAGCGCGGCCGGTGACCCGCAGTGGCTCCAGGTCGACCTCGGCGCGTCCGCGACCATCAGCTCGGTCAGCCTCAACTGGGAGACCGCGTACGCCACGGCCTTCAAGATCCAGGTCTCCGACACCGGCACGACCTGGACCGACGCCTACTCGACCACGACGGGACCCGGCGGAAAGCAGACACTTTCCGTAAACGCTTCCGGGCGCTATGTCCGGATGTACGGCACCGCGCGCGCCACCGGATACGGCTACTCCCTCTGGGAGTTCCAGGTCTACGGCTCGACCGGGGCCGCGGGCGGCACCTGCGGCACCACCAACGCCGCGCTCAACCACCCGGCCACGGCGTCCTCCACGGAGAACGCGGGCACCCCCGCCTCCGCGGCCGTCGACGGCAACGCGGGCACCCGCTGGTCCAGCGCGGCCGGTGACCCGCAGTGGCTCCAGGTCGACCTCGGCTCCTCGCAGGCGGTCTGCAAGGTCGGTCTCACCTGGGAGGCGGCCTACGCGACCGCCTTCAAGATCCAGGTCTCGGACAACGGCACCACCTGGACCGACGTCTACTCCACCACCACCGGCGCCGGCGGCGCCCAGAACCTCACGGTCAGCGGCACCGGGCGCTACGTCCGGATGAACGGCACCGCGCGCGCCACCGGATACGGCTACTCCCTCTGGGAGTTCCAGGTCTACACCACCGGGGGCGGCGGGACCGGCGGCGGCACCGGGGGCACCACCACCCCGCCCACCAACGGCGGCGGCGGTGACTTCTCCGGCACGGTGATCTCCGCCTACAAGCAGGTGTCGGCCTCGTCGTACGAGGGCGGCAACGCCCCGGCCGCCGCTCTCGACGGCCGCACCACCACCCGCTGGTCCAGCCTCTCCACGGACAACGAGTGGATCCAGGTCGACCTCGGCAACATCGGCAAGATCAGCGGCATCGTGCTCAACTGGGAGTCGGCGTACGGCAAGGGCTACCACATCGACGTCTCGGACAACGGCACGGCGTGGACGCCGATCTACACCACGACCAACGGCCCCGGCGGCATCGAGCGGCTGCCCGTCACCGGCCAGGGCCGCTACGTCCGGCTGACCGGCACGGCCCGCGCCACCGGATACGGCTACTCGCTATGGGAGTTCCAGGTGTACGGCACGGTGGACAACTCCACCGCGGCCCCGCCGTTGCTCTCGGCGCCGACCAAGGCCCCGGCCACGCTCAACCAGTTCGCGCTGTCCGCACCGGCCGACAAGGCCATGGTCACCAACACCCGTCGTCCGGCGCTGAGCTGGGCGGCCGTCGGGGGCGCCGCGCACTACGAGGTGTGGGTCAACATCAGCCGCACCGACTACGACTTCACCGCGTCGGGCAACCTGCTCGACCTCTACACCAAGGTCGCCGAGCCCACCGGCACCACCTACACGCCGAGTTGGGACATCACCGACCGCTGGACGTACAAGTGGTTCGTCGTCTCGGTCAGCGGCTCGGGCGCGAAGACGACATCCAACATCCGCACGTTCAGCGTCTATCTGCCCGACGTCAAGCAGGCGGCCGACGGCATCAGCATCATCAACGGCGCGCGGGACCTCAACAAGGACGGCTCCATCGAGCCCTACGAGGACTGGCGGCTGCCGGTCGACACGCGGGTCGGTGATCTCCTCGGGCGGATGACGCTGGAGGAGAAGGCGTTCCAGATGTTCTACAACGTCCAGTCGTACCCGATGTCCGGCTGGCACTTCGGACCGGCGCAACCCGCCGACCTGGACAACGTCCTGAAGTCCACGGCGGCCACCCGGCTGGGCATCCCGCCGGTCTCGGCCGGTGACACCACCGCCGGTTACCAGACCACGTATCCGCTGCAGAGCACCCTGGCGGCGGGCAAGGACTATCCGCTCGACTACAAGCTCGGCGACATGCAGCGCAAGGAGGAGCTGGAGGTCGGCGCGCGCGGCACGCTGTCCCCGCTGGCCGAGGTCGGCACGAAGGTGCTGTACCCGCGGATCCAGGAGGGCGGCGGCGAGAACGCCGATGTGGCGGCGGCCCAACTGCGGGCGCTGGTGGCCGGTTTGCAGGGCGGCCCGGAGCTGAACCCCGGCTCGGTGCTCGCCACCGTCAAGCACTGGCCCGGTGAGGGCGCGGGCGGCGAGGCCGGCATCGTCTACGACGGGGTCACGATCAAGTACCACATGATCCCGTTCAAGGCCGCGATGGAGGCGGGCGCGGTCAACATCATGCCCGGCTACGCGGGCAGTTCGTATCTCGACCCGGGCGGTCCCGGCGCGGGCGACAGCGCGAAGATCCTCACCTACCTGCGGCAGAATCTCGGCTACACCGGTCTGATCACCACGGACTGGCTGCCGTCGACAGCCTGGATCAACGCGGCCAACGCGGGCTCCGACGTGATGGGCGGCGCCGATCCGGGCGCGGCCGACTTCACCATGGCGAGCTTCGAGAACAGCGTGCCGCTGGCCCGGATCAACGACGCGGTGACGCGGATCCTGAAGCTCAAGTTCGAGCTGGGCATCTTCGACCACCCGTACGGCGACCCGGTCAACGGCCCGTACCGCTTCCACCAGCCGAGTTACACGGCGCTGGCCAACCAGGCGTCGCGGGAGTCCAACACGCTGCTGAAGAACAACGGTGTGCTGCCGATCAGGCTCAACTCCGGTGACAACATCGTGGTCGCGGGTCCGCGGGCGACCGACGGCGCCGCGTGCTGCATCTGGTCCAGCTACTTCCACCCGGACTACGGCTCGCTGACCGTGCTCGACGCGATCAAGGCGAGAGCGGCGACGGCCGGTGTCAACGTCTACCAGGACACCGGACCGGCGCCGAAGCTCGCGGTCGTGGCGGTCGGCGAACCGTCGTACACCCACGCCACCTCGTGGCCCGACACCCAGCCGTATCTCCCGGCGGACCAGCTCGCCGTCATCCAGAATTTCAAGAACCAGGGAATTCCGGTGGTGGTCGTGCTGACCCTGCCCAGACCCATCGTCATGAGCGACTGGAACAACCTGGCCGACGCCATCGTGGTGACCTACCGCGGCGGTGAGGAGGTCGGACCGGCGACAGCCAGCCTGCTCTTCGGCGACTACACCCCGCGCGGCAAGCTGCCCTGGCAGCTGCCCAGAAGCCTCGACCAGGTGCTCAAGCCCGGTGGCGGCGACAATCAGGCGGACGCCAACGAGGCGTGGGACCTGCCCTACGACCTCGGCGCGACCGCGGCCGAGCGGGCCGACATCCGGGCGAAGATCGACGCCGGTCAGACGGTGCCGACGACGTACGGGAATCCGCTCTACCCCTACGGTGCCGGTCTGACGAGCTGGTAGACCGCACCCGTTGGTGAGATCGCAGCGCCCCTCGTCGGCTCCGGCCGACGAGGGGCGCTGCCCGTTCAAGGCCCCGCTCAAGGCCCCGCTCAGGGCCGGGCCGGGACGTGCTGCTCGACCCAGATCGTCTTGCCGTCCTCGCTGTAGCGCGTCCCCCAGCGGTCGGCGAGCTGCCCGATGAGGTAGAGGCCGCGCCCGCCCTCGTCCAGGAGTTGGGCGTGCCGCATGTGCGGCGAGGTGTCGCTGCCGTCGGAGACCTCGCAGATGAGCCCCGCGTCCCTGATCAGCCGGAGCGAGACCGGGCCGCGGGCGTGGGTGACGGCGTTGGTGAGCAGTTCGCTGACCACCAGTTCGGTGGCGAAGGCGTGGTCGGACAGGCCCCACTCCTCCAGCCGGGCCATGACCGCGGCGCGGGCGGCGGGGACGCTCTCGGGGAGCGCGGGGTACTCCCAGCTCGCGACGTGTCCGCCGTCCAGGGTCCTGGTGCGGGCCAGCAGCAGCGCCACATCGTCGTCGTGTTCCGCGGGCAGCCCCGACCAGACGCGGTCGCACAGCGCGTCGAGGCTGTCGGTGGCGGGCAGCAGGGCCCGCGCGAGGGCGGCGACGGCCGCGTCGGTGCCCTGGTGGCGCAGGTCGAGCAGGCCGTCGGTGTAGAGCGCTACGACCGTGCCCTCGTCGAGGGTGAGGGTGCTGCTCTCGAAGGGCGTGCCGCCGACTCCGAGCGGCGGATTCTCCGCGAGCCGCTGGAATTCCACCCGGCCGTCCGGGTGGACGAACGCGGGTGGGGTGTGGCCCGCACTGGCCACCGTGCACTGCCGCGAGATGGGGTCGTAGACCATGTACAGGCAGGTGGCGCCCAGCTCGCGGTCCGCGTCGTCGTCCGCGAGGCGTACCGCCAGGTCGTCCATGCGGGAGAGCAGTTCGTCGGGCGCGAGGTCGAGGTCGGCGAGGGTGTGCACGGCGGTACGCAGCCGCCCCATCATCGCCGCGGCGTGGATGCCGTGGCCCACCACGTCCCCCATGACGAGCGCGACCCGTGTGCCGGACAGCGGGATCACGTCGAACCAGTCGCCGCCGACGCCCGCCGCGGTGTCGGCGGGAACGTAGCGGTAGCTGGCGTCCACGGCGCTGTTGCGCGGCACCTTGTGCGGCAGCAGACCCTGCTGGAGCGCCAGGGCGATGTCGCGGCTGCGGGTGAGCTGCTGCGCCCTGACCCTGGCCTGGCTGATCAGGACGGCGACCACGGCGGAGGCGGCGAGGAACGCCAGCTTGACCAGCCACAGGTCGGTGCCCTCGGTCAGCCAGTGCCGCAGCGAGGCGTACATCGCGACGGTGAGGGCGCCGAGGACCGCGGTGACGGTGACCGAGTGCACCGCGGCGGCCAGAAAGGGCACGACCGCCAGCGCCAGCCCGAAGTGACCGTCGGGGGCGGTGCCGACGATGACGGAGCCCGCTCCGACCAGCACGGCGGAGGGCACGACACGCGCGACGCAACCCAGCAGGCGGCCGGATACGCCCGGCCCCCCGGCGTACACGACGTCCATTCCGGCCCACTTTCGCTTCGGCACGGCACTGTCCCGCAGCCCGAGCCCATGACAAAAGCCTACGTCACAGACGTATCCGGTGATCCTGGACAGCGGTGGGGCGGGAGGATAGGCGAGATACGGATGAGGCGCGCGCCGGGGCCAGGGGCGGGATCGCGCCGATCTCCCGGCGGGAAGCCTCGAACACGCGGTGCGACGGCCCGTGACGCCGTAACGTCCCCTCGGCACGCTGCCCAGCGTCCGGCCGGACTCCCGGCCGCTGCCCCCGGGGAGGACACGTATGACCACTGACGCCGTCGTCGATCTCGGCGCGCTCGGCGAGGAGTTCAGACGCGACCCGTATCCGGTCTACGCGGAGCTGCGCGCGCGGGGGCCGGTCCACCGGGTGGTGATCCCCGAGGGCCACGAGGCGTGGCTTGTCGTCGGGTACGAGGCGGGCCGCGCGCTCCTCAACGACGCCCGGCTGTCGAAGGTGTGGTCCAACGCGGCGCCCGAACTGGGCGTGCGGACGGTGGCGTCGGGCCTGTCCATGCTGAGTACCGATCCGCCGGTGCACAGCAGGCTGCGCAAGCTGGTGGCGCGGGAGTTCACCCCCCGCCGGGTGGACGCGATGGCGCCGCGGGTCCAGGCGCTCGCGGACGGCATGCTGGACGCGATGGCGAAGGAGCCCTCGCGCCGCGGCGACCTGGTGGAGTCGCTGGCCTTCCCGCTTCCGATCTCGGTCATCTGCGATCTGCTCGGCGTGCCCTTCATGGACCGCGAGCAGTTCAGGACCTGGTCGAACATCGCGCTGTCCACCTCGTCGGCGCGGGCCAGGGCGGACGCGGCGGACGCGATGAACGGCTTTCTCGTCCGCCTGGTCGCCGACAAGCGCGAGCGGCCGGGCGACGATCTGATGAGCGCCCTGATCCACACCGCGGACGAGGACGGCGACCGGCTCAACGCCGAGGAGCTGCTGGGCATGGCCTGGGTGCTGCTGGTCGCGGGCCACGAGACCACGGTCAACCTGATCTCCAACGGGGTCCTGGCCCTGCTCACCCACCCCGAGCAGCTCGCCGCGCTGCGCGCCGACCCGGAGGGTCTGATGGAGGGCGCGGTCGAGGAGATCCTGCGCTACGACGGCCCGGTGGAGACGCCCACCTACCGCTTCTCGACCGCTCCGGTCGAGGTGGGCGGCACGGTGATCCCCGGTGACGGGCGGCTGGTGCTGGTCGCGCTCGCCGACGCCGACCGCGACCCCGCGCGCTTCCCCGACCCCGACCGCTTCGACATCCGCCGCGACGCCCGGGGCCACATCGCCTTCGGGCACGGCATCCACTACTGCCTGGGCGCGCCGCTGGCCCGCCTGGAGGCCAGGATCGCGCTGCGCGGCCTGCTGGACCGCTTCCCCGGCCTGACGCTCGACGCGGACCCGGCCGGGCTCGAATGGCGCGGCGGCCTGCTCATCCGGGGTCCCGAGCGGCTGCCGGTGCGCTGGTGACTCCGTCCCCGTGGAGGGCCCGCCGGTGACGGCGGGCTACTCGCCGTGCCAGGAGTGCCACAGCGCCGCGTAGCCGCCACCGGCTGTGACCAGCTCGTCGTGGGTGCCCAGCTCGGTGACGACCCCGGCCTCCATGACGGCGACGCGGTCCGCGTCGTGGGCGGTCTGGAGCCGGTGGGCGATGGCGATGACGGTGCGGCCCTCCAGCACGGTCGCCAGCGCGCGTTCCGTGCTGCGGGCGGTGGCCGGGTCCAGCAGGGCGGTGGCCTCGTCCAGGATCACCGTGTGCGGGTCGGCGAGGATCACCCGGGCCAGCGAGAGCTGCTGCGCCCTGGCGCCGTCCAGGTGGCGGCCGTCGCCGCCCAGGCGGGTGTCGAGGCCGTGGGGCAGGTCGTCGGCCCAGCCGGTGTCGACCGCGTCCAGCGCGGCGCGCAGCTCCTGGTCGGTGGCGGCGGGCCGGGCGATCAGCAGATTGTCGCGCAGCGTGTCGCGGAAGACGTGGTGGTCCTGGGTGACCAGCACGATCTGGCGGCGCAGCCGGTCCGGCGGCAGGTCGGCGACCGGCACCCCGCCCACGGTGACCGAGCCCGCCCGCGGCCGGTCGATCCCGGCCAGCAGCCTGCCGAGCGTCGACTTCCCCGCGCCCGAGGGACCGACGACGGCCAGCCGCTCCCCCGGCCGCACGTCGAGGTCCACGCCGTGCAGGATGTCGCCGACGTGGTCGTAGGAGTAGCGGACGCCGCTGACCTCGATCCGGTCGTCGGCCGGCACCGCGTCGGCGTCGGTGCGCGTACGCGGCAGCATGTCCAGGCCCTCGACCCGCGCGTACGAGGCGCCGCTGCTCTGCAACAGCTCGACCCGCATCAAGATCGTGTCCAGCGGCCCGACGAGCTGCCGCAGGTAGACCGCGGAGGCGACGACCGTGCCGAGCGAGACACCGCCGTGGTCGTACAGCGCGCCGCCGACGAGCAGCACGCCGAGTACGGGCAGCGCGTACGAGATGTCGACGCTCGGGAAGTACACCGAGCGCAGCCACAGGGTGCCGAGGCGGGCGCGTCTGGCGCCGGCGATGGCCGCCTCCGCCGTGGCGATCCGCCGCTCCTGGAGGCCGAGGGCCTCGACCGTACGGGCGCCGCCCGCGGTCGCCGCGAGGACTTCGGCGAGTACGGAGTTGGCCGCGCCCTCGGCGAGGTACGCGGTCCGCGCGCGGCGCAGGTACCAGCGGGTGGCGACCGCGATCACCAGCAGGCAGGACAGCCCGCACAGGCCGAGCAGCGGGTCGAGCACGAGCACCGCGACGATGATGAACAGCGCCTGCATGGTGGCGATCAGCACGGTCGGCACGTCGCTGCGCAGCGTCGTCGCCACGACGTCGATGTCCGTGGTGCCGCGCGCCGCGAGGTCGCCGGTCGGTGCGTGTTCCACGACGGCGGCGGGCAGCGCGAGCGTACGGTCCACGAAGCGCTCGCGGATCCGCGCGGCGGCGCGCTCGCCGAACTGGGCCGCGAGGTTGAGCGCGTAGCGCGACAGCACCGTCTGGACGACCGTGGCGACCACGATGGCCACCGCCAGCCGGTCCACGGTGGACACCGCGGCGTGGCCGGTCGAGCCCCTGACCGTGTCCACGATCCTGCCCAGCAGCCATGGGCTGACGAGGCCGGCCGCGGCGGCCAGCGCGTTGAGGCCGAGGACCGCGGAGAACGCGCGCTTGTCGGCGGCGAGCTCACCGACGGCGGCGCGCCGCACCCGCTCCTGGTCGGCGACGGGGAGCGCGGCGGACAGGGCGGCGGGCGCCTGCCCGGCGGGCGGCTCCCCCGGCGCGGTCAGGACGTTGGTACCGGCCGCCGGGCGCGGGACAGGGACGCCGTCCCGCCGGGACGGCTCGGTGTCCGCCGCGGGCGGGTCGCTCTGCGCGGTCATCGGATCGCCTCTTCCTGTGCGCCGCGCGAGACCAGCGCGCGGTAGCCGGGCTCGGTGTGCAGGAGTTCGTGGTGCGGGCCGACCGCGACCGCGCGCCCTTCGACGAGGTAGACGACCTCGTCGGCGCGGTCGAGCACCAGCGGCGAGGTGGTGGTGACCACCGTCGTCCGGCCGGTGCGCGCGGCGCGCAGCCCGGTGGCCATCGCGGCCTCGGTGTGGGTGTCCACCGCGGAGGTGGGTTCGACGGCCAGCAGCACCTCGGGGTCGGCGCAGACCGCGCGTGCCAGCCGGAGCCGCTGGCGCTGGCCGCCGGAGAGATTGCGGCCGCCCGCGCTGAGGGAGGAGTCGAGGCCCGCGGGCAGCGCGTCCACGATGTCGGTGGCCGCGGCCGTGCGGATCGCGGCGTGCACGGTGGCGTCGTCCGGGTCGGCGCGGCCCGAGACGGCCTCCCGGACGGTGCCGCTGAAGAGCGCGGCATCGTTGTCGGCGACCAGGACGCGCTCGCGTGTCTCGCGCAGCGCGACGGTGTCGAGCCGCAGGCCGCCCCACTCGGCGTCGGAGGCGGCGAAGCGGCCGAGGCGTTCCACGACGGCGGCGGTGTCGGCGGGGCGGGCGGAGGCGAGGGCGGTGAGGACGCCGGGGCGGACGACGACGCCGGAGAGCGGGTCGCGCAGCGCGGCGGGCGACGGCGGGGCGTCCACCGGGTGCGCGCCGTCGGACTGTTCCGGCGTCAGGGCGAGGAAGCCGGTCACGCGGCGGGCGGCGACCAGCGCGCGGGCCACGTCGTTGCCGCCCTCGATGAAGAAGAAGACCGGGACGACGAGCATGGCCGCGTACCCGTACACCGCGACCAGCTCGCCGATGGCGAGCGAGCCGTCGGCCGCCATGCGCGCGGCGAGCCAGGTGACCAGGGCGAGGAAGAGCGCGGGCAGCCCGACGGCGAGCGCGCCGACCCAGCTGGTGACGGAGCCGACCCGGTAGCCCTGGTCGCGCAGCGCCTGCGAGCGGCGGCGGTAGCGGGCCGCGTAGACGTCCTTGCCGCCGAGGCCGTTGAGCACGGGCAGCCCGGTCGCCACGTCGACCAGCAGCGCGGTCAGTTCGCCCTGCTCGTCGCGGTAGCCGGTGCCGACCCGCTGGAGGCGGCGTTGCAGCGGGCCGACGGTGACGGCGACCATCGGCACACCGGCCAGCACCACGAGGGCGAGCAGCGGCGAGATGGACAGCAGCACGGCGGCGACCGCAAGATACGAGACGGCCGCGCCGATTCCGGGCCCGGTGACGGTCAACGACTGGGCGATCACCATGACATCGGCCATCCCGATCGCCACCACCTCGCCCGCGCTCATCCGGTGCGGCAGCGTGGCGCCCAGTTCGGTGGCCCGCCGGACGGTGGCGCGTACGACGCGGAAGGAGGCGTCCATCCGCACCTTGGTCATGGTGCGGTGCCGGGCGATGCCGATGAACGCGTTGAGCGCCCCGACGCCGAACATCGCCGCGGCCCAGCCGAACAGCGCGGTGTGGTCGCGCGGTCGGAGACCGTCGTCGATGGCGCGGGAGAGCAGGTAGGGCGGTACGGCCAGGCCGAGCATCCACACGGTGCCGAGGGTCGCCCCGGCCGCGACCCGGCCGGGCTGGTTTCTGACCAGCCACAGCAGGAAGCGGACAGGGCTTCGGATGTCCCCCGGGGTGGGTGGGGAGAAAGTGTCGGCCATTCCCGCACCCTATGCGGGGGCGCGGGCCGGGTCCGAGCGGTTATTCGCCGGGCGCGGGCAGCGGGGCGGAGGTCTCCAGGAAGAAGGTGTCGATGCGCTGCACGGCCTCAAGGAAATCGTCCAGATTGACCGGCTTCGTCACATACGCGTTGGCGTGCTTCTGGTAGGCGTCGGCGATGTCGTCCGGCGCCGCCGAGGTGGTCAGCACGACCAGCGGAATGGAGCCCAGTTCGTCGTCGTCCCGCAGGACGGCGAGGAATTCGCGGCCGTTCATGCGCGGCATGTTGAGGTCGAGCACGATCAGGTCGGGGCGCTCGTGCTCCGGGTCGCGCAGGTACTCCAGCGCCTCGATGCCGTCGCCGACATGCGAGAGCTGCCGGGTCATACCGCCCTCGGACAGCGCGTCCTCGATGAGCAGGGCGTCCGCGGGGTCGTCCTCGACCAGCAGGACGCTGTATGTGCGGCGCGGGGTGAGGGCGTTCATCGGGTCGCTCCTGATCATGAGGGGCCTCGAGGGGGGATTCGAGGTGAAGACGAGTCCGGGCCAGCGCCGCCGGGCGCCCTGCCGGGTGATGCCCCACGCCTGGCCGAGCCGCGGGTAGTTCGCGCCGAGCCGGACCGCGGCCGCGGCCTCCTGCGCCGCGCACCGGTCGACGGCACGCATCAGATGGGCCAGCACGCGCAGCCGGTTCAGCGGCGCGGCGGCGGGCTCGGGGTCCTGCCCCCACGACGTGTCGCCCGGCGCCAACTCGGCGAATCGCGAGGCCAGTTCACCGACGAGGTCGCGTACGGCGGCGTCGGTCAGGCCGGTCATGGCCCGCTCGACGGAAGCGGTGGGCTCAGCGGCTCGACCGGGTCCCGCGGACTCGAGGGGAGGGGCGGGGACGGCCGCGGACTGCTCCCGGCCGCCTGGTTCGGTGGCCGTCACGGGGATCGGCATGTTCCGCATCCTAGGGAGGAGATCGACATCATGACAACATTGGTTGTCGAGGGGCGCGGGCGCGGAGGGCATGCGGACGCGACGGATTCGCCACCGTATGCGTGGCTTTGTCCGAAGGGGCGGTACGCGGTCAGATGTGCGCGAGCAGCCCGTCCAGCGGGCGCGGGACCTGGTGCGGCTCCAGCGCGTCGACCAGCGCGTGCGCGTACTGCGACTTGCGTCCGCTGTGGGTGCCGATGAAGCGCCGGAGCTGCCGGTCGACCGGGCGCTCGCGCTGCGCGGGCTGCTTCTGGAAGATCCGGAAGGAGCGCGCCTCGCCCAGTTCGGCCGCGACCTCCCGCACCGCGTCGGTGCCCAGGGACCGGATCAGCTCCTCCTCCAGGTCCGCGACGCAGACGTGGAAGCCGAGCGCCTCCATCTGCGGACGGTCCCGGGGCGAGCCGACGCCCGCGCGCTCCAGGGCGCGCAGGAAGTAGCCCTCCTCCGCCTCGTCGCACAGGCCCGCCAGCGCCAGGTCGAGCCCTTCGGGGCCGACCAGGCTCAGGAAGCGTCCGATGCTCATCGCGCCGCCGAGCGGCACGACGACCGTTCCCTCGGCGGCCAGGTCCCGGCCGCGCCGGACCGCGAGCGCCTCGACCGCCGCCTGGTCGCTGGTCCCCTCGACCAGCACCACGGTCTTCACGTGCGTGCCCGCGGCCAGCTCGCGCGCCGCCGCCTCGGCCGCCGCGGCTCCCGTACCGCCCGCGGCCCACTCCACCACCGTCAGGCCGAATCGCGTCATCGTGTCCACGCGGCCCAGTCTCCCCCCGGTGCGCGCCGGGCCCCGCATGGTTTTTCGCGGCGGACGGCGGCCCCGGTCGGAGCGACCGGAGCGGTCCCGGCGCGGCCCCGGTCGGAGCGCAGGCGGAGCGTGGGACCGGGGTCCGCCCAAGGTCCCTTCCCCGGTCCCGGCGAGGCCGGGTACCGCGGCGCGGGCGGCTGGTGCCAGACTGCGCAGACGTCCGGCGCTTCGTATACGCGGGCGCGTATACGCAGGTCGGACGGGCGAAGCGGCGGGAACCCCCACACGACGGGGGCTCCGGCCGGTCAGGCACCGGACAGGAGGAACATGCCCGAAGCGGTGATCATCGGCAGTGAGCGCAGCGAGGTCGGACTGCCGACCGGGATGGACGTGCTGCGGCGCGGCGGCTCGGCGCTGGACGCGGTCGAGGCCGCGATGCGCCGCTGCGAGGACAATCCGGCGGACCATTACGTGGGCACCGCGGGGCTGCCCAACGCACAGGGCGTGGTGGAGCTGGACGCCTCCCTGATGCTGGGCTCCGGACGGCAGTTCGGCGCGGTGGGCGCGCTCAAGGGGTACCCGAACCCGATCTCGGTGGCCCGCGCGGTGCTGGAGAAACTGCCGCAGCACAGTCTGCTGGTCGGCGAGGGCGCCGCGCTGTTCGCGCGGGAGTGCGGCTTCGACACCGCGGACCTGCTGACGGACGCGTCGCGCGAGCAGTGGCGCAAGCAGGTCGCCGACTCCAAGGAGTCGGTGGAGGGCGAGAACACCGCGGCGACCGACGGCGACGCCCGCTACCGGGAGAGCGCGCTCGCGCTGATCCGCCGACTGGCCCCGCACGACGGCCCCTGGGGCACGATCAACATCATCGCGCTGGACGCGTCGGGCGAGATGTGCGTCGGGGTCTCGACCTCCGGCTATCCGTACAAGTACCCCGGCAGGGTCGGCGACTCCGCGCTGCCCGGCGCGGGCAACTGGTGCGATCTGCGCTCCGGTGGCGCCGCCTGCACCGGCCGCGGCGAGCTGAGCATGCGCGGCGGCACAGCCCGTACGATCGTCGACCTGCTGGCGGCGGGGCTCGACCCGTCCGACGCGTGCCGGGACGCGCTCGCCGACGCGGCCACCCTGCCCGACGAGTTCCGCTCCGAGCTGCGCGCGCTGGCCCTGACCCCCGACGGCAGGCACGGCGGCGCGGCCGGACAGGAGGGCAGCGTCTACGCGTTGATGACCGACGCGTCGACCGAGCCCGAATTCCGCCCCCGGACCGTGCTGTGAAGATCTTCGTCTCCTCCGACATGGAGGGTACGGCGGGCGTCGTCGACTGGTCGCAGTGCCGTCCCGGGCAGCCCGAGTACGCGTACTACCGCACGCTGCTCCAGGCGGAGGTCAACGCCTCGATCGAGGGTGCGCAAGCGGGCGGCGCAAGCGCGTTCCTGGTCAACGACTCGCACTCCACGATGGCCAATCTGCGCCCGGACGAACTGGCCGGGCGGGCCCGCTATCTGTCCGGCCGCCACAAGCCGCTGTACATGATGCAGGGCCTGGACTCCTCGTACGACGGGGTCTTCTTCGTCTCGTACCACGGCTCGATGTCGGGCGAGCGGGCCACGCTGTCGCACACGTACAACCCGGCGGCGATCAGCGAGGTGCGGCTCAACGGGGTCGTCGCGGGCGAGAGCGGGATCAACGCGCTGGTCGCGCTCGGGCACGGGGTGCCGGTGCTGCTGGTCACCGGGGACGCGACGACGGCCGCCGAGCTGGAGCCCTTCTGTCCCGGCGCGGTGGGCGCGGTCGTCAAGTCGTCGGTGTCGCGGTTCGCGGCCGACAGCCTGCACCCGGAGGAGGCGCGTGAGGTGATCCGGGACGCCGCCCGCAGGGCGGTCGAGGGGCTGCCGGCGGCAGCCCTGCCGGACATCGCGCTGCCCGCGACTCTGACGGTACGGATGCGCAATCCGGACCTGGCGGAGATGGCGACCTGGATCACGGGCGTCGAGCGGGACCCGACGGACGCGGTGACGGTACGGATGACCGACGAGGACCCGGTGCGGCTCTACCGCACCTTCGTGACCGTCGTCCTGCTGACGCGAGGTATCGCCGAGTGACGACGGCGGGGCCCGGTCGTCCGGGCCCCGCCGTGTCCGCGCGGGTGGCGGGCCGTCACATACCCACGGCCTGCTGGTTCGGAAGCCCGCGCCTCGGAAACTCAGGTCTCGGAAGCCCGCGCATCAGAAGCCCGCGCATCAGAAACCGGGCGCCTCAGAAACTCAGCGCCGAATCGCGCACCACATAGGCGCACTCCGTGTAGATGTAGCCGCTGCGGAGCTTGACCGTGTCGCTGCCGGGCGTCGCGGAGTCGCCAGAACTGGTCGACTTGTGCAGGAAGTACGTGGTGCCGACCGGCAGATTCAGCGTCTTCTTCGGGTAGTTCCTGCCGCTGTTGTTGCACGCCGAGGTCTGCGCCGACGCCTGGCTGGAGTACGTCTTGCAGGCGCCGCAGCCCTTGAGCGTGAAGCTGCCGGTCACCGGTCCGGTGAACAGCACCTCGACCTGGTCGGGGCTGTCGTTGCTGACCGTCACGGAGATGCTGCCGCCGGAGTCCTTGGTCGGCATGCGCTTGCCCGCGGCGGGCACCGTCACGGCGACCTCGGCGGCGATGGCGAGCTTCTTGGCGTACGCGGTGTTCTTGTCGCGCGGGTACTTCTTCACGAAGTCGCGGATCTTGTCCAGCGCGCTGCTGAAGTCGCCGCCCTTGTACTCGTGGACGGCGCAGGTGTAACTGCCCGACTGCACGTAGGTGTCGGCCCGGCGGGCGTCCTTGTCGAAGGCCGCGGCCACGCCCGCGTCCTCGCCCTTGAGGTTGCCCGCGCGCACGCCGAGGGCGCGCACCTTGTCGGTGGCCGCGCACGGGTCCCCGCCGTTCAGGTCCTTGGCCGCCGCGTCGATGGTCGACTTGAAGGCGGGCTCGACCTTCGCGGCCTGCGGCGACTTGGGGTACGTGGAGAGCAGGTCGCTCAGATACCCGTCCTTCGCCTCCGCGCCGCTCTCGTCGGCCAGGTCGGCCGTACCGCACGCGTACAGCGAGGTCGCGAGCCGGTCGTCCGGCCATCCGGTCAGCGTGCCGAGGGCCTTCTTGTCGAAGTGCTCGGGCACGGTCCGCAGGTACTTCAGCGGCTCGATGGCGTCGCAGTACCTCTTCTGCTCGTAGGGCGTGCCGACCGCCGTGTAGTACGTGGTCAGCCGGTCGGGTACGCGCTTGGCGGCGCGCGAGCCGCCGTGGTGGTCGCTGAGGTCGCGGTACGCGGCCAGCGCCGTGGTGTAGTCGGTGCGCGCCTCGTCGAACGGCTTGCTCTTGGCCGCCTGGACGAGCTGGTCGGCGGTGTCGAGACGGTCGAGCAGCATCTTCTGGGTGGCCTCGTCGCGCGCGCTGTCGTAGTAGACGACGCCGCCGACGGGCGCGGCGAGCAGCACGAGGCCGAGCACGATCGCGACGGGCGTCTGCGGCGGCCAGGACAGCGGGGTGCGCAGGCCGCGATAGGCGCCGTGCGCGGCCGCGAGGACGAGGAAGACCGCGTAGGCGACGACGACGACGCCGGACACCCCGTCCGCCGTCGCGGGCAGCGCGACGAAGAGCAGGACGCCGGTCGCGACCAGGCAGGCCGCCGTGGCCGGCCAGCGGCGGGTCAGCGCGTAACCGATGCCGAGGCCGCTGAGATTGAGCAGGCCGACGGCGACGGCCCGCAGCGCGTTCGCCGGGGCGGGCGGCGGCGCCGGTGGTGGGGGCGGGCCGGCCGGGTACCCGGGCGCGTAACCGGACGGATATCCGGACGGGATGCCGGGCGGCGCGGCGGGCTGCCGCGGCAGCCAGACCGGTGGCGCGGGCGGCGGCGGGGGCCCGAAGCCCTCCGGCGCGCCGCCGCTCCCCGGTGTGCCGCTGCCGCTCGGCGTACTACCGGCGCCTGGCGTGCTGTCAACGCCCGGCGCGTCGGCGCCATCCGGTGTCCCGCCGCCGCCCGGCGTACCGCCGGCGCCCGCTCCGTCCCGCTGGTCCCAGGTCATGGCGAATTCCCCCCTGCTCCTGCGCGGACGGGATCACCGCCCGTCGCGCTTCCCCACCCCACCGCGGGCGCGCCCGCGCGTCCGGCCGCTGGAGGACAAGACGCGGGTGCCGACGCGGCAGTTCCCGCTCGGCGCGGGACATGCGCGTACCCGCCCATGCGATATGCGTGCTCTTCTGCGCGTGCGCGCACAGCTCCGCGTGCTGCTGTACGTGCCGCTCCGTGTACGGCCAGTATCGGGGGCCGGGGGCATACGCCACAAGCGAGTTGGATCACACCCCGCGCGGGGTCCCGAGGCCGACGCGGCGCAGCGTCGTGGACGCGAGGGCGACGGCCGCGGCCAGAACACAGACGGCGGCGAAGGCCGCGCCGAGCACGACGGCGGACGCCAGCGTGGGGGCGTAGCCGAGGGCGGCGGTGCCCGCCGCGGTGAGGAGCAGGGCGCAGGACATCACCAGTCCCGCGCGGGGCGGTCCCGACCCGACGGTGAGCAGCAGGGCGGCGCCGCCGCGCCGACGGCCGGGCCGGACCGCGCGCCGCCCTCACCCGTCAGACCGTCGGCACCCAACTCCCGTGCAGGCCGAGCGGAATGGTGGCCGGGAGGTGGATCCTGGCCAGCGGGGCGGCCGTGAAGTCCTGGGCGGACAGGATGACGAGGTCGGCCGCGCCTCGGTCGGGGTTGTGGACGTAGGACAGGACGTAACCGTCGTCCTCGGCCTTGGCGTGCTCGTGCGCGGGGACGAAGACCGGCTCGCTGACGGCCGCGTCCTTCGGGAAGCGGTGCGTCTGGGTGGTGCCGCGCAGCAGGTCGTGCTTGATGAGCGCGTTGCCGAAGTGCGTGTCAGGCGGCACGCCGTCCAGCGTCTCGTACGCCGTCCACATCGCGGCGGCCGTGGCGGCGTAACCGTAGCGGTGGCGGCGCGAGACCAGGCTCTCGCGGATGCGGGGGAACTCCTGCGGGCGGTCGTCGATCCGCTGCGGGCGGGCCCGGCCGCGCTCCAGGTCGATCGTCAGCCGGTCGAGCCGGGGGGTGCCCAGCGCCGAGGGGCCGTCGGCGAGGGTGCCGCGCCCCGCCGCGAAGAACGGCGCGGGGAAGGTGATGAAGTCGACGACCACCGAGTGCCCGTCGTCGTAGGCGTTGAGCGTGTGCGAGTAGTACGAGCCGGGGTCGGCCTCGAACCAGCGGACCCGGCCGCCCCTGCGCGGCATCAGCCCGACCCGCGCCGGGTGCTTGTCGTTCCAGACGTACGGCACGATCGCGCCCGCCTCGGCCGCCGCCGCGTCGAAGGTCACCGGGGTGTCGAAGATGATCACATACCGCTCGGTGAGCGCGAAGTCGTGCATCATCGGGCTGTCCGCGACCGGAATCCTCGTGGTCCGTACGACCTTCCCCGTGTGGTCGATCACCAGGTGCCGCACATGGTCCCAGGTCGGGTAGTACGTGATCGCGTGCAGTTCGTCCGCCCGCTCGTCGTACTTGGTGTGCGCGGTGAACGCCCCGCTGAGCGTGCCGCCGAAGTCGTACGGGCGGACGGTGTTCAGCTCCTCGTCGAGTTCGTACGGCGTCGGGCCGCTCTCCTGGATCGCGAGGACCTTGCCCTTGTACGGGATCACGTGCGTGTTGTTCGCGAAGTCGTCGTCGGGCACGGGGCCGTGGTACGGCTCCCCCAGTTGCGCGGCGACGCCCGCCGACCTGACCCACCGGTTGCGGTACCACTCGGCGCGGCCGTCCCTGAGGCGTACGCCGTGCACCATGCCCTGGCCGAGCATCCAGTGGTGGGTCCGCGGGTCCTCCAGGCCCAGCACATTGGGGCCGTTGCGCAGATAGCGGCCGTCGAGGGCGGCCGGGATGCAGCCGGTCACCGGCAGGTCGAAGGCGGTGACCTCCTCGGTGGCCGGTGCGAAGGCGCCCTTGAGGAAGGGGTAGGGCACGGTGTCGCGGCGCGCGGCGCCGGTCCCGGTCCGCCGCCCGTCCGAGCGGGCCTCGGCGACGCCCGCGCCGCTCAGGGCGACCGCCCCGCCGATCGCCGCCGCCGCGCCCCCGCGCAACATCGTCCTTCGCGTGCACCGCGTGAAATCCGTCATCGGTCCGACTCCCCGTCTCCCGCTCTCCGGTCAGGTCGCCGCGACCGCGGCGCCTTCAACGACCCTCCCGCGCCACGGGGTTCCGGGTCACTGCGGCCCGCGCCCGAACGGGGGTGGGGGCAGCCCCACCGGGACATCCCTGATGCGGGGCCGAAGAACCGGGGCCGGGAACGCGGCCGGGGGCCGCGACATGGTGTCGCGGCCCCCGGTCTCACACGGGTCGTACGGACCTGCGGGTCAGTGCCCGTGGCCTCCCTGCCCCTGCTGTGCCAGCAGTTCGACCTCGGTCAGCGTCGTGGACGCGGCACCGTTGTTGGCGGTCACCACCAGGCGGTACGTGGAGTACGCGCCGGGGTGGGCGATCTGGAACGGCCGGGTCTGGAGGCGGCTGTCGAAGCTCTCGCCGCTCCTGGAGTCCAGCGTGCTCCAGTGCTTGCCGTCGGTGGTGCCCTGGAGCTGCCAGCTCTTCGGGTCCTGGGCCGCGGTGCTGCCGGAGGTCAGGGTGTAGAAACCGGCCTGCTTCTTCGCCGAGCTCCCGGTGAAGGTGTACTGCACCGTCGGGTCGGCGGCGGGGAAGGTCACCCCGGTCTTCGAGGTGTTGTCGAAGAGCGCGGCGACTTCAGTGCCGTCACCGGACGTCGCGGTGCCGAGGTCGGGCCCTGTCAGGTCCGCCAGCGGCTGCGGCGCCTTGCCCGCCGGGGTCAGCGACGCGGGCAGCGCGTCCTTGCCCGTGCCCCACTTGGACGGCTTGGAGCCCATGGTGAAGTCCAGGCGCGCACCGGACGAGAGCTGGCTCTGCGTCAGGTACACCTTGTTCCACGCCTTGCCGTTGACCTTCAGCGACTGCACGTAGATGTTGCTGCTGCTGTTGTTCGGCGCGTTGACGACGATGCTCTTGCCGTTGTCCAGGTGGATCGTCGCCTTGGTGAACAGCGGGGAGCCGATCACGTAGTTGTCGCTGCCGACCTGGAGCGGGTAGAAGCCCAGCGCGCTGAAGATCTGCCAGGTGGCGGTGGCGCCGTTGTCCTCGTCACCGGGGAAGCCCTGGCCGATCGAGCTGCCCGTGAACAGCCGCCGGGTGGCCTCGCGCACGACGGCCTGGGTCTTGGCCGGGTCGCCCGCGTAGTCGTACATGTAGGGGATGGCGAACGACGGCTGGTTGCTCAGGCCGAGTTCACCCATCCGGACGTCGCGGGCCTCCAGCATCTCGTGGATGGTGCCGCCGTAGCCGCCCGCGTCACCGTCGGCGGTCTCCTGGGTGTTGAAGAACGCGTCGAGCTTCTTCTCCAGGCCCTTCTGGCCGCCGTAGAGCGCGGCCAGGCCGTTCGGGTCCTGCGGCACCGTGAAGGCGTAGTTCCAGGCGTTGGTCTCGGTGTACTCGTTGCCCCACTGCTGCGGGTCGTACTGGGCGTCCGGGACGCGCCACGAGCCGTCGGCCTTGCGGCCCTCGAAGAAGCCGACGCCGGTGTTGAACAGGTTGGTGTAGTTCTGCGCGCGGCCCAGGAAGTACGCGGACTCCTCCTGGTAGCGCTGCCGGTCGGCCTTGGAGGTGTGCGGGTCCTTGGCGAGCTTGGCGGCCATGGTGGCGATGCCGTAGTCGTTGATGTACCCGTCCAGCGACCACGAGACGCTGCCGTCGACCGAGGTGTTGGTGTATCCGGTGAACACCGAGGTGTCCAGACCCTTGCGGCCGACACCGCCCGCGGTCGGGAACACGGTGGCGTTCTTGACCGCGGCCTCGTAGGCGGCCTTGGCGTCGAAGTTCTCCACGCCCTTGGCGAAGGCGTCCGCGAAGGCGACGTCGGAGCTGGTGCCGGTCATCAGGTCGGCGTAGCCCGGCGAGGACCAGCGCGAGATCCAGCCGCCGTCCTTGTACTGCTGCACGAAGCCGTCGGCGAGTTCACCCGCGGTCTTCGACTCCAGCAGCGAGTAGGCGGGCCACTCGGTGCGGTAGGTGTCCCAGAAGCCGTTGTTGACGTAGACCTTGCCGTCCACGATCTTCGCGCCGGTCTCGGTGGGCGTGTTGCTGCCGGTGGCCTTGGAGAACGGACTGGCGTACTTGTACACCGGCTTCCCGGCCGTACCGGTGTTCTCGGAACCGGAGTTGGGGTACAGGTTCATCCGGTACAGGTTCGAGTACAGCGTGGTGAGCTGGTCGTCGCTGGCGCCCTGCACCTCGACCTTGCCCAGCTTGGCGTTCCACAGCCGCTCGGCGCTCTTCTTGACGCTGTCGAAGGACGTGCCCTGCGGGATCTCCAGGTCCAGGTTCTTCTTCGCCTGGTCGGCGCTGATGAACGAGGTGGCCAGGCGCATCGTCACGGTCTTGCTCTTGGACGTGTCGAACTGCGCGTAGCCGGTGACGTTGTCGCGGCCCTGTCCGGTGACCTTGGTGGCCGTGCCGGGGGTCCGGTCGAACTCGGCGTGCACGAACATCCGCGTCGCGGCCTCGCCGCCGCCGATGTTGACGTCCGAGAAGCCGTCCAGGGTGCCCTTGGCGGCGTCGAAGGTCAGGCCGCCGTTGTTGTTCACGTTGTCGAAGAGCAGGTCGCCGTTGTCACCGGGGAAGGTGAAGCGGTAGACGGCGGAGTGGTCGGTCGGTGCTATCTCGGCCTTCACGCCGTTCTTGAACGTGACGCCGTAGTAGTGCGGCTGCGCGACCTCGTCCTTGTGGTCGAAGGCCAGCGCCCGCTTGCTCCGGTTCAGGTCCGGGGTGCCGGACACCGCGGAGGGCATCACCTGGAAGGTGTCGCGGTCGCCCATCCACGGGCTGGGCTCGTGGCTGATGCCGAGCGCCTGGAGCGTCGGCAGGTTGTCGGCGTTGTTCTGGGCCGCGTAGCTGTACTCCCAGCTCGTCGAACCCGCGTCGGTGACCGGCGTGAAGAAGTTGAAGCCGTTCGGGACCGCGGTCAGCGGCAGGTTGTTGCCGCGCGAGAAGGAGCCGGAGGCGTTGGTGCCGCGCCGGGTGTCGACGTGCTCGGCGTAGGTCTTGGCGGTGGGCGCCGGGGCGGCGCCGATCGCCAGGTCGTCGATCCAGCCCTTGAACTGGGTGGACGCGCCCGCCTCGGAGCTGCCGGCCGGGTCGTCGTAGCCGAGCAGGACCCGGTCGATCGTCTTGCCCGCGGCGACCTTGCCGATCGCGGAGACGACGGCGTTCCACTGCGAGGCGTAGAGGATCTTGCCCGCGCCCTGGCCCTGCGGGCTGAGCGTCGTGCCGTACTCGTCGAGCGCCGGGGTCCGCAGCTTGCTCAGGTACGTGCCGTCGGTGAAGTGCAGGTCTATGGAGGCGTACGTGCTCGGGTACTTCAGGTCGCCGCCGGTCAGCTCGGGGAATATGTCGTACGAGAGCTGGGTGTTGCGGCTGACCGGGATGCGCACGTCGTAGAGCTTGTTATAGGCGTGCACGGCGCCGGACTTCGTGTGGGTGCCCGAGTACTGGAGCGCCTTCAGGCCGCTGAAGCCGACGCTCGGCTTCACATTGGGCCCGGAGGCGGGGCCCTTGCCGACCTCGGTGGTCATGCCCGCGACGGGCGTCGGCGCCGGGGAGCCGTCGGACAGGATGAGGTCCGCGAGCTGCACGATGTCGCCGCTGTTGTTGGCCGAGACGTTCAGCCGGTAGTAGCGGTGCGGCGCGGGGTCGGCGACGTCGTAGATGTTGGACTTGTACCGGCCGCTGAACTTCACGCCGCTACGGGTGTCCACCGTCGTCCAGGTGCTGCCGTCGTCGGAGCCCTGGAGGGTGAAGTCCTTCGGGTCGCGCTCGGGCGAGTCGTTCGCGGACGTCAGCGCGTACTTCTTGACCGTCACGTCCTCGGACAGCTTGTACTGGAGCCAGCCGGTGTTCGCGAAGGTGAGCCACTTGGTGTTGGCGTCCTCGTCGGCCGCGTTCTTCGCGACCTCGTTCGGCGGATTGTCCGAACTTGCCGTGACCTCGGCGATCTTGTCCTTGACGCTGCCGGCCAGCACCGGGAGGGTGCCGGCGGTCACACCGGAGACCAGGGGGTTGCCCTTGGCGTCGGTCTCGGCGGTGCTGCTCCACGTGGGCTGCGTGTCGCCGGACTCGAAGGAGGTGGTGAAGGCGGGGGCGCCGCCCGACTTGGCCGCGTCCGCGTCCGCGTGCGCCACGGCGGACGCGGGCACGGTCAAGGTCATCGATACCGCACCTGCCAGCAATGTTCTGGTGAGGGTGCGGCGAAGTGGGCCACGTCTCATGGGTGTTGCCTTTCTGCTTGCGGCTCCGGGTTGTGCTCCGGGACGTTCCATTACGGGTGCGGGTGCCGCTGTGGGTACAGGTGCGGGTTCGGATACGGGTTCAGGGGCGTCACTCGTCACGCGTCACGTCCGCTGATCGCGTACAGCGCCAGCCGGGCGTCGTCGGGCAGGGTGAGGGAGACGGCGGTCTTCGCGCTGTCCAGCGGGACCGCGATGTGCCAGATGTCGACCCCGACGCCGTCGGGCGCGCCCTGCTTGTCGTAGCGGGAGTCGGCGTGGATCGCGGCGTCCTCGCCGAGCCGCGGGGCGCCGGCCGCCCAGTCGGTCGCGGTCAGGGTGACGGGCGCGGAAGTGCCGTCCGAGTAGTGCACGGTGGCGGCGCCGGTCACGTCGCCGTGGTGCGCGGTGAGCAGCACGTCGAGCGCGGAGTAGGAGCGCTGCACCAGAGCGACGCTCTGGCCGTGCGCGGTGGCGAAGTTGGCCGCGCCGCCGGTGGTGTCGGGGAAGGTGTAGGCCCGCCCGCCGAGCACGCCGGGGCCCGGCGCCGGGAGCTGTTCCGCGGGGAAGCTGGTCCCGGTGCCGTCGAAGTCGGCGCCGGTCGCGCCCGCCGTGCTGACGCCGTCCACGTCGTACTGCGCGGACAGGTCCTGCGGGCAGAACCCGCTGCCGCCCTGGCAGGTCGAGGTGGCGACCGAGACCGGCACGGTCCTGGTCACCGAGGGCCCGCCGGACTGCGTGACCTTGACGGTGACCTGGTAGGTGCCGTCGGGGGTGCCCGCCGGGGCGGAGATCCGTACCGGCACCACCTTGGTGGTGGGCAGCGTCCCCGAGTCCACGCGGAAGCCGCTCGTGCGCGGGCTCGCGGTGAGCCCGTGCGGCGCGCTGACCGTGACCGTGCCCGAGACCTTGCCGGGGGCGGTGAGGACGGCGGAGACGTCCACATCCGTCCCGGGGCCGCCCGCGAGCACGCCGGGCGCGGCCGGGGAGACCGACACGGCGGTGTGCCGTACGGGCGCCGCCACGTGGTCGGGCGCGGGCGGCCCGTCGTTCTTGCCGGTGCCCCAGCTCGACGGCTTGGCGCCGACGGTGAGCGAGAGGTCCTTGCCCGCCTTGATGTCCCGGGTGCTGATGTACGTGGTCCGCAGGCTCTTGCCGCCGAGCCGCGCGGACTGGATGTACCGGTTGGTGTCGGTGCTGCCCGGCGCGGTGATCGTCATCCTGCCGCTGGGGTAGTAGTGCCGGTCGAGGGTCAGGTCGACCCGGTCGAAGACCGGCGTGGACAGGCCCCACAGGTCGGTGCCCGGCGTCATCGGGTAGATGCCGATCGCCGAGAGCACCTGCCACGACGACATGGTGCCGAGGTCGTCGTTGCCGGTGACGCCGTTCGGCGCGTCCGTGAAGAGGGTCAGCCCGGCGTGCACCACGTCGGTGGTCTTCCACGGCTGCCCGGTGGACAGATACGTGTACGGGGAGCTGAGGTCGGGCTCGTTCTGCGGGTTGTACTTGTCCTGGTTGTAGTACGAGTACGGGCCGTTGACCCAGACATCGCGCGCGGTGCCCGCCGGGTCCTTCACCAACTGGTCGTAGGCGAAGAAGGAGTCGAGCCGCGCGTTGGCGGTCGCGTTGCCGCCGATCAGATCCACTATGCCCGGCACGTCCTGCGGGACGAGCCACATGTACTGCCAGGACGTGCCCTCGTGGAAGCCGACACTGGAGGCGGGGTCCGCCGGGCCGACGAAGGCGCCGTCGGTGTTCCTGGCCCGGAAGAAGCCGGTGCTCGGGTCGAGGATGTTCCGGTAGTTCTGACCTCGCGTCAGATAGCGCCGGGCGTCCGCGGTGTGGCCGAGCGACTGCGCCATCCCGCCCAGGGCGGCGTCGGCGAGCGCGTATTCGAGCGTCGCGGACGGGCCGTGCTGGAAGTCGTTGTCACCGGGCTTGCCGGGCCGCGCCGGGTCGTACGGCACATAGCCGTTCGCCAGGTACTCGACGTCGGCCTGGCGGCCCGCGGACGGCGAAGAGGCGGGCGGCACGGTGTCCGCGTGCTTCTTCAGCGCCCGGTACGCCTCCTCCTCATGGCCCTTGAGCAGTCCCTGCCGGTAGGCGTCCACCAGGAACGGGGTCACCGGGTCGCCGGTCATGATGTTCGTCTCGGCGGTGGCGTACCCCCAGCGCGGGAGCTGTCCACCCTCGTCCGCGACGCGCAGCAGCGACAGCGCCATGTCGCGGGACTCGCTCGGCGCGAGCAGCGACAGCAGTTGCTGCTGGGTGCGGTAGGTGTCCCACAGCGACCAGTTCTGGTAGTACGTGATGCCGCCCGCCGGGTGCACCTTGTTGTCCCAGCCGGTGTAGCGGCCGTCGACGTCGCTGCCGACGTTCGGCGCGAGGAAGGAGCGGTAGAGCGAGGAGTAGAAGGTCCGCTGCTGCTCCTGGCTACCGCCCCGCACCCGGATCTGGCCGAGCCGGTCCTGCCAGGACTGCCGCGCGGCGGCGGCCGTCGTGTCGAAGGTGCCGCGCCCCTCGGCCGCGAGGTTCTTCGCGGCGCCGTCCTGGCTCACCCACGACAGCGAGGTGACCGCGGTGACCTGCTGGTCCTTCGTGGTGTCGAAGCGCGCGTAGGCGCCGCCGAGCCCGGTGGAGGTCGAGGTACGGCTGCCCGCCGTCACGGTCTTGCCGCTCCACGTCCCGTACGACTGGAAGGGCCGGTCGAAGCGGGTCTCGGTGTACACCGTGTACGGCTGGGTGTCCTGGCAGAAGCCGCGGCCGGTGATGGCGGTCAGCACCGTACGGTCGTCGAGCACGGTCACCGTGCTGCTGGTCACCTTGTGCAGCGCCTGGCCGCTGTTGAGCAGCACATTGGCCTGGTCGGTCGCCGGGAAGGTGTAGCGCTGCCAGCCCGTGCGGGTGGTGGCGCTCAGTTCGGCGGTGATGCCGGTGTCGAGTTTGACCTTGTAGTAGCCGGGGGAAGCGGTCTCGTCGGCGTGGCTGAACTTCGCGGCGTAGGCGGCGTCGTCGGTGGCGGTGATCGCACCGGTCGTCGGCAGTACGGGCAGGTCGCCGCCGAGCCCGCAGCCCACACCTGACAGGTGCACGGAGCTGAAGCCGCGGATGTGGTCCTGGTTGTAGTCGTAACCCGTGTTGTGGCCGGTGTCGGGCGAGAGCTGCACCATTCCGAACGGCACGGCGGCGCCGGGGTAGGTGTTCCCGTCGTCCTGCGAGCCGATGAAAGGGTTGACCAGGTGCGTGAGATCGCCGTCGGCGGCGGAACCACCGTCGGCCGACGCGGTCTGCGCGGGCAGCGTCGCCGCTCCCGCGGCGAGCAGCGCGGTGAGCGCCGCCAGCGCCGCGGAGCGCAGACGCGGCATCCGTGGAGTCATTTTGTCCTCTACTCGTTTGACAACGTTGTCAAAGCACGCCTGGGATACGGGTGGTGGGAGGCACGGGGACATGCCAATGAGACGTCAGGAATCTTTACCCGAAGAGCCCCTGGCGTCAATGGCGCAGCACAGGATGATCAAAGGACGGGGTGCATACCCCCACAATGGCGGGTATTTGTCCGTCAAATCCCTTGAATCGGTACCGACTCGACAGGGAGTGCGGTCACCTCGCGGGTATTTCGTACCGAGTTGGGTGAATTCGCGGCGGGGCTGGATGCTTCGGAAGCCGGGCCGCGAAAACCCGTGGAACCGTGCCGCTACGCGCGGTTATCGTGCTGCCGCACCTGTCGCCGCGGCAAAGGAACCCCGTTGTACACCTGTTGAGACACCCCTGGCGCTGATCTGTCGCACGTCGCCCCCGGGCGCCGTGCCCCTTTTCGCTGCGGTTTTTCTCACCGAACAGGTGTTCACTCGTGTCACAAACCTGGGTGGTCGCTCCCACCTGCCCGCCTCTTGTCGTGCGCCGTTGCCACTCGTGCCCGTCCGATCGCTTCCGGGCGAGCGGCAAATTCCGGGTCAACGCGCACCACAAGTCCCTCGACGTCTGGCTCCTCGTCCTGTGCGCAGGATGCGGGGAGACCGCGAAGCTCACGGTCTTCGAGCGGGTCAACGTGCGCTCCCTGCGCCCGGGCCTGCTGGACAGGCTCCACACCAACGACCCCGGACTGACGACCGAACTGCTCCAGCACCCGGCCGTCCTGCACCGCAACAGCGTCGCCCTCGACTGGACCGACGCCTGGCGCCTCGACGTCACCGGCCCCGGTCACGCGGACGACGAGGCCCTGGAGGTGTCCGTGCGCTTCGCAGCGCAGATCCCGCTCCGGCCCGTCCGGCTGATCGCCGACGGGTTCGGCGTCTCACGCGCCGAGGTCAAGCGGCTGATCGACGAAGGGAAGATCGTCTCGGCGCACCGCCTGAGCGGAAAGGCGGGTGGCGACTTCACCTTCCTGCTCAAGCTCTGAACCCTGCTGGGGGCCTGTTCGGCGCGGTCCGCCGGGCAGGCCCTACGGGGCGCCAGAATCCGCCGGACAAGCCTTACGGGTCCGCCGGACAGGCCCTACACCGTACCGAGGCTGCCCACCGCACTGAACAGGTGCGTGGCCGCCGCCGAGCCCAGTTGGACGCTGAGGGTGCCGAGCAGCACCAGCGCCGTCGGCGGGATCGCGCCGAAGCCGCGTCGGGCCCGCGCGGCCGGCGAGAAGCGGAGGTACGGGGCGCGTTCGGTCCTGCCGATGTTCATGGTGGCCACGCGCGGAGTATCGACGATCGGGTGCCGCGCGGCGCGTGGTTTTCCCCCGGAGCTTGACCTAGGGAGCTAGATTGCTAGCATAAGCGACGTGGGCGACGACGACGTCAAGCAGTTCAACGTGTATCTGCCGATAGGGCTGATCAAGCAGGTCAAGCACCGCGCCATCGAGTCGGAGAAGTCGCTGTCGGCGCTGGTCGCCGAGGCGCTGCGCGCGTATCTCGACGAGGCGGCGGAGCCCCGCGACCAGCGGCGGCGAGCGAGTGACAAGGAGAGTTGAGATGACGACGCAGGGCATCGAGGCCGTGTTTCTGGAAACGCACAATTGGGGCAAGACGGCCAAGTTCTTCCAAGGGCTCGGCTACGAGCTGGAGTTCTCGACCGATCACAATTCGGGGCAATTGCGCAACGGCGAAGGACCGTATCTCTTCATCGCCGAGGTCCCGGAGAGCCAGGAGCCGCGGGCGCCGCGGATGGTGCTGACCGTGGCCGACGCGGACGCCTTCGAGGCCGCGCCGGGCGTCGAGGTCGTCACGCCGTTCGAGGAGACCCACTTCGGGACGCGGGAGATGACCGTACGGGACCCGGACGGGCGGCTGTGGAGCCTCCAGGCCCCTGCGAAGAGCTGACCGTCCACACGGGCCGTACACCACACCAGGCGACAGGCAGCACCGACAGGGAGCGCGTCATGAGCGAGCGGCACGATCGATCGACGGCGGGCCGAGCCGTCCCGGAGACCGACGGCGCGGCGGCCGAGCCCGACAGCACCGCCGTACGGGTCGCGCTGTGGCGGGCGGCCCATGTGCTGCACGACCCGCCGCCGCATGTGCTGGAGGACGAGATCGGATTGCGGCTGGCCGACCCCGAGGCGGGGTGGCGGGAGCGCGGGGACATGCACCCCGAGGGCACCAGCCGCTTCCGGGCGGGCGTCGTGGCCCGCGCGCGCTTCGTGGAGGACCTGGTCGTCGAGCGGCTGGACGAGGGCGTCGGTCAGTACGTGTTGCTGGGCGCGGGTCTCGACACCTTCGCGCAGCGCAGGCCGGATCTCGCCGACCGGCTGCGGATCTTCGAGGTCGACCGGCCGGAGCCGCAGGAGTGGAAGCGGCGGCGGCTGACCGAACTCGGCTACGGCGTCGGCGACGGGCTGCGCCTGGTGCCGGTCGACTTCGAGACGACCGGTTCCTGGTGGGATCAACTGAGGACGGCCGGATTCGACGGCGGACGGCCCGCGGTGGTGGCCTCCGCCGGGGTCAGCATGTACCTCACGAAGGAGGCCAACGCCGCCACGCTGCGCGCCCTCGCCTCGCTCGCGCCCGGCTCCACCGTCGTCATGACGTTCATGCCGCCGCTGGACCTGATGGAACCCGACGAGCGCGCCGTCCGCCAGGCCGCGGAGAACGGCGCCCGCGGCTCCGGCACCCCGTTCATCAGCTTCTACGCCCCCGCCGAGATCCTGGCCCTGGCCCGCGCCGCCGGATTCACCGACGCCCGCCACGTCTCGGCCGCCGCCCTCAACGAGCGCTACTTCGCCGGCCGCCCGGACGGCCTGCGCACCTCCAACGGTGAGGAGCTGCTGGTCGCGACGGTCTGACCGGCTCCCTCAGGCCCCCCGCAGGTCCCGCCGCGCGGCGCCGATGACGCGAAGGGCGTCGGCGCCGTACACGGCGGATTCTCGCAGGGTGCGCCAGGTGCGCAGGTACGTTTCTACGCTCACCGCGTCGTCGATCCACAGCTCCGCGTGCAAGGGTATGGCTGGACGAGCCACGGCACTCGATCCGTCTGATCCGCTGAGAGGGCGCTTCTCCCCCCGGGCAAGGACGCCTCCCCCGCCCCCACCGCCTCCCTGGTCACAGCCCCAATGGCCGCTCTGCGGCACGGATCCGCCGCGATCGGCCGGGGCAACTACTCCCCGCACGGGTATGGACGGGCCGCGAAACGCCGACGTAGTGTGCTCGGCGGCCCAGGAAGATCAGTGAGGGTTTCCGCGTCCGCGATCTTGAAACGATTCATCCGGGAGAGACATGCCGCACAGTGAAGTGCAGGGACCGACACGGCGCGTACTCGTCACGACGGGGCTGGCCGCCGCGTTCGTCGCGGCGACGGAGGTGGGCGGGGGCCGGGCCGTCGCCGCGGAACCGGCCGCGGGAGCCGCGCCGCAGGGCGCGTCGGCGGTGCCCGCGGGTGCCTCGGTCCCCGCCTCGCGGCCCGGCGGCAAGGCGCCGTCGGGCAAGTGGGACGCCTTCAACCTCTCCCCCGCCAGCCGTACGGTGCGCCCGGTCGCCGTCTACACGCTCACTGGTGTCGTGCGGCAGCCCGAGGCGCTGGTGACCAAGGGGCGCGGCGCCAAGGCCGTCACCCGGATCACCGGCAAGGGCTCCTCCGTGACCTTCGACTTCGGCAAGGAGGTCGGCGGATTCGTCACTCTCAGCTTCGGGTCGAGCGGTGAAACGAATCAGACGATCGGGCTGACCTACTCCGAACTGTCCAACTTCGTCAGCACGTCGTCCAGCGACGGGTCCAACGGCGGCAGCAACAACGAGCCCGCCGTGCGCTACGCGGTGACGCCCGGCGGCCGGATCAGCACCGACAAGGACACCCCGGTCGCGGGCGCGGGTCCTGCCGCGACCGCGCACCCGACGTCCCAACTGCGCGGCGGCTTCCGCTACTTGACGGTGGTCAACGAGACCTCGGGCTCCGTGGACCTGACCGATGTCTCGGTACGGATCACCTTCGCGCCGAACGCCGCCGACCTGTCGGCGTACCCCAACTACTTCTACTGCGACGACGACATGCTCAACCGGGTCTGGTACGCGGGCGCCTACACCGTGCAGACCAACATCATCGCCGCCGACCAGGGCCGGGTCTGGGGGCCGCCGGACATCGGCTGGGACAACAGCGCGAAGGTCGGCGAGGTGGGCGGCACGGTGCTGGTCGACGGCGCCAAGCGCGACCGTACGGTGTGGCCTGGCGACCTCGGCATCTCCGTACTGACCGACTATGTGTCGCTGGGCGACCTGGTGACCGTGCGCGACTCGCTCCAGACGCTCTACAACCACCAGGACGCCGGCGGCGCGCTCCCGTACGCGGGCCCGGCCGTGAACTTCATCGGCAACTCCGACGCCTACCACCTGTGGACGCTCATCGGCACGGCGAGTTACGTCCAGCTCAGCGGCGACACCGCGTGGGCGCGTACGGCGTACGCCGCGTACAAGAAGGCCGTGACGTACATCGTCGCGAAGATCGACGGTGACGGGCTGCTGAACGTCACCAGCGCGGCGGACTGGGCGCGTTCGGACGCCGACGGCAAGAACCTCGAAGCCAACGCCATCATGTACCGGGCGCTGGTGACCGCGAGCGCGCTCGCCACGACGCTCGGCGACCCGGCCTCGGCGGGCGCGTGGAAGACGAAGGCCGCCGCGCTCAAGTCGGCGGTGGAGAGCGGCGGTTACTGGGACGAGGCCGTGGGCCTGTACCGCGACAAGCCGACCGGCGGCGGTGCCTCGCTGTATCCGCAGGACGGCAACGCGCTGGCCGTGTGGTTCGGCCTGGTGGACTCCGCGGACCGCGCGCGGACCATCAGCGCCTCGCTGGCCTGGCGTTGGACGGCGGTCGGCGCGCTGTCGCCGGAGAAGAGCGGTTCCTCCGTGCACCCGTTCCCCGGGGGCATGGAGGTGCACGCGCACTTCGCCGCCGGGCAGGACGCGACCGCGCTCGACCTGATCCGCCGCGAGTGGGGCTTCATGCTCGACAGCCCCACGGGGACGGCCAGTACGTTCTGGGAGGGCTACCGCACCGACGGCACGTCGGACTACTCCGGTTCCTACATGAGCGCCGCGCACGGCTGGTCGACGGGCCCGACCTCGGCGCTGACCTACCGCTTCCTGGGCATCTCCCCCACCGGCGACGCGGGCGCGGGGCACCGCGTGGAGCCGCACCCCGGCCAACAGCGTTTCGCACAGGGTCAGTTGACCACCTCGAAGGGCGTGATCGGCGCGTCGTGGCAGCAGCGCGGCGGCGGTGAGTTCGACCTGACGGTGAACGCGCCGGGCGGCGCCGTGGACGAGATCGCGGTCCCGGTGACCGACGCGCGCACCTGTGTCGTACGCCTGGACGGCCGCACGGTCTGGCAGGGGTCGGCGCGCCGCGCCGGGGTGACCTTCTCCGGCGGCTACGTGCGGATCGCGGGCGTGGCGGCCGGTACCCGCGAGGTGACCGTGCGCCGCCGCTGACCGCCGCCCGCCCGCGCCCCACAGGGATCGCGCGGGGAACGCACCCGCTTCCGTAGAGGGACACAGAGAGGGAACGACGTATGCCCATTCATGTCCGCAGGAGCCGCGCGGCTGCCGCGGCCGTCGCGGCCGGGACCGTCATGCTGGGCCTGCTGCCCGGCTCGGCCTTCGGCGCCGACGCGCCGAGGACGACCGCGGCGGCGAAGGCGCACGACCCCTGGACGCAGGACCGCTATACCCCGCGCCCCGGCGACTGGCGCCCGTACGTCCTGGCGCCGGCCGGCCACACGGTCGCCCCGGTCCGCGTGCTGTCGGCGACCGCGAGAGGCGGCGCGATCCAGGGCGACCCGAAGGCGGTGCTGGGCAACGGCCGCAGGACCGTGCGGCTGGTCAGCACCGGCGACCGTACCCAATCCCCGCTGCTGGCACTGGACTTCGGCAAGGACGTCGGCGGCCGGATCAGCGTCAAGGTGGCAGGCGCGTCCAAGACACCGCCTCGACTGCACGTGTGCTTCAGCGAGTCGGTGCAGTACGCGGCCACCGCTCCGGGCGACAACAACGGCGAGGCGGCCCAGGCGCCGGGCTGCGACACCGCGAACATCTGGAACGGCTATCCCGGCCAGCCGTACACCTACGACGCCGACAGCCACACCATCACCCTGGACACGGCGAAGCTGCCCGCGACCTTGACGGACACTCAGCTGCGCGGCGGTTTCCGCTACGCGACGCTGTTCCTCGACGGGCCCGGCTGGGTGGACCTCGGCGCGGTGTCCGTGAATTTCGACGCGGCGCCGCGGCAGAAGTCGCCCGCCGCGTACCAGGGCTGGTTCCTGTCCAGCGACGACGAGTTGAACAAGATCTGGTACGCGGGCGCGTACACCGTGCAGCTCGACACCTGGATGTCGGACACGGCAAAGAGCTGGCCGTACGCGACGGGTGAGGGCGATCACGCGGACAGCCAGGTGCCGAACGCCGACCCCGCCAAGGAGGTCATCTTCGACGGCGCCAAGCGGGACCGCATCGTGTGGCAGGGCGACCTGGCGGTGCAGGTCCCGGTCACCTATCTGAGCACCAACGACACGGACGCGGTGGACAATTCGCTGTCCTCGCTGGCCGCGCAGCAGTTGCCGGACGGGTACATGCCCGGCGAGAGCCTGGTGGGGCCGCACAATCGGGACGAGATCCGCACGTACGGCGAGTATGTGACGTGGTTCGTCTACAACCACTACCAGCACTGGCTCTACACCGGGGACCGCGCCTACCTCGACAGGTGGTGGCCCGCGCTGACGAAGGCCACCGCGTGGCTGGAGTCGGTGCGCGCCCAGGACCCGCAGGGGCTGATCGCCTTCGGCGCGGTCAACTCCTGCGGCCACTACGGCTACAGCGACTGCGGGCACGAGACGTATGTGAACGCGCTGTATGTGCGCAATCTCCAGGAGATGGCGGAGCTGGCCACCGCCCGGCACGACAAGGCCGCGTCCGGGGTGTACGCGGACCGCGCGACCGTGGTGAAGAAGGCGGTCAACGACCAGCTCTGGGACCCGGCCGTCGGTGCGTACCGGCTCTCGCGGGAGATCCCCGGCGCCTATCCGCAGGACGCCAACGCGGCGGCGGCGCTCACCGGGGTCGCCGACCAGCGGCGGGCGAGCAGCGCGATGGACTATCTGCGGCGGACGAGTTGGGGTCCCTACGGCGCGCTGACGATGGCGCCGAGCACGCCCAACGCGTCGATCGGGCCGATCTACGAGCCGCTGCCCAGCGGTTTCGAGGCGAGCGCGCGGCTGGGTCTGGCCGACGCGAGCGGCGCGCAGCAGACCGGCGGCCTGGATCTGATCCGTACCTTCTGGGGCTACCAGCTCTCGCAGGACCCGGGCGGGACCTTCTGGGAGAAGGCCAACCTGGCGGGCCAGCCCGCCCTTTCGCAGTTCACCAGCCTCGCGCACGGCTGGGCTTCGGGGCCGACGGTCAGCCTCACCAACCAGGTGCTGGGCATCCGGCCGACCGGCGCGGGCTTCGCCTCGTACGCGGTCGTGCCCACGCCCGGCGACCTCACGTGGGCGCAGGGCAAGGTGCCCACCCCGCACGGCGCGATCAGCGCGTCCTGGCGCGAGAACGGCGGCGGCTTCACGCTGGCCACCGACGCGCCGCGCGGCACCACCGGCAGGCTCGCGGTGCCGACCGGCGGCGCGAAGGTGCGGGTCACCCTGGACGGGCGGACCGTCTGGGACGGCACGCGGGCGGTCGGCGGCGCGCGCGTGAGCAGTGACGGGGTGAACGTGTACGTGGACGCGGTCGGCGCCGGGCACCACACGCTGGTCTCGCACAAGGCGCGCTAGCAGCACGGAAGTTGAGTGACGACGGCCCGCGAGCGGTGGGGAGACCGCCTCGCGGGTCGTCGTCGCGTACCGGCCGGGACCGGATCCGGCGCGGTACGCCGCTCCCCGCTACTCCTCGTCCGCCGTGGCGCCGGAGGACGAGCCGCCGGGCAGCCGTTCACGGATGGTGTCCATCACCGTGGAGTCGGTCAGCGTCGTCACGTCGCCGAGGTCGCGGTGTTCGGCGATGTCCCGCAGCAGCCGCCGCATGATCTTGCCCGAGCGGGTCTTGGGCAGTTCGGCGACGACGAGGATCTGCCGGGGCCGGGCGATCGGCCCGATCTCCTTGCTGACGTGCGCCCGCAGTCGCCTGGCCACGTCGTCGCCACCCGCCTCCCGCGCGGCCATCTCGCCGTCGGCGCGCAGGATCACGAAGGCGACGATGCCCTGCCCGGTCGTGGCGTCGGTGGCACCGACGACGGCCGCCTCGGCGACCAGCGGATGGGACACCAGCGCGGACTCCACCTCGGTGGTGGAGATCCGGTGCCCCGACACGTTCATCACGTCGTCGACCCGGCCGAGCAGCCAGATGTCGCCGTCCTCGTCCTTCTTCGCGCCGTCGCCCGCGAAGTACCAGCCGGGGAAGCGCGACCAGTACGTGTCGATGTACCGCTGCTCGTCGCCCCAGATGGTGCGCAGCATGCCGGGCCACGGCTCGGTCAGCACGAGGTAGCCGCCGGAGCCGTTCGGCACCGGACGGCCCGTGTCGTCCACGACCTCCGCCGAGATGCCGGGCAGTGGCCGGAGCGCCGAGCCGGGTTTGCAGACGCTGACGCCCGGCAGCGGGCTGATCATCTGCGCGCCGGTCTCGGTCTGCCACCAGGTGTCGACCACCGGGCAGCGGTCGCCGCCGATGGCGCGCCGGTACCACATCCACGCCTCGGGGTTGATCGGTTCGCCGACCGAGCCGAGCAGCCGCAGCGACGTCAGGTCGTACTGGCCCGGGATCGTGTCGCCCCACTTCATGAAGGTGCGGATCGCGGTGGGCGCGCAGTACAGGATCGTCACCTTGTACTTCTCGACGATCTCCCACCACCGGCCCTGGTGCGGGGAGTCGGGCGTGCCCTCGTAGAGCACCGAGGTCACGCCGTTGGCGAGCGGGCCGTAGACGATGTACGAGTGGCCGGTGACCCAGCCGATGTCGGCGGCCGTCCAGTACACGTCCTGTTCCGGCTTGACGTCGAAGACCGCCCAGTGCGTCCAGGCGGCCTGGGTGAGGTAGCCGCCGGTGGTGTGCAGGATGCCCTTGGGGCGGGCCGTCGTGCCCGAGGTGTACATGATGTAGAGCGGGTGCTCGCTGTCGAACGCCTCGGCCTCGTGCTCGGCCGACTGCGCGTCCACCAGGTCGTGCCACCACACGTCCCGGCCCGAGGTCCACGCCACGTCCTGGCCCGTACGGCGCACGACCAGGACGCTGCGGACGTCGGGGCAGCTCTCCACGGCCTCGTCCACGGCGGGCTTCAGGGCCGAGGCGGCGCCCTTGCGGTAGCCGCCGTCCGCGGTGATCACCACCCGCGCGTCGCAGTCGAGGATCCGGCCGCGCAGCGCGTCGGCGGAGAAGCCGCCGAAGACCACGGTGTGCGGTGCGCCGATACGGGCGCAGGCCAGCATCGCCACGACCGTCTCGGGGATCATCGGCATGTAGAGCGCGACCCGGTCGCCGGCGCGCACGCCCAGCGAGAGCAGGGCGTTGGCGGCCCGGCAGACCTGTTCCTGGAGGTCGGTGTAGGTGAGCGTGCGGGTGTCGCCGGGCTCGCCCTCCCAGTGGAAGGCGACCCGGTCGCCGAGCCCGGCGCGCACGTGCCGGTCGACGCAGTTGTCGGCGACGTTGAGCTTCCCGCCGACGAACCAGCGGGCGAAGGGCGCCCGGCTCCAGTCGCGTACCCGGGTCCAGGGCTCGGCCCAGTCGAGCCGGGCCGCGGCGGCGGCCCAGAACGCCTCGACGTCTGCCGCGGCTTCCTCGTACGCGGCTGCGGTGACATTGGCCCGCGCGGCCAGTTCGGGCGGCGGGGGGAAGCGCCGGTCTTCTCTGAGCAGGTTGGAGAGGGTCTCCTCGGTCATGAGTGGGGCTCCTCCACCGGTCCGCCGCGGCGGCCGACGGGGAGTCCTGACAACGGGAGCACGGGGACGACGGCGCGCTTCCAGGTGCTGTTGGTGACGACCGCGAAGGAGGCGTACCAGGCGAACACGGCGGTGACCAGGCCGATCCAGCCGCCGACCTTGGTGATGGTGACGGACTTGTCGAATTCCGCGACGGTCAGCACGATGAAGGTCGCCGACAGGGCCACGAAGACCGCGAACAGCGCGGCGTTGGTCCGCAGGGCCGCGACCGTCATGTAGACGGTGAAGATCGCCCAGATCAGCAGATAGAGACCGGTGGCCTGGTTGGCCGTGTCCGGGGGCAGGTCGCCGACGACGAATTTCACATAGGCCGCGTAGGAGAGCCAGAAGGCGCCGTAGGAACCGAAGGCGGTGGCGCCGAAGGTGTTGCCCTTCTTGAACTCCCACATTCCGGCGAGCACTTGCATGAGTCCGCCGTAGAACAGCGCGAGCGGCAGGACCACCGTGAGCAGATTCTGGTCGATGAGGTGGGCGTTGAAGGAACTCAGGACGAAGGTGGTGGCGGCGAACGCCGCGAGGCCGAGCGGTCCGGGGTCGGCGATGCCGTCCACGGGCGGCCGTTCGGTCGTGACGGGGGTGCTCATCTGCGGTTCCCTCCTCGTTGAGGAATGGCGGCGCGAGTCGCGGTACGTACGCCGCCGCAGGCCGTGCTGGGCCCGCTCCCACGCTAGGAACGCCGACGTCGGGGGGCCACAGCCACACAGCGGGCGTCGCCCAGCGGTCGGGTCCGGGCGACGGACGGTCCGTCAGATACGGTGAGCGGTCGGTCAGATACGGCGAACGGTCGGTGACGGCCCACCGGCGGGTTCCGGCGCGCCGGGCGTCTCTCGCGGTGCGGGGACGCCGAGTTGACCGGGCTGACCGGGTTCCGGCTGCGCGCCGACCTCCTCCGGCAGGTGCATGCGCAGCATCACCCGGTCGACGTCCGCGCGCGAGATCCGGCCGCGGGTCAGCAGCGACCCGACGACCATCACGGCGAAGGCCACGGGGACGGTCCAGGCCGCGGGTTCTTCGAGCAGCGCGGCGCTCCAGCCGCCGCCGGGTCCGCGCACGCTGGTCAGCACGACCGCGACGGCGGCGAGTCCGCCCCCGGCCACCAGGCCGAACAGCGCGCCCAGGTCGGTCAGTCCGCGCCACCAGATGCCCAGCACCAGCAACGGGCAGAAGGACGAGGCCGCGACGGCGAAGGCCAGTCCGATCGCGTCGGCCACCGGCAGGCCGGGGGTCGCGACCGTCATCGCCAGCGGCGGTACGGCCGCCGCGAGCGAGGCCCAGCGAAAGCCGTGGGTCGAGCCGCGCAGCAGATCCTGCGAGACCACGCCCGCCACCGACACCGTGAGTCCCGACGCGGTCGACACGAAGGCGGCGAAGGCTCCCGCGGTCGCCAGCGCCGCCAGCAGCCGCCCCGCCTCACCGGCCTGTGTGATCTGCGGCAGCACCAGTACCGCGGTGTCGGTCTGCCCGGTGAGCAGCAGTTGCGGCGCGAAGATCCGGCCGAGCGCGCCGTAGACCGGCGGCAGCAGGTAGAAGCCGCTCAGCAGGATCAGGACGAGCAGCGTCGTACGGCGGGCGGCCCGGCCGTCGGGGTTGGTGTAGAAGCGGACGAGGACGTGCGGCAGGCCCATCGTGCCGAGGAAGGTGGCCAGCAGGATCGAGTAGACGGCGTACAGCGGGTGCGATCTGCCGCCCGCGCCGGACAGCGGGCTCGCCCACGTGGCGCCGGTCGCCGGGGTGAGGCCGACCTTGTGCGGTACGGGGACGCCTTCGGGGAAGGTCAGGCCGGTGCCGCCTTCCGCCGTGTGCTCGCCGCGCACCAGCCGTACGGGCACGCCGTGTTGCCCCGCGCGCGATGCCCCCTTGTCGCCGTAGGCCGTGCCGTCGAGGGTGCCGCTGACCGTCACCGTCACGGGTGTCGTCACGTCGAAGCGAACCTGGCTGTCGAGCCGAACGACCGTGGTGTGCGGGAAGCGCGGCACGTCGGGCGCGGTCAGCGAGGGGGTGCCCGCCGACCGCCAGGCCAGGACGAGGAAGACGGCGGGCACCGCGATGGCGGTGAGCTTCAGCCAGAAGTGGAAGCCCTGCACGAGGGTGACGCTGCGCATGCCGCCCGCCGCCGAGACGCCGACGACGGCCACCGCCACGACCACCGCGCCGACCCAGCGCGGCGCGCCCGTCACCGTCTGGAGGGTCAGGCCCGCGCCCTGCAACTGCGGTACGAGGTAGAGCCAGGCGATGACGGCGACGAAGACGCTCGCCACCCGGCGCACGGCGGTGGACCCGAGGCGTTCCTCGGCGAAGTCCGGCAGCGTGTACGCGCCCGAGCGGCGCAGGGGCGCCGCGACCAGCAGCAACAGCACCAGATATCCGGCCGTGTAACCCACCGGGTAGGCCAGCATGTCGACGCCGTAGGCCATCAACAGGCCCGCGACGCCCAGGAATGAGGCGGCCGACAGATATTCGCCGCCGATCGCCGAGGCGTTCCACAACGGTGAGATCTCGCGGGAGGCGACGTAGAAGTCCGAGGTGGCGCGGGACAGTCGCAGGCCGTAGAAACCGACCACGACGGTCGCCACGAGGACGACGACGAGGGCGGTGAAGCCGAGCGCCGGATTCATCCGGCCTCCGGGCCGGGGGCGGTGGGCGCGGGTCCCGCCGCCGGGTCCGAGGCGGTGGGCACGGCCTGCGCCGCCGGGTCAGGGGCGGTGTCCGTCGGGGCCGCGGGCGCCGGGCCCGAACTCGGCGGCGCGTCGGGGGCGTTGAGCAGATCCGTGAAGTCCCGCTCGACGCGCTCCGCGTGCCGTACGTGGAACCAGGCCGCGCCCACCAGCAGCGGGTAGGCGACGACGCCGAGCAGCAGCCAGGCGAGCCGGACGCCGAGGACGTCCACCGTGCGCAGCCCCGGCGCGAGCGCGAAGGCGGCGGGCAGACCGCCGATGACGACCGCGAGGACGGCCAGTACGCCGAGCGAGAGCCGCAGTTGGTCCCTGACCAGGGAGCGGACATAGACCTGGCCGAGGCGCGGCTGCGCGTGCAGGTCCTCGGCGACGGCCCGCGCGGACCAGCCGCCGGTACGGTCGCGGCGCGGCGCGGTCACCGCGACCCGGCGCGGCGGGGGCGGTTGCGTACCGCTCATGACGGCCCCTCGCCGGGCGCGGGCGACCACTGCATCAGCAGGTCCCGCAGTTCCCTGGAGTGGCGTCGGCTGACCGGGAGTTCACCGCCCGCCACGCGTACCGTCCAGTGCCCGGCGTCCGAGCGCAACTCCTCCACGTGACGGAGCGAGACCAGGTAGCCGCGGTGGATGCGGACGAAGCCGTGCTGCGCCCAGCGCTCCTCCAGGACGGCGAGCGCTATCCGGACCAGTGGCGCATGGCCGCCCGCGTGCAGGCGTACGTAGTCCCCCTGCGCCTCGACGTACGCGACGTCCTCGCGGCGGATGAAGCGGGTGACTCCGCCGAGGTCGACCGGGATGCGCTCGTCGGAGCGGCCGGCGGGCGCGGCTCCCGGTGTGTTGCCCTCGATGACGGCGGCGACGCGGCGGACCGCCTCGGCCAGCCGTTCCCTGCCGACCGGTTTGAGCAGGTAGTCGCAGGCCTTGAGGGCGAAGGCGTCGACGGCGAAGTCCTCGTAGGCGGTGACGAAGACGACCGCGGGCGGCCGGGCGAAGCGGCCGAGGACGCGGACCAGGTCGAGGCCGTCGAGGCCCGGCATCCGGATGTCGAGGAAGACGGCCTCGACCGACTCGTCCTCCAGCAGCCGCAGGGCCTCGTCGCTGCTGCCCGCGCTGAGCACCCGGCCGACCCGCCGGTCGCCGCGCAGCAGGTACGTCAGGTCCTCCAGGGCGGGCGGTTCGTCGTCGACGGCCAGGACCTGCAACGGTTTCACGATGCGCGTACTCCGTTCCGGTACTTGGGCACCCGGACGTTGACCTTCGTCCCGGCGCCGGGGGCGGTCTCCACCACCAGGCCGTACTCGTCGCCGAAGACCGTACGCAGCCGCTCGTCGACATTGCCCAGGCCGAGCGAGTCGCCGTCGTCCTCTCCTGCGAGCCGCATCCTGACCTCCTCGGGGTCCATGCCCACGCCGTCGTCCTCCACACTGATGCGGCACTCCGCGCCCGCGTCCTCGGCCCTGATGGTGATGCGCCCCGGCGTCGACTTGGGTCCGAGTCCGTGGCGTACGGCGTTCTCAACGATCGGCTGGAGGCAGAGGAACGGTACGGCCACCGGCAGCACTTCGGGCGCGATGAGCAGATCGACGCGGAGCCGGGAGCCGAACCGGGCGCGTTCCAGGCGCAGATAGCGGTCGACGGACCGCAACTCCTCGGCGAGGGTGGAGAACTGGCCGTGCCTGCGCAGGCTGTAGCGCGTCAGCTCGGCGAATTCGAGGAGCAGTTCACGGGCCTGGTCGGGGTCGGTGCGGACGAAGGAGGCGATGGCGGTCAGCGAGTTGTAGACGAAGTGCGGGGAGATCTGCGCCCGCAGCGCGCGCAGTTCGGCTTCGATCATCCGGGTGCGCGAGCGGTCCAACTCGGCGAGTTCCAACTGCGAGATGACCCAGTGCGCGACCTCGCCCGCGGCTCTGACCAGGCCCGCCGACACCTGGCGCGCGTACACCGACAGCGCGCCGACGACCAGGCCGTCCACCACCAGCGGTACGACGACGGCGCTGCGGATCGGGCACCGGTCGTCGCCGCAGTGGATCTCCTCGGCCGGGACCACCCACGGCCGCCCGGCGTCCATCGCCTCCCGCGCGTGTTCCACGGCCTGCGCCGCGTGTCTGCGGCCCGGACCTTCCCAGGCGAGCAGTTCGCCGTCGCCGATGACGGCCAGCGCGGGTGTGCCGAGCAGCGCCCGCAGATGGCGGGCGGCGCTGCGGGCCGACTCGGGGTCGAGGCCGTTGCGCAGCGGGGGCGCGGCCAGTGACGCCGAGTGCAGGGTGGCGAAGGCGGCCCGGTCGGCGGGCGTACCGAATCCCCTGCGCCCGCGAACCAGCCAGAACAGGGCCGCCGCGGCGCCCGCGACCACCAGCGCGACCGACACCACGGTGATCACTGACCCCATGCCTCGCATTATCGCCAGGTGTGACGGCGTGAGACAGGTTCCGTTCGCAAGATTCCGTCGCGCGGGGGGCCGTACCGCCGGTTTCGGCCCCGCCGTCGCGCGCCGGAGCCGCCGTGCCCCCTACGCTCTGTTCATGATTGCCGAATTTCAGTGCGTGGTGCTCGACTGTTCCGATCCGGCGGAACTCGCCAGGTTCTACAAGTCGTTGCTCGGCGGTACGGTCGACCGGCCCGATCCGCGCTGGTCGTTGAGCGACGGCTGGGCGACACTGCACACCGCGGCCGGGCTGGTACTGGCCTTCCAGCGGGTCACCGAATACCGCAGGCCGCGCTGGCCGGAGCCCGCCTCCCCGCAGCAGTTCCACCTCGACTTCGGCGTGCCCGATCTGGCCGAGGCCGAGGAAAAGGTGCTGGCCAGGGGTGCGATCCTGCTCGACGACGGCGCCGGGACCCGGAGCTGGCGCGTCTACGCGGACCCCGCGGGGCACCCCTTCTGCCTGATCAAGCACTGAGTCCCGACTGATCGGACACCGCATCCGCGCGTCCCTACGCATCCCGCGCGTCCGGCCGCTGATTCCGCGTCCCCGAGCGCCGATTCCGCGTGTCCGGGCACCGGGCACACACCCGGTGACACCGCATCACCCTGTGTGACACACGCCACGCGGCGATCCGGCAGGCTTGGCCGTCGCTTTACGTGAGCCCTGCAACCGCCGTGATCGGGTAGGAGTCAGTAGTAGACGTACCGTGGTGATCAGGCGTAGCGGACGCGCCGGGACACGACCGTACGTACCGGACGTAAGTGACGCAGTGATACGAGTGGAGCACGGGCATGAGTCGGTTCAGGGGCAGCTTGGGTATCGCGCTGGTGGCCGGAGCGGTGCTCGCGGGCACGAGCGCGTGCGGCGGGAGCGGGCATGACGCCGCCTCGTCCGCTGCCGACGGGAAGGCGTCGGCGTCGGCGAAGCCGAGCGCCACGCCCTCGCCGACGAAGCCGACCCCGAAGGGGCCGCCGATGCTGCTCGACACGATCACCCCGCAGACCGGGACCACGGTCGGCGTCGCGATGCCGGTCTCGGTGCTCTTCACCAACCCGGTGGCGGCCTCGGCCCGCGCGAACATAGAGAAGCACCTCAAGATCACCACGTCTGTGCCGACCACCGGCGCCTGGCACTGGTTCAGCACCACCCGGGTCGACTTCCGGCCCGAGTCGTACTGGAAGCCGGGCACGAAGGTCACGGTCGACGCGAATCTGACCGATGTGCCCAACGGCAACGGGCGGTACGGGGTGCACGGCTACCACCACGCGTTCACCATCGGCGACGACAACGAGGCGACCGTGTCGGTGCCGGGCCACACGATGAAGGTCACGCACAACGGACAGGTCGTGAAGACCCTGCCGATCGACGCGGGCAGCCCCTCGTGGCCGTCCTGGGACGGGACGATGGCCGTCATCGACAAGGCGGAGAAGGTCCACATGACGTCCTGCAGCGTCCGCATAACCTGCGACAAGAGCAATCCGGACTACTACGACCTGACCCTGCCGTGGGACGTGCACCTGACGAATTCGGGCACGTACATCCACTACTCGACCGGGGACCCGCAGCCGGGGCACAGCTTCGGTTCGCACGGCTGCGTCCACCTGTCGCTCGCCGACGCCAAGTGGTTCTACAACTACGTCAAGCAGGGCGACCCGGTCACCATCACCGGCTCCCCGCGCGGCAAGGCCCCCGGTAACAACGGCTACGCCGACTTCAACCTGTCCTGGTCGCAGTGGCTCCAGGACAGCGGCACCGGCCAGATGACGACCACGACCGCCTGAGACCCGCCGCCGCCTGCCTGCTGCCTCCTGCTCCCTGACCGCTGACCGCTGACCGTCCGACGCGCGGCGTTCGCGTACCGGCGGCGCGGGACCGGCCGACCCGGTCCCGCGCCGTCAGCTCTGCGCGGTCGGGCGGACGACGATCTCGCCGACGTCGATGTCGGCGGGCTGCTCGATCGCGAAGGCGATGGCGCGGGCGACGGCGTCCGGCGGCATCGCGATCCCTTCCACCATCTCGGTCAGCCTGGCGCGCGCTTCGGGGCGCCGCATGCCACCCGCGAATTCGGTCATCGTCATGCCGGGCGAGACGATCGTCACCCGCAGCTTGCCCCCCGCTTCCTGCCGCAGGCCCTCGGAGACGGCGCGGACGGCCATTTTCGTACCGGAATAGACCGACTGGCTCGGCACAATTCGGTGGGCCGCCGTGGACGCGGTGTTCACGAAATGGCCGAAGCCCTGCGCGCGGAATACCGGAAGCGCGGCGGCGATGCCGTACAGCACGCCTTTGAGATTGACGTCGACCATCTCCTCCCAGTCCTCGACGCGCAGTTCGTCGAGCGGGGAGATCGGCATCGCCCCCGCGTTGCTGACCAGCACGTCGAGCCGCCCGTAGCGCTCGGTCGCCAGGCCCACGAGCCCCGCGACGTCGGCGCGGCTGCGTACGTCGGTGCGCAGGTGGGCGACCTCGCCGCCCGCTTTCCCGATCCGTGCGGCGACCGCGGCGAGCCGGTCCGTCCCGCGGGCGCCGAGCACCACTCTCGCGCCGCGTTCGGCGAGCAGCAGCGCGGTCGCCTCGCCGATTCCGCTGCTGGCTCCTGTGATCGCGACGACCTTGTCCTTGATTTCGGTCATGACTTTTCCGTCCCTGCGGGATTGAGAGGTTCGAGCGTGCGGGGAGAGTTCCGCACACGGAGAATGTAAGAGGGCTATCACTACGGTACGGTAAGAGGGCTATCACGTCCAGCGCGCGAGGAGGCGGCCCGTGTCGGGGAACGCGCAGGGCGGCCCCCAGCGGGGCCGCTACCACCACGGCGAGCTGCGCCCCGCGCTGATCGAGGCGAGCTTCGATCTGCTGGCGGAGGCGGGGCCCGCGGCCTTCTCGGTCGCGCAGGTCGCCCGCAGGCTCGGGGTGAGCACGGCCGCCCCCTACCGGCACTTCGCCGACCGCGACCACCTCTTGGCCGCGGTCGCGACCCGCGCCGCCGAGGAACTGGCCGAGCGGTTCCGGCAGGCCGCCGACGGCGCGGGCCAGGACCCGGCCGAGCGCTTCGCGGCGACCGCGGGGGCGTACGTCCGCTACGTCGGCGCGCGCGGCGCCGGTTTCGACGTGATCTTCGCCAGGCCCCTGGTGGCGCTCCAGGACCGCGACCTCGCCGACGCGGGCCGCCGACTGGTGGACCTGCTCTTCGAGCTGGCCCAGGACGCCCTCGGTCAGGGACCCGCCGCCGCGCTGACGCTCCTGGAGCAGCACGTGACGGCCGCCCACGGCTACGCGACGCTGCACCCCGGCGGCCTCTTCAGCCGCGTGAGCCCACGGGAGGGGGTCGACGGCACCGCGGACCTCGCGGTGGCGACGAGCCGCGCTCTGGTGCGCGGCGCGCCCGAAGCCGCCGCCCCCGGCCAGCCCTCCCCCGGACGCCCGCACGACTGACCGCGCGGGACCGCGACGGGACCGCGACGGGACCGCGACGGGGCCGCCGCATCGCCGCGACGGGGCCGCGACGGGACCGCCGCATCGCCGCGACAGCCTCCCGCCGGGCCGCACCGGGGCCGGCACCGGGCCCGCTTCGACCTCGCTCCGGACCCCGCCGACCCGCCAGGACCAACGCCACGTTCGGTCCTGCGGCCCGCAGGGCGTACCGTCATAGGCGGCGCGTACCGTCGTCCCAGGACGACCTGCCGTTTTCCCACGCACCAGGGCGGAGCCGTCACCAATGACGGCGACGACCGCCGCGGGCGGACCGAGGCAGCGGCGACCGCCGTCATCACCACTCACTGGGGGATCTTCATGGACTCTTCGCCTTCGCTCTTCTCCAATCCGGAGCAGACCGCCCCGCGCCCGGCCACAGTGCCCAACCCGGCGCCGGTCAACGACCCGTTCCTCGCGCCGCCGGAGGCCCCGCACGAGGAAGAGGACGAGGACGCCTCGTAACGACCGGCGCCCCCGTCCCGACCCGTCACCCGGTCACCCGGATCTTCGGTGGCTCCGTCACCCCGTCATTCGGTCCGCAGCGCCACCGCCGTCCGCGTCCTGGCCGCCCAACTCGCCGGGAGCAGCGCCCCGCCCTGCGATGGCCAGGCCCGCCACCGCGAGCAGGGCGGTCTGCGGGGCGTGGTGGACCGCGAGGTAGACGTGCGGGATACCCGTACCGGCCGCTTCGCCCATGCTCGGCAGCACATAGCCGTGCAGGGCGATACCGAGCGGCACACCCGCGAGTCCCGCGACCGCGCCGACCGAGCCCGCCGAGGTGAGCACCATGGCGACGGTCTGCCGCGGCGCCATGCCGAGCGCTTTGAACACCCCGAGGTCGTGGACGCGCTCGCGGGTGTCGAGCACGACGGTGTTGAGGACGCCGAGTCCGGCCACCAGGATCAGCATGAGCGTCGTCGTGGCGATGATGGCGCCCATGGCGGCGATCGTGGCGCTGATCTCGCTGTCGTTCGGTTCGGCCCGCGCGCCGAGCGGGCCGAGCGCGGTGTCGAGGGCCGCGAGGTAGCGGTCGCGGTCGGTGCCCGCCGTCAGGCGCACAAAGAACGTGTGCGGTCGGAAGGCCAGTCCGACGCGGGTGAGTGTCCGTTCGTCCATCAGGACCCGCATGCCCGAGTCGCCCGTGGAGAGCGCTTCGCCGACGATACGGACCGGCGTGCCGCGGCGGTCGCCCTCCAGAGTGACGGTGTCACCGACCCGGACCCCGGCCGCATTCAGGAACCGGTCGGCGACGACCGCCTCGCCCCGGCCCGGTGAACCAGCGCCCAACACCGTGAAGCACGGGGCAGGGGCGAGCGTCAGGGTCACCGTCGACTACCGGCCGCGGGAGGTACGGACCGAGGTGGCCGACACCGGCGGGGTCCCCTGCGCGCAGGGCGGTTCGGGCAACGGTCTCGGCCTGATCGGGCTGCGCGAGCGGCTGGCGGTCTACGGCGGCACCCTCGACACGGGCCGCCCGACCACCGGCGGCTTCCGGGTCAGGGCCGTGCTCCCGGCCGTGCCCGCGTGACCGATACGGAGGTGCGGGCGCCCGGCGCGGGCGGCCCGCTGCGCGTGGTGATCGCGGACGACCAGGCGCTGGTGCGTACGGGCTTCCGGATGATCCTGACCGCCGCCGGTATCGAGGTGGTGGCGGAACCCGCGGACGGCGAGCAGGCGGTGGAGGCGGTCCGGCGTACGCGCCCCGACCTGGTGCTGATGGACATCCGGATGCCGGTGCTCGACGGGCTGGAGGCGACCCGCCGCATCCTGACCGCCGGACCCGGACGCGGAGCCGGAGCCGGGACCGGGGCCTTCCCTGCCGCGGGCGCGCCGCGTGTGGTCATCCTCACCACCTTCGACCTGGACCAGTACGTCTACGCGGCCCTCGCGGCCGGTGCCAGCGGCTTTCTGCTCAAGGACGTCACCCCGGAGTACCTGGTCGCGGCGGTGCGGCTGGTGCGCGACGGCGACGCGCTGCTCGCCCCCGCCATCACCGGCGGCTCGTCGAGCGCTTCGCGGCGGGCGGCACCCTGACCGAGCCGCTCCACCGCGATCTGGCCACGTTGACGCCGCGCGAACTGAAGGTGCTGCCACTGCTGGGCAAGGGGTTCAGCAACGCGGAGCTGGCCGCGTACTTCCGGCTCAGCGAGGCGACGGTGAAGACGCATGTGACGCGCATCCTGTCGAAGCTGCGGCTGCGCGACCGCGCCCGGGCCGTGGTGGTGGCGTACGAGACCGGGCTGATCACGCCCGGCGCGCCCGGTGGTCCGGGCGCGCCGAACGGTGACGGAGGCGCGGTCAGGTCCCGCTGACGGTGAAGTCGGTGATGCGCTGGGCGCCGTCGGGTGTGCCGGGGGCGGCGCTGGTCAGGTCGAGGCGCAGCCGCGGGGTGCGGACGGCGGGGAAGGTGATGACGGTCGGCGCGCCGCTCGCCGTCGCCCAGGTGATCGCCGGGTTCTTGACGGGCACGTAGCGGTCGCCGTCCCAGTAGGAGAGCGTGACGGCGCCGGGCAGGGAGTGGGTGGCGTCGACGGTGAAGGTGACCGACAGGGTGTCGATCCGCTGCGGCGCGGCCCACGCGACCGACACCCAGTCGGCGGGGCGGGCGCCGCGAAAGGCGGGCAGCAGGGCGGTGGCGCTCTTGTTGAAGGCGTTGGACCAGCCGGTGGCGGGGTCGCCGTCGAGCATCGCGGCGGGCAGCGCGTTGCCGGCGCCGGAGTAACTGGCGTCCGCCAGCGGGTAGATGACGGGCCCTGGGCCCGGGTCGGGTGAGAAGCGGACCGGGGGTGTGGTGGCGACGGGTCCCGACGCGCGGCCGGTCCGTATCGAGGTGGTCGCGGGGTGCAGCCCCGGCGCGCTCGCGGTCAGGGTGAGGCGGCCCGCCTCGGTGCCCGAGCGGACGATGGCGAGTGCCTTGCCGTGGAAGGCGGTTCTGGTCGTGGCCTGGTAGCGCTCGGCGCTCTCCTGCTGTCCGTTGTCGAGTCCGGCCAGGGAGCCGCCGGTGGCCTTGAAGGTGATCAGGTGGTCGGCGCCGGGGACGACGGTGCCGTGCGCGTCGATCACCTCGGCGGTGACGAAGGCCAGGCGATCGCCGTCTGCGGTCAGGGAGTCGCGGTCCGGGGTCAGGCGCAGGCCGCGCGGCTCGCCCGCGGTGCGCAGCACGTCGGTCGCGACCGTCCTGCCGTTCTTCCGGGCGACGGCCTTCAACTCACCGGGTGCGAAGGGGACTTTCCAGGTCAGGTGGAGTTTGCCCGCGCTGCCGTTGGGGCTGGTGTAGCTGCCGGGGTACGGGCCGCCGGTGACCGTCTTGTCGTCGCCGGTCGCCTCGGTGGTCTCCAGGTACGTCCGCCCGTCGACGGTTTTCTTGGTGTCGAAGCGCCGCACCCCGAGCGAACGGCCGTTGAGATACAGCTCGACGGTGTCCACGTTGGCGTACGCCCAGACCTCGACGGTCTCGCCCGGCGTGTGGTCGGTCCAGTCCATGGGCACCAGGTGGACCATCGGCTCGCTCGTCCACTGGCTGCGGAAGAGGTGGTACATGTCCTTGGGGAAACCCGCGGTGTCGACGGCGCCGAAGAAGGACGCCTTCACCGGGAAGACGCCGTAGGGCGTGGGTTCGCCGATGTAGTCGGTGCCCGACCAGAGGAATTCGCCGGCGAAGAAGGCGCGGTCGCGGTCCTTCTTCAGCCCGTACTCGCCGCTCATCGTCCAGGACGCGAGGTTGTTGTCGTAGCTGGAGGTGGCGCGCTTGCCCGGGGTGTAGTTCTCGCCGGTGTTGAGGTGTTCCGGCTCCTGGTAGGCGCCGCGGGTCGAGGTCTCGGACGACGACTCGGACTCGAAGAGGAACAGGTGCGGGTAGCGGGCGTGCAGGGCGTCCACGGAGGCCGCGGTGTTGTAGTTGAGGCCGAGGCCGTCGAGTTTGGCGAGCATGAGGTCGGCGGCGGAGCCGACCGCGGGCAGGCCGCGGTATTTGTCGGAGCCGATGACGACCGGGCGGCTGGTGTCGCGCGCGCGGACCGCGGTGATCAGCCCGTCGGCCATGCCGAGGCCCGCGGTGCTGGTGGAGTCGGGGATCTCGTTGCCGATCGACCACAGGATGACGGCGGGCGAGTTGCGGGCCGCGTCGACCATCTCGGTGATGTCGGCGGCGCTGTGGGCGTCGAAGAACCGGCCGTAGTCGTAGGTGTTCTTGCCGCTGCGCCAGCAGTCGAACGCCTCGACCATCATGACGATGCCCAGTTCCTCGCAGACCTGCACGATCTCCGGCGACGGCGGATTGTGCGAGGTCCTGAAGGCGTTGACGCCCATCGACCGCATGATCGTCATCTGGCGGCGCACGGCGTCGATGTGGACGGCGGCGCCGAGCGCGCCCTGGTCGTGGTGCAGGTCGACGCCCTTGAGCTTGGCGTACCGCCCGTTGACGAACAGTCCGCGGTCGGGGTCGATCGTGACGTGGCGGATGCCGAAGCCGGTGGTGTACGTGTCCACCGTCCGTCCGTTGACGCGGACTTCGGTCAGCAGGGAGTACCGGTGTTCCGGGGTGTCGAACGACCAGAGGTCGGGGCGGTCCACGCGCAGTTCGGCGGTGACGTCCCGCGCTCCGCCCGCGCCGGGCAGCGTCAGCGGTGAACTCGCCTTCGCCACCTGGCGGCCACGCCGGTCGAGGACGGTGTTGACGACGGTGGCGGAGGCCGCCGCGCCCGACTCGTTGACGACCGAGACCTGCGCGCGGACGGTGGCGTAGCCCTTGCCGTGCGAGGCGGCGAGGGTGTCGGCGAGTCCCGGCGTCGTCACATGGGTGCCCCAGCGCGCGACATGCACGGGGTCGGTGATGACCAGGCGGGCGTTGCGGTAGATGCCGCTGCCGGAGTACCAACGGCTGCTGGGGAGTTGGTTGCGGACTTCGACGGCGATGACGTTGGGGGTGCGGCCGTCGGTGTGCAGCAGGTCGGTGAGGTCGAGGGCGAACCCCGTGTAGCCGTAGGGGTGGTTGCCGACGAGTGTGCCGTTGCAGTAGACGTTGCTGTCCATGTAGACGCCGTCGAATTCGACGGAGACACGGCGTCCCGCGACCGAGGGCGGCAGGGTGAACGCCTTGCGGTACCAGCCGAGTCCGCCGGGCAGATAGCCGGTGCCGCCCGAGGTGCCGTTGGCGGTGGTCGGGGTCTGCTCGATGCTCCAGTCGTGCGGGACGCGGACGGTACGCCAGCGGTAGTCGTCGTAGCCGGGCTGTGCGGCGTCGGCGTAGGCGCCGGTCGGGTCGGTGATGCCGCCCGGGTTGACGAGGGCGAAACGCCACCCGTCGGCGAGGTCGACCGTCCGCGAAATGGTGGTTCCTGTTGATCCGGAACGGGCGCTCGCGACTCCGGTGAGACCGGGGAGCGAGGGTACGGCGACGGCCCCCGCCGCCCCCGCGATCAGGAACGACCTGCGATCGACCGGCATGGTGGATCCCTCCTCATTGAGGTACGCGCATACCGGCGCCCTCGACCGAGCGTCGGCAACTCACGGGCGAACAACCGGCATTGAACAGAATCAACCAATCGCACACGGATTCTTGCAGGGCCGCACCGCCGGGGGTCAAGGGTCGCGTCACCGCCGGTTCGGTCGGCACAGAAATCGCTGTCGCACACCTTGTCGTGGCACCGCCACACGCCGTAAGAATCTATCCATGCATCTTGAAACGTTTCGATCGCATACCAGGAGAACACCGTGAAGCGGCCGATCCGGACGACCGCCGCACGCGTCGCCCCCCGGCGCCGCTCGGCGCTCCTCGCGGTGACCGCGGCCGTCGCGGCCGTGCTTCCCGCCGTCGGCTCGGTGACGCCCGCCCAGGCGTCGTCCGGGCACGTCGGCGCACTCGCGCCGACGTCCTTGCAGGTGGACGGGCAGTCCTCGGACGCAGTCGTCGGCGGTCAGCGCCCCACGTTGTCATGGGTGGTGAACGACTCGCGGCGGGCTGAGGCGCAGACGGCGTATCAGGTCGTGGTCGAGGCGGCGGCCGTCGGGAAGGGCGGCCACGCGCATCAGGTATGGGATTCGGGCCGCGTTCATTCGGCCGACTCGGTGAATCGTTCTTATGACGGTCCCGCACTGGCGAGCAACACCACCTACACCTGGTCGGTGCGCACCTGGGACCGGGCGGGCGACCGCTCCCCCTGGTCGGCCCCCGCGCACTTCGACACCGCGCTGTTCTCCGCGTCCGACTGGTCCGCGTCCTGGCTGCGGGTCGCCGACGGCGCGCTGGTGCGCGGCGGCGTCGACCTCCCCAAGTCCGTCGCCCGCGCCCGGCTGTACTTCGGCGCGCAGGGCATCGTGGAACTGCACGTCAACGGCGCCGTGGCCGAACCCGACCAGGTGCTCAACTCGACGGTGACCGACTACACCAAGCGCGTGCTCTACCGCGACTTCGACGTCACCCGGCAACTGGTGCGCGGACACAACGCGTTGGCCTTCATGGCGGGCAAGGGACAGTTCTCCGGCCAGCCGACCTTCGTCGCGCAGCTCAACGTCACCTACACCGACGGCACCTCCGCGGCCTTCGGCACCGGACCGGCCTGGCGCACCACCGCGGGGCCGGTGACCGGCGACGACTTCTACCTCGGCGAGACGTACGACGCCCGTCGGGCCATGCCCGGCTGGGACACCGCGGGCTTCGACGACAGTGCGTGGAAGCCCGTCGTGGCGGTCGCCGCCGCGACGCACCCGCAGAGCCTCGCGCAGGGCAAGCCGGTGACCTCGCGGGACACGACCTCCTGCTGCGGCTGGTCGCCCGCCGCCCTCACCGACGGCGTCGACGGCTCGACGGACGCCTCCCAGGGCTACCACTCGGCCGTCGCGACGACCGCGGACGACGCCAAGTGGGTGCAGGTCGACCTCGGTTCCGCGCAGCCGCTCTCGGGCGTCAGCCTCTTCCCCGCCCGGCCGACCAACGACCCGGCGGGCGACCTGCCCGGCGCCGGATTCCCGGTCCGCTACCGCGTCGAGGCCGGCGACGACCCGACCTTCGCCACCGCGACGACCCTCGTGGACCGTACCGGCGCCGACCAGCCCAACCCCGGTACGGCGTCGGTCGCGATACCGGCCGAGGTGACGGCCCGTTATGTGCGCGTCACGGCCACCAAGCTGTACTGCAACGGCTCCGGGTGCAGTCTCCGGCTCGCCGAACTCGGCGTGTACGGCGCCCACCCTGCCACCGTCTCCAGCGCGCTGACCCGGCTCCAGGCCGACACGACGCCTCCGACACGTATCGTCAAAACCCTCAAGCCGGTGGCCGTCACGCACCCGGTGGCCGGTTCGCAGGTGTACGACTTCGGGCAGAACGTCGTCGGCTGGGTGACGATCAGGGCAAGCGCCCCGTCCGGCACCACCGTTGACATCAAGAAGGGCGAGATCCTCGCCTCGGACGGCCAGGTCACCACGTCCAACATCAGCTTCGGCGACGGCGATCCGGTCCGGCAGACCGAGCATTACACCTTCGCCGGCAAGGGCGCCGAGACCTACGCCCCGCACTTCAACTACTCCGGTTTCCGGTACGCCCAGCTCACCGGCGTGCCCGCGGGAACCGCCGTCACCGTCACCGCGCAAGAAGTGCACTCCGACGTCGCCACGACCGGACATTTCGACACGTCGAACAGGGTGCTGAACAGCATTCAGACCGCCCTTGTGCAGACCCAGTTGAACAACCTCCAGTCGATTCCGCTGGACTGCCCGACGCGTGAGAAGCACGGCTGGCTCGGCGACGCGGGCGACACCGACGTCGAGGCGATGAGCAACTTCGACATGCGGGCGTTCTACGACCAGTGGGCGCAGACCGTCGTCACCAGCGCCCACGCCGACGGCAGCCTGCCCTCGGTCGCGCCCACCCAGGGCGCCACCGACTGGTTCACCGACCCCGCGTGGGGCTCGGCCTACCCGCAGATCATCTGGGACTCCTACACGCAGTACGGCAACGCGGGCCTGGTGCGCGCCAATTACGCGCAGGTGAAGAGCTGGGTCGACTACCTCGGCACGATCAGCGACAGCGACCACGTCGTCACCGACGCGCCCGGCTCCTGGGGCGACGACTGGGTGGCGACGGTCAGCACCCCGCACGTCTTCTTCCAGACCGGCTACTACTACCTGGACGCCACCCTGCTGGCGAAGATGGCCACGGTCGTCGGCGACACCGCGGACGCCAGGCGCTACACCGACCTGGCGCGGCAGATCGGGGCGGGCTTCACCAAGCGGTTCCTCGACGCCGACACCGGTGTGTGGAGCACCGGCACCCAACTGACCTACGCCATGCCGCTGGTGCTCGGTCTGGTCCCGGCCGCTCAGCAGAAGGCGACCGTCGACCGGCTCGTCCAGGACATCGCCAAGCACGGCAATCACGTGACGACCGGCTTCGTCGGCACGTCCTTCGTCTACCAGGCGCTCGGCATGTTCGACCGCAACGACGTGGCGCTGGCCGTCGCGGAGCGCACCGACTTCCCGAGCTTCGGCTACATGGTGGCCAACGGCCCCGGCACGATCTGGGAGAAGTGGCCGAACTCCTCGGCGGCGGACGGCACCTCGTCCAAGGACCACATCGGTCTCGCCGGTTCGATCGGCCAGTGGTACTACCAGCAGCTCGGCGGCATCCAGCCGGACACGGGACCGGCGGGCGCCGCGTACCGCGCCTTCACCCTCGCGCCCAGCGTCGTCGGCGACCTCACCCGGGTCTCCGCTCGGCAGCGAACCGCGCGCGGTACGGTCGTCAGCGCCTGGCAGCGCGACGGGTCCACGCTGACCTACCACGCGGTGGTGCCGGTCGGCTCGACCGCGACCATCAAGGTGCCGCTGCTCGGCGGCGCCCGGTCGACGGTGACCGAGAGCGGCCGGACGATCTTCGCGGACGGCCGCCGCGGCCGGAGCGACCCCGGCCTGAGCGTGGGCACGGCGGACGGCAAGACGTTCACCGTGACCGCCGGGTCCGGTGACTACACCTTCACCGTCCGCCCGCCGCGGACCCCGTACACCCAGGTGTCGGTCTCGGCGGGCGCGCCCGCGCCCGCACTGGTCAAGGGGAACGGCGGTACGACGATCGGCGCGGTGGTCGAGGGCCACTCGACCGCGCCCGGCGCCACGGCGACGGTCGGCGCCGACGTCCCCGCGGGCTGGACCGTGACGTCCACGCCCGCCCGCGTCCCGCTGACCCCGGCGTCCACCGCGACCTTGGCGGACGTCAAGGTCACACCGCCGAGCGGGACGAGGAGCGGTACGTATCCGGTCACCGTGACCGTACGGTCGTCCGACGGTACGACGGCCAAGGCCGCCCTCGATGTGCTGGTCCTGGGCAGTTGGCCGCAGGGCACCACGGCCGCCGCCTCCAGCGAACACGCGCCGAACGTCGTGGACGGCGCGACCCGTACGTACACCGCGGGCAATGCCGTCGACGGTGATCTGAGCACCTTCTGGAACGACGACACCGACTCCCGGTACCCCGACACCCTGACCGTCACCGCACCCGCCGCGACCACGCTGAACGGCGTGGGCTTCGCCTCGCACAGCGACGGCGTCCCGACCGCCTTCACCGTCCAGACCTGGGACGGCGCGGTGTGGGTGACACAGGCCGACATCACCGGCAACACCGACCAGTACCGCTGGATCCCCTTCGCGGGCCCCGTCTCCACCACGCGGGTCCGCGTCGTGGTGACAGCGGCGCAGAACAGCTTCACCCGGATCGTGGAGCTGACCCCCTAGGGCCGCCGTCCCAGGGCGTCTCACACGGGCGGCCCGGCTGTTCGTACCCGTTCGGCTCACCGGGTGCGGAACAGACGGGCCGCCCGTTCCGCTTGCATGGGTGACGGACCGCGCCCGGCCGACCGGGCGGGCGCGCGGCGCGCATCGAGGAAGGGCTCACATGGGACAGTACGACCGGCTGGGCAGGATCGGGATCTGGAGCGGCGCCTGGACAGCGGCGGTGAACGGCGCCGGGGTGACGTACACCGGCGCGTACGACGAGGCCGCCGCCGAGGTCGAGGCGCTGGGGTACGGCGCCGTCTGGCTCGGCGGGAGTCCCGGCGTCGCCGTCGCGGAGCCGGTGCTGAAGGCCACCACCCGGCTGACCGTGGCGACCGGCATCCTCAACATCTGGAACGACGAGGCCGCGGACGTCGCCTCGCAGTGGGCGGCGGTGGAGCGTACGCATCCGGGCCGGTTCCTGCTCGGGCTCGGTGTCAGCCACGGCCCGCTGGTCAAGCGCTACGCGCGGCCGTACTCCGCCATGGTCGACTACCTGGCGGCGCTGGACGCGGCGCCGGAGCCGGTGCCCGCCGGGCGGCGGGTGCTGGCGGCGCTCGGCCCGAAGATGCTGGAGCTGTCCCGTGACCGTGCGGGCGGCGCGCACCCGTATCTGGTCACCCCCGAGCACACCGCGAAGGCGCGCGCGGTCCTCGGTGCGGGGCCGCTGCTCGCGCCCGAGGTCAAGGTCGTGCTGGACACGGACCTGGAGTCGGGGCGTGCCAAGGCCAGGGACCATCTGAAGCTGTACCTGGCGCTGCCCAACTACACGAGCAATCTGCTGCGTTCGGGCTTCACCGAGGAGGACCTGGCGGACGGTGGCAGTGACCGGCTGGTGGACGCGGTCTTCGCCGTGGGTGACGAGAGCGTCATCGCAGCGCGGGCGGCGGAATTCCTCGCCGCGGGCGCCGACCACCTCGCGGTCCAGGTGGTCACCGGGGATCCGGCGCGGCCGTTGCCGCTGGCGGAGTGGCGCAGGCTCGCTCCGGTGCTGATCGAGGGCTGAGTCTCCGCTCGCTCGCGCGGAGTAGACCGGGACGCCCGCCCGCCGCGGACGGGCGCCCCGGATTCCCGCCGGGATCAACGGCCTTGCAGCGCCTTGACGTTGTTGCCGAAGGTCCAGTTCTTCGAGCCGTCCCAGTTGAGCGACCAGGTCATCAGGCCCTTGAGCGCGCCGCTGTAGCTGTTCCACGCCTGCGAGACCAGACCGGTCGTCATGTAGCCGCCGCCCGCGCCGGGTTGGGCCGGAAGACCGGGGACCTGCTTGTCGTACGGGACGCGGATGGTGGCGCCCTGGACGACGAGCCCCTTGTTGAGGCAGGTGGTCTGCGCGGTGAAGCCGGCCACCGTACCGGCCTGGTAGGAGTCGCCGGAGCAGCCGTACATGCTGCCGTTGTAGTACTGCATGTTGAGCCACCAGAGCTTGCCGTTGTCGGCGTACTTCTTCACGATCGGCAGGTAGGCGCCCCAGATCGAGCCGTAGGTGATGCTGCCGCCGGTGACGTACGCCGTCTCGGGGGCCATCGTCAGGCCGAAGCCCGCGGGCATCCGGGACAGGACGCCGTCGATGATCCGCTCCAGGTTGGCCTGCGAGGCGGAGAGGGTGTTGATGTTGCCGCTTCCGACCAGGCCGGTCTCGATGTCGATGTCGATGCCGTCGAAGTTGTACTTCTGGAGGATCGGCACGACGGTGGCGACGAAGCGGTCGGCGACCGCGCTCGAGCTGAGGTCGATGCCGGCCGCGGCCCCGCCGATGGACATCAGGATCGTGGCGCCCGCGGCCTTGGCCTGGCACATCTCGGCCGGGGTGGCGACCTTCACGCCGGTGTCCATGCCGTCCTGCCACAGCACGGTGCCGTCGGACTGGATGACGGGGAAGGCCGCGTTGATCACGTTGTAGCCGTGGGCGGCGATCCGGCTGTCGGTGATGGGAATCCAACCGAGGCCGGGGTGCACGCCGTTGGCGGCGCCGTCCCAGTTCTCCCAGTACCCCTGGAGCACCTTGCCCGAGGGCCGCGCCTTGGTCGCGCAGGTGTCGGCGGCGGCCGACGCCGGTTGTGCCGCGTGGGTCGCCGCGGCGACCGGAATCTGCGCCAGGAAGGCCATGGCGAGGCCGACTCCCAGCAGACGCACCCTCCGACCGATCATGTCGTACTCCTCGTGGTGTCGTCGCGCACTCACAGGACGTAGTGGACCGGATCGTAAAGTGGTCTGAACCACTCGTCAATAGGTCTGGACCAAGCCCGTGGTGCGGCGACGACAGTGACGGGGGATACGGAAGGGTCAGCCGGTGGTCGGACGGTAGGCGTAGGCGGTGGTGGAGACCGCGCACACGCTCGGCGAGATGATCTCGACCCGCAGCACCTTCGCGTTCGCGTCGTAGTCGACGCCCTCGGTCTCGAAGCCGCCCGAGCAGATGCTGCTGCGCGGCACCTGGAAGAGGGTGGCGACCCGGCCGGTGACGGGCGTGCCGTCGAGCGCGTGCGGCAGGTCGACCTGGAAGACGTCCTTGGCGTCGTTGTCGGAGACGCAGACCAGCCGGGTCGCGGAGACGAAGTCGCAGCCCTGGACGTCCGTGACGGCCTTGTCGAGGCTGATCTGTCCGGCCTGCGCGAGGGTGCCGCCGGTGGCCGGGGTGGCGGGGTTGGTCACCGGGGCGGGGAAAACCTGGAGCCGGTTGACCGTGCCCCACTCCCCCTCGACCAGCCACTGCGCGTCCGGCGAGACGGTCGCGAAGGAGTTGTTGAGCAACTCGCCCTGGTCCAGCGGGTGCACGTAGTCGTAGCTGTGCCCGTCGGGCGTGGTGACCTCGAACATCTTCGAGGTGGCGCTGTCGCCGCCCTGGTAGGCGTCGAAGACGTAGCCGTTGACGATGTCCGGGTCTCCGACGTGGTTCCAGCCCGCGATGCGCAGCCGCAGCGGGATCGAGCCGAGGCCGCGGGTGAGGACCGAACCGTCGGCCCGGGTGGCGATGCCCTCGCCCGCGGTGAGCGTGCTGTACACCGTGTTGCCGGCGGCCACCCACCCGCCGGGCGAGTCGGCGTGCGCGGTGGAGGTGCCCACGGCGGTCAGGGCCGCGGTGGCGAGCAGCAGGGCGGCGGCGCGGCTACGGAGTGCGCGTGCGGTCAACGGAACCCCCGGTGTGGACGGTGGGGGCCGCCCGCGGCACGGGGCAGCCCTGTGACAGCAGTGACCCTAGGGCCTGACGGGCCGACGCCACCACAGCGCGTGGGCCAACTCGGCCTGAACGGGCGGCGATCGATTCATTCGCGCCGGACATGGGTGCGGGGCGGGCGGAGCCGGTCGTGCCGGTCCTCGCCCGCCCCGCGCTCTCCGCGGCGGCTGCCGGGTCAGGCGGTCGCCACGGAGAAGATGTGCATGTCACCGCCGTTCGTGCTGGACGGCAGCGTCACACTGGCCAGTTGCTTGCCCGCCTGGAGCGCGATCGGCGCGGTGGAGAAGATCTCGGTGCCCACCGGGTCCTTTCCGCCGCCCTGGACGTCGCGGTACGCGGTGTGCACCGCCACGACGTTGCCGTACGAGGGCTGCTGGGAGCCGCCGCCGAGCGTCCAGTCGCTGAAGCCGATGTCGGCCTTCTGAGTCGTGCCGTCGGTGTACGTCAGCGTCACCGTGCCGGTGGTCTGGCCCTCGCTGGCGCTGCCGAGCAGGCTCAACTTGGTCGCACCGGCAGCGGACTTGGAGACGTCGAGCACCTGGTCACCGCCGCCCACCACGATGTTGTCGGGCGCGCCGGGCGCCACCTGGGGCCAGGTGAAGTCGAAGCCCCCGGAGGACACCGTGCCGCCGGGCGCGGCACCGGCCGCGGCGAGCGCCGCCGCCGAGTAACTCCAGCCCTCGCCGTCGAAGTTGGCGGACGGATTCGTGTCGTCGGCGGAGATGCCGTTGTTGTTGACGTACCAGGTGAGCGTGCCGCGGACGCCGACCGTCACCGACAGCGAGGCCGCCGGGGCGGTGCCGCCGTGCGCGGAACTGAGCGTGATCGGGACCGTGTAGACCCCGGCCTTGGTGTCGGCGGCCACCGACACGGACAGCTTCGCGCTGGTGGCGCCGCCCTTCGGGACGGTCACCGTGCCGGACGCGGGCTTGAGCGTGATGCCCGCGGGCGGCTTCGCGGTCCAGCGGACGTCGACCTTCTTGTCCTGGATCGTGGACAGCTTGATGGCGGCGTCCGCGGAGCCGCCGGGCTCGATCTTCACCTGGCCGGGGTCGGTCGAGGCGAAGAACGGGGCCTCACCGTCACGGAAGGACGGCGGCGCGTTCTTGGCCGCGCTTCCCCACGTGGTGTTCGCGGTGCCGCCCAGGGTGTAGTCCAAGGTGCCGCCGCGGGTGACGAACGAGGCGGGGACCCACGGCTGGTCGGACTTCTTGCCGTTGACGCGCAGGCCCTGGATGTAGATGTTCTTGGCCGACGCCTGCGGGGCGTTGACCGTGATCGTCTTCCCGAGCCCGGTGTGGATCACCGCGCGCGGGAAGACCGGGCTGGAGAGCACCAGGTCGGCGCGGCTGGGCACCTGCGGGTACATGCCGAGCGCGGAGAAGACGTACCAGGACGACATCGTGCCCGCGTCGTCGTTGCCGGGGATGCCGCCGGGCGCGTTGGTCCACAGGCCGTCGGTCTCGGCGCGCACGGTCTCCTGGGTCTTGTACGGGGCGCCCAGGTAGTCGTACACATACGGCGCGTTGATGTCGGGCTCGTTGGTGGCGTCGTAGCGCGTGTCGTCCTTCGCGGAGAAGTCGAAGGTGCCGTCCGGGTTGCGGAAGAAGGCGTCGAGCCGGGAGATCGCGGTGGCGTTGCCGCCCATGGCCTTGGCCAGTCCGGCGATGTCGGAGTAGACCATCCACGTGTAGCGGGCGCTGCTGCCCTCGACGAAGCCGCTGCCAGTGGCGGGGTTGAAGTTGGCTCCCACCCACGACCCGTCGGACTTGCGGTCGCGCATGTAGCCGCCCTGCGCGGTCGCGTTCGGATCGAAGACGTTGGTCCAGTTGCCGCTGCGGTCGAGGAACTTCCGCTGGTTCTTTCGGTCGCCGACCTGTCCCGCCAGCTCCGCGAGACCGAAGTCCGCGGCGGCGTCCTCCAGGGTCTCGGCGGCGCCTCCCCAGCAGTGGCAGTTGTCGGACGGCACGTAGCCGAGCGTCAGGTACTTGTCCAACGCCGGGCGCTGGCCCACGCATTCGACGTTGCAGCCCGAGCTGTCGGAGTCGTTGGCGGTCGGCACGGTGGCCGCCTTCACCAGCGAGGCGAGGGCGCCCCTGACGTCGAAGTCCCGGCCGCCGAAGGCGTAGATGCCCGCGAGCGCCGCGTCGGACGGGTCGCCGGACATGATGCTGGTCTTGCCGTTCTCCAGCAGCCAGCGGTCCCATTCGCCGTCGCGCTGCTGGGCATAGTTGAACAGCGACTGCGCGTAGTCACTGCCGACTCTCGGCTGAAGCAGCGTCAGCAACTGCACCTGCGCGCGGTACTGGTCCCAGCCGGAGAAGGTGCCGTACTGCTCGTGCTGTCCCCTGGCCAGCGAGTGGGTCTTGCGGTCGCCGCCCAGATATTGGCCGTTGACGTCGCTGGTGAGGGTCGGCTCCAGCATCGAGTGGTAGAGCGCGGTGTAGAAGGTGGCGTTCTGGTCGGCGGAGCCGCCGGACACCTGGATCTTGCGCAGCGCGGTGTTCCACGCGGCGGTGGCCTTCGACCTGATCGAGTCGAAGTCTGCGCGCTGCGGGTTCTCCGCCGTCAGGTTGGCCTCGGCGTTGCGCGCGCTCACGTACGAGATCGCGACCTTGGCCTGCACCTGCTTGGTGCCGGACGCGAAGGTCACATAGGCGCCCGAGCCCTTGCCCGCGGTCGCGTTGCCGCTGGAGTTGTAGCCGGTGCCGCCGCCGGCCGTCGTGGAGCCGGGCGTCAGGGTGCCGTCGGTCCAGGTGCCGACCTTGGCGAAGGGCTGGTCGAAGTGGGCCGTGAAGTAGAGGGTGTAGACGTCGTGCCGGTTGTTCGCGCTCTGCGGTCCGCAGAAGTTGCCCGCGCTGACCGAACCGGTCACGGTGCGGGCCGCCGCGTTCACGGTGACGTCCGCCGCGGCGCTGCCGCTCTCGGAGTTGGACGTACGGAACAGCACGCTGGCGGGCTTGTCGGCCGGGAAGCCGAACTGGCCGGTGCCGGTGCGCTCGGTGGTGGTCAGCCGCGCGCTGGCCCCGCTGTCCAGGCCGACCTGGTAATAGCCCGCCTGCGCCGTCTCGTTGGCGTGCGAGAAGGTCGAGGCGTACTTCGCGTCCTTGGTGTCGGCGCTCGGCGACGAGTCGACGTCGCCCACGTACGGCATGATCGGTATGTCGCCGTTTGCGCCGGAACAGCCCACGCCGTTGAGGTGGGTCAGGCTGAAGCCGCGGATCTTCGTCGCGTCGTACCGGTATCCGCCGGGGGCGGGTGTCGAGAACTGGTTGCCCGTCGAATTCTGCGGGCTCCACGCCAGCATGCCGAACGGCAGCACGGCGCCGGGGTAGGTGTTGCCGGCGTTCGAGGAGCCGATCAGGGGATTGACGTACGAGGCCGGGTCGGCGTCATGCCCCCCGGAGGCGCCCGGACTCGCGGTGGCGGGTCCGGCGCCGAGGCCCAGGCCGATGCCGAGGACCGCCGTCGCCACCGCGGCCACGGCGCGCACGCCGCGACCCTTCCACCGCCTTCTGTCCACGGGTCGCACTGATCTGTCCGACACGGTTCCCGCCCTTCGTGTGTATCGCTTACGACAACGTTGTCAAACGATCAACTGTAGATGTTCCTCCCGGGGTTGGAGGGTGTCAAGAGTTGTCAGGTACCCGCGGGCGGGGTGGGGGGCGGCTTGGAGCGGGGTGGGGTGGCGGCTCGACGGGAGGCGGAGTCGTGGCGGCGGGGCGGCGTCGTGCACGGCTCGCGGGCTGCGGTGTTTGGGCAAGTGGGTGAACACAGCGGGGTGCCGTGACGTCGATCGGGGAACTTTGGCCTGCACGCCTGCCGCGTCGGCCGCGGGGCGGGATCGGGAGCCGCCCCCGTAGGCCGGCCGCCTTTCGCCGGGGACCGACCGGCAGTGTCCGGCACTGACCGGGCACTGACTGACGCCGTCTGACGCCTTCCGACTCCGTCTGAGAAGGGACTTGATGGACACCACCGCCGCCGCCGACCGCTTCGAACTGCCCGCCAGCGCCCGCGCCGTGCTGCGCGCGCTGGCCACCGACGGCCCGGCGACCCGGCCGCAGCTCAGCACCGCGCTCGCGCTGTCCCGGCCCACGATGTCGGTGGCCATGGCGGAGCTGTCACGGCTCGGCCTGGTCGCGGGGCAGGGCAGTTCGCGCGGCGCCACCGGGCGCAGCGCCGTCCTCTGCTCGCTCGCGCCGACCGCCGGGCACGTACTCGGCGTCGAGATCGGCGCGACCGTGGTCCGGGCGGCGGCGTACACCCTCGACGGGCAGGAGATCTGCGCCGCCGAGGTGCGGCTGCCCTCCGACCAGCCGACGGTCACACCGGAGGCGGCGGACGCGGCAGCGGGGGTGGTGCGTACGGTGCGCGAGGAGGTCGGGGCGCGGTACGGGCCGCTGCGCGAGGTGGTGGTCGCGGCGCCGACGCTGCCGAATGTGGGGGCTTCCGGTGCGGGGCGCGGGGGCGGTGGCCTTCAGCCGGACGGCACAGTACGGATCACCGACGCGCTCGCCGTGCCCGACGGCGTGCCGGTCACCGTCGAGAACAACGTCAACTGCGCCGCAGTCGCTGAGCACCGCCTCGTCGCCGCCGTCGTCGCCCTGCTCGACCCCGGCCTCGTCGTCCTCGGCGGCGGCGTGGGCCAGAACCAGCTCGTCCTCCTCGAAGTCCGCCGCACCGTCCACGAGCTGACCTGGCCCACCGACATCACCATCGGCGGCCTCGCCGACCGCGCCACCCTCCTCGGCGCCGTCCACGTCGCCCTGACCCGCGCCCTGGACTCGATGACCCAGGTGTACTGACCCGCAAGGTCTCGTCTGGCCCGGCGGGTCAGACGATCAGGACTCTGCGGCCGCGGGTGTGGCCGGACTGGCTGTCGGCGTGGGCCGCGGCGGCTTCGGCGAGGGGGTAGGAGGTGTCGACGGGGATGTGGAGCGCGCGGCGGGTGATGAGGGCGGCGGCCTCGGCGAGGGCGGCGGGGACGCTGCCCGCGGTGCCGGAGAAGCGGACGCCGTGGTCGGGGGCGGTGAGGTCGGCGATGGAGACGACCTTGCGCGGGTCGCCGGTGAGGGCGACGAGTTCGGGGACGACGCCGGAGCCCGCGAGGTCGAGGGCGGCGTGGACGGGGCCGAGGGCGCGGACCCGGTCGGTCCAGCCGTCCCCGTAGGTCGTGGCGAGGGCGCCGAGTTCGCGGAGGTAGTCCTGGTTGGCGGGCCCCGCGGTGCCGATGACGGTGACGCCGCGGTCGCGGGCGATCTGGAGCACGGCTGATCCGACGCCCCCGGAGGCGCCGCTGACCAGCAGGGTCTGTCCCGCCTCGACGCCGACCTCGCGAAGGATCCGCAGCGCGGTCTCGACCACGGAGGGGTATCCGGCCGCCTCTTCGAAGGTCAGCCCTTCGGGCATCCGGGCCCAGGCCGAGAGGACGGCGAACTCGGCGTAGGTGCTGGTCCCTTCGCCGAATACGTGGTCGCCGATCTCGACACCGTCGACGCCCTCGCCGATCTCGTCCACCACCCCGGCGGCGTCCAGCCCGACTCCCGAGGGGAGTTGGACCGGATGGGCCTTGAGGATCTGGCCCTCGCGGACCCGCCAGTCGGCGGGGTTCACACCGGCCGCCCGTACGGCGACGCGTATCAGGCCGGGGCCCGCGTGGGGCTCCTCGGCGTCGATGAGGCGCAGGACATCGGGGCCGCCGAACTCGGCGAAGCTCACTTTCTTCATGCGACGGACCGTAACACTAACGGTTAGCGTTTTGAAACCGTTCCTGTTTCGTAGCTGATAGTGTGCGGCCATGACCGTGCCGACCGGACGCCGTGAGCGCAAGAAGGCCGCGACCCGCCGGAAGATCGCCGACACCGCCCTGCGGCTCTTCCTGGAGCGCGGGTACGACGCCGTGGGAATCCGTGACGTGGCCGCCGAGGCCGACGTGGCCGTCACCACGCTCTTCTCGCACTTCGCCGCCAAAGAGGCGCTGGTGTTCGAGCAGGACGAGGACTTCGAGGAACGCCTCACGCGGGCGGTCACCGACCGGGCGCCGGACGAGCCGGTCGTGCCCGCGCTGCGCCGCGAGATACACGCCCTGGTACGGCACTGCACGGCGGACGGCGCCGCGCCGGTCTGGCGGATGATCGACGGGTCGCCCGCGCTGCGGAAGTACGAGGAGTCGATGCGGCTGCGGCACGCGGAGTCGGTGGCCGCGGCCCTCGTCGCCGATCCCGGACTGCCCCAGAGCGCGACGGCCTGCCGGACGCTCGCGAGGTTCGTGATCGACGCCTTCTCGCTGGCCCGCGAGTCGGCCGATCCGCAGGCCGCGGTGGACGAGGTCTTCGGGATGATCGAGGCGGCCTGGGAGGCCGCCCGCCCCTCACGGCAGGCGTGAGAAACGCGAAGAACGCGAAGAACACTGGGAACACGGGGAACGCAACGACCGCGAGGAACGCTAGAAACGCGCCGCGGCGACCTGCGGCTCAGGCAAGGAAAGCCCGCCCGCGGCTCACGGGCGGAAGGTGCGGCCCCGCACCGTCCCCTCCGCGATCCCGACGTAGACCTCCGCGACCTCGGCGACGGGGGTGCCCGCAGCGGGATCGGCGGACATGGCCCGGAGGGTCTCGCTGATCCAGCCGGGCTGACGAGGTTGAGGCGCAGCCCGCGCGGGAGTTCGCTCGCGGCGTTGCGGACGAAGCCCTCAAGGCCGCTGTTGATGAGGGCGCCCAGCGAGCCGCCGGCCATGGGGGCGGCGAAGGTGCCGCCGGTGTGCTCGCGGTCCGCACGCGCCTGGGCAGCCCGGAAGCCGGTCCGGCAGTCTGAGTTTGTCAACCTTCCGAACTCCCACCGTAGCGGCGAAGACCGGCTTTGAGGAGGGCCGTCCGGCAGAAGGCGCTCCGTCCGCGTCAACCGCTGAGCCGCGCCCCCTGGTCCTTCTCCGTGGCGACCGCGGCGGAGGACAGGAGCGTCGCGGCGGCGAGGCTGCCCCACAGTGCGGTCGAGCCGTACGGGGCGAGGGCGGTGATGGCCGCGGGAGAGACGGCGAGGCCGAAGCCTGTGGAGAGTTGGAAGCGGGCGAGGGTGCGTCCCAGGACGTGGGCCGGTGCGAGGGCGGTGACGAGCGCGGTGGCGCTTCCGGCGTAGATGATCTCGCCGAGCGTGCAGACCACGGACACGGTGGCCACGGCCGGGGCGCCCCAGCCGTGCCCCAGTTCGGTGGCCGCGAGGAAGCCGAGGTAGGACGCGGTGAGGACGACCCCGGCGAGGGCGAGCACGGACCGCCGGGAGAAGCGGGACATCAGGACGGTGACCGGGACCTGGAGGGCGACCACCAGCACGGTGTTGGCCACGAAGACGGCCGCCGACCACACCGGGGACGCGTGCAGTTGGGTCACCAGGACCAACGGGAGCGCGATCTCGGGGACGTTGAGGCAGAAGACGTAGACCACGTTGGCGGCCAGCAGCGCGCGCATCCGGGGCGCGGGACCGCTGTCGCCGCCGTCGGCGGGGGCGGCGGCCGGGTCCGCGCGCAGCCGGACCGACCACGCCAGGGCCGCGGCGGTGAGATACGCGAGCCCGGTGACGCCCGCCAGGACCTGCAACGCGGCGGCGCCGCCCGCCAGGCACGCGGTGGCGAGCAGCGCGCCCGCGCCCATACCGGCGTTGCGCAGGGCGCGGCCCGCCGCGAGCGCGGTGTCGCGGTCCCTGCCGTGGGCGACGGTGGCCACCACGGCGGCGTGGGCGGCGGGCCACGCCTGGTTGCCGATGCCGAGGAAGAGCGCCGCCGCCGCGAACATCCAGCCGTTGCCCGCCGGGGTGGCCAGCAGCAGCGCCACGCCCAGCACGCGCACCAGCATCGACGCCGCGACGGCCGTACTGCGCGCGCCCCGGTCCAGCCACAGCCCCACGGCGGGCACGCACACCAGCCCCACGACGACACCGGCCGTCATGGCGATGCCGGTGGCGGGCGCGGACAGGCTCAGCACCGTCACCCCGTAGAGCAGCAGGAACGGCCGCAGCAGGCCCGTGCCGAGCGCGTCCACGGTCATGGCGACGGCGTAACGGGGGCCTCCGGAGGCACGGACGAGGGCGCGGGGCCGGATCTGGGTGGTGGTTGCCATGGCGACAACGGTGCGTTCGGCCGCCGCGCCCGCCGCGTCGGTTGACGCAGACCGTCAACCGACGCGGCCGGGGCCTTCTGCGCTGCTCATAATGGGTGGGTGACCTTGCGGATCGACATCGGCGGCCTGCCGCCCGAGCGGCTGCGGTTCGCCGCCTCCCCGCTGGCGGAGCTGACGGCGATGCTGCACGTCCTGGCGGAACCCGGACACCATCCGCGGCTCGCCGGGTGGGCCGCGGACGTGTGGGCCGCGCTGCGGCCCGAGCTGGCCGAGCGGCTGCGGGAGGCGGAGTTCCTGTGGCGGTCCTCGCGCGCCGACTTCCTGGTGCCCGCCCGGCCCCGGCCGACCCTCGCCGAGGAACTGGACGATGTGGACCGGATCGACGACGCCCGGTACGTGACCGCCGCGCTGGTCACCACCTGCGGCAGCAACCGGATCCACTTCGGCTCCCCGTCGCCGCTCACCGACGCGACCGCGCGCGAACGGGCCCTTGACCTCGCCCAGGCGCGCGGCGCGTTGCAGGAGGCGTTCGCGGAACGGCTGCTCGCGGACCCGGCCGCCGTGCGGGCGCGGGTGCGCGACACCCTCGAACAGTGCGCCGGGGCGTTCTTCGACGCCGCCTGGTCGGGGGCCGCCGTACGCATCGCCTCCGACCTGCGCCTGAAGCACGACCTGCTCAAGCGGCAGGGTCTCGGGGCGGCGCTCGCCTCGGTCTCCGGCGCGGTCGCCCTGGCGCCGGGCGGTGACCGGATCGTCGTGGACAAGCTCCAGGACAGCGCGACCGCCGCCCGCGACGACGGGGTCACCTTCATCCCGAGCGTCTTCGGCCGCCCGCACCTGGTGGCGGTCCACGCGCCCGGATGGCGGCCGGTGGTGCAGTACCCCGTGGCTGAGCCGGGCCCGTCCGAGCAGGTGCCGATGGAGACGGTCACGCTCCGGCTGGAGGCGCTCGCGCATCCGGTACGGCTGCGGCTGCTGCGCACCCTCGCGCGCGGCCCGCACACCACCGTCGAACTGGCCCACGCCTGGGAGCTGTCGCCCCCCGAGGTCTCCCGCCACCTCGCCGTCCTGCGGCGCGCGGGCCTGCTCACGAGCCAACGGCACGGCCGTTACGTCCGGTACACCCTCAACGCGCCCGATCTGACGTCGCTGGGCTCCGATCTGCTGGCGGCCGTCCTGCGCTGAGCGACGCCGGTCGGAACGCCCCGCCCCAGCGGGACGCCCTCGAACGGCCGCGGCTCAGCCTTCCGCGCGGGCCACCAGATCGCCGGGGTCGGTGTTGGCCCCGCACAGCAGGACCGCCACCTTCTCGCCGGGGCGCGGCTCGTACGGCCGCCCGCCGCCGTCCTCTCCCCCGGTCGGCAGCAGCGGCGCGAAGGCGGTGGCCCCGCCCACCTCGGTGACGATCCTCAGCTCGTCCCAGAGCGTCTGGCGGGCGGCGATGATGGCCCGGTCGGGGACCAGGACGGACCGGGCGTTGTCCTGACGGCCCGCGTGGACCGCCATCTCGGTGGCGCGGCGCGCGCCGAGCGAGTCGCCCGCGACGGAGTCCACGGTCACGTCGACCGGGTGACCGGCCTCGACGGCCGCGTGCAGCGTACGGGCGTTCTCCGGCTCCACCGCGACGGCGCGGATGCCGTGCTCGCGCGCGGCGGTGGCGACCCCGGCGAACAGTCCGCCGCCGCCGACCGCCACAAGGACGGTGTCCAGGCCGGGAATCGCGGCACGGATCTCGTCCAGTACGGTGCCCGCCCCCGCGGCGATGTACGGGTGGTCGTAGGCGTGGCTGCCCAGCGCGCCCGTGGTGGCGGAGAACTCCTCGCAGGCGGCGAGCGCTTCGGCGTACTCCTTGCCCACCAGGCGTACGTCCGCGCCGTACGCCCGCAGGCGCGCGACCTTCACCGCGGGGGCCGTCTCGGGCACGAAGACGGTGGCGGGAACGCCGAGTGCCTTGGCCGCCCACGCGCAGGCGAGCCCGGCGTTGCCGCCGGACGCGATGGTGACGCCCGCGGCCGGGAGGGTGCCGGCGGCGCTGTGCGCGAGCAGGAAATTCCGCGCGCCCCGCGCTTTGAAGGAGCCCGTGAACTGGAGGTATTCCAGGGCGAGCCACAACTCGGAGGGCTCGCCGCCCCGGCCGCCGCCGACGAGGCCGGGATCGGCCCTGGTGACGGCCACCGGCCTGATGTGGCCGTCGATGCGTTCGGCCGCCTGCCGGATGTCGTCGTAGTCGAGGTGGCGCACGCGCTGCTCCGGGGGTTCGGGGGTTCGGGGGTTCGGGGGTTCGTGAAGGGCTTCAGATCAGGTGCTTCAGGCGAAGCGCTTCAGGTCAGGGCTTGAGGTCAGGGGCTTGAGGTCAGGGCCGCTCTTCGCGGTCCGATCATCGTGCCACGCGCCCGGTCGGCGCCCCGCGCCGCCCAGGAAGCCTGGTCGTACCCGGTCGACGTCACCATGGAGATCCCCTGCCGCACGGACGGCGACGGCTACGACCCGAGCGGCGCCGTAGGGCGGGTGCGCGTGTCGACCGCGGCGCGGGGTGACGCCGGTACGCGGCCTTGCGCGGGCCCGGCCCGGCAGGCGTCTGTCTGGTGCGCCTCTCCCGTAAACCTCGGCCGGGAGGCCAGACTTGGCGGTGTGGTGAACAAGCGCAGCGCCGGGGTCCTGCTCTTCCGCGAGGGCGGCGGCGCGGACCGGGACGGCGGGATCGAGGTCCTTCTCGGGCACATGGGCGGGCCCTTCTGGGCCCGGCGCGACGCGGGCGCGTGGTCGATCGTCAAGGGCGAGTACGGGCCGGACGAAGCCGCGGTGGACGCCGCCCGGCGCGAGTTCCGGGAGGAGGTCGGCCTGCCGCTGCCCGACGGCGAACTCCTCCCGCTCGGCGAGACCGAGCAGTCCGGCGGCAAGGTCGTCACGGCCTGGGCGCTGCACGCCGACTTCGACCCCGCCCTCGCCGTGCCCGGCACCTTCACGATGGAGTGGCCGAAGGGGTCGGGCCGCCTCCAGGAGTTCCCGGAGATCGACCGGGTGGCCTGGCTCGCTCTGCCGCTGGCCCACGAGAAGATCGTGAAGGGGCAGCGCGTCTTCCTCGACCGCCTGGCCGTGCTGCGCGCCGGTTGACGCCGGGCGTACGGGGCCGCCCCCACCGGCCCTACGGCGTCGGCCCGTTGAGCGACCGCCGCCTGCCGCGCAGAAAGGCCCGCTCGGCCGCGTTGTCGGTGCGGCCGAGCGCCGCGTCGTAGGCCGCCGCGGCCTCCCGCGTACGGCCCAGACGGCGCAACAGGTCGGCGCGGACGGCGTGCAGGACGTGGTAGCCGTCCAGGTCGAGGCGGTCGACGAGGGCGAGCGCCGCCGCCGGTCCCTCGACCTCGGCCACCGCGACCGCGCGGTTGAGGGCGACGACCGGGCCGGGGGAGACGGCGAGCAACTGGTCGTACAGCGTCACGATCTGCGGCCAGTCCGTGGCCGCCGCCGTCGGCGCGTCGCTGTGCACGGCGTTGATCGCCGCCTGGATCTGGTACGGACCCGGCTGCCCCCGCCGCAGGCACTGCCGTACGAGATCCTGGCCCTCCGCGATCAGGGCGCGGTCCCACCGGCTCCGGTCCTGGTCGGCGAGGAGGACGAGGCCGCCGTCCCCGGTGCGGGCCGCCTCCCGCGAGCGGGTGAGCAGCATCAGCGCCAGCAGGCCGGGCACTTCGGGCTCGTCGGGCATCAGCGCGTAGAGCAGGCGGCCGAGCCGTACCGCCTCGGCGCACAGGTCGGCGCGGACCAGCCGGTCGCCCGAACCGGCCGTGTGGCCCTCGTTGAAGATCAGATAGACGACGGCGAGCACCGCGTGGAGCCGGTCGGGCAGGTCGGCGTCGGACGGGACGCGGTAGGGGATGCGCGCGTCGCGGATCTTGCCCTTGGCCCGTACCAGCCGCTGCGCCATGGTCGGCTCGGGCACCAGGAAGGCGCGCGCGATCTCGGCCGTGGTCAGCCCGCCGAGCAGCCGCAGCGTCAGGGCGGTCCTGGCCGCCGGGGAGAGGGCCGGGTGGCAGCAGGTGAAGATCAGCCGCAGCCGGTCGTCGTGCACGGGGCCCTCCTCTCGCGCCGGTTCCCGGTCGGCCCGCAGCAGCGCGGCCTGGGCGTAGTGGTCCGCGCGGGAGGACTCGCGGCGCAGCCGGTCGATCGCGCGGTTGCGGGCGGTGGTGATGATCCAGCCCGCCGGGCTCGGCGGCACCCCGTCGGTCGGCCAGCGCCGTACCGCCGTGGTGAACGCGTCCTGGACCGCCTCCTCGGCGATGTCGATGTCGCCGAAGGAGCGGACGAGGACGGCGACGGCGCGGCCGTACTGCTCGCGGAAGACGCGGGCGGCCTCCGGCTCGGGCGCCGCCCCCTCTCCCGGCCCGTACGCCGTCCGTGGTTCCAGCCCCGGCTCCGGCTCGTACGGCGTCCGCCGCTCCGGCTCGCGCGTCATGCCGACGTCACTCGGACGGCCCGTCCTGGAGCGGCCTGACCTCGATCGGGAGGGTCGTCGCGCGGGCGAGCCTGCGGCCCCACGCGAGGGCGGCGTCCAGGTCGGGCGCCTCGACGATCGTGAAGCCGCCGAGGTGTTCCTTGCCCTCGACGTACGGTCCGTCGGTGGTCAGGATCTCGTCGCCCTTGTGCCGCAGCACGGTGGCCGTGTCCGCGGGGAACAGGCCCGCGGCGAAGACCCAGGCCCCGGCTGCCTTCATCTCGGCGTTGAGCGTTTCGAGGTCGCGCCGGATCGGGGCGAGGAATTCGGCGGACGGCGGCTCGTCGGTGTCGGGCTGGTAGACGCTGAGCAGATACTGCGGCATGGGGTGCCTCCTGGGTCCGTACCGGGCTCCTGCCCGGCTCGTGCGGCCGGTCCGCCGACCGGCTCTCACTGTCCATACGAACGGGTCGGGCCCGGATCGACATCTCGGCTGTTGTTGAATGGTGGACGGCCCGCCGCCGACCGAGGGCGTGCCCGGTGAGGTCCGGCCCGAGGTGAGGCAATCAACAGGTGAGTGCGCGTCCCGTGTCCCTGAGGAGTCTGATACCGGCGGTCTTCCTGCCGGTCCTGATCTTCGAGACGGGCATGGGCGCCCTCGCTCCGGTGCTCGCGCTCAGCGGCAGAGCCCTCGGCGCGAGCGTCGGCAGCGCGGGGCTGGTGCTGGCGCTGCTCGGCGTCGGGCAGATCCTCGGCGACGTGCCGGCCGGTGCGCTGGCGGCGCGGTTCGGCGACCGCAAGGCGATGCTGGTCGCCTCCGGGGTCACGGCGGTGACGCTGACCGGCTGCGCGCTGGCCCGCAGCGTGTGGCAGCTCGCGGCGGCCGTGACCGTCACCGGCGCCTCCAACGCCGTCTTCATCCTGGCCAGGCAGTCGTATCTCACCGAGGTCGTGCCCACCGGGCTGCGCGCGCGGGCGATGTCCACGCTCGGCGGCATGTCGCGCGTCGGGGCCTTCGTCGGGCCGTTCCTCGGCGCGGCCGTGCTCACCAGGTTCCCCGTGCACGACATCTACTGGCTGGCGCTGCTGTGCACGGCGGTGACGGTCGTGGTGCTGCTGACCGTGCGCGACGTCGCGGACGCGGCGGCGGGGGCCGTACGGGAGACCGCCTCGGTACGGTCGGTGCTGCGCGGCCACCGCCGGGTCTTCCTGACGCTGGGCCTGGCCGTCCTGCTGGTGGCCTCGGTCCGCGCGACCCGGCAGACGGTGCTGCCGCTGTGGGCCGACCATCTGGGTCTGAGCCCTTCGTCCACCAGTGTGGTCTTCGGGGTCGCGGGGCTGGTCGACACCCTGACCTTCTACCCGTCGGGGCAGGTGATGGACCGGGCGGGCCGCCTGTGGATCGCCGTGCCGTCCATGGTGGTGCTGGGCTGCGCGCAGGCCGCGCTGCCGCTGACCCACAGCCTGGCGTCGCTGACCGTCGTCGCCATGCTGATGGGCTTCGGCAACGGGATCGGCAGCGGCATCCTCATGACCCTCGGCGCCGATGTCGCGCCGCCGCGCGCCCGCTCGCAGTTCCTCGGTGTGTGGCGGCTGTGCGCGGACTCCGGCGCGGCGGGCGGTCCGCTGGCCGTCTCGGCCGCCGCCGCCCTCGGCAGCCTCGCGGCCGGGATCGCCCTCATGGGCGCGGTCGGCCTCGCGGCGGCGGGCGCGCTGCTGCGCTGGGTGCCGCGCTATTCGGCCTACGCGACGACCGGTACCCGCCGGTCGAGCACACGGGTCGCGGGCGGCGCGGCCCCCGCCCCCGTACCCGAGCCGCGCCCGCCGGGGGACGCGTCCGGGCAGCCGGAGAATCCGGTCCGGGGCAGGGGCGAACCTCCGCGTACGTGAGGGCCGCCCCCTCGTACGCGGAGGCGGACGGCGGCGCGCGGTGTGCCCAAGTGCCGTGGTCAGACCGTCCGTTCGGCCAGGAACGCCTCCCAGGTGCGCTCGCCGACGGTGGCGCCCTCGGTGGTCAGATTCTCCCCGTCCCGGTACACGCGTCCGGCCTTGCCCGGCATCGGGACCGGCACGATCGGGCGGCGCTTGCCGACCGCCTGGAGGTAGCCGCGGGCCGCCTCGGCCAGCGTGTAGACGGTGGGTCCCACCATGTCGGGGACCCGTCCCGCGGGCTCGGCGAGGGCCAACTCGACCATGCGGGCGGCGACTTCGCGTGAGTCGACCGGCTGGAGCCGCATCACGCCGGGGATCGGCAGCACCGGCAGCTTGGCCATCTTCCCGATCACGGTGAAGGCGAACTCGTGGAACTGCGCGGCGCGCAGCGTCGTCCACGGCAGCCCGGACTCGGCCACCATCCGCTCGGCGGCCAGCTTCACCTTGAAGTAGCCGAGCGGGACCTTGTCCGCCGCGACGACCGAGATGTAGACGATGTGCCGTACGCCCGCGGCCGACGCGGCGGTCAGCAGGGCGCGGGTCGACTTGTCGTCGCCCTTCGCGTCGCCCGCGAGGTGCAGGACGGTCTCGATGCCGTCCACCGCCGCGTCGATTCCCTCGCCCGTGAGCAGGTCGCCGGTGACGTACTCGACGCCGTCGCCGGACGCGTGGGCCGTACGGCTCAGCACCCGGGGTTTGTGGCCTGCCTCCAGCAGGAGCGGGATCACGTGCCGCCCGAGGGTGCCCGTACCGCCGGTGACCAGGATGGATGCTGTCATGACGTCTTCTCCGTGTTCGTCTCGCGAGTCGTCCGGCGGTCTCGTGCGGAGCCGGAATTCGATGATCTGTTGCGGGGACACCGCGGGGACATCTCAGGGTGCCGCTAGCTGAGGCCGCCGTCCGCGCGGAGATTCTGGCCGGTGAGCCAGCGGGCGGCGGGGCCGGCGAGGAAGGCGACGACGTCCGCGATGTCGGCGGGGCGGCCGAGGCGGCCGAGCGGGGTGAGGTCGATGAGCGGCTGGAAGTCCGCACCCGGGTTGGCCTCGCGCAGGAGGTCGGTGTCGGTGGCGCCGGGCGAGACCGTGTTGACGGTGATGCCGCGCGCGCCGAGCTCGCGGGAGGCCACGCGGGTCAGTTGCTCGATCGCGCCCTTGCTGGCCGCGTAAGGCGCGTTCCCGGGCGCCGGGCGGAGCGTGTTGAGGGTGGAGATGTTGACGACACGGCCGCCGTCGCGCAGGTGCCTGGCCGCGTAGCGCATGGTCAGGAACGTGGACTTGGCGTTGCCCGCCATCACGCGGTCGTACATCTCCTCGTCGGTGTCGGCCAGGGGCGCGGGGGTGATGCTCAGCGCGGCGTTGTTGACCAGGATGTCCAGGCCGCCTAGGTGGCGGTCGGCGGTGGCCATCAGCCGCTCGGCGGCGCCGGGTTCCACGAGGTCGGCCTGGAGCGCCCGCGCGGTCCCGCCCGCCTCTTCGACGGTGCGCACGACATCGGCCGCGGCCTCGGCGTCGCGCGCGTAGCCGAACACCACGTCCGCGCCGTCGCGCGCGAGCCGTTCCACGATCGCCCGGCCGATCCCCCGCGAACCGCCGGTGACCACAGCGGTCTTGCCCTTGAGCACGGTCATGCAGCCCTCCCCCGGCGGCCGTTGCGGCCGCGGTCTCCGCCCCAGAACCTACGCCGGTCCGTACCGGCGCGGAACAGGGCGCGCCAAGGGCGGTGCGAGCCGCACTCACCCCGAGAGGCGGTCGCCGCCCGTGTCGCGGTCGGCCCGGTCCCGCGCGAGGGCGGGCATCAGCGACGAGTGGAGGTGGCGGGTGACCCGGCCCGGTGCGGGGGTGTGCGCATGGTGGGGCGCGGGGACGCGTGCGTGCATATGGACGTGGTCACGCACGGTGGCGGGTGGCGGCTGGGCCGCGCGGTCGAAGAGGTGCTCGCCGGTGCGTTCGACGGCGACGGTGGCGACCGTACTGGCGACCAGCAGCGCGGCCAGTGTCGTGAGGGCCAGCGGGCGGCGGCGCGGCGGGCGGCCGAGCAGGGCGTGCACCCGCGCGGGGACATCGCTGCCGGTGGCCGCCGCGACGGGCGCGGCTCCGGCGCCCGGGTGCGGCGCGTGGTGCTGGAGCAGCGCCGCGCGGGCGATGGTCCTGGCGACGAGCGGCCGGTCGCCGACGCTGCGGGCGGCGTCCTCGTCCGCCCAGCGCTCGACGGCCTGACCGGCCGCCTTGGCGGTACGGCGCAGCAACGGGTTGACGCCCGCGGCCAGTTCGGCGGCGAGGATCCACCAGATGTGCCGGTGGTTGAGGTGGGAGTGCTCGTGGGCGAGGACGACCTGCCGCTCCTGCGGGGTGAGCGCCGTGAGCAGACCGGTGGTGATGACGATGCGCGCGGCGGGGGCGGGGGTGGTGAAGGCGTCGGGCCACGCGTTGTCGACGATGATCACGGGGTCGGCGGTGCGCGGGCCGCGGGTGATCCGGTAGACGGCGGCCAGTGCGCGCAGTCGGCGGACGACGGTGAGCGAGGCGTGCGCGACGGCCGCGGCCAGCAGGACGAGGCTGGCCGCCGCCAGCGGGTCGGGCACGGGGTCGAGGGCGTCGAGGCGCTTGGGCGACCACGGTCCGAGCGCGGCGATCGCGGGCACCTGTCCGAGCCAGGTGAAGCCCAGCTCGCCGAGGACGAACAGGGTCGATGCGGCCACCGCGACCGCGGCGGGCACGAGCAGCCGGGTGGCCGTGGCGGGCGGCAGCAGCTTTCCGAGCCGGGGCGCGGTGAGCGCGAACAGCAGGCAGACGAGGGCGGTCGCGCAGACGGCTCCGGTCACGTCGCCTCCCCGGTGTCGGCCGCCCGCCGCCGGTCCGGGGGTGTCGGACGGCGTGATGCGGCCGAGCCGGTCGGGTCCTGAGGCGTCGATCCGCGCAATGCGGTCGGATCCCTGGGCATCGGGCCGCGCATGGCGGTCGCGCCCGCCGCGTGCCGCCCGTTCCTCGCGTCCACCGCTGTCAGCACCTTCACCGCTTTCCGTCCGGCTCCGGTCCGTCAGACGGATCGGCCACGCCGTCGGTTGCCTCGCCGTCCGGGCGACTTTCGGGGCCCGGAGGGTCGAGGAGGCTGCGCAGGAGGTGTTCGTCAGCGGCCTTGAGCGTGCCGACGAAGCGGACCAGCACACCGGCACGGTCGTCGTCGGCGTCGAGCAGCCGCTGCATGCGCTGCGCGGTGACCTCGGCCGGGTGCGCGGGCGCGGTGTACGCGTAGCCGCGGCCCTCTTGCTGCCGGGTGACCTCGCCCTTGGCGTGCAGCCGGGTGAGCACCGTCATCACCGTCGTGTAGGCCAGCTCCCCGCCGAGCGCGTCGCGGACCTGCGCGGGGGTCATCGGTCCTCCGCCCGCGGCGAGTACGGCCTGGATGTCGCGTGCCAGACTGCCGCGGCTCCGGCGCTGAGGGGCCATCGGTGATCTCGTCTCCACTTATTACGCTACTACAATGCCTGTAGTAGCTTCCGGTTCCGGGTGGTTACTACAAGGAGTGTAGTAACCACTGGCATCACGGCGTCCCGGAGCACCGGGGCCGCCGACCGGGAGAGGGCCGACAGGGAGTGGCCGCCATGGACGGTTCGCCATGCGGATGACAGGGCCGGGCGTGTGCGTCGTCGTCATCGCCCGCGACGACGCGGAGTCCGTCGGCGCCGCCGTACGGTCCGCGCTCGCGCAGGGCCGGGCCGTCACCGAGGTCGTCGCGGTGAACGACGCCTCCCGCGACCGGACGCCCGACGTCCTGGACGCGCTGGCCGCCCGCGAGCCCCGGCTGCGCGTCGTGCACCGCGCCGAGAACAGCGGCGGTCGCGGCACGCCGCGCAACGACGGCGTCGCGGTCGCCACCGCCGAGTACGTGATGTTCCTCGACAGCGACGGCGTGCTGCCGGACGGCGCCGTACGCGCGCTGCTCACCGCCGCGGAGACCCACGGCACGCCGGTCACCGTCGGCGTCGCCGTACGCCGCGAACTGCCCGGCGGCCGCGAGGTGCGCTGGCAGCCCGCGCTCTACCGCGAGGCCGCCGTCCTCGCGTCCCCCGAGGACCATCCGGAACTGCTGCGCGACACCCTGTGCGTCAACAAGCTCTACCGGCGCGCCTTCCTCGACCGCCACCGGCTCCGTTGCCCCGAAGGCCCCTTCGCCTACGGGGACTTCGTCTTCACCGCCCGCGTCCTGGCCGCGGGACCGCCGATCGCCGTCGTGCCCGACACCGTCTGCGTCCGGCGGGCGCGCCGCGAGGCCGGGGGGCCGGTCGCGCCCGCCCGCCGGGACATCGGCGACTGGGCCGCCCGCGTCGCCGCCCACCGCCAGGCCGTCGACGTCTTCACCGCCGCCCGCCGCCCTCTGCTCGCCGCCGCCTGCCGCACCAAATTCCTCGACGACGACCTGTGCCTGTACGTCCGCGAACTGCCGGGCCGCGACCCCGCGTACCAGCGCGCGTGGTGGAAGCTGGCCCGCGCCTACCTGGCCTCCTTCACCGACGCCGAGCGGGCCGCGGCGTCGGCCCCCGCCCGCTGGATCGCCGCGGTGGTGCTGGCCGGTGACGCCCCGCGCGACCTGGCCCGGCTCGCGCAGCTCGCGGCCGACCCGGCCAGACTGGCCCCGCCGTACGCGCGGACGTCGGCCGGTCCCGTCTGGTCGGACGGCCTGCGCGACGTCAGGCTCGACGGGCTCGGCGAACTCCCGCTCGACGCACTGCCGTTGACGGTGGACGGCACGCTGTTCACCGGCCGTCACGGGCGACTGCGGCTGCGAATCCGCGATATGTACGGCCGTCTCGCCGCGGTCGGCGGCCCGGTCGCCGTGGAGGTCGACGTCATCGCACGGGACGGCGCGGAACCCGCCGTCACCACCACGGCCACGGCGTACGACGAGTGCGGTCGCTGGCGCGCCAGCGTCCCGCTCGACGTGGGCCGGCTCGCCGCCGCCGGCTGTCGCGGTACCCAGACCTGGGACGTACGGGTGCGGCTGCGGTACGCCGACGGCACCGTGACGGCCCCGCTCGCGCCGCGCGCCCAGGACTCCGGGCTGCGGCGCACGGTCACCCCCTGCGGGCGGTACGGCGTCGCACTGATCCAGGCGTACCGGACGGCGGGCGGTTCGCTGGCGCTGCGCCTGGCACCCGGCGCGCGCGGGGCCTTCGACGTGGCCCTGAGACGGCTGCGGAGCCGGTCGCGTACGACGGCGTCAGCGGTATGAGCCCCGGCGGTCGGCACCGGAGGACGGCGAAGCGGCGAAATGCCGAAAACTACTACAAAGAACGTAGTAGGATGCGCCGGGAGACGATCCGAGGCATACGAGCAAGCGAGACACGGTGCTGACCTCCTCCTCCGCGACCATCGACACACCCGCAGGGGCGCAGCCCGCCGACCCGCCGCGCCGGCCGGCACCCCGGGCCGCCGCGACGCCGCTGGCGGCGCTGCTCGCGGCGGCCGTCTCCATGGGCTCCTACTGCCTGGCGCTGGCCGTGCACGGGACGTATCCGTTCGGACCGAGATCGCGGGCCGTCAACGACCTCGGCAACCAATTCGTGCCGTACCACGCCCACTTGTGGGACCTGATGCACGGCCGCGCCACCGGCGACCTGATCGTCAACTGGGGCAGCGGATACGGCGTCCCCTTCCTCGCCGACTTCTTCACGTATCTGATGAACCCGTTCTCCTGGCTGGTCGGACTCTTCCCGCGCGACGCCGTCAACGCGGCCGTCTTCACGGCCACTGTGCTGAGCATCGGACTCGGCGCGGCCCTGATGACGGTCTACCTCGGCAGGCTGCGGCCGGGCTCGCCGTGGCTGCGCGCGCTGCTCGCGGTCGGCTACGCGGTGAGCACCTGGACGATCTCGGACGGCTTCGGCGACCCCATGTGGATGTGGGGCCTGTCGTCCTTCCCGCTGCTCGGCATCGCCTACGACTGGTGTCTGCACGGCCGCCGTTGGGTGCCCGCGACGCTCCTGATCACCCTGTGCTGGGCAGCCAACTTCTACACCGCGGCCATGGCGACCCTCGGCATGGGTCTGGTCCTCGGCACCCGCCTGCTGCTCGACTCCCGTCCGGTACGGGACCGGTGGCGCGCGCTGCTGCGCGCCGCGGCGGCGACCGCGACCGGTATGTTGCTGGCCGCGCCTGTGCTGACGGTGAGTTACACCGCCAGCAAGGCGTCCCAGCCCGCCGGGCCCCAGGACTACACGCCGCCCGCCGCCCTCGACTACCTCGCGCACCTGCTGCCCGGCGGCCTCTACCCGTCCGCCCCGCGGATCTCCGTCGGACTGCTGCCGCTGCTGCTCGTGCTCGCCTTCCCCTTCATGCGGCGGGTGCCGGGCAGGGAACGCGCGGTCTGGACCGGGCTGCTGGTCCTGGTGGCCCTGTCGTACGTCTGGAAGCCGACGGTCCTGCTGTGGCACGGCCTGGCCATGCCCAACGGCAGCCCCTACCGCGCCGCCATCGCGCTGACGTCCATGCTGGTGGCGGTCGCCTGGCTGGTGCTCTCCCGCAGGCCCCGTCCGCGGGAACTGCTCGCGGGCGGGGCCGCGTTGGCGGTCCTGCTCGCCGTGGTGAGCGGCGGTCACTACTTCACGCGCGGCGAGTGGATCCTGATCCTCGGCGACAGCGCCCTCGTCCTCGGCCTTCTGCTGCTGCTCGCCCGCCACCGGACCGACCGTCGGGTACGTATCGGCGTGTTCGCCGCGTTGACCTGCTCGGTCTTCCTCGCCACCGCCTACAGCGTCTTCTCCGTCAGCGTGATCAGGGACAACAACCCCTGGTGGACACCGAGGGAGACGATCAGCGCCGCGTCGCTGACCGCGCACGCGGCGGTCGGCGCGCGGGACGACTGGCCCGCGACCCGCACCGACCCCGGTCCGCACCAGTACACCGACAACGACCCGCTGCTGCTCGGCGGCGAGGGCGGCTCGTACTACAGCAGCTACCTGCCCGCGCGGACCGCGACCACCCTCCAAGCCCTCGGCTCCGCCTGGACCATGAGGGGCCGTCATACTTACGGCCTCAACGACCCGGTGGGCCGGGCGATCATGGGAGTGAGCAGTTCCCTCGGCATTGTGCCCGGCGCGCCCAGCGCCGTCGCCCAGCACACCGCGCCCGCTCCCCCGATCGTCACCCTCAGGCCCGGCGCGGCCTTCGACGGTCCCACCCGCGACACCTCGGTCTTCGCCCGGCAGCAGCGCGTGCTCGGCGCCCGGGTCTACCGCGTGCCGCGGCTCTCGCCCGCCTCCGGGCCCCGGCCCGTCCCCGAGCCGAACGGCACCTGGCGGCTGCCGGGCAACGCCAAGGGCGCGGCCTGGACATCGTTCACCGCGACCTGCGCGCCGGGCACCCTCGCGTATCTGTACGCGCCCTGGTTCTCCGGCCCCGTCCGCGCGAACGGCGCCGAGTACCGGGCGGTCGGTGTCAACGACCAGGCCGCCAACGGGATCATGGCGCTCGGCGCCGTACCCGCGGGCGGCCGGATCCGGCTGGCGCTGGGCACCACCACCGCGCAGGACATCCCGCGGTTCCCGGTCGGCTGCCTCGACCAGGGCGCGCTGCGGCGCGCGGTCGCGAAGCTGCGGGCCACCGGGCCGGCCGAGGTCACGGCGGGCGGCCACACGATCGCGGCCACCTTCCGCCGGGGCAGCCACGGCACCGCGGTCCTCGCCGTACCCGCCGTGACCGGCTGGCGCTGCTCGGTCGACGGCGGGGCGTCGGCGGCCCCCCGCACCCTCGGCGGCCTCCTCGCCGTGGATCTGGGCGGCGGTTCGCGGGTCTCCTGCTCGTTCCGCACACCCGGTCTGAACGCCGGGCTCCCGGCCTCCGGCCTCGCCCTGGCGGTGCTGCTCGCGGTCGGCGTCCGCGACCGCTCGGGGCGGAACGGCTCCTCGGGAACCGCCGGACGCACCCTCGCCCGGCGGCTCTTCCCCCAACGCCCCACGCCGGACGGGCTGTTGGACGGGTCCGCGCTCCGGAGAACCGGCCTCGGTCTCCGTCGCCTCGGGAGGCGCGCATGACGAAGCTCTCGGTCGTCGTGCCCTGTTACGACGAGGAGGCGGTCATCGACCGCTTCGACGCGCAGACAAGGGCCGTGCTCGGCGGCCTCCCGATCGAGTACGAGATCTGTTACGTGGACGACGGCAGCGCGGACGGCACGCTCGCCCGGCTGCGGGCGCTGGCCGACCGGCACCCGGACACCACCCGGTATGTGTCGTTCAGCCGCAACTTCGGCAAGGAGGCGGCGATGCTCGCCGGGCTGCGGGAGGCGGAGGGCGACGCGGTGGTCATCATGGACGCCGACCTCCAGCATCCGCCCGAGCTGATCGGGCGGATGCTCGACCTGTACAGCCTGGGCCACGACCAGGTCGTGGCCCGGCGCGGCCGGGAGGGCGACAAGGCGCTGCGCACCGCCCTGAGCCGCTTCTACTACCGGGCGGTCAACCGCTGGGTGGACGTCGAACTCACCGACGGTGTGGGCGACTTCAGGCTGCTGTCCCGGCCCGTGGCGGACGCCCTGCTGTCACTGCCCGAGAACAACCGCTTCTCCAAGGGCCTGTTCTCCTGGGTCGGCTTCGACACCGTCACCTTCCACTACCGCAACGCGGCCCGCGAGGCGGGCAGTACGAAGTGGCGGTTCGGCGCGCTGCTGAACTACGGCATGGACGGCCTGATCTCGTTCAACAACCGCCCGCTGCGGCTGGCGATCTGGCTCGGCGTCACGCTCGCCGGGCTCGGCGGCCTCTACGCGGCCTGGGTCACGGTGGACGCGCTGGTCACCGGGGTCGACGTGCCCGGCTATGTCACCCTGGTCGCCATCATCGTGGGCCTGGGCGGCGTCCAGATGGTGATGCTCGGCCTGATCGGCGAGTACATCGGCCGGATCTACTACGAGACCAAGCGCCGCCCGCACTTCCTGGTCAAGGAGGCCCACCATCCGTCGTCGCAGGCGCCGGAACCGCTGGACGCCCTCCGGCACCAGCGGCAGCGGGAGCTCCGGCACGGCAGGGTGATCTGACGGTGTATCACCCTGTCGTGCCGCGGCCCCCGCTGCCGCCGCGGCGACACCGCACGCCCGCACGGCCCCGGAATTCGGGACGATGGGCCGTCAGCTCTTGCGTTTCCACGCCTGATTGCTGCCGCCGTTGCACGGGTGGAGCTTGATCGGAGTGCCGTCGGAGGTCGCGGCCATCCATACGTCGACGCACAGGCCCGACTGGTCGCCGCGGATCACGCCGCCGCTCAGCGTGAACTGCTGCGCCGGATTGCCGCTGCAATAGGCGATCTGGACGACCGTCCCGTCGTCCGTGCTGCCCCAAGCGGCGTCCATGCACAGGCCCTTGCTGCGGATCGTGCCGTCGGAGGCGAACGTCCACTGCTCGTTGACGTTGCCGTTGCAGGTCCACAGTTGCAGGTGGGTGCCGTCGGAACCGGCCGAGGCGTTCAGGCACTTGCCCGACCCGCCGCTGACCAGGAAGTCGCCGACCCTGGCCGGAGCGGGCGGCGCGGCGGCCTTGGTCGCCTTCGCCGGCGGCTGGGCGGTCTGCCTGGTCGCCGGGCTCGTGGCCTTCTTCGTGGCCCGGGTGCGCGGGGCGCCACCCCCTGATCCGGCCGAGCCGCCCGAACCGCCGGAACCGCTGGAGCTCCCGGCGGGCGGGGCGGCGGCGTGCTTGGCCGCGGGCGGCCTGGTCGTCGGCGGCGGGCTCGTCGTGGTCACCGCCGCCTCGGGGGTGGTGGCGGTGCTCGACGGCGTCGCGCTCGGCGACTGGGTCCGCGCGGCGGCGACCACCGTGTCCGACGTACGGCCGCCGTCCCCGCCGTTGCCGCCGCCGAGGGCGCCGAGCAGCGGGACGACGAGCACGCAGACGGCCGTCACCGCCGCGGCGCCGCCGATCGTGCCCCACACGCGCACGCCGGGCACCAGGCCGCGGCGGGGCACGGAGGCGTGCTCGGCGAAGGTGGCGGAGAAGTTCGAGGCGGCGGGCGGCGGCGCGGACGCGGGCTTGTCCAGGGCGGGCGGCGGGAGGTCGGGCGTCGGCACGGGGGTCTCCGGGGGGATGTCGGGCGCGGGGGCGGGGTGTTCGCTCGGGGCCGGGGCCTCGGCGTCTCCTCAGAGTCTGAGGACGGGGCGGGCGACGGCGGGTGCTGCGGGCAGGGCCACGGGCTGCGGCGGCAAGTCGTCGGCTTCGAGGGCGACCAGGTCCTCGGCGCGCGGATCGGCCAGTTCCGCGACGCGTTGCGCCTGACGTTCCGTCATTTCCTGGAACACCTGGCGCGCGGAACGGCCGTTGCCGAAGCCCTCGCCGCGCGGCATCCGGTCGAAGAAGCCGCTCAGTTCCGCGCGGGCCTTCTCGGTGAGTTCGTAGCGGTGCTCGGCCGCCTGATGCTCCACGATCGAGACGAGTTCCGCCGCGTCGTAGTCCACGAAGTGCAGGGTGCGGCTGAAGCGGGAGGACAGGCCGGGGTTGGAGGACACGAAGCGGTCCATCTCGGTGGGGTAGCCCGCGGCGATCACCACGATGTCGTCGCGGTGGTCCTCCATGAGCTTGACGAGCGTCGAGACGGCCTCGGTGCCGAAGTCGTTGCCGCTGTGCAGCGGCGACAGCGCGTACGCCTCGTCGATGAACAGCACGCCGCCCAGGGCCTGTTGGAAGGCAGCGGTGGTACGCGGCCCGGTGTGGCCGACGTACTCGCCGACCAGCGCGCTGCGGTCGACCTCGATCAGGTGGCCGCGGCGCAGCAGGCCGAGCGCCTTGAGCAGACGGCCGTAGAGCCGGGCGACGGTGGTCTTGCCGGTGCCGGGGTTGCCCGCGAAGACCAGGTGGCGGCTGAGCGGCGGCGCGGGCAGCCCGGCCTCCTGCCGTCGCCGTACCGTCTGCATCAGCTTGACCAGCGAGCCGACATCGCCCTTGACGCCGTCGAGGCCGACCAGCGAGTGGAGTTCGGCGAGCAGGTCGTCCAGATCCTCCTCCGGCGCGTCCGGGTCCGTTCCGTCGTCACCGAGTACGCCGGGCGTGGCCGTCCCGGACGGCGACGCGGGCAGGCCGGCGGACCGGCCCGCCGCTCCCCCGCCGGGCCGCGGAATCGTCGGCCGCCGTACGTCGTAGGAGACGCAGTCCTCGAAGGCGGGCCGCGCTCCCTCGTCCTGGCCCAGATCCTCGGCGCAGTCGCGGACCCGGCAGCGGCGGAAGACCGGGGCGGCGCCGCGTGCCACGTGGAGGGCGGGGAAGCCCGCGCCCGCGACCTCGCAGGAGGTGAAGGTGCCGCCCGCGTCCTCGGCGAGGTAGATGCCGTTCTTCGCGGGCGCGTCGATGAAGACCCCGCTGACCTCGGGGAAAGCGCCGGTCCACACGACGATCGCGGAGCCGGCGCTGCCTTCGACGGAGCCGCCGTCGACCCGCGCGGTGCCGCCGGAGTCGACCACGATCCCGGCGGCCCCCGCGGCGACGACCCGGACATGGGAGAGCCGTACGCCGCCGCCCGCGCCGACCTCGACGCCGGTCTTCGCGGCGCGCAGCACCGTGCAGTGCTCCAGTTCGGTGCCCGCGGCGGAGACGGCGTGCACTCCGGTGGCGGTGTCGGTGAGGCGGCAGCCGCGGGCGGTGAGTGTCGCGGTCTCCGCGGTGTGCAGGCCGGTCATGGCGATACGGGACAGGCCGCATTCGGTGAGGTCGGCGTGCGCGGTGCCGACGGCGTGCAGTCCGTGCTCGGCGCTGTCGCGTATCCGGCAGTCGAGCAGGGCGGCTTTGGCGGCGTCGGCGAGGTGGACGGCGCTGTAGCCGGTGCCGGAGATCGCGCAGTCGGCGAGGCGGGCCGTGGCGGTGCCGAGGACCAGCAGGCCGTTGGCGCGGGAGTCGGTGACCGCGCAGCCGGTGGCGGCCAGCCGCGCGGCGTCCTGGGCGACGAGACCGCTGGTGACGGAGCCGGTGATCCGGCAGTCGGCGATCTCGGCGGTGGCGGAGCCGGTGAGGCGGATGCCGACCGCGCCCGCGCCGGTGACGCGGGTGTCGCCCGCGACGAGCGCCGCCTCGTCCTCGACGAGCAGTCCGCTGCCGCCGGTCCCTTCCAGCGCGCAGTCCACCAGTGCGGCGGCGGCCCGACCGCGGATCCGCAGGCCCGTGCCGGTGCAGTCGCGTACGCGCAACCGCTCGGCGGAGAGCCGGGCGGTGCCGGACAGGACGACCGCGGTGCCGTCGACGGCCTCGATCCGCAGGTCGTCGGCGCGGGCGCGGGCGGTGCCCGACAGGTGCAGGCCCGCGCCGCCCGCGCCCGCGATCCGGCAGCGCAGCAGGAGCAGCGCGGGTCCCGGGTCGCGGGTCGGGGCCAGATCGGGGTCGGGGTCGGCGTCGAAGTCCAGGCCGTCGGGGTCGGGGACACCCAACTCCCGCGTTGCGCCGTTTTCTTGGGAGCCGTCGTCGGCGTCCGTGCCCGTCACCTCGACCCGGCCGCCGAGGACCACGCAGTCGTGCAGCGCCAGCGTCGAACCGTCGGTCACGCGGACCGCCGCCTCTGCGTGGTCGGCGCCGCGCAGGGTGAATCCGTGGACCGCGCAGTGCGCGTCGGCCACGGTCAGCGCGGGCGTTCCCTCGGCCGCCGGGTACAGCGTGACGCTGCCCGCGCCGTGTTCGGCGCGCAGCACCACCGGCCGGTCCACGGTCAGCGACTCCCGGTACTCGCCGGGCTCCACCAGGACGGTCGCGCCGGGCCGGGCGGCGCGTACGGCGGCGGCGATCGTACGGTGGGCGCCGCGTCCCTTGGCGGCGACGTGGACGGTGGGGGCGGTCGTACGGTCGGTGGTCACGGCTGCGGCTCCCCGCTGGTGTCGGAGGTGCCGGTGCCGGTCTCGGCGGTGGCGGTGTCGCCGTAACCGCCCTGGTACCACCAGGGGTTGATGCCGGCGCGGTACCAGTTGGTGAGCTGGGAGGTGAAGACCTTCTCGGGGAGCTTCCAGCCGAACTGGATGAAGAACTCGGCGAAGCCCTGCCGGTGGAAGAGCCGGCTGCCGCCGCCCATGATGAACAGGTTCTTCATGGCGCCGACGCTGACCGCGCCGGTCATGCCGGAGACGGCGTTGATCAGGCCGTCCAGGGCCGCGGCTCCGCCGCTGAGGTAGACGGTGTCGCCATTGGCGTCGGTGATGCCGAACACCGAGGCGTTCATGCTGCCGTTGACCCAGGCGGCGAGCGTGGAGGTGCCCACGTTGTAGCTGAAGTCGTACATGCCACCGCGCCAGCGGGTGGGCGCCTCGTTGCCCGCCCACTCGTTGGACCAGTGCTTGTCGTGGTTCATCGGCTTGCGGTACCAGGGCTTTCCGCTGTCGGTGTTGGCCAGGCCGTTGCGCCAGTCACCGGTGCGCTGCAACCCGCTGATCTTGTTGTCGTGGACGAGGCTGCCGACGGCGGTCTTGATGCCCGCGCTGACGCTCGCGTTCGCGAACGCCTTGAGCGCGTCCTTCCCGGAGAACGGCCTGTTCTGGATGTCCGCGACGATCGCGTTGACAGCGAGATTCGCGGTGAACTCCAGGACGAATTCCTGGAAGAGTTCGATGGCGGCCTTCTCCATGACCAGCTTCCACTGCGGCTGGTAGAGGCCGTCGCCGATCCGGGAGATGTCCATGCCGCTGAGGTCGGTCTTCCACTGCATGCGGTTGGGCTCGCGCAGCCGCCGTCCCCAGCCGCGCAGTTCGGCCGCCGGGCCGCGGAAGTCGACGCCGCGTCCGGTGAGTTGGAGGCGTCCGAAGGTGTCCGCCTCGAAGATGTAGCCGCTGTCGGAGCCCTGGGCGTGGATGACGCCGTTGCCGTCGTGCCGTACCCACTGGCCGCGCCAGGCGTCGGTGGTCAGGATCTGGTTGGTGCCGACGACCTTGCTCTCCACGACGGCCGCGTTGTGGTCGAACTCCTTCCAGACGTTCAGGTTCACAGGGTTGGGGGCGCCGGGGCCGAGGCGGGCGCCGTCGGGCAGGTACTCGCGCACGCGTCCCGTGGTGCTGGTGGTGGGCACCTCGCGGACGGTGATCGGCGCGGCGCCGCCGCCGAGGTCGACCCGGTCGCGGAAGGACCGGGCGCCGGTGAACCAGTCGTCCACGTACGCGCCGGCCCCGCCGCCCGCGCGCGGATTCCACCACTGGCGGGTGCCGGCGCCGTGGAAGTCCACGGCGTTGCCGAACGCGTCGTACTTCGCCCAGCGCCACTGGTGGCTGCCGTCGGGGTTGGTGACGCGCCAGGAGTCCACGTGCTCACCGCCGCCGAGCATGTCCCGGCCGCGGATCGCCACCGGGCCGTTGTCGGTGCGGAGATACGCGCGGAAGGAGTCGTCGAACGGTGTGGCGCCGTTGAAGCCGCGGCCGAACTCGGTGAATCCGGTGGTGCGGTTGCCCGCGCCGTCGAGTCCGTCCCAGGCCCAATGACGGGTGTCGGTCCGGCCGTTGTAGCCCGACCAGTCCCAGTGCCGGGAGCGCGGCGCGGTGGTGGTGACGGTCGTCGGGCCGTGTCCGTGGCCGGGCCGCAGATCGGCGCCGGGCCAGCTCCGTACGTCGCCGACGGGCGCGCCGTGCACGTTCTTGGTCAGGGCCGCGCCGCCGTTGCCCTCGAAGGCGCCTGCCCGCACGCCCGGGCCGCCGTCCAGGACGGTGCCGGCCGCCGGGACCGGCTGGAACTCCACGACGGTGCCGTCCGCGTAGCCCGCGCGCGCCACCCTGGTCGGGGCGGCGTCCGCGCCGTACCAGTCGCCGCCGGTGAAGGCCCCGTTGTGGTCGACCTTGAAGTGGTCCTCCCAGATCCGGCCGCCGGGGGCGCCGGGCGTCTCGATCCGGTAGCCGGAGAGCTTTCCCGCCCCCTCGGTCCACGGCATGCGGTGGGCGACGGGGGCGACGCCCGCGGGCAGTGTGACGGAGTCGCCGACGGTGAGGGTGTTGCCGTGGTCCAGCTTGTACGTGCCGCGCGTCAAGGTGCCGTCCGCCGCGATGTCCAGCACGTTGTCGTTCATGGCGGTGAAGCGGAAGCCGTGTGTCTCGGCGCCCGTCGCCAGATCCGTCCTGGTCCACTTCGACATCTGGAAGCGGGTGTCTCCCTTGAGGAAGCCGTGCGTGTCCCACACGGCGTCGCCGATGCCGATGAGGTGCTTGCGGACCCACTGCGGCGGGCGCTGCTCGGACCAGCGCTGGACTTCCAGGAGTTGGTTGTCCGGCAGCTTCTCCAGGGCTCCGGCCGGCTTGCCGTGTTCCGACTGCTCCTTCCACAACTGCTCGGTGGCATTGGCCCCGTTGGGGTCGATGGTGACCGTCTTGGGCAGGTGCCCGTTGGCCGGGTCGAGCACGGCCTCGCGGTAGTGGTTGGCGTGGGACTGCGGCAGGTGCGCGGGCCCCCACTGGCGCTGCACGACGATGTCGCCGCCGCCGTGCCGCAGGTGGTCGGTCCAGCCGCCGTCGGCGTCCATCGTGCGTGTGCCGCCGAGCACCGGCCGGTGACGGGCGTCGTAGCGCACCCACGACCAGTTGCCCGCGCCGTCGCGGACGCCGAGGACGCCGCCGCCGTCGATGCCGGTGCGGTACTCGTGGACCAGGGTGCCGTGGTGGTCGATGCCCCGCCACGCCTTGCCGTCCAGCGTCCCGACGTTGCGCAGGCCCCAGTTGGTGACGTTGCCCGCGTTATCGGTGTGCGTCCAGCGGGTGTTCTGGCCGGAGAGCCTGCCGAAGCCGCTCGCGTCGGTACGGCGGAGGGAGTCGAGGAAGCCACCGGTCGCCAGCGGCCGGCGTTCGAAGACCTCCACGGCGCTCTTGCCGGGTTTGGCGACCAGCTTCACGTGGCCCGCGTCGGTGGCCACGTCGACCGTCCCGGAGTGCAGCAGGCCGCGCCCGGCGCCCGTGAAGGGGGCGCCCGCGACGGTGTCCATGAGCTGCCAGGTCTTCGCGTTCGGCGTGAAGGTGAGGACGAACCGCTGTCCCGGCACGCGGACACCGTCGCGCGTGACGTTGATCGCCTGCTGGTGGATGCCGCCGTCCGCGCCGAACTGCCGGTACTCGCCGCCGCGTACGCCCGCCGTGCGGTCCGTGACGCGCCAGCCGTCGCCGTGCGGCGCGAAGTGCGGCAGCGGTACGCCGTTGGCGTCGATCGCGAGCCGCTGGGCGGCGCCCATGGCGCCGGGCGCCGGGTAGCGGGTGACGCCGAATTCGTGCAGGGGCGCGCCGCCCGGGCCGTGCAGCATCACGGCGTGGTCCCCGAGGTGGCCGCCCGCGTGGTCGTGGGTCCAGTAGTCGCCGCGGCCGGTGTCGGTGACGCGGATCGTGGTGGGGTTGCCGGTGGCCGGATCGAGGTCGACGCGTACCGCGTGGTGCGGCACCGGCTGCCACGCGCCGTCGAGGTGCCCGGCCGCGCCGCCGCCGACGGGGAAGTCCACGGCGCCGCTCGGTCGGCCGTCCGCGCCCAGGAGTTGGCGGCCGTCCCCGGCCAGTACGTGGTCGGGGCCGAAGCGCTGGTACGTCATGGCCTGTCCCGCGCCGCCGGGCCGCTCGACGCGCAGGCCGCCTCCCGCTTGGTCGAAGACCTGGAAACCGCCGGGCCTGACACCGCCGGCCAGTTCGATGTGCGGGGCTCCGCCGCCCACCGGGCGCACCACGAGCCGCCCGTCCGCCGCGCCGCCGGGCAGCCGCAGCGGCGTACCGGTCTCCACGGCCTGCCCGCCGGTGATGTCGTGGCGGACGAAGGCACCGTCCGCGCCGTTCCGGTCGATCCGTACGGCGACGGTGGCGCCGGTCGCGTCGGTCTCGCGGACCGGCGTGAAGCCGCGCACGGGCGCGCCGTTGGCGTCGAGCAGTTGTGCGCCGCCGCCCCGGCCGGGCGCGGGGAATTCCACGAAGTGCGGGGCCCCGGCGGTCGTGTGGAGCCCGTGGCCGTCCGCGAGGTGCAGGCCGCCGGAGTCGAAGAGCTGGTACGTGGCGGACGTGCCGGGTGTCGCGGCGCGGTCGACGCGGAAGCCGTCGCCGGGTACGGGCAGCCTGGTGACGGTGGCGCCCACGTCCACGGCGCCGCCGGTGACCAGGTGGTGGGTGGCCGCGCCCGTCTGGTCGAAGGTCACCGAGATGCCGGTGCCGAGCGGCGCCTGCGGGCCGCGCAGCGGGACGGTCTCGGCGCGCAGCGATCCGTGCGAGTCGAAGGTCTGCCGGATGCCGGTGTTCACGTCGTGGACGGACAGTCCGCCACCGTTGACCTGGACGACCTGGTGGGTGGTAGCGGTGAGGTCGTTGCCCGCGCCGTCGAGGAGCCTGATGTCCACGCCGTTGACGCGGTAGCCGATGCTGACGCTGAGGCCGTGCGGCAGGCCGGTCGGGCCGCTCAGCGGCACCGACTCCTCGATGAGACGCCCGCCTTCGGCGCCCTCGACCCGGATGACGGGCGGCGGCACCGCGCCGCCGAGGAGCCGGGGCCGCTCGCGCAGCGACTGGAGGTTGAGGTCGGTGATGTGCTGGTCCATCGCGGCGGGGTTGATGCCGTGCTCGCGCAGGCCGCGTACCGCGACGTTGAACTGTTGCTGGGCGGCGGCCAGTTGGGTCCTGATCTCGGTGACGGCGTGGGACTCGCCGCTGGAGGGTCCGCCGGGCATCGCGCGCAGGTCGTCCAGGTGTTGTTCGAGGCGGCCGAGGTCGTGGCGTGCCAGGACGAAGTCGCCCCAGGCGTCGAAGCGCAGGGGCCGTGAGGGGTCGGTCGCCGGGCCGAACAGCGCGCCGATCCGCTCGCTGTCGGCCGACCACGCCTGGTCCAGTTCCTTGGCGGTCGGCCGCGGCGGCGGTCCGCCGAGCCGTACGTCACCGGCCGTGTGCGGGGTCGCGGCGGGCACGGGTGCCGGTCCGGGGACGTGTGCCGGTTCGGGGAAACGCGCCGGGGTGCCCGCGGACGCCTTGTCGCCGAGTCCCGGCACGGGGGTGCCGGCGAAGGCCGGGCCGTCCGCGCCGTGGCCCGACGCGCCGTGTCCAACTGTGCCGTGTCCGGACGCGGGGTGCGGCAGCGGCGAGGGGCGGCCGAGTGAGCCGTTGTCGAGCAGGTCCATCGCGGCGTCGAAGCGGTGCGCGGGTGGGAGGTCCACGCCCGCCGCGCCGCTTCCGCCGCCGTTGGCCGTGAGGACTTCGGGCCCCTTGCCCTTGCCCGCCCCCGCGCCCGCACCGCCGAGGTCGAAGGTGGTCACGGCCGGCGTCCCCGGCATGTGGGTGACGGCCACCGGCGGCGGCATGTGCGTGACGGCGGCGGACGGCGGGACCTGGGCGACCGCCGCGGGCGGCGGCATGTGGGTGGCCGCTCCCGGTGGCGGTACGGAGAGCGCGGCGGCGGGCGGCGGGACGGCGGCGACGGCGGCGGGCGGCGGCATGTGGGTGACGCTCGCGGCCGGCGGGACGGAGACGACCGACGCGGGCGGCGGGGTCGCGGTCAGCGCGGTGGTCGGCGGCGGGGTGAGGTCGCTCGCGGCGTGCCCGACGGTGTGGACCGGGCCGAGGTCCACCGAGATGTGCTGGGCGAGCGTCGCCATCGTGTGGCTGTTGGCGATGTTCGCGGCGGTGCCGGTGATCAGCGCGTTCGGAGTCGGCGCCAGGGCGTGCACGGCGACCGGGTTCGGGGTGTGCAGCAGGTCGAGCGCGTTGAAGGAGCCGCCGGTGTGGATGTCGGTGACCACGTGGGTGACGCCGCCGGTGAAGGTCGCGGGGACGTGCCCGGTGACCGGCACGGTCGCCGCGTGGAAGTTCACCGCGCCGTTGGTGGCCAGGTGCGGCAGAGCGGGCGCGGGAACCGTGTGGGCGAAACCGGCGGTGGCGGCGGGCGGCGGCATCGAGACCGCGCCCGCCACGTTCACATTGACGTTGACGGCCGAGGCGGGCGGCGGGGTGGCGATCGCCGCGGCCGGGTTCGTCAGATGGGCGCTGGTCACCGGGGTGGTCGGGGTGAAGGCGTGCACGGTCCCGGCGGGCGGGGTGGTCACGACGGCCGCCGGGGTGATGTGCGGGACCCCGATCGAGGAGACCACGGTCTGCGGCGGCACGACCAGGTCGGTGGCCTGCGTGACGATATGGCTGGGGACGGCGTTGGTGCCGATGCCCGGCACGTGGAAGGAGGGCGCGCCGACCTGGGCGTGCACGCCGGTCGCGCCGATGCCCGCGGTGTTGATGCCGGTGGTGGAGATGTGGATCGGCGGCGGCGGAGCCAGGATCGCGGCTGCGGGCGGCGGCAGCGCGTGCACCCCAGCGCCGACGTCGAAGGTGATCCCGGTCGGGGTGTGCGTGACGTTCGCCCACTCGCCCAGGTGCATCGAGGACAGTTCGGTGATCGGGGTGTCCAGCAGCGCGTCCTTGCCCATGATCGCCTGGAAGCTGAAGGTGATCGAGTCGCTGAACTTCGGCCCGAGGTCGAGGCTGAGCTTGGGCGGGTCGGGGATGAACAGGCCGGGCGCCGAGTGTCCCGCGCCGCTGAACTCCGGCGTCGGCAGGTGGCTGACGCCGCTGCCGACGGCCTGCACGCCGGGCCGCACGATGTCCGCCGCGCCGTACTTGAACTTGCCGAACACACCGCGGTCGACGAGCGCGATCTTCATGGCGCCGAAGACGCCGAACTTCCCGATCTCGTCGCCCTCGGCGGGCAGGAACACCCGCAGCCACTTCGCGCCGCCGAACTCGTTCTTGAAGAACGTCGCGCTGCCCTTGCCGAAATTGGTGACGAATTCCGGAACTCCCTTGAAGAAGGCGGGAATTCCCTTGATGCCGGTGAGGACGGTGAGCGAGCCGACCTTGAAGGCGTTGGCGCCGAGCTGGCCGAGGCCCTTGCCGACGCCCGACAGCCACAGTCCGCCCGCCTTGGTCCAACTCCCGGTCAGGTGGGCGAGTTCACTGAACGAGGGCAGCGCGACGAACGGCTTGGCGATGCCGGTCATCATGTCCTTGAGGAAGGTCAGGGTGGCGATGCCGCCCGCCTTGATGGCCTGCCAGCCGAGTTTGAAGCCCTTCGCGATCAGCGAGAAGATCGGCACGGCGCGGGTGGTGGGCGCGATCATGCCGAGCGCGGAAAGGAACAGGTCGAGCGCGCCGACCTTGCCCTGCGCGAAGTCCACCGCGGTCTTGATGAAGATGGTGAGGTTGACCGCCATCGCGACCAGCGCGATCGGACCGCCGAAGATCAGCGCGGGCAGGATCAGCGCGATGGCGATCCACTGGAAGATCTCCCAGAATTCCGCGCAGCCGGACACCGGCGACTTGATGTTGCCCGACGCCTTGCGCAGCGTGGTGGTGGCGGCGCTCGCCGCGTCCTTCTGCGTCTGACCCGCGGCGCGCGCGGTGCTCGCCAGCGTCTCCAGATTCGGGTCGTCCTTGGCCAGCCCGCGCCCCTGGTCGAGGGCCGCGTCCGCCTTGCTCTGCGCGGTCGACATGGCGTCCGCGTACGTGGTCAGGGCGGTGCTCGACCATTCGAACGCCTCGGCGATGCTCTGCACGAAGCCGCGCAGCCGCCCGCTGATCTGGTCCCGCAGCGCCTCGGCGGTCTCGCCCGAGAACGCCTCCGGGCCGGTCTTGTTGAGCACCGTCTCCATCGCGGTGTCGATCTCCCGGGCGGTCCTGCCCAGGTCGCCGATCGAGGTCGCCACGGTGTGGATCCGCACCGGGTCGCCGGGCGTGGGGTCGCCGCTCACACCGAGCGCGTCCCAGTCCGTGGGGCGTGGCATTCCGGGTCCTCTCCTGCCGTACCGCCGTGTGCCGCGAAGTTCTGCCGCATGTCTCACGTACGAGGAGCCCCGGCGGTTCACTGCGGGAAGTCCCGGACCCACGTCCCGGACCTGGGTGAACCGCGGGGACCGCTGGTACGTGAACATGTCGGACCGGCTGGTTCCGGTGACCCCGGCGGCCCCCGGCGCCCGTAAGGAGGAGATGGCATTGGTCGACTTCGCGCTCGACTACACCGTTCTGCACACCGCCCGTAACGACCTGCACGAACTGGCCGACAAGATCGGGCCGACGCTCAAGGACAGCGACTACGCCACGCTCGGCAACGACGACTCGGGCGACGCGCAGGACGTGTTCGGCGACGCCCAGCTCACCGCCGCCTTCAGCACGCTGTACTACCGCTCGAAGCACCCGATGGAGAAGGCCGAGGACGATCTGCGGCAACTCGGCGACACCTTCGGCGCGGTGGCCGACGGCTTCTTCAACATGGACGCGCAGATCGCCGAGGGCGCGGGCATCATGAGCGCCGACATGGGCCTGAGCGACTGGGTCGCCAAGCACAAGGCGTGGCTGGGCCACGACAAGTGGGTCAAGGACCACGACCTGTGGGAGCAGTACCAGGCGAATCCGGACTCCTGCGAGGTCGCACCGGGCGAGACCGCCCCGGCGTACTGCTCGGCGTCCGACCCGGGGCCCGAGCCCACCGACCCCGGCGCGCCGCCCACCGACAAGACGCTGACCACCGCGGACGGCGGCACCGTACACACCCAACTGACCCTGGACGACGACTACAACGTCGTCACGGAGAAGACCACCGTCACCACCGGTGCGGGTCAGACGTACACCTCGACCACCACGTACCAGGACGACCACCGGTCGTACATCACGGACACCGTCTACGCCGACGGCAGCAAGGCGCACTCCGACGTCCACATCAACGAGGACGGCAGCGGCACCATGGCCGTCACCGACGGTGACGGCAAGGAGAGCGACTACACGCGCACCGGGGCGGGCGCGGAGTGGAAGCTCGTCGGCGACGAGGACGGCGACGGCGTGGTGGACAGCGAGGAAGAACCCGACCCCAGTTACGACTACATCGGCTACTAGCGCCGTCAATCTGCCCGTCAACCGGCCCGTCAACCGGCCCGTCAACCTGCGAGGAGCACACCCGCGATGCCCAACATCTCCCTCGACTACGAGAAGATCGAGACCACTTCGTCCAAGCTGGACACCGCCAACGAGAACATCGTCCCGATGCTCAACCAGCTCCGCACCGACGTGAACAACCTGCTGGACGACGGCATGGTCTTCGAGCAGTCCAGCGCGGCGCTGAAGGAGTCGTACGAGAAGTTCAACTCCAGCCTGCTGCTCGCGGTGAAGGGCATCAAGGACTTCGCGGAGCAGTTCCGCGGCATCAAGCAGTCGATGGCGGACAACGACGCCGACCTGGCGAAGAAGATCCGCGACGCCGCCAACGGCTGACGGTCCGTCACGCACCCGCGCCGGGCTTCCCGTTGGGACGGGAGCCCGGCGCGGGTGCGTTCAGGACGTCTTGAGCGTGGTGACCGGGACCTGCACGGTGAGCGCCGTGCCGCCGGGGCCCGAGGTCCAGGCGCGGCCCGCGCGGGCGTGCGACCGTACGGCGCTGATGGACAGCCGCGCGCCGATCAGGTCGCCGTCGGACATGTTGCGCGGGGCGAGGACCAGGCCGCGCCGGGACCGCTTGGCCGCGGTGAGCCAACTGCCCAGGCCCAGCGAGAGGGAGTCGGCGGGACCGGCGGCGAGCAGGCCGATGCCGCGTTCCCTTCCGGAGACCACGATGTCCTTGAGGATCCTCTCCGCGCCGCCCATCGCGACCAGGTCGGCGTCGTCCACGATGACCACGCGCGGTCCCGCCATCGCGTCCAACGCCTCGCGCACGGCGTCGGCGGACGGGTCGGGCTCGGTCAGCAGCCGGACCTGCGGGTGCCGGGCGAGCGCCCGCAGTGGCGACTCGCGCGGGGTCAGCACCACCAGCGAGGTGCCGCCCGCGAGCAGCGAAACGGCCAGGCAGGCAAGGGCGTTGCTGCGCCCGGAGCCGGGGGGCCCGGCGACGAGGAAGGACGGCGCGCCCTGCGCGAAGTCCACGCCGACCGCGCCCGCGCCGTCGCCGCCGACGCCCAGCAGGCCCCACATCGGGCGGCGCAGACTGGCGGGCACCTTCTCGTAGACCTCGGAGAAGTCGGCCACCGCGGGCAGCGGGGCGACCGGGAACGGGCGGCGGTCGTCGGGGACGTTCACCGCGCGCCGGGTGGCCGCGGCGCCGATCCTGCGCAGCGCCTCGACCTGGCCCTGGCCGCTGTCGTCGGCGTCGAGGAGCGCGATCTGCGTCTCGGTGCGGCTGACGATGTGCCAGCCGCGGCCGTCGGGGACGGACGCGGGGACCTGGCTGGGCAGCATGCCGATGAGGTTGTAGTCGCTGCGGTCGGCCTGCCGCAGCAGCAGCTTGTGGTCGTTGTGGGCGGCGATCCGGCCCGCGATCAGGGAGCGTTCCGAGGTGGCGACGACGTGGATGCCCGCGGCCGCGCCCTCGCGCAGCAGCCGGGTGATGTCGCCGAGCAGCCGTCCGTTGTCGTAGTCGTCGATCAGCGGGGACAGCGCGTCCCAGCCGTCCACGAGCAGCAGGATGTGCGCGGGCCGTTCCGCCTCCGGCAGCAGGTCGCGCAGTTCGTTGAGCCCGGAGCAGCTCCGCGCGGAGCACGCCTCCTGACGTTCGGTCAACTCGCGTACCAAGCGGCCGAGGAGGCGTTCCAGGTGCTCGAAGTCGTGCCGGGACACCACGGCTCCGCAGTGCGGCAGCGCGGCCACGGCGGCCAGTCCGCCGCCCGCCGCGTCGATCCCGTAGATGTGCAGGTCGCTGAGGCGGGCGGTGCGCGCGGCGGAACCCGCGATGGTGCGCAGCGCCTGGGTGCGGCCCGAGCGCGGGGCGCCGATCACGTAGAGGTGCCCGAAGGTGGCCAGGTCCACGGTGGCGACCCGGCGTTCCTGGAGCTGCGGGATGTCCTCCAAGGCGTACGGGAACGGCGGCGGGAGCGTCTTCAGGCCGGTGGCGCCCGGGCGTTCGACCGCGGGCAGCTCCTCCAGCAGGACCTTCGGCTCCAGTGCGGGCAGCCACGGGCTGGGCTGCGGCTCGTAGTCGTCGAGCAGGTCGGCGGCCTCGCGCAGCGCCGCCACCAGGACCTGGAGGTCGGTGCGCGCGAGCGGCCCCTGCTCCTGCGGGGTTTCGTCGTCGCCCGCGGGCGGGGCGGCGGGGCGGCCGAGCCGGGTCCAGGACAGTTCCGCGGCGTGGACCTTGGGGCGGGCGAGCGCGGGGCGCGGCCGGCCGTCCGGGTCCTCGCTCTCCTCGGCGGGGCGTTCCGCGCCGACCCACGCGGACTGGAACGGGACGGCCGAGCGGTGTCCGTAGCGGACCAGCGCGCGTCCCGGGGTGCTCGGCGAGATGTGCACGGCGTCGCCGGTGTCGATGATGTCCTGGCTCTCGACCATGTCGGTGACGCGCAGCGCGATCCGCAGGTTGGTGTTGGCCTTGATGTCCGCGGTGACCGCGCCCGCCGGGCGCTGCGTGGCGAGGATGAGGTGGATGCCGAGCGACCGGCCGCGCTGGGCGATGCTGATCAGCCCGGTGACGAAGTCCGGCACCTCGCGCACCAGCGTGGCGAATTCGTCGATGACCAGCAGCAGCCTCGGCAGCGGCGGGAGTTGGGGGTCGGTGGCGGAGGCAGCGGCGGCGGCGCGCTTGGCCCGGTACTCGGGGTGGTCCTTGGCGTCGTGCTCGGCCAGGATCCGTTCCCTGCGCCGCAGTTCGGCGGCGAGCGAGTCCAGGGCGCGCTGGACGAGGTGCGCGTCGAGGTCGGTGACCATGCCGAGGGTGTGCGGCAGGTTGGCGCACTCGCGGAAGGCGCTGCCGCCCTTGTAGTCGACCAGTACGAAGGTGAGTTCGTCGGGGCGGTTGCCCGCGGCGAGGGAGGCGACGAAGGACTGGAGGAGTTCGGACTTGCCGGATCCGGTGGTCCCGGCGACCAGGCCGTGCGGCCCGTCGCGTACCAGGTCCAGCGACATCGGCCCGTCGTATCCGGTGCCCAGTACGAAGGTGGTGGTCGCCGGGCGCCTGGTCCAGCGGTCCACCAGCGCCCGCGCGTCCGGCGGTTCCTGGCCGAGCAGGTCCAGCAGCCGTACCTCGTCGGGCAGTCCGCTGTCGTTGTCCGGGCTGACGTCGCGCAGCGGCGCGAGCGCCCTGGCCACCCGCTCGCACCAGGCGGAGGCGACCAGGTCGGGCCGTACGCCGGTGACTTCGGGCAGTCCGGTCCTGCGGACCGTCAGATCGGTGCCGGAGACGGTGACGACCGCGCCGCACTCCTCGGGCAGCAGCCGTTCCTGCTCGTCGAGGCAGAGGCTGAAGACGCGGACCGGCGGACCCTCGGTGAGGATCTGCACCATGCCCGGCACGTCGCGCAACTGCCGTGCGCTGTCGGCGATCACGAGGATGTCGGGCGCGGTGAACATCGCGCGTCCGATGGACGAGCCGAGTGCCCGCTGCCGTGCCTGGATCTGCGAGACCAGTTCCGAGACGCGGTTGGCGACGCTCTCCGGGTCGTTGCCGATGGCCACGACCGGGCCGTTGGGCGAGTACGGCCGCAGGTGCGGCAGCCATCGCACCCAGCCCCACTCCTGTGCGCGGGACGGCTCGGTGAGCACGACGATCCGCAGGTCGCGCGGACTGTGCAGGACCGCGGACTGGGCCACGCACCAGCGGGCCAGCGCCTGGACGGGCGCGGCGGTGCCCGCGACGCCGACGACGCCGAGTTCGGTGATCTCCACGCCGATCGGGATGTCGGGCAGATTCCAGCGCACGGTGCGGTGGTTCTCGTCCTGCGCCGGGTCCTCGATCGCCTTCACCGACGGCATGTCGACGGTGCCGACCCGCAGGACGAGGTGGTCGGGGTCGCGGCGGCGGCGTTCCCACAGGCGGCTGCCGGGTCCGGTGGCGATCAGGCCGAGGGCCGCCGGGTCGGGTCCGGTGTCGCAGCGCACCCAGCGCTCGCGTACGACGGCCGCGCGGATCTCCCGCTCCACCACGCGGCGGCGGGCCCGGTAGCGGCGGCGCGACTCCACGTGCGTTTTGTGGTTGTTGCGGCGGCCCATCACCCAGTTGGAGATCGCCATCAGCGGCGTGAAGAGGATGAACACCAGGTAGAAGTACGAGTGGAAGATGCCGACCATGACCAGGCCGAGGACGACCGGCGCGAACATCATCAGCAGCGGGAACGGCACGCGGATGCGCTGTCCCGGCGGGGACGGCAGGCGCAGTGACTCGGCGTCCAGGTGCGGCGCGATGCGCGGCGGCCGGTTGAAGTCGATGCCGATGCCGTCGGCGGAGTCGGCGACCGCGGCGTCCGCCTCCACGGGGGCGACCATGCGCAGCAGCGTCGTGCCGACGGCGAGGTCGACGTCCACCGGCCACGCGGTGCGGTGGTCGGCCTCACGGCGGGCGGTGGTGTCGGCCTGCGCGGGTGTACGGGCCGCGACGGTACGGGGGTCGGCGGCCGGTCCGCGCGCCGCCTTCCTGGCCGCCTTCCGCGCGGCCCGCGCCGCCTTCTCCGCCTCGTCCACGGCGCGCGCCGCGTCCATCCGCTCCTCGGGCGTGGTCCGGTCGGGCGCGGTGCCGGTCAGCGGGTCGACGTCGGAGGGCGGGACGGGGACGCAGAGCCGAACGGAGCCGCCGTCGATCCGGTCCTCGGCGCGCTCGCGGTGCCAGTACGCGCTGCCGTCCGCGGCGATCGTCACCCACAGCCCGTGCTCGGGCGCGTCGGCGCCGCGGACCCGGATCGCGCAGCGGGCGTCCGTGCCGATCTCGTAACTGCCCTGCGCGAGCGGCCAACTGCGGCCCGCGCCGGGGCCCGAGACGCTGTGCACCTCGGCGAGCACGGGTTCGCCGGGCGCGGGCAGGACGCGGCCCGCCAGCGGGTCGGGGTCGGGCGGGGTGCCGCCGACGCCGAGGACGCTGCCCTCGCGGATGCCGCTGTCGCGGATCGGGGCCTCGGGGGCGAGCGGTGCGGCGCCGAGGTGGAGGGCGGGGCCCGCGTCGGGGTCCGCGCGCTCGGGGGCGTCGGGACGTGCCGGGTCCGCCACGGGCGCGCCGGGGCGGCCCGCGGTGGCGGGTGCGCCGTCGGCCCGGACGCCCAGCGCCTCGGCCAGGTCGCCCACGGTGCAGCCGTCGGGGAGTTCCAGCAGGTGGTCGCGGTGCACGGCGCCCGCGGTGGTGCCGACGGCGTCGACGGTGGTGAGAGTCAGCTTCACGATGTCCAACCGGGGTGGTGGGGGCGGCCGGGGGCGGCGGTCAACGGTCGGTCGGCGGTCAGTCGCCGCGCGGGGCGGGCGCGGTGGTCACGGCTCCCGAGCCCACGGACTCGGCGTCGGGTGTCCCGGCTCCGCCCGCGGACTGACCGGCGGCGGGTCCGGTGCGGGCGCGTCCTCCTGGCGGGGTCGCGCCGGATCCGGACCCGGCGGCGGCCGACGCCGAGACGCCGACCGGGCCCGACTCGGCTTCGCCGCCGCTTCGTTGACGGGGCGTCACCTGAGCGTGCCCGACGGCCCGCGCGGACCCCGTGGACGGCGCGCCGCCTGCGGACACCGCGGAGACGCCCACCGTGCCGGGCTCCTCGGCCCGTTCGACGTGCGCGTGCGGTGCCGGGGCGCGGACGGGCGCGGCCAGCGGCGGCGGTTCGTACGGCGGCAGCGACCCGATCGCGGCGGCCACCGCGCGCGGCACGGACGTCGCCCGGACCCGCAGCGGTGTGCCGTGCACGGTGAGCAGTCCGTCGCGGTCCACGTCCAGCAGCCGGGCGCGGCCGTGCGTCCTGCCGTACGCCAGCACGCGCGGCCCCGCGGCCCCCGCGAGGTCGGCGGCGTCGGGGAGCGGGCCCTGGCAGACCACGAAGGCGGGTCCTTCGTGGGTGTCGCTCCACCGGGCGGCGTCGCGCAGCGCCTGTGCGACGGGCGGGCCCGCGTGCCGGGGGTGCACGCCGTCGGCGACGGTGACGGCGCCGGGCGGCAGCCGCCGGTCGAGCTGGGCGGCGAGCGCGTGGACGAGCGGGCGGGCGACGCGTTCGTCACCGTCCAGCGAGGTGACCGGCGCGCCCGAGGCGAGGTCGAGGAAGACCGCACGGCCCCCCTCGACGCCGACGGCCGCGATCAGTACGGGCGGCGCGACCGGCTCCTGCTCCCAGCCGGCGCCGTCCCCGAGGGCCAACCCGCCCGCGAGTCCGGCGGGTTGAAGGTCGTGCCACTCCTCGTACGCGCTCCACCACACGCGCGGGTCGCGGTCGTCGGCGACCCACGGCGGCGGCGGTTCGGGGACGTCCCGGCCCGCGACGAGGACGCCGACGAGGCCGTCGTCGGTCCCGTCGCCGACCAGCACGCCGTACGGGCGGCAGCGGTCGGGGGCCGCGGCGTGGGCGGCGCGCAGCGCGCGCTCCCCGGTCCGCCAGACGCCGGGATCGTCCAACAGGCGTCCCAGCAGGCGGAGTTGCCGCCGATAGCGGACCCATCCGCGCAGCGGCGCGGTGAAGGCGTTCGCGGTGAGGCGGCTCTCGCGGCGCACCCAGCGGCGCACCACGCGCCATCCGCCGATCCGGCGGACCGACCGGTTGGTGAGGACCAGCACCGCGATGACCAGGCCGAGGACGCCCAGCACCGTGCAGATGGCGCCCCGGTGGTCGGTGAACACCTGGAGGGGCCCGCCCGCCAGGTCGACGACGGCCGGTTGCGGACGGGTCATGCGGCCGTCTCCTCGTTCTCCAGCACACCCAGCTCGCGGCGCAGCGAGCGGATCGCGTGGTGGGTACGGGACTTGACGGTCCCGCGGGGTATCCCGAGGACGTCGGCGACCTCTTCGCTGCCGCGTCCGTAGATGTGCACGTGCACCAGTACCTCGTGGTGCGCGTAGGGCAGTCGCCGCATGGCCTGTTGCAGCCACCGCCGGTCCACCACGCGGTCGGCGAGGTCGTCCCAGTCGGCGGTGTCGGGGCGGACGTCGGCCGCGCTGCCGACGGGTATCGCGCGGTCCTTGCGCCAGGTGTCGACCGCCAGATTGTGCGCGATCCTGAACAGCCAGGGCCTGATCGGCCTCTCCTGCCAGTCCAGTTGATCGGCCCTCAGCCACGCCCGCAGCAGGGTCTCCTGCACGACGTCCTCGGCGTGCCGCAGGTCGGGGGCGAGCAGCTTCGCCACGTACCGCAGCAGCGCCTCGCGTTCGCCGCGCAGCCGGGCGGCGGCCAGTTCACCGCCCGCGACGGAAGGGCCGGTTAAGCCGCTCGCCTCGCCGGAGATCTCACCGCCTGACAGTGCGTCAGGAAGATCCTGTGTCGGTTTCACCACAGTTCCCTTTCTGCCTGCCAGCTCTCCCGATCACAGTAGGCGGCCGGTCGTCACCGTCCGAGAACCCCTGATGAACACCGCGCAACAACCACATGACTCCCATGCGAATCAGCTGACCCGGCGCCAGCGGCCCGCCGGAACACCCTCTGAGCAGGGAGGAGTTCGCGGGCACCCCAGACCGGCGCGGGCCGTGGGCTCGCGATCGGCGACGGGCCCCGAACCGGGCCCGAGCGGAGGTCACGGCGAGCGCGGGTAGACGTGCGCGCCGACGCGCCGTGGAGACACCTGCCGGTGCACGACTGCGCGCCGGGCACCACCGGGCTTCACGCAAAGCACGCCCCCGCGCGCCTGTCCCGGTGTCAGCCCGCCGTGTCAGCCCGCTGGTACGACCGCCGGAAGCGCCTCACGGAATCCGGCCGTGCGCCAGGCACCGTCAGACGGGCGCCCCTTCACGACAAGCCCGCGCCCACGGCCTATCCCGGTGTCAGCGCTGCCAGCAGGACCGTGCGGTCGTCCGTGGTGGCGTCGGCGGGCTGGTCGCAGAGGAGGGTGTCGCAGAGGGACTGCAACTGCTCCTGGCCGACGTCGACTTCGGCCACTGCGGCGGCCTCGGCGGCGGCGCGGGCGGCGGCGTCGCCAACGGGGTCCGTACCGGGGCCGGTTGGGGCGCGGTCCACACCGTCGGCACCGATGACCGGGCCGCCCGGCGCCCGTTCGCCTATGCCGTGGTCGAGGGAGCGGGCGAGCCGGGCGATACCGGCGTCGATGTCGGAGCGGCGGCTCTCGATCAGGCCGTCACTGTAGAGCAGCAGGAGCGTGGGCTGGTGGATCTCCAGCACCGAGGGCTCGGCGCTCCAGGCGCTGAGCCCCAGCGGCAGTCCTGCGCCGAGCGGGACGGGGCGGGCGGCCTCGCCCGGTGCGCGGATCAGCGGCGGCGGGTGGCCCGCGCCGACGACGGTGCAGGTGTGCTGTTCCGCGTCCCACTCGGCGTACACGCAGGTGGCGAAGGTGGCGTCGGGGGTGTCGGCGGCGAGGGCGTCGAGCCGGTGCAGCAGTTCGCGCGGGTCGGTGTCCAGCGCGGCCAACGTCCGTGCGGCGGTGCGCAGTTGGATCATCGCGACGGCGGCTTCCGGGCCGTGTCCCATGGCGTCGCCGACGATCAGGCCGACCCGGCCGCCGGGCCTGGGCAGCACGTCGAACCAGTCGCCGCCGATGATGTCGTGCGGCCCCGCGGGCCGGTAGTCGTGGGCGACGCGGCAGCCTTCGAAGGTCCGGTCGGTGTCAGGCAGCATGCTCCTGCGGATGGCCAGCGCGGTACGGCGCTCGTGCTCGTATCGGCGGGCGTTGTCCAGGGCGACCGCGGCCCGCGCGGCCAGCGACTCGACGCCCGCCATGTCCTCCAGGCCGAACGGCGGCAGGTGCGGGCCGCGGGTGCAGGCGATGAAGCCGATCACGGCGCTCTGGAGGCGTATCGGCACCACGAGGAAGGACGCGGTGCGTAACAGGTCGTGGATGCGGGCGTCGCTGTGTCCCGAGGCGGCGAGCCGGTCGAAGGTGTGGGTGTCGACCGCGTCGAGCAGTTGGGCGTGGCCGGTGGCGAGCGCGCGGGCGTACGGGGTCTGGCGCGGGAAGACCAGCACCTCGTCGATCGGCAGGACGCCTTCGGTGCTCTCGGCCGCCGCCGCGCCCACGCGCAGCGCGAGCCGCCTGGCCTCGATCTGCGGCGGATCGGCGGACGTCCCCGCGCTCTCGTCGACGAGCCAGCGCTCCAGCAGGTAGACGGAGGCGGCGTCGCAGAATCCGGGCGCCATCGCGTGGACGACATGGTTTCCGGTCATATGCAGATCGAGCGCGGAACCGATGACATCGGCCGCGGGACCGACCGCCAGCCGCCCGCGGCGCGGGGGCGGCGGCTTCTCGCGGAACGCGGAAGCGGCCCCCGGCGCGTCCTCGATGGCGCTGTCCTTGGGCTGTTCGTGCGCTTCGTGTCGCAGGGTCGTGCCTTCCGCCGAGCCGTTGCGGCGGGCGGCCGAAACCACCCGGTAGCGACGTACGCACCCCGCAGCGCCCCGTCACCAGGATTCTATGATGACCGTTCAAGACGCGGCCGTCGAAAGGGACTTGTGGTGACCGGACGCAAAGATGTCCCGGAGGGCGTGGATCCGGGCAAGGCGAGCGTGGCGCGGATCTACGACGCGATGCTCGGTGGGGAGCACAATTTCGCCATAGACCGGGAGGCGTTGGCCGCTTTCACCGCCATCGACCCGCAGGTGCGGGCGCTGGCGCGGGCGAACCGGGCCTTCCTGGGCCGGGCGGTGCGCTATCTGGTCGACGCGGGCGTCCGGCAGTTCGTCGATCTGGGCTCCGGCATCCCCACGCAGGGCAACGTCCACGAGGTCGCGCAGTCGATCGCGCCGGGCACGCGGGTGATCTACGTGGACAACGATCCGGTGGCCGTCGCGCACAGCGCGTCGCTGCTCGCGGACAATCCGGACGCCGACATCGTGAGCGCGGACATCCGGCGGCCCGACGACGTACTGAACTCGCCGCAGCTACGGAAGCTGATCGACTTCGACCAGCCGGTCGCCGTCCTGATGATCACGATCCTGCACTTCATCACGCACGCGGAGGACCCCGAGGGGCTGGTCGCCGCCTACCGCGACGGGCTGCCCGAGGGGAGCTGGCTCGCGCTGAGCCACGCGACCGACCAGGACCGCCCCGGCACTGCCGCCGCCGTCGGCCAGCTCTACCGGTCGAAGGCCACCTCCCCGGTCACCGCCCGCTCCCACGACCAGATCGCCGCGCTCTTCACCGGCTTCGACCTGGTCCCGCCGGGGCTGGTCTACGTCCCGCTGTGGCGCCCCGATCCGGCCGACGAGATCCCGGACAATCCCTCGGAGTTCTGGGTCTACGCGGGCATGGGCCGCAAGAGCGGCTAGGGCGGCGGGCGCGGCAACCGCGCAGGTCCGGACAGCGGACCGCGCGGGTCCGGTTCGGCTCCCGGGCCTGTGCGCGGGCGGGTGGCGACGTACGATCAGCGGATGGCTGACATGACCGAAACCACGCCCGGCTGGCTGGCTCCCGACGAACTGGAGCTGACGCGCGCACGTATGCCGATCCTGTATGTCGACGCCGTGCCGGTGCGGGTGGACGACAGCGGGGAAGTCACCCACATCGGGCTGCTGCTGCGCATCGGGCCCGACGGGACGATCAGCCGCACGCTGGTGTCGGGCCGGGTACTGCACCACGAGCGGGTGCGCGACGCGCTGCTGCGGCATCTGGAGAAGGACCTCGGCCCGGTGGCGCTGCCCCGGATCCCGGCCTCCCCGCAGCCGTTCACCGTCGCCGAGTACTTCCCGACCGAGGGGGTCACCGCGTACCACGACCCCCGGCAGCACGCGGTGTCCCTCGCCTACGTCGTGCCGGTCGCGGGCGACTGCCGCCCGCGCCAGGACGCGCTCGATTTGGTGTGGTTCACCCCGCAGGAGGCGTCCTCGCCGCAGCTCCAGCAGGAGATGCCGGGCGGTCGCGGTGTCCTGCTCAGGCAGGCCCTGGCGAGCGTCGGCTGCCTGTCCTGACGGTCCGGTCCCGGCCCGCCGCCCTGTCATCTGTCAGGAGCGGCGGGCCGTTCCCCTTTCCTACGGTGCTGGTGGCGGCCTCGAAGGGCCGGTTCCGCGAGGAGAGGGAGAGCGACATGGGCAAGGTCATGCGGGGCGTGGCGGCGCTGGCACTTTCGGTGGCGGCCGTCGGGACGGTCGGCGCGGTGCAGGCCGACGCGGCGGGCGGCACGGTCCACGGCTGCCCGTACGGCGCCGTCTGCGTCTACCCGAACGACACGGACTGGGGCAACGACCACCCCAGCTTCGTGTACTGGAGCTACGGCGCCCACAACCTGAGCAATCAGTACGGGTGGCACGACGTGCTCAACAACCAGTCCGGCGGCGCCCGGGCGAGGCTGTGGACGGGCTACAACGGCACCGGCCAGGTCGTGGACGACCTGGTGGCGGGCGGCGCCTGGCACTACGACCTCGGCCCGGTCAACTCCATCACACTGGACCGCCCCTGACGGCCCGTCAGTCTGCTGACCGGGCCGCCGGTCAGCAGACGGGGACCCCCGGCAGCTTGTTGTCGGGCGAGTTGAGGTAGATGTTGGTCATGTAGCCGCCGTACTGCGGGAGATACGCCCACCAGTCGTTGGTGTACGGCGGGACCGACACCGTGTCGCCCTGCCTCTGGCAGGTGACCAGGGTCTCGACGCCGGCCGGGAGATCGGTCAGGACGGCGGAGCCCGTCGTGGTGCCCGCCCTGACGTGGACGCCGCTGCCCCAGGTGCCGAACCAGCTTCCCGGCCGCACCGCGCCGCCGGGCACGTTCAGGGTCCGCACCAGCCGGTCGAGGCTGGTGTACGCGGCCCCGAAGGACGTGCCGTGCGGCTGGAGGGTGAAGACGGCCACGATCGTACGGTCGCCCGCGCCGACCGTCCCCGTGGTGTGCAGCGCGACCTGGTCGATGTCCACGGAGGCCGGGGCGGCGGTGCCGTTCGGGATCCTGGACGCGGCGGCCGTGGTCCTGGAGGCGGCGGCCGTCGTGTTCGCGCAGTCGCCCGACGCCCCGAAGCCGGACCAGCCCTGCTTGACCGCCCACGGCTGCGCGAAGACGGTCGGGATGCCGAACCGCTGGTCGAAGCCGTCCGCGCCGCACCTGGTGGACTGGCGCAGATCGCCCATCACCAGGTCCCGTACCGGCGCGGGGGCGCTCTACAGCACATAGCGGTAGATCTTCACGGTGTCGGCGGCGGACAGCGCGGTGTAGCCCCAGGTGCCGGGGTACGCGGCGGGCGGCGGCGCGGTGTCGGTGAGGCCGAGCCGGGTCACCATGCGCGTGACGATGGCGCTGCCGCCGTCCCGCACCCACAGATCGCTGGCCACGTCGTCGTCGCTGCTGCGCAGCATCGCGTCGAGCCGCGCGTGGTCGGCGGGGACGCCGCCGGTCCACATACTGTCGAGGGCGATGAGCAGCTTGACCACCGAGGCGGAGCGGAACTGCGCGTCGGCGTTGAGCTGTTCGGTGAACGCGCCGGTCTGCCGGTCGAAGACGGCGACGCCCGCGGTGACGCCGGGCGGCACGGTGACGGCGGGCGCGGCCGTCCGCGCACCGGAGCCCGTACCGGACGCCGTACCGACGGCTGTGCCCGTCGCGTAGGTGTCGGTGTACGGGTGCGCCCGGCCGCTCGCCGCCGCTTGACCTTGACCCTGTGCTTGCGCCAGTGCCTGGGGGGCCACGGCGCCGAGCAGCGCGGCGGCCGTCGCGGCGAGCCCGGCCGCCCAGGCGGTCCTCCTGCGGACGGATGTCGTCATCCTGTTCCCCGTTCCTGACGGCCTGCCCGTCGCCGGCCGGACAAGATCACCCTAGGAGCGGGCCCGTGCCTACCGCTCCTGACAGGTGACAGGGCCCGCCCGTACGGCGGCAGGGCGCCGCACGGGCTAACGGCCGGTCGTGCCGGGATTCCGGGTCGTGACGGCCCCCGGAGCGGGCTGGGGGGACGACCGCTGGACGGCTGCTGGGCGGCGGTCCTCAGAGCCGGTCGGCGTCCGCGATCACTTCCATGACGAACGCGCCGGTCAGCCGGAGCCGCCGCGCCCGGTCGGCGAGGTCCGGGTCGCGGGCGAGCCCCGCCGGAAGCGGCTCCGCGCGGCGATGGGCGAGGGCCGTACGGATCAGCGGGTGCCAGCGCGGCGCGAAGGTGTCGAGGGCGTACTCCCCCGCGCCCTCCTTGGAGACGACGTCCCCGGTGGCGACCGTGCGGTGCAGCCGGGACACCCCGAGCGCGCCCCAGGTGGTGAGCGAGCGTCCCGCCGAGCGCGCCGCGACCAGCGGCTTGCCGGGCGTCTTCCCGGCCAGCGCCTTTTCGGCCCAGGCGCGCCAGTAGCCGTGCAGATTCGCCAGATTCCACGCGCGCAGGCGTTCCGGTTCCGGGTCGAGCCCGAGGGCGCCGGGGGCCGGGCCGCGCATCGGGATGCCGCGTTCGCGCAGTACCTTCCACACCACAGGGTTGACGTCGAAGGCACGGCCGCGCGCGAAGGAGTTCCCGGTGTGCGAGGCCAGCGGGCGGATGGCCGTCACCGGTCGACGGAGGTCGGCGGCCGACACGTAGACCGCGTTCACCGTGCCGGGGACCGTCACCCGCGCCCGCAGCAGCGCCCGTACGACGGGGGTGGCGTTGCCGACCGGTTGCAGAACCCGCAGCCGCCGGAGGTCCCCCGCCGTGAAGCCGCCGTCCACCGCCGCGACGACGTCGATGTCGCTGCCGCCCGCGCGCCATGCCCCGAGCGCGGCCGAGCCGACCACGTAGACGTGGGTGATCCGGCCCGGCAGCAGCCGGTCGGCGACGGACAGATAGCGGCGGGTGAGGCGGGCGGCGTCGGGATGAAGCATTCGGGGAGTCTGCCACGGGCGCCTCAGGGCCGCAGTGCGCTGTCGGCCCGGCGTCCGGCACGGGGACAGCGGTCGGTCGGTCAGCGGGCGGTCGGTCAGCGGGCGGGCGGTCGGTCGGTCAGCGGGCGGTCGGTCAGCGGGCGGTCGGTCGGTCAGCGGGCGGGCGGTCAGCGGGCGGGCGGTCGGTCGGTCAGCGGTAGTCCCGCCCGGCGGCGCGCCACTCCGGTGCGAGGATCGACCAGACCTCGGCGTCCTGCCGTACGCCCCGGTAGAGGTAGGTGGCGCGCAGCAGCCCTTCGCGGGTCATGCCGAGCCGCTTGGCGACGTTGACGCTCGGCGTGTTCTTGGGCGACACCATCCACTCCACGCGGTGGATGCCGCGTTCGTAGACCGCCCAGTCGATGATGACGCGGGCCGCCCGGGTGACCAACCCCCGTCCGGCGGCGGCCGGTTCGAGCCAGCAGCCCACCTCGCAGTTACCCGCCGCCGCGTCGAAGACCTTGAACAGGACACCGCCGACGAGCAGTCCGTCGAGCCAGATGCCGTAGAGGCGGCCCGCGTCGGCCGCCGTCTTGTCGGCGTACGACTGGAGCCAGTTCCGCGCCGAGTCCAGGTCGGCGGTGGCGTCGGCCAGGCCGATGTGCTGTCCGATGTACTCGCGCCCGCGGTCCATGTGGGCCAGGAACTCCTCGGCCCGCCACGGCTCCAGCGGGCGCAGCTCGGCGTCGTCTCCCAGGGAAATCGCGAACATCTCGTCCTCCACGTCGGCATCGCACAGCGGCGCCGCTCCACGGCACGCGCCCCCGCAGACCTACCTCAAAGGGAGCCGCTGCGACCAGCGGTTTTCGCGCGGCGCGGGTCCGTACCCCTTCGGACGTACGGGGTCAGCGGTCGGCGCGGGCGCGCCAGGCGAGGAACGGGACCAGGGGCGACTGGCCGTCCAGGTAGGCCCAGGGCATCTCGGTGGCCCGGTCCCCGAGGACCTGGAACAGCGGACGCGCGAGGCGGAGGTCCCCGGCGAGCGCGAAGGTCATCGCGAAGGTGTTGAAGGCCAGCGGCCAGTCCCGGCGGCGTACGAAGTCCGGGTGGTAGACCGAGCGCGCGGCGGCCTCGTTCACGGCGCGGACCACGTCGGCGTCGGCCAGATACGGCGACTCCGCGTCGCCGCCGAGTGCCAGCCACTCCTCCAGGTGCGCCTGGGCGACGAGGTGGCCCATCGGGCTCCCGGCGGGGGCCGCCAGCATCGACTCGCGGGCGAAGGCGTGCGTCCGGGCCCACGAGCCGCCCCACTTCGGGCAGAGCTGCTGCACGTGCTGCCGGTGGGCGGCGACATGGCCGGGCGAGCGGCGGCAGGTCGCCGCGAAGCGGCGCTCCGCGACATCGGATCCGACGCCGAGACCGCGCCCGGTGATCTGGAGGAAGTACCAGGGCGCCGCCCAGGTCGGCTCGCGCTCGGCCGCCTCCAGCAGGTGGTCCTCGGCGACGGTCAGCCGGGCCCGGAAGAGCTCCCACTGCTCGTCCGACACGTATCGCGCCGCGAAACCCGTACGGGCGTGCCAGGCCCAGGCGACGTGCCGGGCGCCGGAGACCAGCAGCGGCAGCGCGTCGTCCGGCTCGGCGGCGATCACGTCGCCGATCCACCGCTCCACACCGGCGACGCTCTGCACGCCCTCCAGCAGGAAGGTCAGGTCCTCGCCGTCCGTCGCGGCGGCCAGTTGTCCGCGGATCAGCGGCCACTGCTCGACGCCTTCGCGCGCCGCCGCCCGGATCTTGGCGAGCCGCGCGTCACCGTAGGACAGGTCGATGCCGGGGACCCGCTTGCGGCGCAGCAGGAAGGTCTCCCCCTCCGCGCGGCGCACCCTCAAGAGGCTGGTCCAGGACATACGACGCAGAATACGCCGGGCGCCCGATCGTCGCCGGTCCGGTGGTCGCCTCTCGCCAGTACGTCGCCGGTACGTCGCCGGTCCGGTGGCCTCCTCCCGCCGGTACGTCGCCGGTCCCTCGCCGGTCCGGTGGTCGCCCGCGCACGCTCCTCGCCCGGTGCGGCCCGCACGGCTCATCCGGCCCCTGGGCGTACGGCGTCCCCGGCCCGTCCGGCACGGCGCGGCCCCTGTCCGGGACCGGCGGACCGCGCCCGCGCCACCGGCGGATGCGTCCACTTCGGGGTCCAGGTGTCGGACGCCCGGCCGTCCGGCGCGGTGCCGCGCAGGTGGCGACGCAGGGCGGCCAGCGCCGGATGCGGGTTGTCGCAGCGCACCAGACCAGCGAGTGCGGTCCGTCGCGGCCTGCTGGAACCGTCCCGCGTCGGCGACGGCGACGAAGGGCGTACGGCATCGAGATCCACGCCCACCGACGCTACTCGCGGGGTACGACAATCCCGCTCTCCGGCGGACGGCCGCCGCCGGAACCCGGTTGCCCCCGTCCCGAGGCCGCTGCCACAGTCGTCGCCATGACCGCCGACTCCACCGCGACCGCCACGACCGTCACGACCGTCACGACCGTCACGACCGCTTTCACCGCGCCCGACGGGACCCGGCTCGCGTACCACGCCCTTGGCGAGGGGCCGCCGCTGATCTGCCTGCCCGGGGGGCCGATGCAGGACAGCGCGTATCTCGGGGACCTCGGCGGTCTCGCCGCGCACCGGCGGTTGATCCTGCTGGACCCGCGGGGCACCGGCGGCTCGGCGGTCCCCCGGGACACCGGCTCCTACCGCTGCGACCGGCTCGTGGACGACGTGGAAACCCTCCGCCTCCATCTGGGCCTTGACCGGGCGGATCTGCTCGGGCACTCCGCCGGTACGAATCTGGCCGTGCTGTACGTCGCCCGCCATCCCGAACGCGTCGGGCGGCTCGCGCTGATCACGCCGAGCGTCCGGGCGGTCGATGTCCCGATCACCGGGGACACGCGGCGCGGGACGGCGCTGCTGCGCGAGGGCGAGCCATGGTTCCCGGCCGCTTTCGCCGCGCTGGAGGCGGTCGTCGCGGGCAAGGGCGACGCCGAGACTTTCCGGGCCGTCGACCCCTTCTTCTACGGCCGTTGGGACGACGCGGCCCGCGCGCACCGGGACGCGGGCGAGGCGCGCAAGAACGCGGAAGCCGGGGAGGTCTTCGGTTCCGAGGGCGCCTTCGACCCGGCCGCCACCCGCGCGGCCCTGGCGCGTTTCACCTCCCCCGTCCTCGTACTGGCCGGGGAGGTCGACCTCAACACCCCGCCCGCGGCGGCGGCCGAGGTCGCCGGTCTGTTCCCGCGCGCCGAGTCGGCCGTCCAGCCCGGTGCCGGTCACTTCCCCTGGCTCGACGACCCGGCGCGTTTCGTGTCGACCGTGGCGGCCTTCCTGCGCTGACGAGCACGCGGCCGAGAGGCCGGCCGTCAGGCAGCGGACGTGATCGCCTCGTCGAGTACGTCCCTGAACGGCGTCGGCGGGCGGCCGATCAAGGTGGCGAGCGCCGGGTCGACCGCGGTGAACTCGCCCTGCCTGCCGGCCGCGAACATCCCGAGGAGGAGTTCCGCCTGCGCAGGTGAGGCGCCGCGTCCGACGAGGAGGTCCCGGTACTCCTCGTCGCCGATGACGACGCGCTTGACCGGGCGCCCGGACAGTTCGGCGGCGGTCTCCGCGACGTCGGCGAGGTCGAGCGCTTCGGAGCCGGTGAGCGGCGCGGTCGGACCCGACGGGCGTACGGACCAGTCGTCGGCGGTCAGCACGCGCGCGGTGGCCTCGGCGAGGTCGGCGTGGGCCGTCCAGGAGATGGGGCCGTCCTCCGGCGCGGCCAGCACGCCCGTGCGCACGGCGGCGCCGAGCAGCATGATCGCCGAGCTGGCGTAGTAGCCGTTGCGCAGGGAGGTCCACGGCACGCCCGAGTCGCGCAGCGCCGCCTCGGTGGCGGCGTGGTCGGGCATGGGCGCGAAGAGGGAGGTCGGGCTCGCGCCCATGTGGCTGGTGTAGAGGATGCGGCCGGCCCCCGCGGCCCTGGCTCCGTCGATCGCGGCGTGGTGCATGGCGAGGGCGGCCTCTCCGGTGACGCCGGCCGAGACGATCAGCACCTGCGCGGCACCCTCGAAGGCGTGCGCGAGGGTCGCCGGGTCCGTGAAGTCGCCCCGCCGTACGCGAACGCCTTTCTCCGCCAGGTCCCGCGCCTTGTCGGGGTCGCGGACGCTGACGCCGATCTCCTGGGCGGCGACGCGGGCGAGCAGCCGGTCGACGACGGCCCGGCCGAGTTTTCCGGTGGCTCCGGTGACAATGATCATGAGGTGTCTCCAGGTGGGTGAGGGTTTGCGCGGCTCCTCGGCGCACGGGCGACACGCGGTCGACAGATCGACATGCCGATACGTGTCGCCGCACCGGTGGCGGCACGGACACCGCCGAATCACCGCTAACGACGAACACGCTAGCACCGATATCGAATCACCGCTAACGCGATTCCTGTTACCGTCGACACCATGAGCGTCGGAGACATCGCCCCTGAGGACGGTCCGCGCGAGCGCATCCTCGCCGCCACCGCCAAGCTGCTCGCCGAGGGCGGCCGGGACGCCGTGTCGACCCGGGCGGTCGGCGCGGCTGCCGGAGTGCAGGCACCGACGATCTACCGGCTCTTCGGCGACAAGCAGGGCCTGCTCGACGCGGTCGCGGCCGACGGCTTCGCGGCCTACCTGGCCAGCAAGACGGACCTGGAGCCCGGCGCGGACCCGGTGGCGGACCTGCGGACCGGCTGGGACCTGCACGTCGGCTTCGGCCTCGCCAACCCGGCGCTCTACCAGGTCATGTACGAGCGGACCAGGGGCGCGGTGCCGCCGACACCCGCCGAGGTCGCGGGCGTGGCCGTGCTGGCCGGGCACATCCGCCGGATCGCCGAGGCGGGCCGACTGCGCGTGAGCGAGGAACGCGCCTCGCTGCTCGTCCAGGCCGCGGGCCAGGGCATCACCAACACGCTGATCTCCCTGCCGCCCGACCGCCGCGACCCGGAACTGGCCGCCCTGGCCCGCGAAGCGGTCATCGCCGCGATCACCACCGACGCCCCGGCCGCCACCGACCCCTCCCGCGGTCCCGTCACCGCCGCCGTGGCCCTGCGCGCCGTCCTCCCCCGGACCTCCGCCCTCACCGACACCGAACAAGCCCTCCTGCGCGACTGGCTCGACCGCATCGCCACCGCGAAGCCGCAGCCATAGCCGCAGCCGCAGCCCGTCCGCGCCCCGAAGGCCCGCCGTGGCTGGCGGCTGGCGGCTGGCGGCTGGCGGCTGGCGGCTGGCGGCTGGCGGCTGGCGGCTGGCGATCAACCTAGCCCTGAGCCTTCCGGTCGGGCGGTCTGATGGTCGACGGCAGGGCGCAGCCAGGGCGTGAGTTGGACGATTCCCCAGGTGGCCTCGGCGGCGAGGAAAAGCCACAGGACCCGCGAGGCGCCTTGGGCCAGCGCGTACGCCATCCACGCGGAGAACAGGGTGCGCGCGATGCCGTCGAGCAGGCCGTGTTCGGGCAGGGTCCGAACGATGCGGAGGGCGGCCCAGACGACCACCACAGAGCCCATCAGATTCGCGAACAGGGTCTGCCACACGTCGAGTTCGGGCAGGACGCCCCATCCGAGCGCGTCGCCCGCCGAGGACAGCGCGTCGTGCACCCGCGCGTAGGTCCACGGTGTGACGAACCCCACGGTGACCGCGAGGTCGTACCAGGCACTCGCGCGTACGAGGCGGAGATAGGCGGGGCGTGCGGGGGCGTGGAAACGGATCACGGGGAGGCTCCGGCCGGTTGGGGGGCTCAGCGACGGCCTCACGCTAAACAGTGGAGTACGGTCCAAGGTCAAGCTCATCGGCCGAGGGGGGGAGGCGCGGCATGCGTATCGGAGAACTGGCCGCTCAGACCGGGATGACCAGGGACGCGATCCGGTTCTACGAGAAGGTCGGCCTCGTCACGGGCCGACGCCTCACCAACGGCTACCGCGACTTCCCGCCCGAGTCGGTGGCCTGGCCGCACTACGTCCGCACCGCGCAGACGCTCGGATTCTCCCTGGCCGAAATCGCCCGGACCGGCGAGGAGTTGCGCGCGGCGCCGGACCCCGCCGTAGCGCTCTCCGCGCTGTTCGGGGAGAAGATCCGCCTCCTCGACGCCCGCATGGCCGAACTCGCCGCCCTGCGGGCCGAACTCACCGACCGTGTCGGCACAGGCTGCCCCCTCCGGGCGGTCGAACCGGACGGCGACGGCGCCACGCGCGCGACAACCCGCCCCCTGGCCCACGCCATTCGGCCAGTCGTCTGAACGACCGAACGACACGGTGCCGGTGCCGACCCGGCGGCAAGGCCCAACCCGGCCGCGACGAGCGTCTGTTCCGCGCCCGCGCCGTCGCCGCCACCCCGTGCGTACCGTCCGCATCGGGGGACACGCGTAGGCGGCGGATCGGCGAGGCATATGCCCCTGGCTGTCCGGCAAAGGGGGGTGCGGGGGCGGGATGAGGGCCGCCCCGATCTCCCCTTGGTGCCCGGCCACCAGTACCCTCTTGATCCTCACGGCACCTCCTCCACGGTTCCCGGGCGAACCCCGGTCCCCTGTCGGCGTCTTCGGCGCTCGGCCCTCCCGTGGAAGGGGCAGTTCGGGCGGACAGCCGTGACCCTCGGCAGATCGGCCCGGCTGGCGGTGGGAAATCCGAGTACGGAACAGGGCGTCGAGGTGCCGCGGACAGCGGCTCCTCCTCAAGGGGCAGCGCGAGGGGCGGAATCAGGTGGACGACGACAACGGCACGGGCATACCCGGCGAGGACGGCGCGACGGCCGGGGACGGCAAGCCGGCCGGACAGCGGCAGCCGGGCCAGAGGCCCATGGCCCGGGCGCGGAAGGCTGCGGCGCAGCCCCGTAAGCGCGCCCAGACTCCCGCCCGGGCGGCAGCGGACACGGCAGGGGACACAGAGGCGGCGGCGGACGCGAAGCCCGAGGGCGGTGCTCAGGAAGCCGCCGCGTCCGAGGCGGCGCCAAAGCCCGCGAAGGCCGCGCCGAAGCGCGCTGCCGCTAAGCCCGCCGAGAAGACCGCGGCAACCGAAGTACCCGCCGCCGCAAGCGATGTGACGGAGACTCAGAAACAGTCGGAGGCCGCTCCCATGGCGGCCGCGGCCGCGAAGGCGGCGCAGAAGCAGGTGGCGGAGAAGCCCGCCGTGAAGGCCGCCAAGACCGCGAAGACGGCGGCCAAGACACCGGCCGGGACTCCGGCGAAGGCACCCGCGAAGGCACCCGCGAAAACCGCGGCCAAGACGGCGCAGACACGGAAGACCGCGGCGGCGGCCCCACCCGCGGGCGCGGCGAAGAAGGCGGCGGGGGCCAGGCCCCCGGCGAAGGGGCGGAAGACGGCACCGGCCGCTTCGACGGCGGCGCCGTCCCAGGCCGCGGCCGAGGCCCCGGAGCCCCAGGAGCCCGCGGCCGGGACGCCGACTCCGGTCAGCAGCACCGGCCTTGTCGCCCTCCTCCACGAGAAGGGCGCGCTCGCGCCCGAGTCGGCGCTCGTCGTCCTCAAGGGCTCGCTGCTCGCGCTCGCCGCGGCTCACGAGGGCGGTGGCGCCCACGGCGACATCGCGCCCGAGAACATCCTGATCACTCCCGAAGGCGCGGTCCAGCTCGTCGACGCCGAACCGGCGGCTCCGGCCCCGGAACAGGCGGAGGCGAACGCCGAGCCGGCCGACGTACCCCCCGGCACCCCCTACAGCGCGCCCGAGCGGTGGGCGGGCGCCCCGGCGACCGCGGCCTCCGACGTCTACGCGGCGACGGCCGTCTTCCACCAGAGCCTCACCGGCGCGCCACCGTACGCGGGCGCCACGGCGGCGGAACTGGCGGCCCAGCACGCCGAGGCGCCGGTCCCGGCCGAGCAGGCTCCGGAGCCCGTACGGCCGCTGCTCGCACGCGGGTTGGCGAAGGACCCGGCGGAACGGCCGCAGAGCGCGACCGAGTTCGCCGCCGAGGCCGAGGCGGTCGCCGTCGCCGCCTACGGCGAGGACTGGGAGGAGCGCGGGCGCGGTGAACTCGCCGCGCTGGTCGTCCTGTTGGCGGCGCCGTCCGGCGAGGCGGCGGCGGAAGCGGCCCAGCAGCCGCAGGCCGCCGCCGTACCGGTCGCCGTGGCCGCGTCCGCCGCGGCCGGGGCGGGCGCGCCGCCCGTACCGCCCAAGCACGCGCCCCACCACGCCCCCGCGGGCGGCCCCGAGGCCCCCGCACCCCGCTTCAGCCGACGCGCGAAGGTCCTCGCCGTCGTCGCGGCGGCCGTGATCATCGCGGGCGCGGTGACCGTCACGGCGGTGGCGACCGGCAACAAGAGCGACGACACCGCCGTGGCGGGCCCGACGCCGACCGCCGTCACGTCGCTGACCGCGACGACGCCGACCTCCGCGCCCGCCGACCCGTCCCCGACCGTCAGCCTGTCGGCGTCGCCCACGATCAACGTCTCGCCCACCGGCACACCGACGACGGCGGTCACGCCCAGCAGGACCGTGTCGAGCACGCCCACGGGCACGCCGAGCACGCCGCCCACCACCGCGCCGACCACCCCTTCGGCCGACCCGACGACGACCGGGAAGCCCGCGGCCGGGCCGCACGTGGCGTCCATCGCCGTCACCGGTTTCGACTGCCCGACCGGCAAGCGCCGCACGGCGACCGCCACGGTGTACGTGACCTACGACGGCACCGAGGCGGGCACCTTGCACCTGACGTGGTGGCACAGCGCCACGGGCAAGCCGCAGGGCGCCGTCACACTGGCCCGGCAGACCGCCCAGTTCCCCAAGGGCGCGCAGAGCTACACCTTCACGGACCGGTACACGTTCACCCCGGACCGCGATCACCCGTACGTCGGGCTGTCCGTCTCCAGCGACCCGGCCGCCGACTCCGGCAACGGCACCTACGGAGTGGGCTGCCGCTGACCCTCCGGCACGGGTCCGGCACCGCGCGGAAGGCGTCGCGCGGTGCCGGACGCGTGTCAGTCCAGAGGTCAGGACAGCGCGGGTATCAGGACAGATCAGGCGTCAGGACAGGTATCAGGACAGGCGCCAGGCAAGTGCCGCGCGCTCACCGCGTGAAGATTCCTGCGACGAGGTTGATGGCGGTCGCGAGAATACTCGTACCGAACACGTACGACAGCAGTGTGTGCCGCAGGACGACCGCGCGGATCGTCGAACTGGAGACGTCGGTGTCGGAGACCTGGTAGGTCATGCCGAGGTTGTAGCTGAAGTAGAAGAAATCACGGTAGGCCGGGGCCTCGTCGTCGGAGTTGAAATCGATCCCGCCCTCGGACTCCTCGTAATACAGAAACGCGTACCGTGCCGCGTACATCAGATGCAGCGCGGCCCAGGCCATGAAGACACCGATGAGCGCGGTCGCGGCGTGGGCGGTGTCGGAGTTGCCGAGCAGGAACACGACGATCCCGATGAGACCGCAGAGCGCGACCGCGACGACCACGATCTCCTCGGCGAGTGGTCGCAGGTCCTCGCGCCGCGAGTTGTGCCGGGTCGCGGCGGCGTCCATCGGCCACAGCACGCACCAGCCGACCACGACGAAAAACAGCTCGGTGGCCGCGATGGCCGAGAGAATTCCCAGCGGCGTGTCGGTCGACGATCCCACGCACGCCCCGACCACCGCCCCGAAGGCGACCGCACCGGCAAGGCGCGGAGCAGCGGACGGCGAAAACCGGATACTCGTACTCACAGGCCGTAACGCTAGTGGTTCACCGCTGTCGGCACGGCAATGGCCGCGCAAAAGTGCCGTGCCGGATCGGCGCCGGGGAATCGGTCCGGGGATTCGGCCGGATTCGGGACGGGATCGCCTTCCCTACGTGTCGAGGCGGACGGTCATCTCCACCGTCACGTCGTCCCCCTCGGAAAGCCCCTCCGGTTTGCGCACGGCGTTCTTGAGCGGCAGCAGATAGCCGCCGTCCTTGGGGAAGAGCGAGGTCGCGAAATCGGTGCCGCCGATCCGGGCAAGCACCGGGATCACCCCCCACCCGTACGAGGCCGTCGTCGCCACCTCGCGGATGTCCGCGGACTCCTCCTCCGGCACGGGCACGAAGTAGTACGGCGCCGGTCCGCGCCACTCCACGACCCGCCCCGCGAACACCAGCTCCACGCCCTCAGCCCCTTCTGCCACGTCCCGCGCCTCCGTCGGGGAGAGCCAGGCTAGACCAGGACGGGTTATGTCCCGTCCGCGCCTTCGCCCGGCGCGGACGCAGCGGGCGGAGGGGGCGGGGCGAAGTGGATGGGGGCGGTGAAGTTGGCGCGGCGGGCGGCGCGGCGGAAGGTGATGAGGGCGGCGGGGCCGGCCAGCAGGATGGCGACGAAGTTGGTGACCGCGCGGCCGGTGTCCCAGCCGAGGGAGGTCGCCACGTCGAAGGCCAGGTAGCGGTGCCACTGCTCGGTGAAGGGCAGGCCCGGCAGGTAGGCGATGGAGCTGCCGGGGTCGAGCGAGAAGGGCCAGAAGGAGAGGTTGAGCAGGAAGCCGAAGAGATAGCCGGACGCCGAGCCGTAGGCCGCGAGCATCAGGATCTCGGCCTTGCCGCGGGCGCGCGGGAGGAGCCCCGCGAGCATGCCGACGAAGGCACAGCCGAACATCTGGTACGGCATCCAGGGCCCGACACCGCCGGTGAGCAGCGCGGACGCGAAGAGGGACGTGCAGCCGAGGGTGAAGCCGAAGCCGGGGCCGAAGACGCGGCCCGCGAGCACGAGGACGAAGAAGACGGTCTCGATGCCCGCGGTGCCCGCGCCGAGCGGGCGCAGGGCGGCGTTGACGGCGGACAGCACGCCGAGCATGGCCAGAGCCTTGGCGTCGATGCCGCCGTCGGCGATCTGGGCGAAGACGACGGCCAGCACGAGGATCAGCAGGACGCCGAAGATCAGCGGCGGCGCGTAGGAGGTGCCGAAGCGGCCGGGGGCGACGACGAAGGGCCAGAAGAAGGCGACCAGGCCGATGAAGGCGGCCAGGACGATGGTGACGACGGCCGTCGCGTGCATCCGGACGGCGGTGGTACGGCCCGTCCAACGCCCGGCCGGGCCCTTGCCGTTGTCCGCGCCGTCGCCCTCGCTCGTGTCCGTGGCGCCCGTCCTGGCCGTGGCCATCACTTCGCCTCGGCTTCCGCGAGCGCGTCCGCGACCTGACCGACCGTCAGGTAGGGCAGCGGGGCGAGGATCTTGGCGGCCTGCGGTGCGAAGGCCGGCGAGGCGACGATGACATCGGCGGTGGGGCCGTCGGCGACGGTCTCGCCCTCGGCCATGACGATCACGCGGTCGGCGCTCGCCGCGACGAACTCCACGTCGTGCGTGGAGATCACGACACTGCGGCCCTCGGCGGCGAGCGCGTCCACGATCCGGATGAGGGCCTGCTTGGCCTGGTAGTCGAGGCCACGGGTCGGCTCGTCCAGCAGGACGACGTCGGGGGCGGTGGTGAGCTGGATGGCCAGCACGAGCGAGAGCTTCTGGCCTTCCGACAGGTCGCGGGGGTGGGTGTCGTCGGGGATGCCGGGCGCGAGCCGGTCGAGGATCGCCCGCGCGGCGCTCGGGGTCGCCCCGGCCGACTCCCGGTCGGCCTGAGCCAGTTCGGCGCCGACCGTCTCCAGGTAGAGCAAATCGGTGGGGGTCTGCGGGACCAGGCCGACGCGGCGGCGCTCAGGTCCCGGCGTCGTACGCCGTCCGCCGAAACGTCGTGCCGAGGCCCCCGGCGCGGGTGCGGCCGGGTCCGCGCCCTGTGCGAGCCGTACGGTTCCGCCCTGTCGCGGCCCGGCGCCGTGGATCGCCCACAGCAGGGACGACTTGCCCGAGCCGTTGCGGCCCATCAGCGCGGTGACCTCACCGGCCCGCAGTTCCAGGTCCACCTCGCGGACCGCGACCACGTCGCCGTAGCGCACGACGATCCCGTGGGCGGTCAGCAGCGGTGTGCCCGTGCCGTGCGAGACGCGGACCGGCGGCACCGGGCGTCCGGCGAGCCGTTCGCGCAAGGGGACCGCGGCGCGGCGGGCGTCGCGTACGGACAGCGGCAGCGGTTCCCAGCGGGCCAGGCGGCCGAGGTCGACCACGGGGGGCGCGACCGAGGCGGTACGGAAGGCGACGGACGGCGGGGCGGAGGTGACGGTGCCGTCGCCTGTCAGGTGCAGGACGCGGTCGGCGTACTGCACGACCCGCTCCAGGCGGTGTTCCGCGAGCACGACGGTCACCCCGAGGTCGTGCACGAGCCGGGTCACGGCGGCGAGGACTTCCTCGGCGGCGGTCGGGTCGAGCGCGGAGGTGGGCTCGTCCAGCACCAGGACCTTGGGGTGGGCGGTGAGGACGGACCCGATGGCGACGCGCTGCTGCTGGCCGCCGGACAGCTCGCTCAGCGCGCGGTGCCGCAGGTCGGCCAGGCCCATCAGATCGAGGGTCTCCTCGACGCGCTTGCGCATGACGTCGGCGGGGACGGCCAACTGCTCCATGACATAGGCCAGTTCCTCCTCGACGGTGTCGGTGACGAAGCCGGCGAGCGGGTCCTGGCCCACGACGCCCACCACGTCGGCGAGTTCACGCGGCGGGTACGTCGCGGTGTCGCGGCCGTCGACGGTGACACGGCCCGCGAGTGTGCCGCCGGTGAAGTGCGGCACCAGGCCGTTGACCGTGCCGAGCAGCGTGGACTTGCCCGCGCCGGTCCTGCCGACGACCAGGCACAGTTCGCCTTCCTCCAAGGTCAGGTCCACGTCCCGCAACACGGGCTGCTCGGAGCCCGCGTACACGACGCTGACCTGGTCGAATCGGATCACAGCAGGGCCTCGCTGGGCTTGTCGGCGGTTTCGGCGGTCGTGGCGGTCGCGGCTGCTCCGCCGGGCGGCACGGCGGCGCGCCGGGCCGTGGCGCTCTTCGCGCTCTTCGCGGCGGACGTGCGCGGCGGGGGCGGCGCGGCGAAGGCGGCGATGCCCGCGAGCAGAATCGCGGCGGCGGGCAGCCACGGCAGTGACGGCCAACGCAGCGGATACAGGCTGGGGTTGAGGTCGGCGGCGTTGTAGCCGACGGTCAGGAACAGCACCGTGGCGGTGGCGACGCCGCACAGCGCGACCACCCACTCCGCGGCCCGCCAGGGGTCGGGACGGTAGCTGGTGCGCCGTATCCGCCGCCCGCCGAGCGCGAGTCCGGCGCAGCACAGCAGCGAACCGCCGAGCATGGCGGGCAGTCCGAGCGCGCGCGGGGTGGTGCCGTCCAGCAGCCCGTAGATGCCGGTGCACAGGCCGAGCATGCCGCCGAGCATCAGGACGGCGGTGGTACGGCGAGAGGCGCGGGTCGCGGTGCCGGCCCGGCCGTAGCCGCGCGAGTCCATGGCGGCGGCCAGGTGCAGGGAGCGTTCCAGCGCGTCCTCCAGCACGGGGATGAGGATGCTGCGCAGCGCCCGCAGCCCCTTGGCCCGGTCGGCCCGCAGCCGTCGGGCGCGCGCCACCCGCTGGACGCTTTCGACGAGTTGGGGGGCGACGCTCAGCGACACCGTGACGGCGACGCCGAGTTCGTACAGCGCGCCGGGCAGGACCCGCAGGGCCCGCTTGGGGTTGGCGAGGGTGTTCGCGGCGCCGATGCAGCACAGCAGGCAGGCCAGCCGCAGTCCGTCGGTCGCGGCGGACAGGGTGGCCTCGAGCGACACCGGGCCGCCGAGCTGAATTCCCGCGTACCAGTGGGGAGTCGGGATGTGCGGCAGCGAGAACATGATGTGGTCGGCGGGTGTGATGCCGCTGGCGAAGACGCAGCGGAAGACGACGCGGATCGCGACGACCGTCAGCGCGAGATACAGGTAGTACTTGAAGCCCTTCGCCCAGGGGGCGTCGGTGCGGCGCTCCGTGACGACGTAGCCGAGGACGACCAGGACCAGGCCGAGCAGCAGCGGGTTGGTGGTGCGGCTGACCGCGGTGGCCAGGGCGATGCCCCAGATCCACCAGGCGACCGGGTGCAGGGTGCGCGGCAGCCGCCGCCCGGTGTGCGGGGAGGCGGCAGCGCGCGGTGGTCCCGCGTCGGCGTGCGCGGGACCACCGGTCGGGGACGGAGGCGGGGTGGTGGACAACGCGCTACTCCGCGTTCCGCCGCCGCCGGGTCCTGACGACGATGAATCCGGCGATCACGGCCACGACGGCCGCGGTCAGTGCGAAGGGCAGGACCGAGCCGGACGAATGGCTCGCGGCGGCGGTCGGCTCCGCGTCCTGCGTGCGGGGCTGACCGGGCGACGGCGTTCCGCCCGTGCCCGTGACCGTGCCCGGCGCGGTGCTCGCGGACGCGGTCCCGGTGGGGGTCGCGGTGGGCGGGGCCGAGGTGGTGGCCGGTGTCGTACGGGTCGCGGACGGCGTGGTGGCGGCCGGTCGCGAGGTCTTCCCGGGCGCCGAGCCCGCGGTGGTGTGCGTACCGGCGGGCTTGGTCGGCCTCGGCGGGGCCGAAGTGGCGCCGCCGGACGTGGTGTTGTGCGCCCGGACGCTGTCGGGTGAGAACGTCGGACGGCCCTGCGTGCCCGCGACGTTGGTGGCGCCGAAGATCCACAGTTCCACGCCGCCGGGCTTGGGGTGGTAGCTCATCGCGCCCAACTGGCTGTAGGACCAGGTGTTCTGCCCCGCGTCGGCGTGCCAGTACGACCAGTACGCGGTCGCGGGCGGCGTCAGCACACAGGGGGCGTCCTTGGACGTCGGATACTGCTTGCCGCCCTGGTAACCGGCGTAGCCGATCCGGCAGATGAAGGCCGGACCGTCGTGCTGGGTGCCGGTGGTGGCCCAGCCGCCCTGGTTGAGCAGGGCGTAGCCGGTGGTGGGCGTGGTGCCGCAGGAGCGCAGCAGCGGGCCGCCCCAGTGGCTGAAGTCCACCGCGAGCACGACGCCCTTGGTGGTCGTGCACGCGCTCATCGGCTGCGCGGTCGCCATCGCGGGCGCCGCGCCCGCGGTGAGCCCGCCGCACACGGCGGCGAGCGTCAGCGCGAGCGCGGTGACCGTACGGGCGACGACCGATCGTGCGCCGGGCCGCCGTGGGTCGCCTGACGCGTCTGCGACGGGCGCCGCCCGCCGGGCCGTTGACCGCATGCCATGGGTCGGCCGAATGCCGCGGATCACTGGTGCCTCCCGCCCTGTTGTGCGGTGCGCCGCCGCCGTACGGTCAGCGCGCTGCCGACGGCCAGCAGCAGCGCGGCGAGACCGGCCGCCGCGAGCACGCCGGTGCCGGTGGCGGCCAACGAGCCGCCGCTGCCGCCGGAGTCCGTGCCGCCCGCGGAACCGGACGAGCCGCCGGAGCCGGAAGAACCGGACGACCCGCCGGTGGAGCCGCCGCCCGAGGGCGCGATGGGCGCGAGCGCGTGGGTGAGCGTGGTCAGCGGGGTGCCCGCGAGTGCCGGGACGGCCTGGGTGCTGGACCGCAGGTCGGAGTCGCCCGCCGCGGCGGTGATCCGGAAGCCGCCGTCCTTGTTCTGCGTGGTGCGCAGGAACTTCTGCCCGTCGCGGGCCTGTTGGGGCCGGATCTTGTCGGTGGCGAGCAACGCCTGGACGGCGAGCGCGGTGGAGTTGCTGCTGACGCCCGCCGCGCCCTGGTAACCGCCGCTGGACTGCTGGGCCTTGACGAGATACGTACGGGCCTTGGTGACCGCGTCCGCGTGTCCCGGCACCAGGACGAGCGCCTGGAGCGCGTATCCGGTGGTGTCCACGTCGGAGGCGCAGTCGGCGCCCGGCGCGTTCAGCGTGGAGGAGAAACCGCCGTCCGCGCACTGGAGTTGGAGCAGCCGGTCCACGGCGGCGGCGGGCGGGGTCTGGCCCGCGCGGGCCAGGGCGAGGACGCCGAGGGACTGGGAGACCGTCGAGTACGCCTGGTCGAAGTCGCCGGGGGCGGTGCAGGAACCGTCCTCGGCGGCGGCCGTGCAGACGTGGCCGCTGAGCGTGCCGATCAGGTCGAAGCCGCCGAAGTGCCGCGGGTCCTGGCCCATGACCTGGGCGAGCACCGCGAGTTTGGCGGTGGCGCCGCTGTACGGGCCCGGGTAGTCGGAGGTGCCCGCCGGGTCGGCGTAGTCCGCGACGTGTCCCGCGAGGTAGCCGGTGACCTTGGTCAGCGTCGGGTCCTGGCCGCCGGTGGAGGCGAGCGCGAGGGCGAGGTCGGCGGTCAGACCGTAGTCGGGGCCGTAGGCGTTGGCCAGGTGGTCGCTGCCGTCGAGCTGCTTGACCAGGTACGCGGCCCCTTCGGCCGCCGCCTTCTGGTCGGCGAGGTCGCGCAGCAGGGTGCCGAAGGACGTGCCGACCGCGCCGCCGACGGCCTGCGTGGAGGCGCGTACGTCGGACTGCTTCTGGTCGGTGTCGGAGGCGACCCGGAAGCCGCCGTCCGCGTTCTGCTGCGCGGCCAGGAACGCGCGGGCCTTGGCGATCTGCGCGCGGTACCCCGTGCCGCCCAGGGTGAGGCCCTGCACGGCGAGGGCGGCGGAGTTGACGGAGTCACCGGCTGCGGCCCGGAAGCCGCCGTCGCTGAGCTGCTTGCTCGCGATCCAGGCCGCGCCCTTGGCGACCGCCTTGGCCGCGGCGTCGCCGGGCACCAGGTCGAGGGCCATGATCGCCATCGCCGTGCTGTCCACGTCCTGGTCGCCGCCGGCTGGGATCAGGCTCGGCCAGGCGCCGCTGGAGTCCTGAAGGCTCTCCAGGTACGCGACCGGCCCCGCCGCCTTGGCGGTGTCACCCGCGCGCAGTTGGGCGATGACGCCGAGGGACTGGGAGAAGACCGAGGTGGCGTATGCGTAGTTGTTCTTGGCGGCGCAGCCGCCCGAGGTGTCGGCCGCGGCGCAGATGGTGGCGTCGAGCGCGGCGATCAGGTCGTGGCCCCCGAAGGCGCGCGGGTCGTTGCCGGTGACCTCGGCCGCGACGGCCTCCTTGGCGAGCGAGCCGCCCTGCGCGGAGGAGGTGCCGATCAGCGTCCAGTCGTCGATGCCGCGGCCGGAGCCGTCCTTGCCGTGCTGGAGGAAGTCGGTGATCCCGGCGAGGGTGTCGTCGGCGCCGCCGGTCGCGGCCAGTGCGAGCACGCCGTCGACGGTCAGGCCGAAGTCGGCGAAGCCGGTGTTCTGGCCCGCGCTGGACTCGTAGTAGTGGCCGTCCACGAGATTGCCGCGGTTGATGAGGTACGCGACGCCCTTGGCCAGGTCGGGGGTTGCCGCGGCCGGGGTGGTCGGTCCGGTCGTGGGCGGGGTGGTCGGCGGGGTCGTGGGCGGGGTCGTCGGCGCGGTGGTGGGGGGCGTCGTCGGGGGGCTCGTCGGGGTGTCGCCGTAGGTGAGGCTGCCGAGGTCGCTGGAGGTCACGGCGAGGACGGCGGCGGTCGAGGCGTACAGATCCGGGTCGGTGCCGCCGGAGCCGTCGGAGGCGAAGCCGCCGCCGTCGGTCTGCCGGGCGGCGAGCCAGGCGCGGGCGGCGGCGGCGCGGTCGGTCTGCGCCAGTACGGTCAGCGCCTGGGCCGCGTAGGAGGTCGTACCGGTGTCGCCGGAGGACGCGCCCTCGTACGCGAGGTAACCGCCGTCGGCGGACTGCGTCTTGGTGAGGTACGCCCGCGCCTTGTCCAGCACGTCGCCGGTGCCGGGCAGGTGTGTGAGGGCGACGACGGCGTCGGCGGTCGAACCGGGGTCGGAGGCGCAGCGCTCGCCGGGCGAGAGCATCGAGCCGGAGAATCCGCCGTCGGCGCACTGCATCCCGGTGAGCCGGTCGACGGCGGGCCGCGGCACAGTGGCGCCGCCGCGGGCCAGCGCGAGCAGGGCGCGCGCCTGGGTGCCGGGCGAGAACGCGCCGTGGAAGTCACCGGCCGCGGTGCAGTTGCCGAGGCTTCCGGCCGCCGCGCAGACGTTGTCCGTCAGGTCCTTGAGCAGGTCGTGGCCGCCGAAGGAGGTGGGGTCGCCGCCCAGGATCTCGGTGAGCAGCGCCAGGTTGGCCGCCGCGGCCGGGCTCGGCACGGTGACCGTGGAGTCGGGGAGCAGGTAGTCGTCGGCGTGCGCCGTCAGGTAGGCGTCGATCGCGCGGATCGTGGCGTCGGGTCCGCCGGCCGCCGCGAGTGCGATGGCGGTGTTCGCGGTGGCGCCGAAGTCGGTGCCCCAGCCGTCGAAGACGTGGTCGCCGTCGGTGAGTTGCTTCGTCAGCCAGGCGGCCGCCGCCGCCGTGTCGGCCTGTCCGCCGGGACCGGTCGGGGGCGTGGTCGGCGGCGCCGTGGGCGGGGTGGTCGGCGGCGTGGTGGTGTCGTGGGCACGGACGGAGTCCGGTGTGAACGAGGGACCGCCGGTGCTGCCGCCGATGTCGGTGGGACCGAACACCCACGCCTCGACCTCGCCGTCCTGCGGATGGTCGCCGAGCGCGCCGAGCGGGCTGTACGTCCAGGTGTCCTGTCCCGCGGGCGCGATCCAGAACGACCAGTACGCGTTCGCGGGCGGGGTCAGGACGCACGCCTCGTCGGCGGTCGTCGGGTACTGCGTGCCGCTGTCGAAGCCGTCGTTGCCGATCCGGCAGATGAAGCCGGGGCCGTCGTGCACGGTGCCGGTGGTGGTGAACCCGGCGTTGTGCAGCAGGTTCATGCCCGTGGTGGGGTGCGCGTCGCAGCCGCGCAGCACCGGGCCGTTCCAGTGCCCGTAGTCCACCGCGACGATCGCCCCCGAGGTGGGTGTGCAGTCGCCGATCGGGTCCGCGCCCGCCGGGGTCGCCACCGAGACCAGTCCGGCCGTGAGGCTGCCGAAGGTCAGCGCCGCCGCGGTGAGCAGGACGACGATGCGCGGCCGTCTGTGACGGCGGCGTGGGACAAGACGAAGCACGGGTGGCCCCCCGGGTCGGCCGACGGGGAGGGCGGGCCGCGGAGGCGAGGCGGCCTGGCGGTTGACGCGGCCGTCCTGTCGTCCGTGCCGTAGTCCTCGACGGCGATCGTGACTTACTGCTCAGCGCAGGTAATCCGGCTCGCCCGCCTCTCGGAGGGCCTACGGTTGCGGGTCAGCGCCGGACTTGGACCGGCTTCCCCTGGCTGCTGAATCGGAAATACGTTTCATAGCACCACGTCGGCGTGTGCCCCGTCAACGTGGCGGGCAGTTGCCTTCACCACTCCCCCGCGACCCTTACGTCACGCACGTGCTGCGCTAGCCTCGGCTGGTCGCCGGCTGGGGGAATCCGGTGAGAGTCCGGAGCTGACGCGCAACGGTAGGGGCCGCCTTTCGCGGTGGTCCGAGCCCGATCACCCGCTCGGAGACGCAGCATGTGCGGAAGCCTGACCACGCGTTCGGGCGGCGACCGCCACGACGGTCCTGGACTCGGCGGCGTCGTCCGCGACGCCCGGCGGCTGCGTCACCGGCGTCACGCCCGCCAGCGGCACGGGCACGGTCACGGCGCTCAACGGCACCGTCAACTCCGTTACGGCGACGTGGAGGTCGAGCCTGGACGGCTCGGCGCTGATCGCCGCCTCGCGCGGCACGACCGTCCACCTCGGTGACACGGTCTACCTGCGTTACGGGAGCTGACCGGCTCCCGCCAGCGGGCGCGCCTCCGCGGCGGTGACCGGTTCCGCCGGTTCGACGCCGTGGAGCGCGTGGGCCAGGACTTCGGCGCCGCGCACGACGCGGGGTCCCGGCCGGTTGAAGTAGGCGGGGCCGTCCAGGACCCACACGCGCCCGTCGCGGACGGCGGGCAGTTCGGCCCATGAGGGGTGGCCGGTCAGCAGGCCGGCCTCCTTCAGGGTGCGCTCGGGCCGGAAGCCGCACGGCAGCAGCACGACCGCTTCCGGCGCGGCTTCCCGCAGCGCGGTCCACTCCATGGGCGCGGTGTGCTCGCCCGGTCGCGCGAGCAGGGGTTCGCCGCCCGCGCAGCGGATCTGTTCCGGTACCCAGTGCCCCGCGGGCCACAGCGGGTCCAGCCATTCGATGGCGGCCACCCGCGGCCGGGGGCGGCCCGCCACCCGCGCCCGTACCGCCGCCAGCCGCTCCTCCAGCTCCGCCGTCCTGCGGGCCGCGGCCTCGGGAACGCCCAGCACGTCACCGACCTGGCGCACGCAGGCGAGCACATCGGGCAGGGTCTTCGGCTCCAGGCTGATCACGCGCGGGCCTTCGCCCTCCAGCACGCGTACGGAGTCGGTGACCGCGCCGTAGGAGACGGCGCACACCCGGCACAGGTCCTGGGTGAGGACCACGTCGGGCGCCAACTCGGCGAGCAGCGCGGTGTCCAGGGTGTAGAGGGAAGAGCCCCGGTGCGCGGCGCCGCCGACGGCCTGCGAGATCTCCCGGCTGCCGAGCGCGTCCGGGTCGAATTCCGCGCCGGTCACCACCGGTACGTCGGCGACCACCTCCGGCGGCCAGTCGCACTCGTGGGTACGGCCCACGAGGGCGTCGCCGAGGCCGAGTTCGACGACGATGTCGGTCGCGGCGGGGAGCAGGGAGACGATGCGCATACGGGGAACGGTAGCCGGGCGGCGGGCGGAGCCGCGGGGGCTCGCGCGGCTGGGGGGAAGCGGAGGACAGGACAAGGCCGGGTGCCACGGGTTGATCGCGGCACCCGGCCTTGGCTCAGGGGGGTTCAGCGGGGTTCAGGGGTCTGCGGCGAGGAGCGTTCAGCCCCAGGGCCCGTGCCCGGCGGAGCCGACGGTCAGCGGTCCGATCGCCAGGCTCGGCCGCCCGCTGGTGCCGTGCACCGCGCCTGCCGGGACCCGGACCGTCACCCCGCCGTTCCCGCGCGGGGTGACGGTGAACGTCCAGGTCGTGCCCGCCGCGCCGACGCCGTTGGCCGTGAGGCCGGTGACGGTGCCGTTGGACACCCGCAGGTCGGCGGCGGTCAGGCCGGTGACCTGCTGGTCGAGGGTGAGCGTCACCGGGATGGGCTTCCCGCGTGTCGCGCTCACCGCCGTGGTGACCAGCGAGCCGGTGGGCGTGTCGCCGACCCGGTACGCGCCGCCGCACACGCCCGTCAGCAGCGGGTCAGCGGTCACGGCCCGGCTGCTTGAGGTGCTGAGCACATGGCAGCCGACGCCGACGCGCACCGCGAGCCTGCCGCCGTCCTGCCGGGTCGCGGTCTGCGCACGGCCGTCCACGTACACCGTCGTGCCCCGGTATCCGTCGGTGACCGGCACGCTCACCGTGGCGACGGAGTTGCCCGGCACCGACACACCGAGGTCGGTGCGGTCGCCGACGCGGTGGAAGGACGCGCCGACCGTGCCCTTGACGGTCGGTGTCGTCACCGAGCCGTACGTCTGGTCGCCCGGCTGCGGACGCACGGTGAAGGTGTCGTAGCCCGGCGTGGACGGCGCGATGCCGTACATGTCGCGCGGGATGACGTACGAGGGGGCGGTGGCCCACGGGTGCGACCACGTCATGTTGCTCTTCTCGGCCGGGTCCCACGCCTCGCCGGTGGCGCCCGCGCCCAGGTCGATCATGTGCAGCCAACTGTTGGTGTCGTGCGAGGTGAGCAGGTCGAGCGCTTCCTGCGCGTGGCCCGCGTTGTACAGCCCCTGGAGCAGGAAGCCCGAGCAGTAGACGCTGCACGCCATGCCGCGCGAGGTGAGGTACGACGCGACCGCGTCGTACTGCTGCCGGCTCGCGGGGACGCCGAAGGCGGCGGGGAACGCGGTCGCCTGGACCGCGAAGTGCCCGGTCGGCTTCATGTCGGCGCTGAGCCCGTCGTCGTACGCGCCCTTGCCTGCGTTGTAGAACGCCGAGTTGAGGGTGGTGCGCAGACGGTCGGCGATGACGGTGAAGTTCGCCGCGTCGGCGCTCTTGCCGAGGGAGGTGGCCAGGACCGCCATCTGCGAGAAGTTGCTGTACGACAGGGCGCCCAGGATGGTGTTCTTCGCGGCGAAGACATAGCCGTCACGGCTGCCCTCGGGCCAGTCCACGATGGCGTCCGACTGGTCGATGGTGCCGAGCGCCGCGTTGTAGTCCTTGCTGAGCAGCTTGGGCACGAGCGCGTCGTACATCCGCTTGACCTGGTCGGTGGAGCCGGTCTGCCGCCAGTTGTCGTAGACGGACGTGATCACGTAGAGCGGCCATTCCTGCGGCCAGGTGCGGTGGTTGGCGAAGTAGTCCATCGAGTAGACGCCGAGTGTCGGGTCGTCGCTGAGGTAGAGGCTCGCCAACTGGTGGATGTAGTTGTCGGATTCGTACGGTCCGCGCTCGCGGGTCCAGGAGTCGACGTAGAAGTTCTGGTTGGTGGTCTCCACGGTGTTCTTGGCGAGCTGCCAGACCGAGACGAGGTCGGGGTCGGACGAGGTGAGCTGGGCGCCGCTCTCGTCGAACGGGTAGACCATGGCGAGGGCTTGGAGATTGTCGGCCGTGACGGGGACGGGCGAGTTGAGGACGTCGAGGTAGCGGAAGACGCGCATGCCCCAGGTGTCGACGCTCTGGGTGCCGCCGCGCAGGGTGACGACGTCCTGGTACTCGTTGCCCGCGCGGAGCTTGTAGCGCACGGTCGTCGGGTCGGACAGTTCCTCGCCGTAGCGGAGGGTGACCTTGCGTCCCGCCGTGCCGGGCAGGGTGAGGTGGACGCCGCCCTGCCAGGTCTGGCCGAAGTCGACGAGGTAGTTCCCGTTGCCCTTGTCGGTGATCTTCACGGGCCGCCTGAGCTGTTCCTGGACCTTGCCGAACGGGGTCGGCCGGAGGTCGGTGAACGCGGTCTTCGCGGTGGCGGCGGTCCACGCGGAGTCGTCGTACCCGTAGCGGCCGAAGCCGTCCGGGTACCGGCTCATCGTGATGTCCTCCTGCGGCATGTTCCAGTAACTGGTCCCGGTGGACTTCGCGGACGGCCAGATGTCCGCACCTGACATGCTCGTCCAGCCGGGTCCTGTGCCGACCGTGCTCGTGCTGCCGTCGGTGTAGCGGATCACCAGATACGCCTGGAAGCGCTGGTCCTTGGTGGTGTACGCGACCGCCGACAGCGCGTGCTCGCCGCCGGACCGCAGCGCTGCCGTCACGTCGAAGCCGTCGTAGCGGGTCTCCTTGTCCAGAGCCTCGGTCGGGCCGAGACCCACGAACCGCCCGTCGAGATACAGCTTGTAGACGTACTGCTTGGCCGCGTCGAAGGAGGAGCCGGTGGCGAAGACGGTGGCCCAGGCGACCTGCTTGGTCCGCTTCCCGCTCTTGTCGAGCGTGAAGTCGTGGCGCAGCAGCGCCCAGTCGTTGGTGGTGTGGGAGCTGAGGCAGTCCGTGCTGGTGCCCACGGCCAGCGCACCGTTCTGCACGGTGCCGCACGGGAAGGGCGCGCCGGTCGCGCCGAAGTCGTTGGCGTAGAGGGTCTTTCCACTGTCGGCCGCCGCCAGGCTGGTGACGGTGACGTCGTCCGCGGTGCCCGTCTCGGTGCCGCCGGTACGAAATCCGATGCCGCCCTCGGCGAAGGCGGTGTCGGTCCTGGTGTCGACGACCTTGCCGTCAAGGAAGGTGGTGAGCGTCGAGCCGACCGCCTCGATGCGGACGTCGTGCGTGGTGCCGACGGCGAGCGTGGTGTTCAGCGGTACGGGCGTGCCCGCGCGGAAGGTGCCGTTGGTCTCGACGTGCGGGACAAGGGTGTTGGGGTTGCTGGTGTCCGACGCCCTGAACTGCCACATGTAGCCGTTGCGGACGTCGGGTGAGCGGAACTTCACCCCGAGCGCGACCTTGGTCACGGTCAGCTTCACGTCGAGACGGTAGTCGGTCCAGGTGTCGACGGCGGGCGGCGCGGACCAGATCGGCGCGCTCGTGCCCCAGGTGGCGCCGGGTCCGGTGCCGAAGGTCGCGGGGGCCGACCACGCGGTGGCCCTGCCGCGCTCGTCCCAGACCCGCACCGACCAGGAGTAGCGCTCGGCGGTGCGCAGGGCGGCGCCGCCGTACGGGATCGCGGTCGCGGCGGCCGAGGCGACCTTCGCGCTGTCCCACACGACCCGGCCGCGGCCCGACTCGCCCTCGGTGACACGGAGTTCGTAGCCGGTCTGGCGGCCGACCCCGGACTGCCAACCGAAGCCGACGGTGCCGGCGGGATCGACGTCCACGGGAGCGGCCAGCGATCCGACCGTCAGGTGGGAGGGCGCGCCGCTGTTCCCCACGCCTGCCTGCTGCCCCGAGCCCTGCGCGCCCGGCGGCGCGGCGCTCGCGGGCCCGGCCAGCGGCTGGACCAGGACCAGGGCCGCGAGGGCCGAGGCCGTGGCCAAGAGGGACACCAGTCTTCGACGCATCGTCACAGTCCGTCCACGGAAAGGGATTGAATCGTTTCACTCCATCTGCTAGTGACGTTACGGACGCGTGAACGGGTGTGTCAAGACTCCTGACGCCGGGAGCCGGTGGGCGTATGCGCCGGTCAAGGAGTCGTGGCACGCGGGCTCGCGGGCCGGGACTCGGGGTGCGGGGAATCGATTCAGAGGGGGTCGAATGGCCGTCGAAGCCGAGGGGAGGGCCGCCCGGCGGCCTTCGGCTCGGGTAGCCGTCGAAACCGCCGGGCGGGTCCGCCCGGCGCGCCTTCGACAGTGCTCGTTCACGATCGAGTCGGTGGGCTGCCGGGCTCGGGCTTCGCCAGGTCGGGCGGGGTGCGGTGAGGCGGGGTCAGCGCTCCCAGGGCCAGGACGCGGAGCGGCCGGACTCCAGGAGGGGGATCATGCCGAAGGCGTGGTCGGTGAGGCCGCCGAAGGTGTGGCGGTTGCCGGTGCCCGAGGGCATGGCGCCCGCCTTGTAGCCGGCCATGTTCCACATGTAGACCGGCACGTTCTTCGGGACGAGGGCGTCGATCTCCGTTTCGCGCATGCCGCCGTGGCCACTTGCGTTGGACGGGAACCAGCCGGGCCTGGTCTGCTCGTCGGTGACCACGACGATCCGGTCGTGGCCGCGGAAGTGGGCCTTGACCGCCGACGGGATGTCGGTGCCGTCGATCCGGCCGAACTTCTCGATCAGGCGCAGGACACTGCCGCCCTTCGGCACGGCGACCGGCCTGCTGCGCATGCCGAACTCGATCAGGGTCGGGGCGGCGGCGCGTACCGCCAGGGCGGCGCCGAAGACCGCGGCCTGCTCGGCCAGGGTGATGTCCGAACTGTTCGGCGTGGAGAAGCCGAAGCCGGGGAACATCGACGGCGAGCGGTCGACCAGGATCAGCGTGCGGCCGGGCAGCGCGGGCACGTTGGCGAGCGAGAGGTTCAGCGCCTTGTCCAGCGCGTGGCCCCAGCGCAGCGATTCGACGTGCTTGTGGGCCGCCCAGAACCGGAACGGGAGCATGCGCGAGCGAGCCACCCGCTCCGGGTCGCAGATCGTGGCCGAGACCTGCGCCGCGGCCTCGTCGGACACCCCGGCGCGGTCGAAATTCCGCAGGTTGCGGACCAGCGCGAAGACACCCATCGACGGGATGACCGTCTCCCACGCGGCCTTGTCCATCGGGCCCTGGAGCCAGCCCGCCAGCGCTTCCCACGTCATGCCCGCGGCGGCGATACGGCTGCTGCCGTCGGGGCCGTCGGTCCGGTCACCGCCACCGAGGAGACCGCGGCGGTTCCCGACCGGCACGGCCATCAGCTCGGCCCGGCCTCGGACGACACGCAGCGCGGCCGGGATGTCGTCGCCGCGGCCGTGACGCCGGTCGATGGCGTGCTTGAACAGGTCGCCCTGCCAGGGCTTGTCGGCGGCAGGCGAGGGGTGGACGAGTTCGAGGACGTCACCGAAGCGGTAGCCCTTGGAATCGGTGTCGTACTTCAGCAACGACCGCTCGCTGTACAGGCGTTGTACGGCGTCGGCAACACCGCGTTTGACGGGCTTGGGGAGTCGGCGGCCGAACGTCGAGGTCCAGTAGGCGAGGAACTCGCCGGGCTCGTCGGGCCGTTGGAGCACCGAGTCGACGACCTGCCGGGAGTAGCCGGGTGCGTCGTTGCGCAGCCGCTCGGCGGTGAACTCCGCGGCGCCGACCAGCGCCGCCGTACGCATGTTGCCGTCGCCGCGCAGCCAGGCCAGGAGCGCGGCCGTCCACCGCGGGTCCTCGATCGCCAGTCGGCGGACCAGCCGCTGGTACCGGTCGTCGCGGTCGCCGCCCTTCTCGTAGAAGGTGTCGGTGCCCACGACGTTGGATATCGCGAGCAGGAAGAGCTCGGACCGCGGGTCGCGCAGGTGGCCGGAGCCGCCCTCCGCCGTCACGGTCCGCTCGCCGGACGTGGTCACGGGCGACGTGACCCGCGGCTTGACGCCGCGCTGATTGAAACGAGACATGGAAGAGTCCCCCCGCGTTGGAGGGGAAGCCCAGCGGGGCGGTGTCCGAGATCAGGGGTCGACGACGGGAACAATGCGCTCTGGGCCGCTGAGCTAAGGGTTTTCACACCCGGTGGGATTCGAACCCACGTCTCACCATGAAGAGTGGAAGTACCCGTTGTCCGCGCACCGGACACCGCCGATGCTGCGCCCCCCGAGATCAGGACGGCCGCGGTTCTGCGGGGTTCGAACCCCGCCCACCGAAGTGGTTCTACCACAAAGAAGTAACCGCGACCTGCGCACCGGGAGGTGCTGTTGTCGATCGTCAGCATAGCCACGTGCCCCGAACGCGCCGACTGATTTACCGGCCGCGCGGGCCGCACCGGCCGCAGTTCGTGGGTCCGTAAACCCATCCGCCCGTGGGTCCGTGAACCCGTAAGCCCGTAAGCCCGTCCGCCCGTCCGCCCGTCCGCCCGTCCGCCCGTGGGTCAGGACAGCACGCGGTGCCGGAAGTTGCGCAGGCCCAGCGTGAGGAAGACGGCGCAGGCGGCGATCAGGACGGGGTAGACGGCGAAGAGCGACATGTGGGTGGACTCGGTGAAAGCGGCGCGCATGCCCTCGGTGATGTAGATGAGCGGGTTGACCAGGACCAGGATCTGGAGCCAGTGGAAGCCGCCGAGGTGGACGAGGGAGAGCTTGGTCCACTGGTAGTAGGTGCCGCCGAGGAAGACCAGGGGCAGGACGACGAAGCCGAACATGACGCCGATGTTCTGCGGCTGGAAGGTGGTGCCGAGCATCAGGCCGAGCGAGGTCATGGCGACGCAGGCGAGCGGGATCAGGGTGACCACGATCCACCAGTGGACGGTGAGATGGGCGTGGACGCCGGGCGCGTGGACGACCGCGGCGATCGGGAAGACGATGACCGCCGAGATCAGGGCCTGGACGGCGCCCGACAGCACGCGGGCGACGGCGACCAGCCAGATCGGGCAGGGCGCCTGCACCCGGTCCTCGATCTCGCGGGTGTAGCCGAACTCCTGCGACATCTGGATCGCGACGGACTGGATGCCCTGGAACATGATGCTGATGGCGACGACGCCGGGCACGAGGACGGTGGCGAAGTCCGACTCCCCCGTCGAGCCCCCGGCGCCGCCGATGCCCTGCCCGATGGTGGGGAAGACGTAGAGGAAGACGAAGACCAGCAGGAACGGCTGGACGAGTGTCCGGGCGACGAACTGCCCGAAGTTCTTCCACAGCACCCGCAGGTCCCGCCGGACGAGCGCGCCGAGGGCGGTACGGCCGGCGGCGGCCACGGACCGGCTCGGCCGTACGGTGACCGGCCGGTGCGTCGGGGACAGCGGCTGCGAGGGTCCGGCCGGTGGTGCGGTCATTCCCTCAGCTCCTTGCCGGTGAGGCTGATGAACACGGTCTCCAGGGAGCTGCGCACGATCGACAGGTCGACCAGTTCGAAGCCGCCCCGCTCGGTGCTGGCGACCACGCGCGGCAGCAGGCGTTCGTCGCCCTGGACCTGGAGTTCGACGCCGCCGTCGACCAGCCGGGTGCGGACGGCGCCCTCGATGTCCCGGGTGAGGCGGGCGGCGAGGGCTTCGTGGTCGCCGCCCGCCAGCACGGTGACGATGGTGTCGGCGCCGACCCCCTGCTTGAGGGCTTCCGGTGTGTCGAGGGCGAGGATCTTCCCGTGGTCGATGATCGCCACCCGGTCGCAGAGCTGGTCGGCCTCTTCCATGTTGTGCGTGGTGAGCACGATGGTCTGGCCGTCGGCGATGAGCCCGGCCAGGATCTCCCACAGCGCGAGCCTGCTCTGCGGATCGAGACCGGCCGTCGGTTCGTCCAGGAAGAGGACGGCGGGGCGGTGCATGATCGCGCGCGCCACCAGCAGCCGCTGCGCCATGCCGCCCGACAGATTGCCCACAGGAGAGGCGGCCCAGCGCGACAGGCTGAAGCGTTCCAACGACTCGTCGGCCAGTTCGCGCGACCGCCCGGCGGAGATCCCGAACAGCAGCCCGTGGTAGTAGAGGTTCTCCCACACCGTCAGCGAGCGGTCCAGGGTGTTCTGCTGCGTCACGACCGCGATGACCTGCTTGGCGAGCGCGGGCTGCGCGACGACGTCGATGTCCCCGACGTACGCCTTCCCGCCGGTGGGGACCACGCGCGTGGCGAGCATGCCGATAGTGGTGGTCTTCCCCGCCCCGTTGGGTCCGAGGAGTCCGAAGAACTCCCCGGCGTAGACCTCGAGGTCGAGGCCGTCGACCGCCATGACGGGTGCCTTGGGATACCGCTTGCTGAGCCCGACCGTACGGATCACCGGGGGCCGGCCACCGCCGGGGCCCGTCCGCTCCACCGCTGCCTCGACCGCCATGTCCCACCTCCCGGCTCCGCTCGACCCGCATGCACGTCCGCCGCCCGGCCCGCGCCCGTCCGCCGCCCGATCGGCGCGCCCCGCCGCTCTCGTCATCGAAACACGCCCCGGCCCGCGCGGCCCGCGACAACGGTCCGACCGGGGGACGTCGGCCGACGCGGGCGGGGGCGTTTATGATGATCGCGAAAAGCGGACCGCCCGCCTCCCGGCGGGGTCCCCGACCGCCGTCGCAGGGGCTCTGAGCGGCCCGAGGAGCCGGGCCGGGGAACAGGACCGGTGCATATGCCCAATGGCCGCGGATTCCCGAAGTGGCAGTACACGGTTGCGAAGAGCCAGTAAAGGACCCATTCGGGAAACTCGTACAGGATTCAAGGGAATGACGGCGTGAATTCATTCATTCTCACACCATCCGGGTGTTCTGAACATTGATCCGGAGGCGGTCAATAGGGGCTCCGGCGGGTCCGGCCGAGGGCCGCGGGCCGGGCGGGCAGGGGGGACAGCGCATGACCGATACCCCACGGGCGGACATACCGGATTCGCAGCCGGAACGTCGCCGTATGTGACGGGGAAAGACGGACAGGACGCTACTTACGGGGAGTGTCGCGACACAAGGCGGCGGCCCGGTGCGCGGCGGGGATCGGCGCCGAAGTGCGGCCCCGAGAGGAAGTCGATGACGCACTCATGTCACACACGCCCCACTCACCCCAGTGGCTCTCTTTGAAATCAACCATGCCGCTATGGACATCTTGATTTGTGCTGCGTCATGAATGAGAATTCGTCCAATTGAGCGGCACGGAGTACACGCAATAGGGCCCGCCGCGCACACCGGGGCCTCGCGCGGCGGGACAGCGCACTCACCCGCTCCGTTACCGACAGTAGCCGGGGGTAAGTCGTTGGAGTTCTGCATACTCGGGCACCTCGAAGTCTCGGCGAACGGGCGCCCGGTGCAACTCGGCGGTGCCCGCGAGCGGACGGTACTGGCGATGTTGCTCCTCGAGGCCGGTCATGTGATCCCGGTGGAACGGCTCATCGACGCCGTGTGGGGCGACGATCCGCCGGCGACCTCGCGTGGGCAGATCCAGATCTGTATCTCCAACCTGCGGCGGCGCATCCTCGCGGGCGGCGGCGAGGACCTGATCGAGACCCGACGGCCCGGCTATCTGCTGCGGGTCCCCGCGGGCACGCTCGACCTGCACCGGTTCGAGGCCGAAGTCCACGAAGGGCAGGCCGCGTTGGCGGCCGGGGACCCGGCCGGGTCGGCCCGCATCCTGCGGGACGCGCTGCAACTGTGGCGCGGTCCCGCGCTCGCCGACGTGGACAGCACGCTGGTGCAGCAGGGAGTGGGGCGGCTCAACGAGCGACGGCTCGCCGTGCTCGGCGAAAGCCTGAAGTCCGGGCTGATCGCGGGTGAACAGCACCGGCTGATCGGCGAATTGACGTCCCTTGCGGCCGAGTATCCGCTGCACGAGCACTTCAGGGCGCTCCTGATGATCGCGCTCTACGCGGCGGGGCGGCAGGCGGAGGCGCTGGACGCGTACCGCAAGGTGCGTGAGGAATTGCAGAGCGAACTGGGCATCGACCCGGGCAGTGAACTGCGCGGCCTGCACCGGGCGATGCTCGCCGGTACGTTCGCGCTGCCGGGCGCGGAGCCGGACGAGACCACGTCGGGGCGTTCGACCAGCCGGGACAGCCGGGACCACGACGGTCAGGGGCGTCAGCCGCAGCACCGCGAAGACCAGCGGCGCGACGACCGGCGGCGCGACGATCAAAGGCACGACGACCCCCGCCGCGACGACTACCGCCGGGACGAACGCCGACGCGACGAGCAGCGCGACGAACACGGGCGGGACGAACACGGGCGGGACGACTACCGCGCGGACGAATACCGGCGCGACGACCCCCGCCGCGATCAGTGGGACCGCGCGGAGCGGGACCGCGACGACCGGTACGCAGACCGGGACGATCCGACGGGCAGCGCGCCCGCGGAGTCGGCCCGGCCGCCCACCTCGGCGGGCGGCCCCATGCCCGGCGCCCGCGCCGACCCGGAGGGCGCCTCGGAGCAGGCGCGCGGCCAGGGCGAAGGACAATCCCCGCACCAGCCGCCGACCGAGGAGCCCAAGCGGCGTGCGCCGAGCCTGCTGCCCGCCGACATCCCGGACTTCACCAGCCGCAGCGAGACCGTGAACGACATCGTGCGGCAGATCGGCGGCGACCAGCGCCACCGCAGCGACCAGGCGGTGCCCGTCTGCGTGATCGTCGGACAGGGCGGCGCGGGCAAGACGACGCTGGCCGTGCACGTCGCGCACCTGCTCACCCAGGACTTCCCCGACGGCCAGCTCTTCGCGCACCTGCGGGTCGGCGACCGTCCGGCGAACCCGTCCGACATCCTGGAGCGCTTCCTGCGGGCGCTCGGTGTCGTCGGCCCCAGCCTGCCCAAATCCCTTGAGGAACGCGCCGAACTCTTCCGCGACCTGGTCAGCGGGCGGCACGTGCTGGTCGTGCTGGACGACGCCATGACGGAGCGTCAGGTCACCTGGCTACTGCCCGGAAGCGCCGACTGCTCGGTGATCGTGACGAGCCGTCAGCGGCTCACCGGTCTGCCCACCGCGGGCCGGGTGGAGATCGGGGCGCTCAGCGAGAGCGGGGCCGCCGCGCTGCTCGCCCGCTACATCGGTGAGGCGCGGGTGGTCGCGGAGGCGGAGAGCGTCACCGAACTCTCCCAGCTCTGCGGCCGGTTGCCGCTGGCGTTACGGATCTCGGCGGCGCGGCTGGCGGCCCGTCCGCACTGGAGCGTCGCCGACCTCGTCGACCGGCTGCTCGACGAGTCCCGCAGGCTGGACGAGTTGAACCACGGTGAGATGCAGGTCAGGGCCAGCATCTCGCTGACGTACGACAGCCTGCCGGACGACGCCCGGCTGCTCTTCCGCCGTCTCGCCCTGCTCGACGTGCCCAACTTCGCGGCCTGGGTGGGCTCCCCCCTGCTCCAGGTCGACGTGCTGCGCGCGCAGGAGGCGCTCGAAGTCCTGGCGGAGGCGTATCTGATCGACGCCACCCCCGGTCCCGGCGGCCATGTCCGCTACAGCTTCCACGACATCATGCGGCCCTTCGCGCAGGAGCGGCTGGCGGAGGAGAGTTCCGAGGAGCGGCTGGGCGCGCTGGAGCGCTGGCTCGGCGCGCTGCTGTCGCTGACCGGTGAGGCGCACCGCCGCGAGTACGCGGGCGGTTATCTGGAACGACGCAGTTCGGCGGAGCGCTGGCGGCTGCCCGACCGTCTGGTGGAGCGGCTGCTGTCCGACCCGCTGGCCTGGTACGAGCAGGAGCGTACGTCGATCGTGGCGGCCGTGCGGCAGGCGGCGGCGGCCGGACTGGTCGAGCACTGCTGGGACCTGGCGCTCAGCTCGGTGACGCTCTTCGAGGCGTACTCGTACTTCGGCAACTGGCGTGAGACGCACGAGATCGCGCTCAAGGCGGCCTGCCGGGCGGGCGATCAGCACGGCGAGGCGGCGATGCGCTACTCACTGGGCTCGCTGCACATGTTCGAGCAGAGCACGGACCCGGCGATGCGGCAGTTCGAGCGGGCGCACACGCTCTACCACGAACTCGGCGACGAGCACGGCGCTGCGCTCGTACTGCGCAACATGGCCTATCTGGACCGGCTGACCGGTGACATCGCGTCGGCGCAGGAGCGGTGGGAGGAGGCGCTGGGCGTCTTCCAGGTCACCGGCGACCGGATCGCCGAGGCGCACGTCCTGCACAACATGGCCCAGGTGCACGTGGACTGCGGTGAAACGGCCACGGCCCTGCGGCTGTTGGAGCGCGCCGAGGCGATCTGCCACGAGGTCGGCAACCGCCGGGTCACCGCTCAGGTGCAGAACCGGCTGGGCGCGCTGCACCTGCGGGTCGGGCGGCTGGACGACGCGCATGTCGCCTACACGCGTGTGCTGGACAGTGTGCGGGTGACCGGCGACAAGGTCGGCGAGTGCTACGCGCTGCTGGGTCTGGCGACGGTCGACCTGCGCCGCGGCGAGCCGGGTTCGGCGCGCGCGATGCTGACCGAGGCGCTCGAACTGGCGGTGCAAGCCGGCGCCCGCATGGTGGAGAGCCGGATCGCACTGGCGCTCGCCGAGGCACTGCTCACCTCGGACGTCGAGGCGGCGCCGGAGTACGTCGAGCGCGCGCTGACCGGCTTCGAGGCGATCGGCGCGACGTTGGACAAGGCGCGCGCGATGGTGCTGCGCGGCCGGGTGCACGCGGCGTCCGGCCGTCCGCAGGGCGCGCGCGCCGACTGGCAGGCGGCGGCGGGCATGCTGACCGGGCTGCGGACGGACAAGGGCGGTGTCGCGCTGGTCGAGGAGGTGCGGCGGCTGCTGCGTACGCTGGCCGACGGGGGCGCCGACGCGGGTGTCGCGGCGGCGCAGCTTCCGGCGGAGGCCGAGCTGCACAGCTGAACGGCCAAGGAGTCGCCGGGGAGTTGGGGGAACGCCAGCTCCCGGCAGGGGGCCTGCCGGGTCGGCGGTGTTTCCGGTCGGCGTGAAGGTGCGGCCGACCGGGCGTCGTGGAGCGGGGGCGCCCGCCGGTGCGGGCAGGGAGAATCCGGGCAGCCGGCAGCACCGGGTGTCACGGGGTGGAAGGCGCCCAGCCGTGTGGGCGGCCCGGGGTCACGGGCGTCATGGTGCGGAGGTACCCGAGAGCGCGGGCGGGTGGGGGTGCCGGATCTCCGACGGTGCGGGATACCCGTGTCGGCACGGGCTTCGTGGGGAGACGATTCGCCGGATCGAACCGGGGCGCCGTGAGAAAGGGCTCATCCGGCCGACCGAGCGGCGGTCGTCGTGGGGTGGAGGCGGGGAAGCGGTGGTGCGCGGTGCGGTGGTACGGGGTGCCGGGCCGCGTGGGCCGCGGCGGAGGTCAGTCCCAGATGGTGTTGTCCGTGGAGGCGGTGGGGGTGGGGGTCGGCTTCGGCGTTCCGCCGTCGACACGTACGACCGAGGTGTGGCCGTTCGTGGACGAGTGCGTCGAGGTGACCGCGACGGCGACGCCGCCCGTGAGGGTGACGAGCAGGGCGGCGGCGGTGATGCTGCGGCGGAAGGCGCGAACCGTCATGATGCCATCTCCAAGTCTGTGGGGCCGCCGGTTCAGGTGTCCCGGTGGCTCGATGACTTCATGGTTCGGTGGACCGCTTTCGGTCCGTCCTCGCCCGGCTATCACGGTCGCTATCACGTCGCTCTCACCCGACCGCCGCAGGTCGGCGGAGGGGTCGGCGCGGCGGTCCGGCTCTCGCCCCGCCCTCGTTTCGCTATCGTCGGGGGCCGCCGGTCCTATCGTCCCGGCCCGCCGGAGCGATGGCGGAACGATAGGGGCATCCCCCAACGTCGTGGCCACCCAGGCGCGACACCGCAAAAGGCGCGCCCGAACCCGGAGGCGGGACCCCGTGAGTCTTTGCGTGCACATCGTGGACAGTGCGTTCGGCGTACCGGCAGCGGACGTCGACGTCCTGCTGCGCCAGCCCGCCGGAGACGACTGGCGTGAGCTGGTGCGCGGGCGCACCGGTCAGGACGGCCGGCTGGCGATGCTCGGTGACCGGAACATCCAGCCGGGCATCTACCAGGTGGTCTGCGACCTGGACGCGTACTACGCCGTCCTCGGCTCGCTGCCCCTGCACCCCCGGGCCATCGTCGAGTTCCGGGTGACCGAGTCCGACGCGGACATCCACCTGCCGATCGTGGTCTCCACGCACTCCTTCCTGAGCTACCGCGGCGCCTGAGGCACCGCGACTACCCCTTGGCGAGGGCCGGTTGACGCGGGAACAGATCGGCTCCCAGCTCCCCCCTCGCCCGTCCGTCGTCCAGCAGGGCGCCGACCGTGGCCTCCGGCTCGGTGGCCGCGCGCAGCGCCCCGAGGGCGATGGTCCGCAGGACGGCGGTGACATCCTCCTCGCCGAGCACGTCGGGGTCGGACCGCAGCGTCAGCTCCACCTGGTGAGCCCCTTCGGCGTTGACCCGGAGATAGAACGGGTGGCCCGCCTCGCGGGCCGGGGGCGTCCAGGTCAGGGACGCCTCGGACGGGACATCGCCCCGGTCCCGCGCCGGTACGGGCGGCGGTGACGATGCCGACGGTACGTCAGCGGGCGGCTCCGGTTCCGCCACGTAGTTGAACCAGCAGTCGTGGACGAAGAGCGAGCCGTCCGGGCCCGGAGCCTCGGCGGCCAGCCGCGCCGCCGCGTCGACGTCGTAACTGCCGTGGCGGTAGGCCAGCAGCGAGCTGAGGTGCGCGCGCTTGAGGAAGCCGGACAGCGGCGCGTCCGGGTCCACCGCGCAGAGCAGCGGCACCAGTTGGTTCATGGTGCTGACGACGGGCTGCCACAGCGGGTCGAAGCGGTTGGCACACATCAGACTCAGCATGATCCGGTTCCGGGAGAGCACTCCGGAAAGGGCCGCGCCGGTCAGCGCGGTCAGAACGCTCTGCGGCGACACCCGGTGTGCGGAGGCGGCGTCCGCGACCAGCGCGGCGAGCCGCGGGGAGCGCAACGTCGCCTGGATGCGGCGCTCGTCGGAACCGGGCGTCCTGGCGGGCAGATTGCTCAGCGGGCCGCCCGACAGGATCTTCTTCCAGTACTTCTCGGCGCCGCGGCGGTGGCCCGCCCAGGCGTCGCCGTGCTGGAGTACGGCCAGCTCGCGCGGCGCGGGCCCCGGACGGCCGTCGGCCGCCGGGTCCCCGCCGCCCCTGGCCGCCAACTCCTTGAGCTGCCTTTCCAGTTCGCGGATCGCCCAGACGTCCACCACCATGTGCGACATCGACACGGCCAGATAGCGGGGGCGGCCCGCGGCGCATATCAGCGTGCCGTGCCAACCGGGGTCGCCGACGACGGGGAAGGGCCGCGCGTACAGCTCCCGCAGCACCCGCGCGCCGTCCTGCGGGGTCACCGACGGCAGGTCCAACCGGTCCAGCCGGAGCGGGACTTCGGGGTGGACGCGCTGGAAGGGCCGGCCGTCGGCATCGGTGTGGAACGTCGTCCGCAGGCTGTCGTGACGGTACGTCAGGACGCGCAGGGCGCGGTCGATCGCGGGCGCCTGAAGTCCCTCGACGTCCCACAGCGCGGGGACGTTCACCTCCATCAGCCGGTCGGTGGCGAAGGTTTCTATCGAGCGCCAGGTCGACAACTGGCCGAAGGTGAGCGGGGCGTCGACGGGCATGGTCCCTCCGTGGCATGAGGTGGGGCACGAGGTGTGGCGTGAACTGGGGGCGCGGCGCGAGGTGAGGCGCCGACGGGGCTTCGGGGCGGCGGTCGGACGGCGGTCGTGCGGCGGTCGTGCGCCGAGAGGCGGTCGGTGGTCGGCGGGCTGGGGGCTGCGGGCCGCGCTACGGGTTCGCGTACGGCCCCTCCCCCCGCGCCCGTCGGCGCGGGGAGGAAGGTGACCAGCTGCGCGGAGCGTGGATCGCGACGGCTCAGCGACAGACGGTGCCGCGCGCGTGGCTCACGGCCGTGCAGACGACCCGGGTGCAGACCACCCGCGTACAGACCACCTTGCGCATTTGCTTCACCTCCTCCCGCTCATCGCTCCTGACGGTTTTCCGGCGGCCCTTTCGCCGCATCACACACTTATTCATGGGGCGCTTCTCCTTGTCCATACGCGCGCGTTGGCATCAAGTTCGCGGTATTCCCTGCCACCGCGTTCGGGGCGAACTTCCTTGACCCGCCAGGGCCGTGGAGTCCACGCTTCTGCCATGCCCGGAACAGCCGGGGCCACCGGTGAAAACCACGCCGGCCGCCCCGGTCGTCATTCCCGGTCCTGAGCAGCGGAACGCGTTTACCGAACCGTCAGGACCCGCGAAGAGAAACACGAAGAAGAAATTCACGGCAATGCGCCGCAGTGCGTGCGATGCCGGGCGATGCGTTCTGGAACAGCCAATCCTCGAAAGGTGGGTCATGTCCGCTCTGACTGAACGGTCCACGGCCGCGGAGCCGGTCGCCGTCATCGGCATGTCCTGCCGGCTGCCCGGCGCGAAGAGCCCCGAGGAGTTCTGGCGGCTGCTGAGCGAAGGCCGCGAAGCGGTCGGCGAGGCCCCGGCGGACCGGCGCCAGGCGGACGGTACGGCGGGATCGACGGCGGACGGTGCCGCGGACGGCACGGGCCGGGCCAGGCGCGGCGGATACATCGCCGACGTGGACCGTTTCGACGCCGCCTTCTTCGGCCTGTCCCCGGCCGAGGCCGCGGCGATGGACCCGCAGCAGCGGCTCGTCCTGGAGCTGGCGTGGGAGGCGATCGAGCACGCCCGGATCGTCCCCTCGACCCTGCACGGCACGGCGGCCGGAGTCTTCATCGGCGCCATCACCGGCGACTACGCGCTGGTCCACGACCGGCTCGGCGGCCAGGGGATCAGCAGGCACAGCGTCACCGGCACCCACCGCAGCATCATCGCCAACCGGGTCTCGCACCTGCTCGGCCTGCGCGGCCCCAGCCTCACCGTCGACTCCGGCCAGTCCTCCGCCCTGGTCGCCGTGCGGCTGGCCTGCGAGGAGCTGCGCCGCGGTACCGCGCGGACGGCGCTGGCGGGCGGTGTGAACCTGAATCTGCTCGGCGAGAGCGACCGGGCCCTGGAGCGCTTCGGCGCCCTGTCCCCCGACGGCCGCTGCCACACCTTCGACGGCCGGGCCAACGGTTACGTACGCGGCGAGGGCGGCGGTGTGGTGCTCCTCAAGCCGCTGTCGGCCGCGCTCGCCGACGGCGACACCGTGCACTGCGTCATCCTCGGCGGCGCCGTCAACAGCGGCACCGGAGAGCACCTGACCGTCCCCGACCCCGAGGCGCAGCGCGAGGTCGTCCGGCTGGCCTGCCGCGACGCGGGAGTCGCGCCCGCCGAGATCGCCTACGTGGAGCTGCACGGCACCGGTACGGCGGTCGGCGACCCGATCGAGGCGGCCGGTCTCGGGGCCTCGCTGGAGACCGAGTCCCGGGTCGCGCACGGCGCCCCGCCGCTGCTGGTCGGCTCGGCCAAGACCAACGTCGGCCACCTGGAGGGCGCGGCCGGCATCGTCGGCCTGCTGAAGGTGGCGCTCAGCATCGGCCACCGCACGCTCCCGCCCAGCCTGAACTTCACCTCGCTCCACCCGGCCATCGCGGCCGAGCAGCAGGGCATCGAGGTGGTCACCGCCGCCCGTCCGTGGCCCGGCTCCCCCGACAGCCGCCCGACCGCGGGCGTCAGCGCCTTCGGTATGGGCGGTACCAACTGCCACCTGATCGTGGCGGCGGCGCCCGAGACCGTGCCGAACGAGACCGTGCCGAACGAGACCGTCGCGCCCGAGACCGTGGCGGACGACAGCCCCGAGGTCCGCCGCGACTCCGACGCCGACGCGGCCCCGACCACCCCCTGGCTCCTCTCGGCCCGCTCCCCGCGCGGCCTGACCGCCCAGGCGGACCGGCTCGCCGCCCACCTCGCCACGCGCCCCGACGTACCGGCGCGGGACGTCGCGCTGTCCCTGCTGCGCACCCGCTCGGCCTTCGACCACCGCGCCGTCGTCCTCGGCGCGGGCCGCCCCGAACTGGACATGCTCCTGGGCGAGTTGGCGGCGGGACGACCCCACAGCGAGGTCATCACCGGGCACACCGCGACCGGCGGCGTGGGATTCGTCTTCCCGGGCCAGGGCTCCCAGTGGTGGGGCATGGCGCGCGAACTGCTGGAGATCGAGGGCCCGTTCGCCGACCGGATCGCCGAGTGCGCCCGCGCGCTGGCCCCGTACACCGACTACGACTTGGTGGACGTGGTGCGCGGTGCGCCCGGCGCGCCCGGCTTCGAGCGGCTCGACGTGGTGCAGCCGGCGCTGTGGGCCGTGATGGTCTCGCTCGCCGAGGTGTGGCGCGCGGCCGGGGTCGAACCGGACTTCGTCATCGGCCACTCGCAGGGCGAGATCGCCGCCGCGACCGTCATCGGCGCGCTCTCCCTGGACGACGGGGCCCGCGTGGTGGCCCTGCGCAGCCAGGTGCTGCTCCAGGTCACCGGCGGCCGGATGCTGTCGGTGTCCGCGCCGCTCGGCATGGTCGAGGAACGGCTGGCGGCCTACGGGTCGGCGACCCTCAGCGTGCTCAACAGCCCCACCTCCGCGGTCGTCTCCGGCCCGCTGGACACGCTCACCGAGCTGGCCGCGGGCTTCGACGCCGACGGCTTCCGCACCAAGGTCCTCAAGATCGACTACGCCTCGCACTCCCCCGCCGTGGAAGTCATCCGCGAGCAGGTGCTCGACGTGCTCGCACCGGTCCGGCCGGTCGCCGTCGACACCCCCTTCTACTCCTCGCTGACCGGCGGCCGGGTCGAGGACACCTCGGAGCTCGACGGCGACTTCTGGTACCGCAATCTGCGCCACGCCGTCCGCTTCACCGAAGCCACCCGCTCCGCGCTCGCCGACGGCAACGGCCTGTTCGTCGAGTGCAGCCCGCACCCGGTGCTGCGGCACGCGATCGAGGAGACCGCGGAGGAGGCGGGCCACGAGGCCGCCTCCGTGCCCACCCTGCGCCGCGAGGAGGGCGGCCCCGCGCAGGTGCTGCGCGCCCTCGCCGGTGCCTACGTACACGGCGCCGACGTCGACTGGACGCCCGCCGCGGCCGTACCGGGAGCCCGTACGACGGACCTGCCCACGTACGCCTTCCAGCGCGAGCGGCACTGGCTGGGCGGGGCGCCGATCCTCGGCGCGGCGGCCGGTCCCGGTGTCGCCGGCACCGCAGGACCGTCGGACGCGGCCCCGGCGCCCGTGGGGGTCCGCACTCCCGAGGCCGTACGCGATCTGGTCACCGCGAGCACCGCCGCGGTCCTCGGGCACGCGGACGGCAGCGCGATCGACCCGCGCCGCAGCTTCAAGGACCTCGGCCTGGACTCCCAGGGCACCGTCGAGCTGCGCAACCGGCTCAAGGACGCCACCGGTCTGAAACTGCCGACGACGCTGCTCTTCGAATTCCCGACGCCGAAGCGGCTGGCCGAGCGACTGGCCGAGCTGACAGCGCGGTCGACGCCGCAGACGCCGGAGGAGGACGGCGCGGACGTGCGGCCCGCCCCCAACAGCGTGACCAGCGACGGCACTTCTACCGGCACCGCTGCCGACACCGGTACGTCCGCCGGTTCCACCGTCGACCCCGACGCACCCGAGCCGATCGCCGTCGTCGCCATGAGCTGCCGCTACCCCGGCGGGGTCAGTACCCCGGAGGAGCTGTGGCAGCTCGTCGCGGACGGCACCGACGCGGTCACCGGGCTGCCCGCCGACCGCGGCTGGGACCTGGACGCGCTGCTCGGCGCGGGCCCCGACCGGCCCGGCGCCCTGACCACCGTCGGCGGCGGATTCCTGCACGAGGCGCCGGAATTCGACGCCGCCTTCTTCGGCATCAGCCCCCGCGAGGCGCTCGCCATGGACCCGCAGCAGCGGCTGCTGCTGGAGACGTCGTGGGAGGCCGTCGAGCGGGCGGGCATCGACCCGGCCACGCTCGCCGGGCAGCCGGTCGGCGTCTTCTTCGGCTCGATGGCCTCCGACTACGGCCCCCCGCTGCACCGGCCGAACGGCGGCGGTGACGGCCACCTGCTCACCGGTACGGCGCTCAGCGTCATCTCCGGCCGGGTCGCGTACACCCTCGGCCTGCGCGGCCCCGCGCTGACCGTCGACACGGCCTGCTCGTCCTCCCTGGTCGCCCTGCACCTGGCGGTCCGCGCCCTGCGCGGCGGCGAGTGCCCGATGGCGCTCGCGGGCGGCGTGACGGTGATGTCGACACCCGGCAATCTGGTGGAGTTCAGCAGGCAGCACGGACTCGCCGCGGACGGCCGGGCCAAGGCGTTCTCGGCCGACGCGGACGGCACGTCCTTCTCCGAGGGCGCGGGGGTGCTGCTGCTGGAGAAGCTCTCCGACGCCCGCCGCAACGGCCACCCGGTGCTCGCCGTCATCCGCGGCACCGCCGTCAACCAGGACGGTGCGAGCAACGGCCTCACCGCGCCCGACGGACAGGCCCAACGCGCCCTCGTACGGCAGGCGTTGGCCGACGCGCGGCTCACGGCCGACGACGTCGACGCCATCGAGGCGCACGGCACCGGCACCTCCCTCGGCGACCCCGTCGAGGCCAACGCGCTGATCGACACCTACGGCAGGGCGCCGGGCGGTGGCGACCCCGTCGCCGCGCGACCGGTCTGGCTCGGCTCGGTGAAGGCCAACATCGGTCACACGCAGGCCGCCGCGGGTGTGGCGGGCGTCATCAAGATGGTGCAGGCGCTGCGCCACGAGACGCTGCCGCGCACGCTGCACGCCGACGAGCCCACGCCGCGCGCCGACTGGGAGGCGGGACGGATCAGGCTCCTCACCGAGCAGCGGGCCTGGCCGCGCGGGGAGCGGGTCCGCAGGGCCGCCGTCTCCTCCTTCGGCATCAGCGGCACCAACGCCCACGTCGTCGTGGAGGAACCGGCCGCCGCCGACCTCCCCGCCCAGCGGACGGACCGTCAGGACACCCCTGCACAGAGCCTGTTGGCGTGGCCGGTCACCGCCCGCACCCCCGAGTCGCTGCGGCACCAGGCCCAGCGGCTGACCGGTGCCGTCGCCGGCAGGCGTCCCGAGGACGTCGCCCGCACGCTGGCCGGCCGTACCGTCTTCGAGCAGCGCGCCGTCGTCCTCGGCGCCGGAACCGACGAGCTGATCGCGGGGCTGCGCGCCCTCGCCGACGGCGACCCGGCCGGCCCCGGCACCGTCTCCGGTACGGTCAGGGGCCGCGCCCGTACGGCGCTGCTCTTCACCGGGCAGGGCGGTCAGCGGCTCGGCATGGGACGCGAACTGCACGCCGCCTTCCCGGTGTTCGCGGCGGCGTACGACGAGATCTGCACGGCCTTCGACCCCTACCTCGACCGCCCGCTGCGCGAGGTGCTGTGGGCCGAGCCCGACGGACCCGACGCGGTCCTGCTGGACGAGACCCGCTACACCCAGCCCGCGCTTTTCGCCTTCGAGACGGCCGCGTGGCGGCTGCTGCGCTCCCTCGGCGTCGAGGCCGACGTCGTGGCGGGGCACTCGGTCGGCGAGTACGCGGCGGCCTGCGCGGCCGGGGTGTGGCAACCGGCCGACGCCGTACGGCTGGTGGCCGCGCGCGGCCGGCTCATGCAGGAACTCCCGCGCGGCGGAGCGATGTTCGCCGTCGCCGCGAGCGAGGAGGAGATCCGCGGCACGCTGGCGGAGCCGCGGTACGCGGCGCGGGCCGTGGGCCTGGCCGCCGTCAACGGCCCGCTGAGCTGCGTGATCTCCGGCGAGGAGCAGACCTGCGAGGCCATCGCGCGGCGGTGGGCAGACGCGGGGCGCCGCACCAAGCGGCTCACCGTCAGCCACGCCTTCCACTCGCCGCTGATGGACCCGATGCTCGACGCCTTCCGGCGGGAGATCGCCGCGACCACCCTCGCCGAACCCCAACTCCCTTACGAGGCCGCCCTGGGCGCCGACCGCTCCTGGACCGACCCCGCTTACTGGGTGGACCAGATCCGGGACACGGTGCTCTTCGCGCCGGTCGTGGACCGGCTGGCCGCCGCCGGTACCGGCGTGCTGTTCGAGGTCGGACCGCAGGCGGTGCTCACCCCGATGGCCCGCGAAAGCCTGGCCGGTCGGCCCGGCAGCGTCGTACCGCTGGTCCGGCGCGGCCGGGACGAACAGGACGCGCTCCTGCGGGGCCTGGCCGAGGCGTTCGCCGCCGGAGCCACCGTCGACTGGGCCGCCACCGCGGCGGACGGCGCCCGTACCGAGTTGCCCACCTACGCCTTCGACCGGCGCCGCTTCTGGCTCACCGACGCGGGGCCCGACGCGGGCTCGACCGCCCGCACCTCGCTGCTGCGCCGCGCGACCACCGTCGCGGCCGACGGCGGCCACCTGCTCGGCGGACGGCTCTCGCTGCGCTCCACGCCGTGGCTGGCCGACCACGCCATCGGCGGCACCGCCGTCGTCCCCGGTACGGCGCTGGTCGAATGCGCTCTCCAGGCGGCGGAGTTGGCCGGGGCCGAGGCGGTCGGCGGACTCACCCTGCTCACCCCGCTGGTCCTGCCGCCGCTGGGCGCGGTCGAGGTCCAGGTCGCCGTCGGCGGCGAGGACGCGGACGGGCGGCGCGCGCTGACCGTGCACGCCAGGCCCGCCGACGACACCGACGCGCCGTGGACGGCGCACGCCACCGGCCACCTGACGGCCTCGGCCGACGCCGCCCCCGACGACGGCTGGGCCGCGGTCTGGCCGCCGGCCGGCGCCGAGACGGTCGACCTCACCGACGTGTACGGGCGGCTCGCCGCCGCGGGTTACGGCTACGGCCCCGCCTTCCAGGGCCTCACCGGCGCCTGGCGTGCGGGTGACGACCTCTACGCGGAGGTCCGGCTGCCCGAGGACGTACGGTCCGCCGCGGCCGACTTCACCGTGCACCCGGCCCTGCTCGACGCCGCCCTGCACATCCTCGTCCTGGAGGCCAGGAACGCCTCGTCGGCGGGCCGCCCTGTCCCCTTCTCCTTCACGTCCGTCACCGTCCCCGCGCCCGGAACCGACGCCCTGCGCGTACGGCTCACCGCGAGCGACGCCTCCGGCGACGGCACCCGGATGTCCCTGTCCGACACGGCGGGACGCCCGGTGGGCGAGGTGACGGTGAGCATGCGCAACGCCCCTGAGGGCTTCGGCCTCACGGCGACCTCGGCCCCCAAGGACATCGGCCTGTACGACATCGCCTGGGTCCCGGCCGCCGCGTCCCCGGCCCCGTCCTCCGAGGACTCAGCGGCCTGGGCGGTACTGGGCTCCGACGCCGCCGAACCCGTGGCCGCGGCTCTGCGCTCCTCCGGCCGCCCTGCCTCGGTACTCGCCGACCTCGACACCCCCCGCACGGGCGCGGCCCCGGCCGTCCTGGTCATCCCCGCACCCGAGGGCCCGACGCCCAAGGGCCCGACGCCCAAGGGCCCGACGTCCGAGGGCCCGACGTCCGAGGAACCGGCAGCGTCCGGCGACCTCCCCTCGACCGTGCGCCGCGTCCTCGCGGACACCCTCGATCTCGTACGGCGACGCGTCGCCGACCCCGAACTGGCCGGCACCCGGCTGCTCTTCCTCGCCGACCCCGACTCGCTGACCGGCGGCCCGCTCTGGGGCCTGATCAGGTCGGCCCAGACCGAGCACCCCGACGCCTTCGCCCTGGCCGACGCGAGCGGTACGGCGCCGGACGAATGGCCGCTGCTGGCAGCCGCGTTGCACCAGGCGGAGCCCCAGACGGCCGTCCGCGACGGCGCCCTGCTGGTCCCCCGGCTCGCCCTCCGCGAGACCGAGACCCACACCGGCACCAGCACCGGCACCGGCACCGAGCCGGTCGACAGCGCGCGAACCATGGACACCCCGGACACCGGAAGCGCCCTCGGCACCGGCACGGTCCTGATCACCGGCGGTACCGGCGGACTCGGCGCGCGCCTCGCCGCGCACCTCGTGGCACGGCACGGCGTGCGGGACCTGCTCCTGGTCTCGCGGCGCGGCCCGGCGGCCGAAGGGGCAGACGAGCTGGTCGCCGCGCTCGAAGCGCGCGGCGCGGCCGTACGGGTCGCGGCGTGCGACGTGGCGGACCGGACGGCGCTGACCGCCGTGCTGGACTCGATCGCGGACGACAAGCCGCTGACCGCGGTGGTGCACACCGCGGGCGTGCTCGACGACGGCGTGGTCGCGCGGCTCGACGGTGAGCGGCTGGGGAATGTGCTGCGGCCCAAGGCGGACGCGGCGTGGCTGTTGCACGAGGTGACCGCGGACCTGCCGCTGGCGGCGTTCGTCCTGTACTCGTCCGTGGCGGGCGTGCTCGGGACCGCGGGGCAGGCGGGCTACGCCGCCGCCAACGGCTTCCTGGACGCGCTGGCCGTCCACCGCAGGGCGGCGGGGCTGCCCGCGACCTCGGTCGCGTGGGGCCTGTGGTCCGCGGAGGCCGGGATGGCCACGGCGCTGAGCGCGGTGGACCAGGCGCGGCTGGCACGGATCGGCACGCTGCCGCTCGGCCAGGAGGAGGGTCTGGCGCTCTTCGACGCGGCGCTGACCGCCGACCTGGCGGGCGGCCGTACGGTGGCGGCCCGTTGGGACCTGACCGGACTGCGGGCCCGCGCGGCCTCCAGCGGGTCACCCGTACCGCCGCTGCTGCGCGGCCTGGTGCCGGCGCCGCGCCCGGCCCGCAGGACGGCCTCCGTCCGGCCCGCCGCCGCGTCCGGTGCGACGGCGCCCGCGCCCGCCGCGGGTCAGGGCGGGCTCGCCGGGAAGCTGGCCGGGCTCGACCGGGAGGCGGCGCACGCGGTGCTGCTCGACCTGGTCAGGGAGCGCGCCGCGCTCGTCCTCGGGCACGACAGGGCCGACCGGATCGAGGTCGACCGGCCGTTCACGGAGCTGGGCTTCGACTCGCTGGCCGCGGTGGAACTCCAGGAGGGCCTGGGCCGGATGACCGGCGTGCCGCTCCCGGCGACGCTGACCTTCGACCACCCGACCGTCGCGGACGTGGCGGCCCGGCTCGCCGCGGACTTCGCACCGGCCGAGCCCGTACCGGCGGGCGACCGGCTGTGGGGCACCCTCGGCGACGCGCTGTCCGCGCTGCTCGACGGCGGCGCCGCGGCCGAGGGCCCGGCCGACCCCGACGAGCGCGACCGCACCGAGGCACTGCTCCATGCGGCGCTGAGCCGGCTGCGCGACGGCGGCGAGGGACCGGGGCGGCTCCTGAGCCCGGTACTGCCCGGCGGCGGCCTCGAAACCGTCTCGGACGAGGACCTCTTCGACTTCATCGACAACCAACTCTGACATTCGCGACAACCCGACTTCGTACTGGAGGACACGGCTATGACGAGCGAAGAGCGGCTTCGCGAATATCTGAAGAAGGTGGTCGGCGACCTGACCGACGCCCGGCGCAAGCTGAGCGAGGCCGATGACCGCGAGCACGAGGCGGTGGCCGTGGTCGGCATCGGCTGCCGCTACCCCGGCGGGGTCGAGGCACCTGACGACCTGTGGGAGCTGGTGGACTCCGGCACCGACGCGACCAGCCCGTTCCCGACCGACCGCGGCTGGGACCTGGAGAAGCTGTACGACCCGGACCCCGACACCCCCGGCACCAGCTACACCCGGCGCGGCGCCTTCGTGCACGACGCGGGCGACTTCGACGCCCCCTTCTTCCGGATCAGCCCCCGCCACGCGGTGAGCACCGACCCGCACCACCGGCTCTTCCTCGAAGCGGCCTGGGAGTCCTTCGAGCGGGCCGGCATCGACCCGGCGACGCTGCGCGGCAGCAGCACGGGCGTGTGGGCCGGGATGATGTACGAGTTCTACTCGGCGCGTTTCCTCGGCGCCGTTCCCGAGGACGTCGACGGCACCCTTCTGGTCGCCAGCACCCCGAGCATGCTGTCGGGCCGGGTCTCCTACAGCTTCGGTCTCGAAGGTCCCTCGGTGACCCTCGACACCGCCTGCTCGTCCTCGCTGGTCGCGGTCCACCAGGCCGTACGCTCCCTGCGCAGTGGCGAGTGCACGCTCGCGGTGGCGGGCGGGGTCACCGTCATGGCGGAGCCCGACATGTTCGCGGAGTTCTCGCGGCAGCGCGGCCTGGCCCCCGACGGACGCTGCAAGCCGTTCTCCGCCGACGCCGACGGCACGGTGTGGGGCGAGGGCTGCGGTGTCCTGCTGCTGGAGCGCCTCTCGGACGCTCAGCGCAACGGGCGGCCGATCTACGGCGTGATCCGCGGCACGGCCGTCAACCAGGACGGCGCGAGCAACGGGCAGACCGCGCCCAACGGCAAGGCGCAGGAGCGGGTCATCGCCCAGGCGCTGGCCGACGCCCGCCTGACGCCCCGTGACATCGACGCGGTCGAGGCGCACGGCACGGCCACGCCGCTCGGCGACCCGATCGAGGCCAACGCGATCCTGTCCGCCTACGGCAAGGACCACACGCCGGAGCGGCCGTTGCTGCTCGGCACGATCAAGTCCAACATCGGGCACACGCAGGCCGCCGCGGGCATCGCCGGAATGATCAAGATGATGCAGGCGATGCGGCACGGCAAGCTGCCGCGCACCCTGCACATCGGCACCCCGACGTCGCGGGTCGACTGGTCGGCGGGCACCGTACGGCTGTTGACCGAAGAGGAGCCCTGGGAGTCGCGCGAGGACGCGCCGCGCCGGGCCGCCGTCTCGTCCTTCGGGATCAGCGGCACCAACGCGCACGTGATCCTGGAGGAGCCGCGACCGGCCCCCGCCGCAACGGAGTTCGAGACCGGGACCGACATCGGGTCGGACACCGGGACCGGCACCGGCACCGGGTCCGGCACCGGCAAGGCCCCGCTCGCCTGGGTGCTCAGCGCCCGCAGCGCCGACGCCCTGCGCGGCCAGGCCGACCGGCTCGCCCGCCGCGTCGCCGCCCAACCGGCGCTGCGCCCGGTGGACGTGGCCTGGTCGCTGGCCGCCACCCGCGCCCGCTTCGACCACCGCGCGGTCGTCGTCGGCCGCGACCGCGCCGAACTCCTCGACCGGCTCGACGGTTTCGCGCAGGGCCGGGTCGGCTCCCCGGTGACCACCGGCGTGGCGTCCGGTACGGCCAGGACGGTCTTCCTGTTCACCGGACAGGGCGGTCAGCAGCCCGGCATGGGGCGTCAACTGCACGCCGCCTTCCCCGTCTTCGCCGCCGCCCTGGACGAGGTGTGCGACGCGCTCGACCCGTATCTCGACCGGCCGCTGCGCGAGGTGATGTGGGCGGAGCCCGGCACGCCCGAGGCCGCGGAGCTGGACCGCACCTACTACACGCAGCCCGCGCTCTTCGCCCACCAGGTCGCCGCCTTCCGGCTGCTCGGCTCGCTCGGTCTGGTTCCCGACAAGGTCGCCGGGCACAGCGTCGGCGAGATCGCCGCCGCCCATGTGGCCGGTGTCTGGGACCTGGCCGACGCGGCCCGGATGATCACCGCCCGCGCCCGGCTGATGCAGCAACTCCCCTCCGGCGGCGCGATGTTCGCGATCGCGGCCACGGCGCGGGAAGTCGCCGTCACGCTGGCGGGCAAGGAGAGCCTGGCGCAGGTCGCCGCCGTCAACAGCCCCGCAGACGTGGTGGTCTCCGGTGACGAGGAGACCTGCGCCGCCGTCGCCGCCCACTGGGCGGAGCAGGGCCGGCGCACCAAGCGCCTCACCGTCAGCCACGCCTTCCACTCGCCGCTGATGGAGCCGATGCTCGACGCCTTCGGCGCCGAACTGGCCACGCTGACCTTCCGTCAGCCGACGCTGGACAGCTCCGTCAACCTCGGCGCCGACCGGAGCTGGACCGACCCCGGTTACTGGACCGACCAGGTCCGCCAGGCCGTGGGCTTCGCCGACATGACCGCGCGGCTGGACGCGGCGGGCACGGACGTCTATCTGGAGATCGGGCCACGCCCGGTGCTCTCCGGGATGGTCCGCGCCTGCCTGCCGGACGCCAAGGCCGTCGTGACCGCCGTGTCCCGGCGCACGCTGGCCGAGCCCGAGGGGCTGCTGACCGCGCTCGCCGAGGCGTACGCGGCCGGCGCGTCCGCCGACTGGAGCGCCGCGGCACCCGGCGGACAGCCCGTCGAACTGCCCACGTACGCCTTCGACCACACGCGCTACTGGCTGCTGCGGACCCCGCCGCGCGGCGACGCCGACGCGCTCGGCCTGACCGAGCTGCGGCACCCGCTGCTGGGCGCGGCGGTCGCCGTCGCCGACGGCGGACTGGTCGCCACCGGCAGGCTGACCGCGGACGACCTGCCCTGGCTGGCCGACCACTGCGTGGGCGGCGCGGCGATCGTGCCCGGCACCGCCCTGCTCGACATGGTCGTCGAGGCGGCGGCGCAGGCCGGTTACGACCGGGTCGAGGAGCTGACGTTCGAGGCGCCGATGCCGCTGCCGGTGACCGGGTCGCTCGACCTCCAGGTCGCCATCGGCGGCGACGGCTCCGTCGGGGTGCACGCCCGGCGCGGCGGCGAGGAGAGCTGGACCCGGCACGCGTCGGGCAGCCTGGCCGCGGGCCCCGAGGAGCCCGACGGCTGCGCGTGGGCCGCCACGTGGCCGCCGCAGGGGGCCGCACCGGTCGACCTGGACGCGGTCTACGAGCGGCTGACGGAGCGTGGCTACGGCTACGGCCCGGCCTTCCGCGGGCTGCGCGGCGCCTGGCGCACCGACGGTGAGCTGTTCGCCGAGGTCGAGGTGCCCGAGGGCGCGGAGAACGACGGCTTCGGTCTCCACCCGGTGCTGCTCGACTCGGCCTTCCACCCGTACGCCGCCGAGGGCGAAGGGGACGAGCTGCGGCTGCCGTTCGTCTTCCGCGGGGTGCGGCTGACCGCGGTCGGCGCGTCCGCCCTGCGGGTCCGGATCGTGACCGAGGGCGCCGACCAGTTGTCGCTGACCGCGGCGGACGAGAACGGCGGACTGGTCCTGGACGCCCGCGACATGCGGGTCAGGGCGGTGCCGGCCGCGGCCATGCGGGCGCTCGCCGGAAGCGCGGCCTCGCCCGAGGGCTACTACGGCCTGGAGTGGACCGAGACGACGCTTCCCGCGGTGAGCCCCGGCAGTTGGGCCGCGCTGGGCACCCCGGTCGCCGCGCTCCCCTTCCACGCCGACCCCGACGCGCTCGCCGCGTCCGGCGTCCGGCCCGACTACGTCCTGCTCGACACCGAGGCACTGGACACCGCCGAGGGCGCCGAACTCCCGCAGAGTGTCAGCGAGTTGACCGGCCGGGTGCTGGGCCTGCTCCAGCGGTGGGCCGACGACGCGGCCTTCGCCGCCTCCCGGCTGGTGCTCGCCACCGACCCCGACTCGCTGCGTACGGCAGGGGTTTGGGGCCTGGTGAGGGCGGCGCAGGCCGAACACCCCGGCCGGTTCCTGCTGGTGGGCGCCCGCGGCGGCATCAGCGCCGCCCTCGCGGGTCCCGGCAGGGCGGTGGCGCTGCTCGCCGCCGCGGCCGAGGCCGACGAGCCGCAGGTGCTGCTGGAGGACGGCCGTACGCTGCTGCCGCGGGTCGCCCGCCGGGTGCCCGCACCCGCCGTCGAGCCGGCCTTCGGCGACGGCACGGTCCTGGTCACCGGCGGCACCGGGGCGCTCGGCGCGCTGGTCGCCCGGCGTCTGGTCGAACGCTTCGGCGTACGGCACCTGTTGCTGACCTCGCGGCGCGGTCTCGCGGCCCCCGGGGCGCGGGAGCTGGCCGACGAACTGACCGAGGCCGCCGGGCCCGGCGCCACCGTACGGATCGAGGCGTGCGACGCCGCCGACCGCGGCGAGCTGTCCGCGCTGCTGGCCTCGGTGCCGCCGGAGCACGCGCTGACCGGTGTGCTGCACGCGGCCGGTGTCCTGGACGACGGGCTGCTCGCGGGCCAGTCGCCGCAGCGCCTGGCGGACGTGCTGCGGCCGAAGGCGGACGCGGCCTGGCTGCTGCACGAGCTGACCGCGGACCTGCCGCTGGCCGCCTTCGTCCTGTTCTCCTCCGTCGCGGGCGTGCTCGGCAACGCCGGGCAGACCACGTACGGAGCCGCCAACACCTTCCTGGACGCGCTGGCCGTCCACCGCCGGGCGGCGGGTCTGCCCGCGGTCTCCGTGGCCTGGGGCCTGTGGTCGACGGCGGGCATGGGCTCGACGCTGACGGCGGCCGACGAGGCGCGGCTGGCCAGGATCGGGGTCGCGCCGCTCGACGAGCGGCAGGGCCTCGGGCTGCTGGACACCGTGCTGACCGACCCCGACGTCGAGGCCGCCGTCGTGGCCTCCCGCTGGAGCCTGAGCGGCCTGCGCGGCGCGCAGGACAGCGGCGAGCGGATTCCCCAGATCCTGCGCGGCCTGGTCCGCGCGGGGCGGCGGACCGCGGAAGGCGGCGGCGCCCGGCAGTCCGGCGCCAACGCCGCGGGCGGCCTGGCCAAGAAGCTCGAAGGACTCACCGGTGACGCCGCGAAGTCCGCGGTCGACACCGCCGTACGCCACCACGTGGCCGCGGTACTGGCCCACGGAGCGCCCGAAGCGCTCGACCCCGACCTGCCCTTCATCGACCTCGGATTCGACTCGCTGACGGCGGTCGAACTGCGCAATCGGCTCCAGACGGACTCCGGTCTCGACCTGGCCCCGACGCTCGTCTTCGATCACCCGACCATCGGCGCCCTGGCGGAGCACCTGGCCATCGCGCTGGTCCCGGCCCCGAAGGATGACGTGACCACCATGGAAGAAGCCCTCGCCCGGATCACCGGCGAACTCAGCTCGTCCGCACCCGCGCTGCGGGACCGCATGGTCGTGGCCCTGCAAGACGCCCTCAACCGACTCGGAGTCCCGATGGACTCCCCCACCGCGGTGCTCGACGAGGCCTCCGACGAGGAGATCTTCGCCTTCATCGACGCCCAGGCGTAATCCCGCGCCGGGCGCACGGCCCGGCCACCGAGGTACAGCGACTCCCCGGCACTCCCACCGGCACTCCCCCGGCACATCGCCGGCGCACGTCACCGGCACCACCGGCTCCCGGCACCGGGCAGTCCGTCACCACACCACGAATCGGCAGAGGGCAGGAAGATGGCAGGCGAGGACAGACTCCGCGAATACCTGAAGAAGGCCACGGTCGACCTGGGTGACGCCAGGCGCAAGCTGGCCGAGGCCCAGGCACAGACGCACGAGCCGATCGCAGTCGTCGGCATGTCGTGCCGCTTCCCCGGCGCCGGTTCCGTCGACGCCTACTGGGACCTGCTCGACCAGGGCAGGTCCGCGGTCCTCGACGAGGTGCCGGGCGGCCGGTTCGACCTCGCCCCGCACGTCGAGAACGACGGGGTCTACACCACCCGCGGCGCCTTCCTCGACGACGTGGCGGGCTGGGACGCCCGGTTCTTCGGCAGTTCCCCGCAGGAGGCGCTGCGGATGGACCCGCAGCAGCGGCTGCTCATGGAGCTGACCTGGGAGGCGCTGGAGGACTCCGGTACGCCGCCGCCGAGCCTGGCGGGCAGCCGTACCGGGGTGATGATCGGCTTCTCCGACGTCCTCCAGTACCTGCGCCTGGAGCAGGCCGAGGAAGGTCTGGGCGTGCTGCACGACCCGTACGGCGGCCAGGGCGGTTCCGCCAGCGTCGTCGCGGGCCGGCTCGCGTACCACTACGACCTGCGCGGCCCCGCGCTGACCCTGGACACCGCCTGCTCGTCCTCGCTGGTGGCCGTCCACCTCGCCGGTACGGCGCTGCGCCGCGGCGAGTGCGACCTCGCGGTGGCGGGCGGCGCCTTCCTGCTGATGCACACCGACATGTACGTCAACGCCTGCTCCACCTCGATGCTGTCCCCCGACGGCCTGTGCAAGACCTTCGACGCCCGCGCCGACGGCTATGTGCTGGGCGAGGGCGCCGGGGTGGTCGTCCTGGAGCGGCTCTCCGACGCGGTACGGCGCGGCCACCGGGTGCACGCGGTCATCCGCGGCACGGCCGTCAACCAGGACGGCCGCAGCAACGGCCTGACCGCGCCCAGCCGCAGCGCCCAGGCCGACGTCATCCGCCGCGCGGTGTCCGCTGCCGGGGCGACCCCCGACGACATCGCGTACGTCGAGGCGCACGGCTCCGGCACCAAGCTCGGCGACGCCATCGAACTGGGCGCGCTCACCGATGTGTTCGGGCGCCGCAGCGAGGAACGGCCGCTGCACGTGGGCGCGGTGAAGACCAATATCGGCCACACGCAGGCCGCGGCCGGGATGGCCGGTCTCATCAAGGCCGTCCTGGCCGTCAAGCACCGCACGGTGCCGCCGAATCTCAACATGACCGAGCCCTCGGAGACCGCCGTCGCCGCGGGCGCCGTCCGCCCGGCCTCCGCGTCCCGCCCCCTCCCGACCGACGAGGCGTCGCCGCAGCTCGTGGGCGTCAGCTCCTTCGGCTGGTGCGGCACCAACGCCCATGTCGTCCTGGCGGCGCCGTCGCCCGCGGCGGCCGGGACGGGTACGGCGGCGGGCGTCGGCGCCCCGGTCCGCGCCGGTCTCGCCACCACGGGAGGCACCTCGGCCGACGGCACCGCCGAAGGTTCCGTCGAAGCCGCCCAGGCACCCGGCAGGGCCGAACTGCTGCCCGTCTCCGCCGCCGACGACGGCGCGCTGACGGCGCGGCTGGACGCACTGGCCGAGGTCGCCGGACGCACCGGCCTCGACGACCTGGCGTACACGCTGCAAAGCGGCCGCGCTGCGCTGGAGTTCAGGCGCGCGGTGGTGGCCTCCGACCCCGAGGACGCGACCGCCGCGCTGGCGACCGCGGCGCGGGCCACCGGGGTCCGTACGGTCAAGGGCCGCCCCAAGCTGGCGTATCTGCTGCCGGGCACGGGCGACCACTACCGGGGCATGGCGCGCGATCTGCACCGTACGGAACCGGCGTTCGCCGAGGCCGTCGAGACGTGCCTGGCCGTCGCCGAGGAGCGCTGCGGCATCGACCTGCGGGACACGCTGCTCGGTGAGCCCGCGCAGGCGCCGGCCGACGCGGGGGCGGGCTTTCTGGCCAGGCCCGGCAGTGGGGCGGACCTGGCGGACGACCCGGACAGCCACGCGGAGGTCGCGCACCTGTCGCTGTTCACCGTCGAGTACGCGCTGGCCAGGCTGCTGGCCACGCACGGCGTCACACCCGACCTGCTGATCGGCTACAGCCTCGGCGAGTACGTGGCCGCGACGCTGGCCGGTGTCTTCGAACTGCCCGACGCCCTGTGGCTGGTGGCGCGGCGCGCCCGGCTGATCGAGGCGGCGCCCGAGGGCCGGATGCTGGCGGTCGCCGCCGACGCCGACCGGGTCCGCGCCGAACTGGCCGTGTGCGGCGCGGCGGTGGACATCGCCGCCGTCAACGGCCCGGCCATGACCGTGGTCAGCGGAGCGCCGGACGCCGTGGCGACCGCCGCCGCCCACCTGACCGAACAGGGCCTGGCGGCACGGCAGTTGCACTCAGCGCACCCCTTCCACTCGGCGCTGCTCGCCCCGGCCCGCGCGGAGTTGGCCAAAGCCGTGGCCGCGGTGCCCCGGCACGAGCCGCGGATCCCGGTCGTCTCCAACGTCACCGGCGCGCCGCTGACCGCCGAGCAGGCCACCGACCCCGGCTACTGGGCCGACCACCTGACCAGCCCCGTGCGGTTCGCCGACGGTCTGGCGGCCTGCGCGGACCTGGGCGTGGACGGCTATGTGGAGCTGGGCCCCGGCCAGACCCTGGGCGGCCTGCTCCGGCAGAACGACCGCAGCGGCGCCAACCCCACCGTGCTCGGCACCGTCCCCGCGCAGTGGGCGGCCGGCGGCCCCACCGACGGCCGCTCCCGGCTGCTGGAGACCTTCGGCCGGCTCTGGGAGCTGGGCGCCGACCTCGACTGGACGTCGCTGCGCGGCGGGCGCCCCGGCACGCTCACGGAACTGCCCGCCTACCCCTTCCAGCGGACCCGCTACTGGCCGCGCACGGGCACGGGGACGGCCGCCGCGACCGGCACCGGCTCGACGAGCGGCGCCGTCCAGCCCGACGACTTCTGCTACGCCCCCGCGTGGCAGCAGGACGTCACCCTGCCCGCGCCGACCGCCGTGGAACCGGCCGCGCCCCTGGTGGTGTTCGCCGACGGCGACGGTGTCGGGACCCGGCTGGCCGAGCTGGCCGCGGCCTCCGGCACACCCGTCACCGAGGTCGTGCCCGGCGGCGCCTGGCGGCGCGACGGACGGCGGGTCGTCATCGACCCCGCCGACCCCGAGCACTACCGCAGGGTCGTCGCGGAAGCGCTGGCCGGGACCGCGGGACCGCTGCGCGTCGCCCACCTGTGGAGCCTGCGCGACCCGGCCCGCACCCCGCTGTTCGCCGAGGACGCCGAGCTGGTCAGGGCGGTCCGGCTGGGCTTCGACAGCCTGCTGCTCACCGTCCAGTCGCTCGCCTCGGCCGCGGCCGAACGCGGCGTCAAGCTGCTGACCGTCACCGCGGGCGCCGCCCAGGTGCACGGCGGCGACTGCACGGCCCCCGACCGGGCGCTGGCCCACGGCTTCGCGCGGATCGCCCACGCCGAGCAGCCCGGTACGGCCTGGCGCGGTGTCGACCTGGACCCGTCGGCGCCCGCTGATACCTGCGCCGCCCACCTCGCGGAGGAGATCGGCCACCGCGCCTGGCAGCACGACGACCCGGCCGCCACCCCCGCGCTGATCGCCTGGCGCGCGGGACGCCGCCTGCTCAAGGACTGGCGCCTGGTGCCGCTCCCCGCGGCCGACGGCGCGACCGGCTTCCCCGTACGCCCCGACGGCGCGTATCTGGTCACCGGCGGCACCCGAGGTCTCGGCCTCGGGCTCGCACGGGAACTCGTACGCTCCGGGGCACGGCGGCTGGCCCTGGTCGGCAGGACCGATCTGAACGCCGCGGCTGCCGCCGACCCCGAGGGGCGGGCCGCCCAAAGCCTCCGCGACATCGCCGCGTTGGAGGCGTCAGGCGCCGACGTGCTGCTGCTCACCGCCGACGTCGGCGTGCCGGAGGACCTGCGGCGCGCGCTGCGCGACTGCCGGGAGCGGTTCGGAACGCTGACCGGCGTCCTGCACGCGGCGGGCGTACCCGCGGGCGGCATGGCCGTCCGCCTGACGCCCGGCACGGCCCGTACGGTGCTCGCGCCGAAGGTGCTCGCCATGGGCCCGCTGGCCGAACTCGTCGGCCCCGGCACCCCGGAGGCCGACCGGCCGGAGCTGCTGGTCCTGTACTCCTCGGCGGTCAGCGTCTTCGGCGGCCTGGGCGAGGGCGACTACAGCGCCGCCAACACCGTCCTGGACGCGTACGGCGCGGCGCTGGCCGACGCCGCCGCGGCCACCACCAAGGTGCTGAGCGTGGCCTGGGGCCCGTGGCAGCACGACGACTGGCAGGCCGAGGCGTCCGGCGGCGCGCTGGCCGACCGGGTCCGCGAGCACCGCGCCCGCTACGGCTTCTCCGAGTCCGGCGGCAACGCGCTGCTGGGCAGGCTGGCGGGCGCCGCCCGCGGCAGCCTGCTGGCGGTGCGGATGCCGATGGCCGAGGGGCTGCGCGAGTGGGCGGCGCTGACCGACCTGGACGCGCTCGTCGCGGCCGGCGCCCCCGCCGACAGCGAACGGCCCCGCTTCCCCCGGCCGTTGCTGCGTACCGAATACGCGGCCCCGCGCACCGAGTTGGAGACGGTCATCGCCGACAGCTGGGGCCGGCACCTCGGCATCGACGGCATCGGCGTCCACGACCCGTTCTTCGACCTGGGCGGCAACTCCCTGGTCGGGATGTCCATGGTCGCCGACATCGAGAAGCGGCTCGACCGCAGGATCGCCCCGGCCGTCCTGTTCGAGCACCCGACCGTCGCCGCCTTCGCGGCGGCGCTCGACGGCGGTCCCGCCGGGACCGCCACCACCACAGCACGCGACTCCGGCCTCGCCCGGGGCGAGAGACGGCGCCGCGCCCGCGGTGCCCAGCCTTCCATCACCCGGAACTAGGAGGACGGATCCATGCCGCGCATACCCACCGAGGTGTCACCGATGGACATCGCCATCGTCGGCCTCGCCGGGCGCTTCCCCGGCGCCACCGATGCCACGGAGCTGTGGTCGGCGCTCCGCGACGGCCGCTCGGGCATCACCCGCTTCACCGACGACCAACTGCGCGCCGCGGGCGTGCCCGACGAGCTGATCGACGACCCCGCGTATGTGAAGGCGGGCGCGGTGATCGACGGGATCGACCGCTTCGACGCCGACTTCTTCGGGATCAACCCGAAGGAGGCGCAGATCCTCGACCCGCAGCACCGGCTCTTCCTGGAGCACAGTTGGCACGCGCTGGAGGACGCGGGCTGCGACCCGGCGAGCTTCGACGGCTCGATCGGTGTCTTCGCCGGCTGCGCGATCAGCACCTATCTGACGCGTAACGTCGCCCCGTCCGGGATCGGCCGCAGCGTCGGCGAGCTGACCGTGGGCCTGGCCAACGACAAGGACTCGCTGACCCTGCGCGTCGCCCACACGCTGGGCCTGTCAGGGCCCGCGTACGGCATCCAGAGCTACTGCTCGACGTCCCTGGTCGCGGTCTGCGCCGCGGCCACCAGCCTGGCCGGCTTCGAGTGCGACCTGGCGCTCGCGGGCGGCGCCGCCATCGCGGTCCCCGACGACACCGGCTACCTCTACCAGCCGGGCGGCATCAGCTCGCCCGACGGCGAGTGCCGTGCCTTCGACGCCTCCGGCCGGGGCAGCCTGGTCGGCAACGGCGTCGGCGTGGTCGCACTGCGCCGTCTGGTCGACGCGCTCGCCGACGGCGACCAGGTGTACGCGGTGATCCGCGGCTGGGCCGTCAACAACGACGCGGGCCGCAAGGTCGGCTTCACCGCGCCGGGGGTCAGCGGCCAGGCCGAGGTGATCGCCGAGGCGCTCGCCGCGACCGGTCTCGAACCCGAGGACATCGACTACATCGAGGCGCACGGCACCGGCACCGCGCTCGGCGACGCCGCCGAACTCGCCGCGCTCCAGCAGGTGTTCGACGGCAAGGAGGTCATGATCGGTTCGGTCAAGACCAACCTCGGCCACCTGGACCGCGCGGCCGGTGTGACCGGTCTGATCAAGACCGCGCTGTCGCTGCACCACGGCGAGATCCCCGCGACCCGCAACTACACCGCGCCCAATCCCCAACTGGAGTCCGGCGACGCGCGGTTGACGGTCCTCACCGAGCGGCACCCGTGGCCGCGCGGCGACCGTCCGCGCCGCGCCGGGGTCAGCGCCTTCGGCATCGGCGGCACCAACGCCCACGTGATCCTGGAGGAGGCCCCGCCGGTCGCCGCCCGCAGCACCGGCTCGGGCCGCCGCAGCGAACTGCTGGTGTGGTCCGCCCGCACCGAGGCCGCCGCCGACGAGGCCACCGCCAACCTCGCCGCGCACCTGGACACCATGGACGACGCGGACACCACGGTCGGCGCGGGCATCTCCGACGTCGCCTACACCCTCCAGAGCGGCCGCCGGCTCTTCAGCCACCGGCGCGCCCTGGTCGCGGACTCGCTGAGCGGCGCGGCGCGCGAGCTGCGCGCCGGGTCCGCCCTCGGCCGCGCCGACGGCACCGCCTCCCGGCCGGTCGCCTTCCTGCTGACCGGCGCCGCGGAGCCGTACCCCGCCGCGGCGGCCGAACTCTACGACGCGGAACCGGCGTTCCGTACCGCGCTCGACGAGTGCCGCGCCGCCGCCCAGGCCGTCGGCGGCGCCCCGCTGGCCGGACTGCTCTCCCCCGACCGCACCAGCGGCCACGACCAGCACGGGCACCGCGCCTTCGCCTTCGGATACGCGCTCGGCACGCTCCTGCGCTCCTGGGGCATCCAGCCGGACGCCCTTCTCGGGCACGGCGTCGGCGAGTACGTCGCCGGGTGCCTGGCCGGGGTCTTCTCCCTCAAGGACGCCTTCGCGCTGCTGCACCGCCGCACGGAGACCGAGGGACAGCCGCTGACCGACTGGGCCGCGGGCCACATCACCTTCGGCGAGCCCGGAACCGTCCTGTACTCCGCCGCGACCGGCGGCCGGCTGACGGCGGCCGAGGCCACCGACCCCGCGCACTGGACCGCGACCCTCACGGGCCCGCCCGCCGACCCCGGCACCGCGCTCGGCGCGCTGCTGGAGTCCGGGAACCACGCCCTGCTGGAGATCGGCGACGGCACCCTCGGCGCCCACCGCACCCTCACCGAAGGGCACGCGGACCTGCTGATCCCCGCGCTGCCCGGCGACGACGACCCGCGCGAGGCGGGCACGGTCCTCACCGAGGCCGTGGGCCGCCTGTGGCTGACCGGCGTCGACATCGACTGGTCCGGCTACCAGCACGGCCGCGACGTCCTGCGCACGAAGCTGCCCGGATACCCCTTCCAGCGCTCCCGCTACTGGATCGACGCGCCCGCCGCCGCCAAGCCCGAACTCCCCTCCGCGGCAACGGAGTCCGCCGACTCCGGCGCCGAGGAGCACGTACAGGTCATGAGCCGGGTGTGGAGCCCGGACGCGAACGGCGGCACGGGTACGGCCACCGGCCGGTTCCTGCTGTACGCCGACGCCTCCGGGGTCGGCGACGCGCTGGCCGAGCGGCTGCGAGGCGCGGGCGCCGAGGCCGTCACCGTACGGCCGACGGACGCGCCCGACACCGCCGAGGTGCCCGGCGACGGGCCGCTGACCGTGGTCGTGCTGTCCGCGCTGGACGCGGATGGGCCCGACGCGGACCCGGCCCAGGCCGTCCTCGACGTCTCCCGCGCCGTCTCGGCGTGGGGCGACCGGGCCGGGACCGGCGGTGTCGTCGTGGTCACCCGCGGCGGCCAGAGCGTCACGGCCGCCGAGCGGAGCCTCCCGGCGCAGGCCGCGGTCGCCGTCCTGCCGGTCGTCGCGGGCCAGGAGTACCCGGGCCTCGACGCCCGCGGCATCGACCTGGACCCCGCGGCCGACACCGCGGCCTCCGCCGCCCTGCTCGCCGCCGAACTGGCCGCCACCGAGGGTCCGGTGCTCACCGCCTTCCGCGCGGGCAGCCGCCTCACCCCGCAGTACCGCCCGATCGACGCGCCCAAGGCGCACACCGACGAACTGCCCGTGGTCCTGCCCGGCGAGAGCTACCTCGTCACCGGCGGCCTGGGCGACGTGGGCCTGATGGTCGCGGAGCACCTGATCCGCGGCGGCGCCGGGCGCGTCGTGCTCGCCAGCCGTACCGGACTGCCCGCCGACCCGGCGGACCCGCGCCGCCAGGCGGTCGTCCGGCTGCGCGCGCTCGGCGCGGACGTCGAGGCGCCCGCGCTGGACGTCACCGACACCGCCGCCGTACGCGCCCTGTTCGGCGCGGAACGCTTCGACGGCCTGGTGCACGCGGCGGCCGACACCTCGGAGGACACCTTCCTGCCGCTGGGCGCGCTCCAGGAGAGCACCGTCGCACGGCACTTCGCCGCCAAGTACGAGGGCGCTCGCGTGCTGCGCGACGCCGTCGGCGGGCTCGCCGGGGACCGCGCGCCGCGCTGGGGTCTGCTGTTCTCCTCGACCTCCGCGCACCTGGGCGGACTGGCCTTCGGCAGCTACGCGGCGGCCAACGCCGCGCTGGCCGCGCTCGCCGGAGCGGGCCCGGACGACGGCACCGCGCAGACCCGCTGGACCTCGGCCGCCTGGGACACCTGGGCGCCGACGCTGGCCAAGGTCGACGCCAGGACCGGCGCCTCGATGGCCGCGCACGCGATGACCGCCGAGCAGTCGCTGACCGCCCTCGACCGCGCGGTGACGCAGCCGCTGCCCGCGGTGGTCGTGGTGGCCGGCGGTCTGGCGGGCCGGCTCCCGAGCCGTCCGCAGGCGGTCACGGCGGGCGCCGGGAATACGTCCCCTGTGGCGTCCTTCCCGCGGCCCGACCTGCCGCAGCCGTACACGGCGCCGCTGACCGCCACGGAGCGCGAGCTGTGCGCGCTGTGGACCGACACCCTCGGTGTCGACCCGGTCGGCACCCGTGACAACTTCTTCGACCTGGGCGGCAGTTCGCTCTTCGCCCTCCAGATGCTGGCCACCGTGAAGTCGCGCTTCGGTGTGACGGTGCCGACGGTCACGCTCTTCGAGGCGCCGACCGTGCACCGGCTGGCGGCCGTCCTGGACGAGCAGAAGCCCAAGGCCGCCGGGGGGCCGAGCCCGGCACCGCTCCGCGCCCCGGCGGCGCCCCGTCCCCCCGCGGCGACCGTCGTCCCCGCGCCCCGGCCCGCCCCCGCGCCCGTACCCGTCGCCGCTCCGGCGCCGCGTTCGGTCGTGGCCGCGACCCCGGCCGTCAGCGCGGTCACCCAGCACACCGAGCGCGCCGAGAACACCGAACCGGAGAGCACCGAACTCGACCGGCGGATCGCCATCGTCGGCATGGCGGGCCGCTTCCCCGGCGCGGGAGATGTGGCCGGCTTCTGGCGGAATCTGTGCGAGGGCGTGGAGTCGATCCGCTTCTTCACCCCTGAGGAGCTGATCGAGGCGGGCGTCGACCCGGACATGGTCCAGGACCCGGAGTACGTGCCCGCGCGCGCCGTGCTGGACGACATCAGCGGCTTCGACGCCGGATTCTTCGGGATGAGCCCGCGGATGGCGGCGCTCACCGACCCGCAGCAGCGGCTCTTCCTGGAGGTCTGCTGGGAGGGTCTTGAGCACGCGGGATACGCCAACGAGGCGTACCGCGACCGGATCGGCGTCTTCGGCGGCTCCAACCTCTCCACGTATCTGTTCGGGATGACCTCGCAGCTCGCCGCGGGCGACATCAGCCCGTACGAGATCATCATGAGCAACGACAAGGACGCGCTCACCACGTCCGTCTCCTACCTGTTCGATCTGCGCGGACCGAGCGTCGCGGTGCAGACCTTCTGCTCGACGTCGCTGGTCGGTGTGCACCTGGCGGTGCAGAGCCTGCGCGGCGGCGAGTGCGAGATGGCGCTGGCGGGCGGTGTGTCCATCAGCGTGCCGGACCGGGTCGGCCACCGCCGCCAGCAGGGCGGCATGGAGTCGCACGACGGCCATGTGCGGACCTTCGACGCGCAGGCCAGCGGTTCGATGTTCGGCGACGGCGCGACCGTCGTGGTCCTCAAGCGGCTCTCGGACGCGCTGCGCGACGGCGACACCGTGCACGCGGTCATCCGCGGCTCGGCGATCAACAACGACGGCGCCCTGAAGGTCGGTTACACCGCCCCCAGCGTCGCCGGGCAGGCCCGTGTGGTGCAGGACGCGATGGCCGACGCACGGGTGAAGCCGGAGGATTTCGGCTACATCGAGGCACACGGCACGGCCACCCCGATCGGCGACCCGATCGAAGTCACCGCGCTGAGCCGGGCGTTCGGCACGGCGGGCGGCCCCGGCAGCATCCCGATCGGCGCGGTGAAGACCAACATCGGTCACCTCAACCACGCTTCGGGCACCGCGGGCCTGATCAAGACGGTCCTCACCGTCCGCGAGCGGATGGTCCCCGCGACCTTGCACTTCACCGCCCCCAACCCGCAGATCGACTTCGCCGACAGCCCCTTCTACGTCAACACCCGGCTGACCGAGTGGCCGGCCGAGGACGGCAGGCCGCGGATCGCCGGACTCAACTCGCTGGGCATGGGAGGCACCAACGTGCACGTCGTCGTCGAAGAGCCGCCGGCCCGCAGGGCCGGCCCCGACACCCCGCAGGGCGGCAGGCGGCACCACTTCCTGCCGGTCTCGGCCCGAACCTCCGACGCCGCCGACCAGGCCGTGAGCAACCTCGCCGAGCACCTGGCCGCGACTTCGGGGGCGAGCGTCGCCGATGTCGCCTACACCCTCCAGGTCGGCCGCAAGACCTTCGAGCACCGCCGCGCCACCGTCGTCTCCAGCGGCGAGCAGGCCGTGGCCTCGCTGGCCGGTACGGACGAGGACGCGCCGCTGTCGGCGCGGGTGGAGACCGCGCACGGCCGCCCGGTGGCCTTCCTCTTCGCCGGGGTCGGCGAGCAGTATCCGGGCCTGGTCGGCGACCTCTACCGGCACGAGCCGGTCTTCCGCGCCGAACTCGACCACTGCCTCGGCCTGTTGGCCGCGCACCTGCCGGACACCGACCTGATGGGGCTGCTGACCGGGGACCGTCCCGGCGGCGGCATGGACCTGGCGGCGCTGCTGGGCCGGGCGACCGGCGCGGCCGACGACCGGGAGGCGGAGCTGGAGCGCACCGAGATCGTCCAGCCGCTGCTGTTCGCGGTGGACTACGCGCTGGCCTCGACACTGATGGTGTGGGGCGTGCAGCCGTCGCTGATGCTCGGCTACAGCCTCGGCGAGTACGTCGCGGCCTGCCTGGCCGGGGTGCTGTCGCTGGAGGACGCGCTGGCGCTGGTGGTGCACCGGGCCCGGCTGATCTCCGGGGTGGAGACGGGTTCCATGGCCGCGGTGCCGCTCGGGCCCGACGACCTGCGCGACCGCTACGGACTGGAGGCGCGCGGCCTGGACATCGCCGCGGTCAACGGCCCGCAGACCGTCGTGGTCGCCGGTCCCGCCGACGCGCTGGCCGGCCTCGCCGCCGACCTGGAGAGCGACGGCGTCCCCAGCAGGGGGCTGCGCACCACGCACGCCTTCCACTCCCGGATGCTCGCCCCGCTCGCGGATGAGCTGACCTCGTGGGTCGCGGAGAACATCCGGCTCAACCCGCCGCGGCTGCCGTACCTGTCGAACGTCACCGGCGGTGTCGCCGACGCCAGGCTGGTGCGGGACCCCGCCTACTGGGCGGAGCACATGTGCCGTCCCGTGCAGTTCGCGGCGGCCGTCGAGACGCTGCTGGCCGATCCCGAGCTGGCGATGGTGGAGATCGGTCCCGGACAGTCGCTGGGCACGATGGTGCGCGGCGCGGGCTGCGCTCCGCAGCGCTGGGCGACGATCACCGCCACGCTGCCCGCGCAGAGCGATCCGCGTCCGGCCGACCGGGTCCTGACCGAGGCCCTGTCGCGGCTGTGGCTGACCGGTGTCGACCTGGACTGGGCGGCCTACCACGGCCGCGCCGAGCGGACCGCCGAGCTGCACCGGGGCTTCGCGCCCGGCAGGGTGCCGCTGCCCACGTACCCCTTCCAGCGGCAGCGTTACTGGATCGAGCAGACCCCGCTGATCGGCGCCAAGCCGGCCGCGGCCGCGGCTGCGACGGCGCCGGGCACGCCGGGTGTGCCCGCCAGCTTCGAGGACATCGACCGGGTGCCGAAGCTGCCGGAGGAGCAGTGGGTCTGGCAGCCGGTGTGGCGGCAGACCGCTTCCCCTGCGACGGCGGGCGCGCAGCCCGCGAGCTGGCTGGTCTACGCCGACGGGTCGGAAGCCGACGGTGTGCTGGAGGAGTTGGTGCGCGCGGCGGCTGCCGACGGCGCGACCGTGACCGCGGTCCGTCCCGGCGGCGGCTGGAGCGCCGACCCGGCGACCGGCTACACCGTACGGCCGGGCCACTCGGGCGACGCCCAGGCGGTCCTGCGCGATCTGCGCAAGCGCGGGCTCGCGCTGGAACGCGTGGTCCATCTGTGGACGCTCGCGGAGCGGCCCGACGACGAGTCGATCGCATTCGGTCTGCACACCCTGGTGGCACTGGCCCGCGCGGCCGGTGAACTGGGCTCGGGCGACTGGCAGTTGGACATGGTCACCGCGGGCGCCCACCAGGTGCTCGACGGTTCGGAGGTACGGCCCGACGCCGCCACGCTCATCGGCCCGACGCTCGTGGTGCCGCTGGAGTACCCCAACGTCACCACCAGGCTGCTCGACGTCGAGCCGGACACCCCGGCCGCCGCCGTCGCCGCGGAACTGCGCCGACCGCGGACCGACGCGGCCGTCGCCTTGCGCGGCAGCAGGCGCTGGGTGTGCGGTTACGACATGCTCCCGGCGGCGGACGACGAGAGCGCCGCGGCGGTGCTGCGCGAGCGCGGGGTCTATCTGATCACCGGCGGTCTGGGCGGCATCGGTCTGGGCATGGCGGAGAACCTCGCACGGCAGGTCGGCGCCCGGCTGGTGCTCTTCGGCCGCCGCGGGCTGCCGCCGCGTGAGCGGTGGGAGGGCATCGCCGCGGGCACCGAGGCGGCCGACGAGGCGCTGCGGGCCAGGGTGAGCCGTGTCCTGGGCATCGTGGAGCTGGGCGCGGAGGTCGAGATCGTCACGGGTGACGTGGCGAGCGCGCCCGACGTCCGGCGCGCCATCGACCTGGCGCAGGAGCGTTTCGGCGCCCTGCACGGCATCCTGCACACCGCGGGTGTGCCCGGAACGGGTCTGATCCAGTTCAAGCAGTCCGACGACTCCGAGCTCGTTCTCGCGCCCAAAGTTGCCGGCGTACAGGCCCTGGACAAAGCACTGCGAATCGGCCACGCTGATGAGACCGCGCTGGACTTCCTGGTGCTGTTCTCCTCGATCACCGCGGCCACCGGCGGCGGCCCGGGCCAGGTCGACTACTGCGCGGGCAACGCCTACCTCGACGGCTACGCGGCACGGCAGGCGGCCACCGGCCGCCGGGTCCTGTCGGTCGACTGGGGCGAGTGGACCTGGAACGCCTGGGACTCCGGTCTGTCGGGCTACGACGAGGGCTTGCAGTCCTTCTTCCGCTCGCACCGGGAAGCCTTCGGCATCACCTTCGCGGAGGGCTGGCGCTCGCTGCTGCGGGCCCTGGCCTCCGGCGAGTCGCGGGTCGTGGTCTCCACGCAGGACCTGCCGACGATGGTGAGCTACAGCACCGGCTTCACCGTCGAGGCCGTCATGGCCCCGGCGGGCGGTGGCTCCGGCTCCGCCGACCGGCACCCGCGGCCCGAACTCCTCACCCCCTACCGGGAGCCCTCGGGCCCCGTCGAGGAGCGGCTGGCCGAGGTCTGGGGCGACATGCTCAAGCTCGAACGGGTCGGCGCCCGCGACAACTTCTTCGAACTCGGCGGCAACTCGCTGCTCGGCATCGCCCTTCTCGCGGCCCTGCGCCGGGCCTTCCAGGACGCCGAGCTCCCCCCGCACATCCTCTACGAGGCCCCGACCGTCGAGGCCCTCGCCAAGGTCGTGGACGGACCCGCCGCGGACGCGGCGCCCGTCCCGGAGCCCGACGGCCAGGAGCAGGCGCGACTGCGCAGGTCCGGCCTGAAGACCGCCGCCCGGCGGCGCAGGAGCTGATCCCGCGTCAGCGGCACTCCGCACCACGCGACACCCCACGCCCCAGGCGTGGTTCAGCACACCCACACCAGCCAGCACCACCCACCAAGGAATCGGAGAGATCATGACCGTCGTAGGAGTTGTCGGTGCCGGGGTCATGGGCATCGGAGTCGCGCACAATCTGGCCCAGTCCGGTTACGAGACCGTCCTCGTCGACATCGACGAGCGGATCCTCACCGACGCCAAGGCGGCCATCAGCCGCAACTGCCGGCTCAGCCGCCTGATGGGCGGACCGGCTCTGGACCCCGACGAGATCCTGGGCCGGATCACCACCGCTGTCGGCGTCGAGGCGCTCGCCAAGGCCGACTTCGTGATCGAGAACGTCACCGAGAACTGGGACATCAAGCGCGAGGTGCACGCCGAGCTGGACCGCGTGCTCTCCCCCGAGGCGGTCGTGATCGTCAACACCTCCGCGATCCCGATCACCCGCGTGGCCGCGGTCGGCACGCACCCGGAGCGGGTCGTCGGGGTGCACTTCATGAACCCGGTGCCGGCCAAGCCGGTCGTGGAGCTGATCCCCGGCTTCCACACCGCGCAGGAGACCGTCGAGGTCACCCGGCAGCTCCTCAGCGGCATGGGCAAGAAGGCGGTGGACGTCAAGGACGCCTCCGGCTTCGTCTCCAACCGGGTGCTCATGCTCACCGTCAACGAGGCCGCCTTCCTCGTCCACGAGGGCGTCGCCACCGCGGAGTCGGTGGACGAGGTATTCCGCGGGTGCTTCGGGCACCCGATGGGTCCGCTGGAGACCGCCGACCTGATCGGCGTCGACACGATCCTCTACAGCGTCGAGGTGCTCTACGAGCACTACGCCGACAGCAAGTACCGGCCCTGCCCGCTGCTCAAGCAGATGACCGACGCCGGACTGCACGGCCGGAAGACCGGCCGTGGCTTCTACACCTACGACAACAAGGGATGACGACCATGTCCGAGAACACCACCGCCCAGACCAGCATCCTCTCCTTCATCGAGGCCCGCTTCCCGCAGGCCAGCATCGCCACCGACCAGGACATCTTCTCGCTCGGCTACATCAACTCGCTCTTCGCGATGGAGCTGGTGATGTTCATCGAGAAGACCTTCGGCCTCACCATCCCCAACGACGAACTGCGCATCGACAACTTCCGCACCGTCGAGGCCATGGCGGACCTCGTCGCCCGCCGGAGCGTCCCCGTCTCCGTCGACTGAGGAGCCAGACCATGACGAGCTTGACCACGGCGCCGCCCCTCGCGGCGGCGCCGGCGGGGACCCGGATCACCCGGGACTCGGCACGCGCGTTCGTCGACACCCACATCATGCCGGTGGCCGACGTGTACGACCGGCGGGGCGCGGTCCCCGAGGAGTTGCAGGAGCGGATCGGCGAGGCGGGCCTGTGGGCCCCCTTCTACCCGGCCGCGCTGGGCGGCCAGGACCTTGACCTGGTGACGCTCGGTCAGGTGCACGAGGAGGTGGGCCGGGGATGTTCCTCGGTCAGGTCCCTGCTCACCGTGCACACCATGCTGTCGTGGGCGCTGCTCCGCTGGGGCAGCCCCGCCCAGATCGAGCAGTGGGCGCCGTCGCTGGCCACCGGCGCGGTGCGCGGCGCCTTCTGCCTGTCGGAGCCCGCCGGTGGCGGCAGCGACACCGCGGGCATCCGTACCACCGCCGTCCAGGAGAACGGCGGGTGGCGGCTCAACGGCCGCAAGAAGTGGATCACCGGTGGCCAACGGGCGGACCTGTTCCTGGTGTTCGCCCGCACCGAGTCCAGCGTGATCGCCCTGCTCGTACCGCGCCGGTCACCCGGCGTGCGGGTGATACCGGTGGAGGACGTGCTCGGCACCCGGGCCTCGCTCATCGCCGAGCTGGAGTTCGACGATGTGCGGCTCGACTCCGACGCGCTGCTGGGGCCCAGCTCCTTCGCCTCCGGCATGGTGCTCAGCGGGACCCTCGACCTGGGCCGGTTCTCGGTCGCCTCCGGTTCCGTCGGGATCGTCCAGGCGTGCCTGGAGGCGTCGGCGTACTACACCGCGCAGCGCACGGTCGGTGGCAGCAAGCTCCGTGAACTCCAGCTCATCCGGGCGAAGTTGTCGGACATGGTCACCGATGTGCGGGCGGCCAGGCTGCTGTGCCACCAGGCCGGTGTGCTCAAGGACGCCGGGGACCCGGCGACCATCATGGCCACCTGGGTGGCGAAGTACTTCGCGTCCACCGCGGCGGCCCGGCACTCCACGGAGGCCGTACAGATCCACGGCGCCAACGGAATGAGCGCCGACTTCCCGGTCGCACGGCTGTACCGGGACGCGAAGGTCATGGAAATCATCGAGGGCAGCAACGAGATCCAGCGGATCACGATCGCTGACGAGGCATACCGGGAGTGGGCACTGTGAGCACGCTGACGCAACCGCCGGCCACCGCGCCGGCCACCGGCCCGGCGTCGCCGCCGGACGGTCCGTACCGCAAGCCCGCGCAGGGCAAGATCAAGTGCGTGGTGTGGGACCTGGACAACACGCTGTGGGACGGGGTGCTGCTGGAGGACGGCGAGGTCACCGTGCGCCCCGGCGTGGTGGAGCACATCCGCCGGCTGGACGCGCTGGGCGTCCTGCACTCCGTGGCGAGCAAGAACGACCACGACACGGCCATGGCGAAGCTGCGCGAACTGGGCCTTGAGGACCTGTTCCTGTACCCGCGGATCGGCTGGAACGCCAAGTCGGAGTCGGTCCGGCAGATCTCCGCCAAGCTCAATCTGGGGCTCGATGCCTTCGCGTTCGTCGACGACCAGGACTTCGAGCTGGCCGAGATGGAGTTCTCCGTCCCCGAGGTCACCCGGGTCAACGCACTCGACATCGACACCGAGCTGAACCGGATCGAGTTCCGGCCGCGGTTCGTCTCCGACGAGTCGGCGCAGCGCCGCGCGATGTACCACAGCCAGCTCGCGCGGGACGAGATCGAGAGCGATTTCGTCGGCACCAACGAGGAGTTCCTGGCCAGCCTGGGCATGACGTTCACCATCGCCCCGGCGGCCCGCGAGGACCTCCAGCGCGCGGAGGAACTGACCATCCGCACCAACCAGCTCAACTCGACCGGCCGCACGTACTCGTACGACGAGCTGGACGCGCTGCGCGAGTCGCCCGACCACCTGCTGCTGGTGGCCACCCTCACCGACCGGTTCGGCTCGTACGGCAAGATCGGCCTGGCGCTGGTGGAGACCGGCGACCCGAACTGGCAGCTCCACATGATGCTGATGTCGTGCCGGGTGATGTCCCGCGGGGTCGGCTCGGTGCTGCTCAGCCACATCATGGAGCGGGCGCGGGAGGCCGGTGCGGGCCTGCGCGCGGACTTCGTGGAGACCGGCCGCAACCGGATGATGCAGATCACCTACGCCTTCAGCGGCTTCCGCGAGGTGGCCAGGGAGGGCGACCGGCTGGTGCTCGGGGCCGACCTGGACCAGATCCAGCCGCTGCCCGGCTATGTCGAGGTCCAGGTGACGCGATGACGACCGTGCTGGAGGCGGCGCCCGCCGCCTCGTGGCTGCCCTTCGCGGAGCAGCCCGGCTGCGCCGGCGTGCGGCTGTACTGCCTGCCGCACGCCGGGGGTTCGGCCTCCGCGTACCGTTCCTGGTTCGGCAGGCTGGGCCCGGTGTCGGTGCGCCCGGTCCAGCCGCCCGGCCGGGAGACCCGGCTGCGCGACACCCCGTACGACCGGATGGACCGGCTGGTGCCGGACCTCGCGGACGCCGTGCTGGCCGACACCTCCCCGGAGGGGGAGACGCGGCCGTACGCGGTGTACGGGCACAGCCTCGGGGCGCTGGTCGGCTTCGAGCTGGTGCGGGAGATCAGGCGCCGCGGCGGGCCCATGCCGGTGCACCTGTTCGTCTCCGGGTGCGCGGCGCCCGGCTCGCCCGACGACGGCGACCCGCCGGTGGCGGGGATGACGCAGGACGAGGTCGTGGCGCTGCTGCGGCGGATCGGCGGCACCCCGGAGTGGATGCTGACCGACCCGACGGTGCTGCGGATGATCCTGCCGCCGTTCCGCGCGGACTTCGGGGTCAGGGACTCCTACGAGTACCGGCCGCAGGCTCCGCTGAGCGTGCCGATCACGGCGCTCGCGGCCACCGACGACCCGCGCGCGGGCATCGCCGACGTGGCGGGGTGGCGCGACCAGACCACCGGGCGCTTCACCTCGCACACCCTGACCGGCGGGCACTTCGCGGTGCTGGAGCAGGCCGCGGTCACCCACCGGTACATCGACCGGGCGCTGCGCGGCACCTGGGGCCCGCAGCTTCCGGGCCTCGCGCCCATCCACCCGCAGGAGGCATCCGTTGTTCACCACTGAACCCGCGCGCCTGCCGTCGCGGCCGGGCGGGCCGCGACGGGAGGCCGGGGACCGGCCGCCGGGGACCGCGGGCGCCGCGGTCCCGGCGGGCCGGACCCTCACCGACTGGTTCCGGCACGGCCTGGCGCTCGACGGCGGGGCCGAGGCGCTGCGCGTCGGCTCCACCGTCGTCGACTACACGCGGCTGGACGCCGCCGCGCGGGCGCTCGCCGGGACCGTCGTCGCGGCGGTCCCCGGCGGGCGGCCCCGGCGGGTCGGCCTGCTGGCCTCCCGTACCGTGACCGCCTACGCCGGTCTGCTGGCCGCGCAGTTCGCGGGCGCGGCCGTCGTGCCGCTGCACCCCGGCTTCCCCGCCGACCGCACCGCCCGGATGATCACCGCGGCCGGTCTGGACGCGCTGATCGTGGACGAGCGCGGCGCCGCCGTGCTGCCGGAGCTGGCCGGGGTCCTCGACGGCGTCCCCGTCGTCGGGGAGCCGGTCGGCGAGCCGTTGGAGCAGCCGCTGCCGACGACGCCCGACGACATCGCGTACATCCTGTTCACCTCGGGCTCCACGGGCACGCCCAAGGGGGTGCCCGTGCTGCACCGCAATGTCGACGCCTATCTGCGCTTCGTGCACGGCCGGTACGGCTTCCACAGCGGGGACGTGTTCTCGCAGACCTTCGATCTCACCTTCGACCTGGCGATGTTCGACCTGTTCACCGGCTGGGGCAGCGGCGGCACCGTGGTGAGCGTGCCGCCGACCGCGTACGCCTCGTTGGAGCGGTTCGTCGCCGAGCAGGGCATCACGGTGTGGTTCTCCGCGCCGAGCCTGGTGTCGCTGCTGCGGCGGCGGCCCCGGGGCCTGCCCGCGGGCAGCATGCCGAGCCTGCGCTGGAGCCTGTTCTGCGGGGAGCCGCTGCTGGCCCACGACGCGCGGGAGTGGGGGGCTGCGGCGCCCGGCTCGGTGGTCGAGAATCTCTACGGTCCGACCGAGCTGACCATCTCGTGCAGTGTGCACCGCTGGGACCCCGTCACCTCACCGCAGTCGTGCGTCAACGACGTGGTGTCGATCGGCCGTCTGCACCCCGGTATGCGGGCGCTGCTGCACGAGCCCACCGAGGACGGCGACGGTGAACTGTGCGTCACCGGCGACCAGATGTTCCCCGGCTATCTCGACCCGGCCGACGACGAGGGCCGGTTTCTGGAGCACGGCGGCGAACGCTGGTACCGCACGGGCGACTTGGTACGGCGGCTGCCCGGCGACGCCTTCGCGTATCTGGGCCGGCGCGACCACCAGGTGAAGATCCACGGGGTGCGCGTCGAACTGGCCGAGGTGGAGTGGGCGTTGCGCCGCGTCGAGGGCGTGAAGGAGGCCGTCGCGGTCGCCGTGGACGGCGAGTTGACGGCCTTCCTGCTCGGTGAGCGGCGCCCCCAGGCAGCCCTGGCCGAGGATCTGGCGGCCTTCCTGCCGCGCGCCCTGGTCCCCCGCCGCTTCGTCCAGGTCGAGGAGTTCCCGCTCAACGCCAACCGCAAGATCGACCGCAAGGCCCTCACGGCGCGCGCCGCGGCGGCCGACCGGTGACGGCGCCCCGCCACCGGGTGGCGGACCCGGGCGTGCCGCACGGGACCACCGCGCGGACAGCACGCGTGGGGCGGCCGACGCGGAAGGTCCGCGACGGCCGCCCCTGGCGGTACGGGTGCCGGTACGTGCCGGTGTCAGCCCTCCACGAAGGACGCGAGACGGCGGACGGTGAAGTGCTCCAGCAGGTCGGTCGGGGCGAGGTCGCACGAGAAGGCCGCGCGGATGCGCGCCGAGAGCTCGACGGCGACGAGCGAGTGACCGCCCAGTTCGAAGAAACCGTCATCCGCGCCGATTCCCTCCACCGCCAGGACCTGGCCCCAGATCTCCGCCAGCGCCGCCTCCGTGCCCTCGGCGGGCTCGGCGTACGGGGTGCGCAGCTTCGGCCGCGCGTGGCGCCGCCCGTCGTCGGCTCGCTGCTCCGCCGACGTGCCGTCGCCGGTGACCCACTGGGCGAGCCGCGGTGCGAGCGGCCCGGAGGAGATCACCACATGGGCGAGCCGGTCGGCTGCCGCCAGCGCGCGCTCCAGCAGGGTCAGGCCCTCCCGCACCGCCATCTCGTAGGCCCCGGCGGCCGGATCGCCGTGCGCCTCACGGCGCCCCGCGTCGGTCGCCCAGGTGTCCCAGTCGACGGTGATCCAGCGCCCCTCGCCGCGCAGCCGGGCCCTGCGGGCGTACGCGTCCAGCGCCGCGTTGGCCGCGGCGTGCGGGCCGAACGTGACACCGCCGAGCACCGCGGACAGCGAGGACACGGTGATCCTGCGGTCCTTGGCGCGGTCCCCGAGCACCGCCTGGAGGGTGTGGAAGCCGGCCACCTTGGGGTGCAGGTGCGTGGCGCGGTTCTCCCGGTCGGACAGGTGGGCGATCTCGAACCGGCTCGGGTCCTGCGTACCGGCCGCGTGCACCACCGCGTCGATGCCGCCGAACCGCTCGTCGGCCGCCCGGACGACGGCCCGCATCGCCTCCTGGTCGCCGACGTCCGCGCCCATGGCGATCACCTCGGCGCCGCGCGCTTCCAGATCCAGCACGTTCCTGATGTGCCGGGCGACCCGGTCGTCACCGGCCGACAGCTCCGACCAGCGCTCACGCGGCGGGAGTTCACCGCGCGAGGTCAGCACCAGACGGCAGCCGTAGCTCTCCGCGAGGTGCCGGGCCAGGGCCAGGCCGACATCGCCGAGACCGCCGGTGATCAGCACCGTCTCGCCGTCGCCGAACACCGGACGCGCGGGGTCGGTCTCCTCCAGCGGGTGCGGCTGATAGGTCCGCGCCCACAGGTCGCCGGCCCGGACGGCCGAAGGCCCTCGGTGCGGGTGGACGATCGCGGCCAGCGCCTGGTCGACCGCCGACGGTGTGACAGCGCCCTCCGCCGGGTCCAGGTCGAGGTGACGGCACGACAGATGCGCGTTCTCCTGGCCGATGGTGGGGGCCAGCGCGGCGAGCGCCGCGTGCTCCGGATGCCGCAGATCGGTGCCGGTCACGGAGACGGCCCCGGCGGTCAACAGGGTCAACTCGGCCTGCGCGGGCTCAAAGTCGGCGGCCAGCGCGCCGACCAGGCCGAGCGCGGAGTGCGTTCCCCGCTCCTGCTCCGCGGTGAAGTGCCCGTTGCCGTCGCCCTCGGGTGAGGCGAGCGAGAAGCCGTGCACGAGCGTGCGGGGCGCGACGAATTGCAGGGCCAGCAACTCCCCCAGATCCTCCGGGTGTTCGACGCGCACGGTGAAGTCCCCCGCCGCGTCCTGCCCGAACTCCCCGCCGGGCCTTGCCGTGACGACCTCGGCGCCGGCCACCGCCAGTCGGCGTACCAGCGCCTCGGCGCGCTCCTCGGCGGCCAGCACCAGCCAGGGTCCGGCCGCGCGCAGCCGCTCGTCCAGATCGCGGGTGGGCAGCGGGCGTTGCTGCCACGCGGGCAGATACGACCACTGCGCGAGGTCGTCGACACGGCCCGCGACCTGCGGCTTCTCGCCGCGGGCTCCCGGCCGTGCCTCCACCCAGTGGCGGGTGCGGCGGAAGGGGTAGGTGGGCAGTTCGGCCCGCCGTCCCTCGCCCTTGTGCAGTGCGGCCCAGTCGATCGCGGCGCCCGCCAGCCACAGTCGGCCCACGGTGGTCACGAGCCAGCGCGCCGCCGACCCGGAGGGAGCGTCGGCCTCGGGGGCGACGGTGACGGTTTCGAAGTGCCCGGTCCCGGTGTCACCGGCGGCCCTGATCCGGACGCCGATCGCCCGCAGCCCCTGTTCCAGGACGGCGGAGACGGCCGGGGAGGCGCCGCCCTCGGTGGTTCCCGGCAGCAACGAGGCCGCCGCGGCGGCCAGTTGGGACCGCCAGTCGGCCGGTCCCCGCTCCTCCTCGGCCAGCACCACGGCCGGGTCGTGCCGGGTGGTCTCGCCGTCCACCCAGCGGCCGGGGTCGCCGAGCGCGGCGACCGCGTCCTGGAGGTCGTCGCAGACCACGAAACGGCGCAGTGCGAAGTGCCCGCGCGAGACCTGGAGGGTGTAGGCGACGTCGGCCGGGTCCAGTTCGGGGTGCGCGGCCAGGTGGCCGCGCAGCCGCTCGGTGACCTCGTCGAGCGCGTCCTGGTCGCCCGCGGAGAACGCCAGCAGGTGCGGTCCGGGCACGGCGGCGCGGGCCGTACGCGGCGGGGCCTGCTCGATGACGACGTGGGCGTTGGTGCCGCCCATGCCGAAGGAGCTGACTCCGGCCCGGCGCGGCTCGGGTCCGGCCGGCCACGGCTGATTGTGCGGCAGTACGGTGAAGCGGTCGGAGGCGGCGGCCAGCGCGGGGTTGGGCTTCTCGAAGCCGGGGATGGCCAGCCGTACGCCGTCGCGGACGCCGAGCGCGGCCCGGATCAGGCCGGTGACGCCGGAGGCCCGGTCCAGGTGGCCGACGGCCGGTTTGGCCGAGCCCAGCACGATCGGCGTCTGCGGTGTCGTCTGGAACACCCGTGACATCGCGGTCAGTTCGATGCCGTCGCCGAGCGCGGTGCCGGTGGCGTGGCACTCCACGTAGCCGACGGACTCGGGCTTGACGTCGGCGACGTTCAGCGCGGTACGGATCACCGCGGCCTGTCCCTCGACGCCCGGTGCGGAGTAACCGACGCGCTCCTGACCGTCGTTGTTGACCGCGGAGCCCAGGATGACCGCGTGGATCACGTCGCCGTCGGCGAGCGCGTCGGTCATCCTGCGCAGCGCGACCACGCCGACGGCCGCGCCCATCACCGTTCCGTCGGCCGCCGCGTCGAAACTGCGGACCGTGCCCTGCGGCGAGGTGATGCCGCCCGGGTGGTACATGTACCCGGTCGGCTGCGGCAGCGGCAGGAAGGCGCCGCCGGCCAGGGCCAGATCACTCTCGAAGGTCAGCAGGCTCTGGCAGGCCAGGTGGACCGCGACCAGCGACGTCGAGCAGAAGGTCTGCACGCTCAGGCTCGGACCGCGCAGGCCGAGCTTGTACGCCACCAGGCTGGTGAGGGAGTCCCGTTCGTTGCCGACCGCGACCAACTGGCCGCCGCCGGGCTCGTCCATGACGTGCGCGACGTTGTCGAGCAGGTAGTCGGGGAAGGCGGAACCGCCGAAGACGCCGACCTGTCCCGGCGGGGCCACCGGCGGGTAACCGGCGTTCTCCAGCGCTTCCCAGGAGCACTCCAGGAAGAGCCGGTGCTGCGGGCCCATCGTCTCCGCCTCGCGCGGCGAGAAGCCGAACGCGGCGGCGTCGAAGTCGGCGATGCCGTCGACCGGACCGCCCACCCGTACGTAGTGGGGGTTGGCGGCGGTCCGCGCGGAGACGCCCGCCGCGGCCAGTTCCTCGTCGGTGATCTCGCGCAGGCCGCTGACGCCGGCCAGCGCGTTGCGCCACAGCGTGGCCACGTCCGGGGCGCCGGGGAAGCGGCCGGCCATGCCGACCAGGGCCACCGCGGAATCGTAGGCGTCGTACGCCTCGTCGGTCTCGTCCGTCTCGTCGGGTATGTCAGACACGATGTCTCCTCACAGCAGGTGGCTGCGGCCCCAGCCGCGAGAGAGCCGGTAGGTGGCGAAGGCGCCGCAGGCCACGCCGATCGCCAGGCAGACCAGCGCCGGGCGCAGCATCCGCGAGGCGTCGCCGTCGATGGCGGCGTGCAGCAGGGACATCGCCCAGTAGCCGGGCGAGGCCGGGGCGATGTGCTGGGCCCAGGCGGGCATCAGGCTGACCGGCACCAGGGCGCCGCCGAGCGCGCTGACCAGCATCGCGCCCAGGTCGGAGACCATGCCGAGGTCGCCGCGGCTGCGGACGACCGTGGCGAGCGCCGTGCCGAGGGCGAGCAGGGTGAAGCCCCACACCGCGACGGCCAGCATGATCCAGCCCAGGGTCGGCGGGACCGGCAGCCCGATCACCAGGCAGCCGAAGATCAGCAGCACGCTCTGCTGGAGCAGCAGGATCACGAAGGCCGGTACGGCCTTGCCCAGCAGGAGCTGGGCCCGTGAGGCGCGGGTGACGCGCAGCCGGTCCCAGGTGCGCCACTCGCGCTCGACCATGATCGAGTTGCCCACGATGGAGAGCGCGAAGACCGAGAACATCACCAGCGGCCCGGTGACCGCCTGGAGCGTGCCGGTCTTGAGCGCGGTCACGTACAGCGGTTTGAAGACCAGCATCAGCAGCATCGGCATCGCGATGTAGCTGATGAGCTGTCCGGGGTCGCGCAGCCGCAGCAGGGTGTTGTACTTGGCCATCAGGCCGGATCGGTAGAGGGATTCAGTCGACATCGAGCACCGCCAGGGATCGGTAGAGGTCGTCGAGGTCGGGCTTGCGGACGTCGACGGAGGTGACCGGCTGCCGCGCCTCGTGGAGCAGCCGCACCAGCGCGGCGGTCGGGTCGGTGGTGGACTCGTGGAGTTCGCTGCCGTCGGCCAGGACCACGCGGACCTCGCCGGGCAGGCCCTCCAGGAGCTGCGCGCTGGTGCCGCGGGCGACCACCCGGCCGCGCTTGGCGACGGCGATCGTCGCGGCCAGTTCGGTGAGTTCGGTCAGGTAGTGGGTGGTGTAGACGACGGCGGCGCCGTCTGCGGCGCGGAGCTTGACGGTGTCGAGCAGCGCCTGCCGGGTCTCCGGGTCGGCGCCCGCGGTGGGCTCGTCGAGCAGCAGCAGGTCGGGGCGGTGGATCATGGCGACGGCCGCCTGCGTACGGCGCTGCTGGCCGCCGGAGAGCACACCGGCCGGGCGGTCGAGGAATTCGGTCAGCCGCAGCGCGGCGGACAGTTCGTCGATCGCGGAGGTGAGGGCGCGGCGGCGCAGCCCCGAGAGGCCGCCGAAGAACTTCATGTGCTCGCGGACGGACAGCGGCGGGTAGAGGGCGATGTTCTGCGGGGAGACCCCGATGCGGCCGCGCGCCTTGGTGGGCTCCTCGCCGCCGATGCGGACGCCGCCGGAGTCGGCCCTGATGAGCCCGGAGACGATCTCGACGAAGGTCGACTTGCCCGCGCCGTTGTGGCCGACCAGTCCGACGATCTCGCCGCGGCGCGCGGTCAGTTCGAAGCCGTCGAGCGCCTGGACCTCGCCGTAGCGCTTGCTGAGTCCGGTCACTTCGAGCATGGCCCGGTCGCTGTCCTTGTCGCTCCTGGCGGCCCGCCGGTCCGGCTTCCGCGACGGTTCGTCCCGCACTCCCGCCGGCGGCGAGGGGGTCCTCAAGCTCATTGCTCCTCCTGGGAATCGGTGTGCTGCCAGTGCAGAACGCGGTGGTCAGGACCGGTGGGCGCCGGGGCGGGGCGCCCGTACCGCACGGGGTGGGGCGCCCGCGTCACTGCTCCTCCACCGATTCGGTACGCCGACGGGTGGGGAAGGAGGCCGCCGGGCGGTGGCGGGGGGCCGTGGAGCGGGGGGCCGGGGTGGTACGGGCCGCGGGGGTGCCGGAGCCGCCGGTGCTGGCGGCCAGGCCGTAGCGGCGCTGGGTGGCCGGGACGCCCCAGGCGGAGGTCTCGACCGGCGTCGCGGGCGCCGAGCCCGCGCCGCCGCGGCCGGGACGCGGGGTCCTGCCGTCGGCCGCTGCCCCGGTCTCGCGGGCCAGCCGCTCCAGCGCCTTGCCCGCCGCCTCGCGCCAGGAGTCGGCGCCGAGCCGTTCGAAGGCGCCGAGCGCGCCCCGCAGCCGGGCGGTGGCCTGCTCGTACCGGCGCTCGCGCAGGTCGAGCGTGCCGAGCGAGAACAAGATGGCGGCCTCGCCGAGGGAGTCCCCGGCCCGCTGCGTGGCGCGCAGCGCGTCGGTGCCCGCGGCCCGCCAGTCGTCGTGGGCCCGCTGGACCGCGGCCAGCGCACCGACCGCGACCGCCAGGTGCCAGCACGCCTCGGTCTCGTGGACGTCGGCCGCCTGCCGTACGGCGGCCAGCAGCGACTCGCGCTCGGTGCCGTACCACTCGCCGGGGTCGCTCAACACGGCCCGCAGCATGGGCAGTTCCATCGGCCAGCGGGTGGGGTGGTGGAGTTCGGCGGCCGAGGTGCCGCCCTGGCGCAGCAGCGCCTCGTCGGCCAGCGTCAGCCACGCGCCGAGCAGCCGCCGGCGCGGGGCCGACTCGTCCTGGTCCTCGGCCAGTTCCGCCAGGCACTCGGCGGCGTGCAGCCGGGTCAGGCCGCGCAGCCGGTAGCGGGCGGTGACGCCGCTGCCGCCGACCGGGTCGACCAGCCGGGCGTCGACCAGCGTCTCCAGCACGTCCACGGCCGACGCGGTCGCCACGTCGAGCAGCGGGGCCGCGGCCCACGCGGGGAACTCCGCCGTCGGCAGTCCGCCGAGCCGGGCGAAGAGCTGCCGTGCGGGCGCGGCCAGTTGCTCGTAGGTGCCGCGCAGCGCGGCCCGTACGTCCAGGCCCTGGTGGAACAGCTCGTCCAGCCGGCGGCGTTCGTCGCGCAGCCGCGCGGTGAGCTGGGCCAGACTCCAGTGCGGGCGGGCGGACAGCCGGGCGGCGGCGGCGCGCAGCGCCAGCGGCAGCCCGTCGCACAGCTCGGCCAGTTCGATCGCCTCGCTGGGCTCGGCCGCCACCCGCTCGCGGCCGGTCATCGCCGCGAGCAGTTCCACGGCCTCGGGAATCTGCGGCACTTCCAGCTCGACGGTGTACGTGTCGGCGGGCGCCGACAGCCGGGCCCGGCTGGTGACGAGCAGACCGCAGGTGGGGGTGCCGGGCACCAGGGGGCGCAGCAGCGTGACGTCGGCGGCGTCCTCGACGACCACCAGCATCCGCCGCTCGGCCAGCGCGCTGCGGTAGAGCGCGGAGCGGCCGTCCAGGGACTCGGGTACGGCGGCGGCGGTGAAGCCGAGCGCCCGCAAAAAGCGTTCCAGGACGTCGGAGACCTCGCGGGGACCTGCGCCGACCGGCAGCCTCGCGTACAACTGGCCGTCGGCGAAGGCCGGGGCGAGGGCGTGCGCGGCCTCGACGGCGAGCGCGGACTTGCCGACGCCCGCACAGCCGGTGATCACGGCCATCGGCGCCGAGGGCGCGGACAGCCGGTCGGTCAGTTCCGCCAGGACGTCGGCGTGGCCGGTGAAGTCGGTGATCCGGGCCGGGAGCATCCGCGGCAGCGGCAGCGGCGCGGTCGCGTCGACGGTGGCGGGCGCGGCGGTCTGCGGGAGGTCCAGGTCGCCGGAGCCGTTGAGGATGGCCAGCTCCAGCTTGAGCAGCACCGGCCCGGGCTCGATGCCCAGCTCCTCGATGAAGGTGCGCCGCACCTGGTGGTACGCGGCCAGCGCCTCGGCCTGCCGCCCGCAGCGGTACAGCGCGGTCATGAGCTGCACGGCGGGGCGCTCGCGCAGCGGGAATTCGGCGGCCAGCGCGCTGATCTCGCCCAGCACCTCGTGGTGCAGGCCCAGACGCAGCTCGGCGTCCAGGCACTCCTCCAGCACCTCGAAGCGGCGCTCGGAGATCCGTACCAGCTTCGTCTGCACCACGGGGCTGTCGACCTCGGGGAGCGGGTCGCCGTTCCACAGGTCGAGCGCCTCGCGGAAGGCCGCGCGGGCGGCGGCGGGCCGCCCGTCGGCAGCGGCGGCCCGGCCGCGGGCCGCCAGCTCGTCGAAGACGTGCAGGTCCAGCTCGCCGGGGGCGAGGTCGAGGGTGTAGCCGAGGCCGTGCATGCGGATGCGCTTGCCGAGCCCGGCGCGCTCCATCCGCTGGCGCAGCGCCGACACGGCGGTCTGCACCTGGGAGCGGGCGGTCGCGGGCGGGGCGCCGCCCCAGACCGCGTTCACCATCGTTTCGAGTCCCACACCGCGGCCGGTCTCCAGCAGCAGCAGCGCCAGCACGATCTGCTGCCGCCGCGCCGTGACCGCCACCTGCTGCGAGCCGCGCACCTCGAGGGAGCCGAGTACCCGGAACCGGACCGCGGTGCCCACCGGGGCGGCGGGCGCCTGCCCGTCCACGGTGGGCTCACCCGTCAGGTCCGTTGTCGAGTCCGATGTCGAGTCCGCGGGCGGGTTCGCAGCCGGGTCCGGCGTGGGGTCCGCCGTGGCTCTGGCGGGGAGGGGTGATGCGATCGCCATGTCCGTCAGCCTTCCTTGCAACGTGAGGCTCGCGGGGCCCGGTGCCGCCGCGGCGGGTGGGTTCAGATCAGGACTTCGTGCGGTGCCGGATGGCCGAGGAAGCCGACCGGACTGGCCGTCAGGCCGTAGGCGCCCGCCTGGAACACCGCGATGAGGTCGCCGATCTCCGCGTGGGGCAGTGACACGTCCTTGCCGAGCAGGTCGAGCGGGGTGCAGAGGCAGCCGACCACGTCGACCGTCTCGGTGGCCGGGGCGACGGCGGAACCCACCACCGCGATGGGGTAGTTGCGCCGGATCGCGCGGCCCAGGTTGCCGGTGGCCGCGAGCTGGTGGTGCAGACCGCCGTCCACCACGAGGAAGGTGGTGCCGCGGGAGATCTTGCGGTCCACGACCCTGGTCAGATAGACACCGGCCTCGCCGACCAGATAGCGGCCGAGTTCGATGACGGTGCGCGCCTGCGGGAGCGCGGGGCGGATGGCGGTGTCGAGGAGTTTGGCGAGGTTCTCGGCGATCGGCCCCAGGTCCAGGGCGCGGTCTCGGGCGGCGTAGGGGATGCCGAAGCCGCCGCCGAGGTTGAGGTAGCGCACCGGTCCCGGCGCGTGCTCGGCCAGTTCCGTGACCAGTTCCACGGTGCCGCGCTGGGCGGCGCAGATGCTCTCGGCGTCGAGATTCTGCGATCCGGCGAAGACGTGGAAGCCCTGGAAGTCCAGCCCGGCCGCGCCGATCCCGGCGAGCAGTTCCGGCGCCTGTTCGGCGTCCACCCCGAACTGCTGCGGTCCGCCGCCCAGCCGCATGCCCGAACCGCGCACCGCGAAGGGAGGGTTGACGCGCAGGGCGACGCGGGCGGTGATGCCGAGCTGTTCGCCCGCGAGCCGGACCCGGGCCAGTTCCGTGGCCGATTCCAGTTCCACGATGACGCCCGCGGCCACGGCCTGCCGGATCTCGATCGAGGTCTTGCCGGGTCCGGCGAAGCCGATCCGCTCGGCCGGGACCGTGGTGTCGAGCGCGGTGAGCATCTCACCGGCCGACGCCACGTCGAGGCCGTCGACCAGCGTGCTCATGTGGTGCAGCAGCGCGGGCATCGGATTGGCCTTGACAGCGTAGTTCAGCTCCACGCCGTCGGGCAGCGCCGCCCGCAGTTCCGCGACGCGGCGGCTGAGCAGGGAACGGTCGTAGGCGAAGAAGGGGGTGGAGCCGACGCGTTCGGCCAGCCGCCCTGCGGGCACCCCGCCGACGGCCAACTCGCCGTCCACGACGGTGAACCGGCCGTGCCGGCCGAAGCCGCCGAAAGCGTCGGCGCCCTCCGCGCCCTGACCCGGTGCCGCGCCGCTCATCGGTTGCCCTCCACGGTCCTGCGCAGCTCGACCCGGTCGAATTTCCCGTTCACCGAACGCGGCAGTTCGTCCAGGACGACCGTGCGGCGCGGCAGCATGTACGGCGGCAGCTCGCGGGCGAGCGCCTGGTGCAGTCGGGCGGTGTCGCAGGCCCCCGCGACGACCAGGACCACGTGCTGGCCGAGCCGTTCGTCGCCGACGCCGAGCGCGACCGCCTCGGTGACCAGGCCGCTGGCGTACACGGCCTCCTCGATCTCGGTGGGGCTGATCCGGTAGCCCGACGACTTGATCATGTCGTCGGTGCGGCCGACGAAGTACAGGAAACCGGCCTCGTCGCTGTAGACGGTGTCGCCCGACCAGACCGCCAACTCGGTGCCGCCGTACGGGACGGCGCCCGGCACCGGGCGGAAGCGTTCGGCGGTGCGCTCGGGATCGTTCCAGTAGCCGAGGGCCACCAGCGCGCCGCGGTGCACCAGTTCGCCGTGCTCGCCGGGCACGCACGGGGTGCCGTCGGGGCGGAGCACCAGGATCTCGGCGTTGGGGATGGCCTTGCCGATCGAGTCGGGACGGCGGTCGGACTCGTCCGGGTCGAGGTAGGTGGAGCGGAACGCCTCCGTGAGCCCGTACATCAGATACGGCCGGGCCTGCGGGAAGATCTCGCGGAGCCGGCCCAGGGTGGCGCGCGGCATCCGGCCGCCGGTGTTGGCGAAGTACCGCAGCCGTGCGGTCGCCTCCTGCGGCCACTGCTGGGCGGCCAGTTGCAGCCACAGCGGCGGTACGCAGGTGAGCGCGGTGACGCCGTGGCGGGCGCAGAGCCGTACCACCTCGCGCGGCAGCAGGTAGTTGGTGAGCACCAGGTGGGCCCCGGCGATCAGGGTGGTGGTGAGCTGGCTGAAACCGGCGTCGAAGCTGAACGGCAGCGCGGCCAGCACCACGTCGTCCTCGGTGTGCCCGAGGTAGGAGGCGACGCTCTCGGCCCCGGCGAGCAGATTGCGGTGCGAGAGCACCACGCCCTTGGGGCCGCCGGTGCTGCCCGAGGTGTAGAAGACGGCCGCGACGTCGCCGTCCACGACGGCGTCGGCGCCGGGCACCGGCAGCGGCCCGTGCTCGCGCAGCCGCTCCCACGGCACCGCGGTCCAGCGGTCGTCGGCCGGGAGTACGGTGCCGGTGTCGCCGATCAGCACCAGATGGCGGACGGTGGTGTCCGGCGGCAGTGCCGCGCGTACGGTCTCCAGCCGCTCGGCGGTGGTGACCAGCGCGGTGACCGCGCAGTCGGTGGTGATACCGGCCAGGTGGCGGCCCTTGAAGAGCGGGTTGACCGGGACGAAGACGGCCCCGGCCGCGGAGACCGCGAGCATCGACACGACGGTCTCGACGCGCTTTTCCGCGTAGACCGCGACGCGGTCGCCGCGCCGCACGCCCAACCGGTGCAGGCCGTAGGCGACTTCGGCGACCTGCTCGGCGAGTTCGCCGTAGCTGACGGTGCGGTCCTTGAAGGTCAGCGCCGGGCGGTGGGTCGCGCCGCGCGCGATCAGCCGGTCCAGGCGGGTCAGCGGCGCGGCGACCCGGCGGGCGGCCACCGCCGCCCCGTGGGGCGCCGTACCGTTCGTGGTCGGCGCACTTGCCGCCGTGCCGTTCGCCGTACCGTTCGTCGCCGTGCCGCGTGCTGTCGTCCGGCCCGTCGTCGGTTCGCTGACCGCCGACGCGCTCACCGTCGGCTCACTCATGGCCGGCCGCGAGTTCCGGCGTGACGAAGTCGGCGACGGTCGCCCACAGCGAGCCGACCGTGGCGAAGGTCTCCTCGGTCAGCAACTCGTCGTCCAGCTCCACCCCGAAGTGGTCCTCCAGGTCCGCGAGAAGCTGCACGACGCCCATCGAGTCCAGCCCCAGCGCGGCCAGATCGGCGTCCGCCGTCAGCTCGTCGCCCTCCGCGTACGGCAGGCGGGGCAGCAGGACGTCCTGAAAGGTGCGCGGTATCTCCCGCGTCGTCTCGGCCATGGTGATCGGTCCCCTTGTCTTCGTCCGGTCTTCGTCTTCGTCCGGGGCGCGGGACCCACCCGCGCACAGATGTCACTTGACCGCCGGCCGCTCTCGAACCGCCATCGCAGCGCTCTCGCCCGGTCCCTCGGACGAGGTGACGCGGGTTCCCCGGGCGATGGCGCGGCCCCCTGCGGCGGCCCCCGGACAGTGGGCCGATAGCGGATCGATAGCGCGCCGGGAGCCGGTATCCGGGGGCGGTGAGCGGAACGAGGGCGGCGTGATGGCGGCCCGACGCACCATGGGCGGAGCACGAACGGAACCTGACCCGCCGCGGCACCGCATTGATCCACGAAGGGGAGGCACCCTCCATGCTCACGGGGATATCCGACCTCGCGCCGACACCGGACCGCCCGCCGGAACACCCGCGTCCCGCGGGATACGACCGGCACCCGGCCGGCGGCCACGACAGCGGCGATCTCGTCGCGGTCTACCAGTACGCGACCCGCAGCGGCGCCGTCACCCCCGGCTCGATCGACCTGGTCGCGCTCGAACTCGGCCTGTCCGCGGGGGAGGTGTTCGCCGCCGCCGCACGGCTGGTGGAACTGCGGCTGCTGCGCACCGACGAGACGACCGGCACCGGGCTCGTACCGGTGGACCCGCACTCCGCGGCGACCCAGCTCACCTCGCCGATCGAGCGGGCCATCCTCCAACAGCGCGAACTGGCCGACCGGTTGCGCGCCAGGATCGACTCCATCGCGGGCGGTCCGGGCGGCGCGGAAGGGCCGCTCGGCGTCATCGACGCCGTCGAGGGCGAGGCCGAGATCCGCGGCCTGCTGCGGCTGGCGGCCGGTGACTGCGCCACGGAGGCGATCGTCCTGCGCCCCGGTCACGACGCGCGGATCGCGCCCGACGACCTCTTCGACGCCTGCTACGACACGCTCGGCACGGAGATCGACGTACGGGTGCTCTCGCCGCACCGCGACCGCGCCGACTTCGCCTCCCGCGCCCGCGCCAAGAAGCTGACGGAACGCGGCGCGTCGATCCGCACCATCCGCTCCGTGCCGCAGACGGCGGTGGTCTTCGACCGCGCGCTGGCCGTGGTGGTCACCGCGGGCGAGGCGGGCGGACCGCCCACCGCGCGGCAGGTCCGCGACGAGACGATGATCCGGTGCATGGTCGACATGTTCGACCTGCTGTGGGACGGCGCCGCGCCCTTCGCGATGGAGGAGGCGGGCTACGCGGAGGACATTAACGACGACCTCCAGCGTTCCATCGCCCGGCTGATGGCCCAGGGCCTCACCGACGAGGTCGTGGCCCGCCGCCTGGACATGTCGGTCCGCACCTGCCGCCGCCACATCGCGGCCCTGCTGCGCAGCCTGGGCTCGGTCAGCCGCTTCCAGGCCGGCGTCCAGATCGCCCAGCGCCTGTCCCTGGAGGAGGCCGCCTGAACCCGCCCCCCGCACACCCGTCCCCGACCCGCACGGCGGCGACCGACCCACACCGGGTCGGCCGCCGCCGTGGGTTGCGGGGGCGGCGTGCGCGGGCCGGTGCCAGATGTGGCGGGAGCGGTACGGCGGTACGCGGAACGGTCCCGGCATGGCCGCGCCGCCCTCGCCGCGGGTGGTCCGTGGCGTGGGCGGCGCGGTCAGCAGCGGCCGGGCGGAACGGTGTCAGGCCGGGGTCAACTCCGGGGTCGGCTCCTGGACCGGGGTCAGTCCGTGGGCCAGGCCCGACAACGGCCGGGTGCCGCCGAGTTGGTTCAGATCGGCGCCCTCCCAGCCGCGGGCGCGCAACTCGGTCAGGACCCGCGGCGCGCGCAGCATCCGGCCGCCCGCCACGGTGTAGGAGGCGTCGAGGTCCACGGCGGCCAGCCCGTTGACCTCGGCGACGACGGCGGCCAGCGCGTTCGCGGCCACCGCTTCCGTACGCGCCGCGCGGGCGCCCTCCCCTGCCGTCACCCGGAAGGCGTCGGGGCGGCGCGCACCGGGCAGCGCGGAGCCGGTGTCCAGGCAGTGCAGCCGCAACTCCCGCTCGTCCAGGGGCCGTTCCGTCGTGACCTCGGCGAGCAGCCGACCGTCTTCCACGGACACCCGCGCGGACCGTACCGCCGGATGCGCCAGCAGCACGCGCTCGGTCGCGTCCAGGTCCACCGCGTCGGGTCCGAGCCGGGCCAGGCGGCGCGGGGCGGGGGCGGCGAAGACGAAGAGCGCGGCGGCCTCGTCGAGCCGCAGGTCGACGGCCGCGTCGCGGTGCGCCTCCAGCAGCCGCCCGTACCCGCGCAGGAAGTGCTCGACGGCCGCCGCGTCCATCACGTCCGCCCGCGCGTTGAGGCCGACGGTGACTCCGTCGTCCCACTCCCCGACCCGCAGATAGGTGTCGGTCTCGGACAGCGCCCACGCGGTCGGCTCCGGTGTCCGCAGAAGGCGCTCCTTGCGGGTGCCGCAGCTCTTCGTCCCGTGGTTGAGGAAGTTGACCTCGGAGGAGGTCCTGATCGGCGCGCCGCGCCGGAAAGCGTCCTGGGCGACCAGCTCCACGATCTCGTCGTACGGCGCGTACGCGTGCTCCTGCGCCGTCTCCAGCGCGGCGGCGACCCGCGCGACCACCTCGGCGAATCCGGGGTCGCCACCGAGGTCGACCGAGACGAGCGCCGGCGAGAACATGCACGTCAGCACGGACATCCGGGGTCCGTCCTGGCGGTGGCTGGTCAGCCAGCGGTGGGTGACCGTCCGCTCGCCGGTGTACGTGGCCATGGCCACCGCGTACGCCGCCAGGTGCACCGCGGAGGGCCACACCCGCAGCCGGGCGGCGATCTCGCGGACCGCGGTGAGCAGCGCGGGCGAGGTGAGCGTCGCCCCGAAGGCGGCGACACCGTCGGGCGCGGCCGGCTCACGGCGCCGCACGAACATGTCGGCGGGCAGCTCGGGCACCGCCCGCTGCCAATAGCGCAGCATCCGCGCCCGCTCCGGCGACGGCCGCGCCTCGATGGCCGCGAGGTCGGCGGGCTGGTACGCGACCGGCGCCAACTGCGCCCGGCGGCCGGTGGCGAGCGTGCCGAGCAGTGCCTCGAAGTCGCGCTGGAAGAGCTGCATGCTCCAGTCGTCGAAGGCCGTGTGGTTGAGGACGAGCGCCAGCGTGCGCGGCACTCCGCCCGTGGTGACCGCGCAGGCCCTGATCGGCCACTCGCGTTCCGGGTCGAACTCGGTGGTGGACATCTCGGCGATGACCGCCGCGGGTCCCGGCGTACCGTCCTGCTCGGTGGCGGCCACCAACAGCGGCATCGGCCCCGGCGGTTCGACCCGCTGTCTCGGGCCCGGCCTGGCGTGCGCGTCGAAGACCGTGCGCAGCCCCTCGTGCCTGCGCACCAGATAGGCCAGCGCGGACCGCAGGCCCGTCAGGGAAAGTCCCTGCGGCAGCGGGTAGTTGGTGACGATGTGCGCGTCGTGACGAGCGCCCGCGGGCACCTGCTGGTACCTCAGCCAGTGGTACCGCTGCCCCCAGCAGAGGTCCGCGCTTCTCACCTCGGGCATCCCGCCCTCCTTCCAAACCGTGAGTGGGACCGGCCCGGCCGCATTCGCGCGGGCCCGTGAATCACCTCCCAGCATCAGGCCCGAACGGGAATAACGGCAGCGTTTCACGGTGGCCGCTTGTTGACGGCAAAAAGCTGCCATCGGGATTCGTCTCGGTGCAACCCGGCAAGGGTTGACGGGAGTTGCGCCGTCCGGGAATCTCATGGTGTCGGAGAAACCAGATCCGGCATCCGGGGCCCACTCGGGTCCCGAATTTCCTTACATGGAAGGTGTGGTTCCTTTGTCCAAGACCGCCGTGAAGGCCGCCGTCAAGGCCGCGTCCAAGGCCGCCAGCAAGGCTGCCGTCAAGGCCGCTGACAAGTCGGCGACCAAGGCCGCGTCCAAGGCGGCCAGCAAGGCTGCGAGCAAGGCCGCGTCGAAGGCGGCCGTCAAGGCCGCGGTGAAGGCCGCGTCCAAGGCCGCCTGATCTCGGACCTGCACCATGTCTGAGCTCACGGCCGTGTGACGTCCGTCGCCGGCAAGGCGCCGCGTCCGCCATCAGGCGGCCGGCGCCCTGCCGGCGGGCAGCCCTCCCCCAGGGCCGGACGGCCGACCGCTCGGGCCCACTTCTCCCAGGGAAGGGGAAAGTCCGGTGGAACACGCCGAGATTATCGAGCACCTTCAGCATTCCCTCTCCGTGATCCTGGACCGGCCGCTCCCCGAATTCAGCGCGGATACCAGGATTCTCGAAGACCTGGAGATCGACTCCATGCGTTTTGTCGAACTCCTCATGAGCCTTGAGGACACCATCGGCCTCGAAGTCGACCCCGACACTCTCGAACCCGAGGTATTCCAGTCCGCAGGCTCCTTTGCCGACTACATCAAAATCCGGCTGGACCTCACGCGGGTCGCCGGTTAGCCGAACACGGCACGGCCCAACGGAGGATTCGATGAGGGACACGCTCGTGGCGTGTGAAGCGGCGGCCCATGACGGCGGGTTCACGCCCGGCCTGGAGCTGGCGCTGCGCACGGTGGAGGTCGGCGCTCCCGCGGGACGCGTCGCCGCTTTCCCGGCGGGCCGGGTGCCCACGGGCGCCGAGGTCGTGCCGCACCGCCTCGCGGAAATGGAGGGCGTCGCCTTCGTGGCGTGGCCCCACCGGCCCGCAGAATCCGCCGCACCGGCCTCGTACGACGGGCCCGACGACCGCCGCACCGTATTCGCCGCGCTGCTCGGCGCGGTACGGGTGGGCGTGTCCCGCAGGCTCCTCGACGACGCGGTCGCCCACCTGTCCGGACGGGTGGGCGGCGGCGAGCCCCTGATCCGCAAACAACTCGTGCTCGGCACCGTCGCCGACGTCATGACCGCGCTCGACGCCGTACGCCAACTCCTGCTCGTCGGCCACCGCGTCCCCGCGGCCGTGGCCGACGCGCACGACCGGATCACCGCGCTCGACTGGGACACCGCCAAGCTCTTCGGGGCCTCCGGTTACCTCGCCGACGGACCGGTGCGCGCCGCGTACGTCGGCCGGCTCGCGGCGGACTGCTGGACCGACCGGGAGGACGTACAGCCATGATCCCCCTCGACACCCCGCTGCGGGAGCTGCGCGAACAGTGCCGGGAAGCGGGCCGGGAACTGCGCGCCCACGCCCTGGCCGTCGACGCCGACCCGGCCGGCACGGCCCACCTCGACCTGCCCGTCATGGCGCTGGTCAGGTCCGCCTCCACCCCCAAGGACTACCGCTCCGGCTCCGCCGTGGACGACGGCGGCTACTCCGACACCTGCCTGTCCCGCGTGGTCGCCAGCGTCGAACTGGCCCGCGGCGACGCGGGGGTGCTCAGCGCCAACACCGGTCCCTCCCTGGCCGGCGTCGCTGTCGACACCCTGGGCAACGAGGCACAGCGCGAACTGTTCTACGACACCATCGCCGACGGTCGCGCCTGGACCTTCTTCGGCATGACGGAACCGGAGCACGGCACCGACGCCACGGCGATGGAGAGCAGGTTCGACGCGGCGGGCGACCCCGCCGACGGTTACCTGCTCTCCGGCTCCAAGCGCTATGTCGGCAACGCCTCCCGGGGCGCGATCGGCGTGGTCTTCGCCAGGACCGGGCGCAGCCCGCTCTCCATCCGCGGCGCGCTGATCCGGCAGCCCGCGCCCGGCTTCCACGGCGAGCCGCTGGACATGATCGGTCTGCGCGGCGCGCGGATCTGCCGGCTGGACCTCGACGAGGTGCCCGTGCCGCGCGAGATGCTGCTCGGCGCCCACCTGCCCGCCTCCCGGCGCGGCCTGTGGGGGATCAGCAGGACCTTCAACGCGATGCGGCTCCAGATCGCCGCGCTGGCCCTGGGCACCGCTCTCGGCACCCGCGACTACGTGACCGAGCAGCGTCCCGGCTGGTCGGGGCACGAGGTGGTCTCCGCCCGGCTCGACGCGGCCACGGCGCTGCTGTACGAGTCCGCGGCGGCCGTCGACCTCCAGCCCGACGTCGTACGGCCGCCGTCCATGGCGAAGCTGCACACCACCGATCTGGCCGTGCGCACCACGCACTGGGCCGCCCGGGCGCTCGGCCCCGGCGCGCTGATCGAGCACCCGCTGCTGGAGAAGTGGAGCCGGGACGTGCTCGCCTTCGAGTTCATGGAGGGCACCAGCAACATCCAGCGGCTGCACATCACCCACGACCTGGCTGCGCGGAAGGGACGGACATGACCGCCACGGACCTGACGGCGCGCCCGGCCACGGCGTCCGTCCCCGCTCCCGCGACAACTCCCGCGCCCGCGACCTTCGCGTGGTCCGCCCGGCCGGTCACGGAGGCCGACCACGACGCCGTACTGGACCTCTTCACCGAGTCCGACTTCTACTTCCGCACCGCCCGCCCCGCCACCCGCCCGCAGTGGGAGATCCTCGCGCTGCTCGACGAGGACACCCGTCTGCTGAGCGCCGACGGACGGCCCGTGGGCCTGTACGCCCTGGAGGCGATGGGCGCCGAGCACGCCTGCCACTACGTGCTGCACCTGCGGCTGACCTCACGGCTGCGCACGGACGCCTGGGCGTCGGCGTACCGCGAGCTGGTCCGGGCGCTGCGCTGGCAGCGCGAGGTGGTCCGACTGGCCGTCGTCGTCCGCGAGTTCGACGACCGGGGCCTGACCGCCGCCCGCCTGGCGGGCTTCACCGAGGAAGGCGTCCTGACCGGACACGTCGTCCACGACGGACACCGCCGCGGTTCCGTCTTCCTCTCCCGGATCTGGGAGCCCACGTCATGATGCTGCGCGGATACCGGGGCGCCGACCTGCCCCTGCTCACCGGCCATTGGCTGCCGGGCGAGCTGCTCGGCCTGTCCGTGCCCGGCAGGCCCGCCCTGGCGGAACCGGCCCGGGTGCCGGCGCCGGAAGGTCCCGGCGAGGACGGAGCGCCGGGCCAGGACGACGAGTTGTGCGTCGTGCCCGGCACCGGCTTCGTCCGGCTCGCCGCCCTGGACTGGGTGCACCGCAGGGCGCGGCTGGAGATCGGCCTGCGCCCCGGGGCCGAGACCAGCGCGGAGCCGCTGCTGAAGGCCGCCCTCGACCACGCCTTCCGGGTGCTCGGCCTGAGCCGGGTCTTCGGCTGGGTCACCCCGGCCGTTCCGCTGCCCGACGGGCTCCCGCGCGACGCCCTGCTGCGTGACGCGGGGCTGAGCCCGGAGGCCGACATCCCGCGGGCGCTGTGGCTGGACGGCCGCCCGGTGGCCCGACAGATCTGGGGAGCGACCCGCCATGGCTGACTTGACCCTGCTCGGCACCGCCGAGGCCGCCGCGCGGCTGAGCGCCGCGTCGCAGGCCGCCCGCGGCTTCCTCGGCCTCGACCCGGTCACCCAGAACGGCCCGCTGCTCGCCCGCGAGCTGGCCCGTACCGGAGCGCAGGTGCTCCAGGCCGGGGACGTGCTGCTCGGATACGTGCCCAACCCCGCGCAGCCGCGCCAGGGTTGGGTCGCCACCACGTCCGCCGACCCGGAGCCGCTGGCCGCCCTGCTCGCCTTCCTGCGCACCTACCGCCGGTGCACGTCGTATGTCGCCGAGGTCCCCGACGGCTCACCGGCCGTGCCCGCGCTCGAAGCCTGCGGCTTCACCGGCGCCGGCCGGCTGCCCGGCCATGTCTTCCACACCGGCGGCTACCACGACGTGCTGGTCTACTGCGCCACCGAGGAGGGCTGACCCATGCCGTTCGTGACCGTCCGGCATTTCACCGAGGACGACATCCCCACGCGTACCGCCCTGTTGCGCGAGTCGCGCTTCCAGGCGAATCTCACCGACTTCGCGGTCGTCAGCGACGACGACGCGCTCACCGCCAACCAGCGCCGCACCCTCACGCGTGAGCACGACGTCAAGCGGATGTTCACCATGTGCGACTCCCGCGGCGCGACCGTCGGCTTCGCCTGGATCACCTCGATCGACTGGCCCGGCCAGACCTGTGAGCTGTCCTTCGGCGTGCTGCCGGAGTGCCGGGGCCCGTACGGCGCGACCGCCGTCACCGCCGCGCACGCGTACATCCGCGCGGAGTTGAACATGCGGGTGGTCGTCAACCAGGTCCTGGAGCACAACACGATGCTGGTGTCGTCCGGTGAACTCACCGAGCAGCGGCGGGTCCGCTGCGCGTACGACTCCTACACCGTCGGCGAGTGGCGCACCGCCTGCTACTGGACCGAGAGCGAGCAGGACGTGCACCGCCGGCGTGAGCAGGTCGCCGACCGGCGCCGTGCGATCGCCGCCCGTATCCGCTCCACGTCGTCCCAGCCGTCATGAGCGCCCGCGCCGCGGAAGGCGGCTATCTGCACCACGCGACGATCGTGGGCGACACCGTGGTCTTCGTGTGCGAGGACGACCTGTGGACGGTGTCCGCCGAGGGCGGCACCGCGCGGCGGCTCACCGCGGGCACGACCGCGTGCGCGGGCCCCCGGCTCTCGCCCGACGGCCGCCAGGTCGCCTTCACCGGCTCCCCCGACGGCCTCACCGAGGTCTGCCTGACGTCGGTCTCGGGCGGTCCCGTCCGCCGGCTGACCCACCAGGCGGGCCGGTGCACGGTCACCGGCTGGCACCCGCTGACCGGCGAGATCCTGTACGCGAGCACCGCGGGCCAGCCCGAGGGCTTCGGCTTCCGGCTGTTCGCCGTGCACCCCGACGGCGGCCCGCCCCGGCTGGTCGAGGCGGGCCCCGCCGCGTCCGTGTCGTACGGGCCCGGCGGCGGTTCGGTGATCGGCCGGAGCATCGCCGACCCGGCGCGCCGCAAGCGCTACCGCGGGGGGGCGGCCGGTGAACTCTGGGTGGACGACGACGGATCCGGCGCGTACCGGCGGCTCGCGCTGCCCGCGGGCAATCCGGCGGACCCCTGCTGGGTCGGCAACCGGATCTACTTCATCAGCGACCACGAGGGCACCGGCAACGTCTACTCCTGCCACTCCGACGGCACGGGTCTGACCCGGCACACCGACCACGACGAGTACTACGCGCGCGGTCTGTCCAGCGACGGCCGCCGGCTGGTCTACCACAGCGGCGCGGTCCTGCACGTGCTGGACCCGGCGCGCGGCGGCACCCGGCGGCTGCGGGTGGAGCTGGGCCCCTCGGGCGTCCAGCACCAGCGCCGCATCGTGTCGGCCACCGGTTTCCTGGACGGGGCGCGGATCGGCCCCGACGGGCAGACCCTCGCGGTCACCGCCCGCGGCAAGGCGTTCACGCTCGCGCCCTGGTCGGGTCCGGTACGGCGGCACGGGCGCCCGGACGGTGTCCGCTACCGGCTGCTGAACTGGCTCGCCGACGGCGAGCGGCTGGTCGCGGTCGCGGGCGACTCAGGGCCCGGTGAGCGGCTGGTGCTGCTGCCCGCGGAGGGCGGCTCGGAGCTGCTCGGCGTGCCGCTGGCCGACCTGGGCTATGTCACCGCGCTGGCCGCCTCGCCCGCCACCGGGCAGGTCGCCTTCGCCACCAACCGGCAGGAGTTGTGGAGCGTCGACACCGACCGGCCGAAGCTGGAGCCGCGGCTGCTCGACACCAGTGCCCATGAGCGGATCGAGGATCTGGCCTGGTCGCCCGACGGCCGCTGGCTCGCCTACACCTATCCGGACACGCCCAGGAGCACGGCCATCAAGGTCGCCGAGGTGGACACCGGACGCACCTCGCGGATCACCCGCCCGGTGCTGCGGGACGCGCTGCCGTCCTTCGACCCGGCGGGCCGCTACCTGTACTTCGTCGGTCAGCGCGACCTGACGCCCGAGCACGACCAGGTCCAGTTCGAGATCGGCTTCCCCTTCGGCGCCCGGCCGTACGCGGTGCCGCTGACCGCCGACCGGCAGCCGCCGTTCGCTCCGCCGCAGCAGTCGGCGGGCGGCGCGTACTCCCCCGACGGGTACGACGAGGGCGATCCGGAAGGGCCGGTCGCCATCGACTTCACCGGTATCGAACGGCGCCTGGTCCCGCTGCCGGTCCCCGAGGGCCGGTACGCGGCGGTGCTCGGTCTGCCCGACTGCGTGCTGCTGCTGTCGGTACCGCTCAGCGCGCCCGAGCCGGACGACCCGCAGCAGCAACAGGAGGGCAGCGTCACACTGGTGGACCTGGCGACCGGCGACGTGACCGAGGACTACCTCGGGCCGGTCGACGAGATCAGCACCGACCGCACCGGCACGGCGCTGCTCTACCGGCACAACCACCGGCTGCGCGTGGTGCCCGCGGGCGCGCCCAAGGAGGCCGTGGAGGACTTCGACTCGCCCATCGCCCCGCCGGGGCGGCCCACCGGCTGGGTCGACCTGGACCGGGTCAAGATCCCGTTCGTGCCTGCCGCAGAGTGGCGGCAGATGTTCCGGGAGGCGTGGCGGCTCCAGCGCGAGAGCTTCTGGAACGCCGACATGTCGGGGGTCGACTGGGACGCGGTGCACCGGTGCTATCTGCCGCTGCTCGACCGGGTCGCGACCCGCGCCGAACTCTCGGACCTGGTCTGGGAGTTGCACGGCGAGCTGGCGACCTCGCACGCGTACGAGCGCGGCGGCGACTACGGCGCGCCGAGCGGTGAGGCGCAGGGGTTCCTCGGCGTGGACTGGGAGCCCGCGCCGCAGGCCGAGGGCCGCTGGCGGATCGCGCACGTGCTGCGCGGCGACCCGTGGAACCCCGACGCCACCTCGCCCTGCGACCGGCCGGGCGTCGACATCCGGCCGGGCGACGAGATCGCCGCGGTCGACGGGCACCTCGTGGGGCCCGGCGGGCCGGCGGAACTGCTCACCGGTCTCGCGGGCCGCGAGGTCGAACTGACCGTGCTGCGCGGCGGCGCCGTCCCGCGCCGGGTGGTGGTCCGCGCGGCCCGCAGCGAGGCCCGCGCCCGCTACCTGGACTGGGTGGCGCGCAACAGCGCTTACGTGGACACCGTCTCCGACGGCAGGCTCGCGTATCTGCACGTGCCGGACATGTTCAGGACCGGATACGCGGACTTCGTACGGCAGTTCCTCGGCGGTCTGGACCGGGAGGGGCTGGTGGTCGACGTGCGGTTCAACGGCGGCGGCCATGTCTCTCCGCTGCTCCTCGACCGGCTCGCGCGCAGCCGCACGGGTACCGAGCACGGCCGGTGGAGCGGCGCGGTGCCGTACCCGCTGGAGTCGCCGCGCGGTCCGATGGCGGCGCTGATCAACGAACAGACCGGCTCCGACGGCGAGATCTTCGGCCATATGTTCCGCGAGCGCGGCCTGGGCACGCTGGTGGGCACGCGGACGTGGGGCGGCACGATCGCCACCTGGCCGCGGCACGGGCTGGTCGACGGCACGGTGACCACCCAGCCCGAATTCTGCTACTACTTCCGCGGGGTCGGGGCGGGGCTGGAGAACCGGGGGGTCGAGCCGGACATCACGGTCGCCGTGGTCCCGGCGGGGCCGCAGCCCGGCCTGGACGCGCAGTTGGCGACGGCGGTGACGCACCTGCTGACGGTGCTGCCGACACCGGCGTCGACGGACGGCTCCGGCATGGACCTCGCACCGGCCGACGCCGGGGCGGTCGACGCCGGGGCCGTCGGCGCCGCGACGGGACGGAGCGGCGGATGAGCGTGCCGGAGGCGGCGGGGCGGGCCGCGGCCGGATCGCTCGTCCCCACCCCTCTGGCGGCGAGCCCCTTTGAGGCCGGGCCGGTCGCGGCGGGAACGGTCGCGGCCGGGACCCGTGCGGCGGAAACGGTCGCGGCCGGGACCCGTGCGGCGGAAACGGTCGCGGCCGGGTCGGTCATGGCCGGTCCGGCCGTCACAACGCCCCTGGTGGCGGCTCCTGTGGGGGCGGGGGCGATAGCGGCTGGGACGCATGCGGCGGGAACGGCGTCGGCGGGAACGGTCGCGGCCGGAGGGGCCCTCGCCCCGCCCGTCGCCGGGACCTGCGAGGTGTGGCTGGTGCCGGTGCGGCGGCGGGAGGCGTGGGCCGGTCTGCTCGGCGCCGAGGAGCGGGAGCGGTGGCAGGTGCTCGGTGAGGGCGCGGCGGCCGATACGTTGCTGACCTCGCGGGTGGCCCAACGGCTCGTCGTGGGGCGCTACTTGGGCGTGCCACCGGCCGAGGTGGCCGTCGAGCGCGGTTGCGCGCTGTGCGGCGCGCCCCGGCACGGCCGCCCCCGGGTGGCGGACGCCGCCTTCGACTTCTCCGTCTCGCACACCCGCGAGTGGCTGCTGATCGCGGTCGTCGGCAGCGGCCTGATCGGCGCGGATCTCGACCAACTCGACGCGGACCGTGACGCGGATGGCCTCGCGGCGCTCACCCTGACCCCCGCCGAGCGCGCCGCGTACGACCAACTCCCGCCCAGCGCACGCCCGGAGGCGTTCCTCGACGCCTGGGTGCGCAAGGAGGCGGCGATGAAGCTGACCGGCCACGGCCTGTCGGCTCCTCCCGCGGCGATCGACGTCAGCACTGCGCTGGCCACGGCGCCGACCGTGCGGGACTGGCCCCGCGCCCCGCTCCACCTCGCCCCCCTCGCGGCCCCGCCCGCCCATCGCGCGGCCCTGGCCACGACGGTTCCGGTGACCCACGTCCGGCGGCGCACGCTCCCGGAGTGACGGTAGCCACGCATGGCACCCCATGCCCGAGAGCCACACCCGACCGCGTACCGATGCGTTTCGGACGGTGTCGGGCGGCGGTCGGCGCGACGCGCGCGGGTGCGCGACGGCACGGCGCGGCGTCGCCGGTCGGTGCCGCCGCGCCGACATCACGTGGGCGCCTCGTTCGGGGCGTGACGTCCCGTCACCGAAGGCGTGACCACCGGGTCGCATCGGCGTGAAACGGCCCGAATCCGCCCTACCGGCGAGTGCGGAGAGCGAACTAGCCTCGACACCAAGTTAGTTGCCTACGGCACTTAGTGCTACAGGCACTGACCTCTGCTGTCCCTGGCACCGCTCTGGCACCTTCCGCACCGGCAAGACAGGAGTGTCCGTCATGGCCACCGCCGCGCACCCGCCCGTTGCCGTCACCGCCCCCGCCGCTCGCGGGACGTGCCCCTTCGCCCCACCGCCCGCGTACGAACAGGCCCGAGGCGAGGAGGGGTTGAGCCGCGTCCGGCTGTGGGACGGCACCTCGTGCTGGATGGTGACCCGGCACGCGGACATCCGCTCCGTGCTGCGGGACCGGAGCTTCAGCTCGGACGCCAGGCGGCCCGGCTTCCCGTTCCTCTCGGCGGGCCTGCGGACGCTCGCCACCGACCGGCCGACCTTCATCCGGATGGACGACCCGGACCACGCCCGGCTGCGCCGCATGCTCACCGCCGACTTCATGATCCGCAAGGTCGCCGAGATGCGGCCGGCCGTACGCCAGGTCACCGACGACCTGCTGGACCGGATGGCCGCCCGCGCCGACCGCACCACGGACCTGGTCGCCGACTTCGCGCTGCCGCTGCCCTCCATGGTCATCTGCCTGCTGCTGGGCGTCCCCTACGCCGACCACGCCTTCTTCCAGCGGTGCAGCAGCACGATGCTGCGCACCGACGCGCCGCCGCGGGAGGTCGGCGCGGCGCAGGACGAACTGGGCGCCTACCTCGCCGGGTTGGCCCGCGCCAAGCGGGCCGCGCCGGACGACAGCATCATCAGCCGCCTCGCCGAGCAGGACGTCCTGGACGACGACGAGATCGCGTCGATGGGCCGGCTGCTGCTGGTGGCCGGGCACGAGACCACCGCCAACATGACCGCCCTGTCGGTCCTCGCCCTGCTGCGCGAGCCCGCCCAGGCCGAGCGGCTGCACGAGGCGGCCCGGCTCGACGAGGACGGCGACGGCTCCGCCCTCGACACCGCCGTCGAGGAGCTGCTGCGCTACATGACGGTGGTCCACAACGGGATCGGCCGGGTCGCCGTCGAGGACGTGGAGGTCAGCGGCACGCGGATACGCGCGGGCGAGGGCGTCCTGTGCATGATCGGCGCCGCCAACCGTGACGAGGACGCCTTCCCCGACGGCGGCCTGCTCGACCTCGGCCGCCCCGGCGCCCGCCGCCACCTGGCCTTCGGCTTCGGCGTCCACCAGTGCCTCGGCCAGCCGCTCGCCCGCCTCGAACTGCGCGTCGCGCTGCCCGCCGTACTCCAGAGGTTCCCCGGCCTGCGCCTGGCCGTCCCCTTCGAAGAGCTGCGCTTCCGCCACGAGATGGCCGTCTACGGACTGCACGCGCTCCCCCTCGCCTGGTGAACCCCGCCGCTCCGCAACGAAAGGAACGCCTCATGCGTGTCCACGTCGACACCGACAAGTGCTGCGGCTCCGGCATGTGCGTCCTGGCCGCGCCCGGCGTCTTCGACCAGCGCGACGAGGACGGCATCGTCCGGCTGCTGGCCGACGAGCCGCCCGAGGCGACGTGGGACGACGTCCGCGAGGCCGAGGTGGGCTGCCCTGCGCAGGCGATCGAGACGGTCGAGCCGTAGGCCGTAGCCGCATGACGTACAGCCGTACAGCCGCGGTGGTCCGGGGGCGCTCCGCCGGGAGCGCCCCCGGGTCACCGGCCGCCCGGCAGTTCCCACCGCCGGTCGTAGAAGGGGTACAGGCGGTGGGGCGCGACGCGCAGGTCCATCGCGCGATGTCCTGTCCCGGTCCGCCGCGGTCGCTTGCTGCCCGGCTCAGGCGACGTAGCGGGCGAGTGAGGTGACGACCGCGGCCGGGCGGCGTGACCCTTCGATCTCGATGGTGCTCTCCAGCCTCACCTGGACGGCCGCGTCCAGGCGTGCGGCCTCCGCGAGCCGCGCCGTGGCGCGGATCCTGGAGCCTTCGAGCACGGGCGTGACGAACCGGACGCGGTCCAGGCCGTAGTTGACCGCGAAGGAGACGTTGTCGACGCGGTAGAGCCGGGTGGTGAGTTCGGCGAGCAGCGACAGGGTGAGGTAGCCGTGGGCGACCGTCCGCCCGAAGGGGCCGGAGGCGGCGCGGTCCGGGTCGACGTGGATCCACTGGTGGTCCCCGGTCACGTCGGCGAAGGCGTCGATACGCCCCTGGTCGACCGCGATCCAGTCGCTGGCCCCCAGGTCCTCGCCTTCGGAGTCGGCCAGATCCGTCAGGCCGTCGAATATCCGCACGTGCCTCGTCCCTTCTGGTTGTCGTCCGGGCCGCTTCCCCGGCGCCGGTGCCGGGAGTCGTCGCCGGGCTGCCGCCGCGTGATCGTCCGGGAGTCGAACCGCCACCGGCCGTCCACGCGGCGGAACCGGTCGGCGTAGGTGTTGCGGGTGACGAGCAGGGCCCGCTCACCGGGGAATCGCTGGGTGACCTCGATGCCGCAGGTCCCGTACGCCTCGTCCCGCGAACCGCCTGGTGCGAGGCTGATGTCGTGCACGCGGTGCCGGGTGTGCGTGGCGCCGTCGTAGGTGAGGACGTTCTCCCGCATCCAGTCCTCGACGTCGGCGCCGGGCATTCCCAGCCAGGTGCCGTCGCCGAAGAGGCGGGCGAAGCGCGCGAAGTCACCGGTGTCCACGCTGTCGCAGTACGCGGTCAGCAGGGCGGTGATCCGCCGGACGTCCTGGGCGTCGAGCGCCGGGCCCCGGGGTGTGGGGCCCGGCGCGTCGAGCGGGTCGCGCCGGGTCACGAGGGCTGCTTCGCCAGTTCCTTGGGCTTGCCGCCGACGAACTGGAAGGCCACGAGCGACTTGCTGAATCCGTCGCGTCCGTCACCGAAGTTGATCAGCGAGCCGTCCTTGCCCGCGGCGCCCGCGAAGGGCGTGATCGCGTCGATCGCCTTGGCGAGCTTGTCCCCGTCGGTGTCGCCGTTGGTGGCGTCGAGCCCCTTCTTCAGGACGGTGAAGGCGTCCCAGGTGGCGCCCGCCTGCTCCGCCAGGCCCAGCGCGAGCGCGTCCGCGCTGCCGCCGTACTCGGTGGCGTACGCCTTGATGAAGTCCTGGTACTCCGGCTTGGACGGCTGCTGGTTGGCCAGCGTGTAGATCGCCGGGAGCTTGGTGTACGCGTCGCCGCCGATCTTCAGGGCGTCCGGCGCGATGAGCGAGCCGAAGCCGACGACGGGCACGTTGACCCCGGCCTCCGCCATCGTCTTGAGCATGAGTCCCGCGTCGGCAGCCGCGGAGCCGATGTGGACGACGGCGTCCGGGTGCTCGCCCTTCAGCTTGGTCACGGCCGAGGTCAGGTCGGTCGCGCCCAGCGTGTAGTGCACGGTGTCGCCCGGGTCCATGCCAGCCTGCTTCGCCTGGTCGACGATCGGCTTCCACAGCGTCGATCCGGTCGGGCCGTCGTCCGCGGTCACCACCGGGTGCTTGTAGCCGAGCGACTTGAGCAGGTCGATCAACTGGACCGGGTAGTCGCTCTGGTCGACGGTGGTGCGGAAGGTGTACTTCGCGCCGTCCATCAGGGCGGGCGAGATCGTCGAGGAGTTGATGAAGACGATCTTGCGCGGCTCGACGATCTTGCGGATCGCCAGTCCCTCAATGCTGGTGTAGCCGCCCATCATGACCCCGGCCTTGTCGACCGTGATGGCCCGCTGGGCGACCTTGGCCGACTCGTCGGCGGTGAGCTTGTCGTCGTAGACCTTGAGGGAGAGCTTCCGGCCGCCCGCGCCGCCGTCCGCGTTGATCGTCTTCACGGCCAGCTTTGCCGTGTTGACCATCTGCTCGGCCACTGCCGCGTTGCCGCTGGTGAGCGGGGCTGCGAAGCCAATGACCAGGGTCTTGCCGCCGCCACCGCTGGAGGTGCTGCCCCCGCCGTTGGAGCCGCAGGCGGCGAGCGACATCGTGGCGGCGAGCGCCAGGACGCCGACGCCGAAGAGGGATCTGTGCACAACAGGCTCCTTAACGAAGTGAAATGATGGATCGCCGGCGACGGCGCGTACGCGCGTCACGGGGAGGGTGGGCGGGCTCAGCCGCGAGCGGGCTCAGCCGGATGTGCTCTCGGTCGGGGGCGGCCTCGGCCGGACCCGGCCTCGGTCGCGTGGCGCGGTCTCAGCCGGAGGTGGCCTCGGGCCGCCACTGGGGCAGGCCGATCCCGTCGGCGATCCGCAACTGATACGCCTGGACGCGCTGGCCGACGCGGACCTCGTCCACGGGGCAGCCGGTGATGTTGCCCATCATGCGCGGCCCCTCGTCGAGGTCGACCAGCGCGATCACGTACGGCGCGTCCTCGTCGAATCCGGGCATGCCCGCCTGCCGGACGACGGTGTACGTGTAGACGGTGCCCCGCCCGCTCGCCGCCTCCCACTCGGGCGTCGCCGCACACACGCGGCAGATCAGCCGCGGGTAGTGCTGCGTGGCGTGGCAGGACGGGCAGCGCTGGATCAGCAGCGTGCCTTCCTGGGCGGCGCGGAAATAGGTGGTGCTGACGGGGTCGAGTTCGGGGAGCGGCTTCGCCCAGGTGTCGGCCACGTCGATGACGTCGAGGGTCCCCTGTGGGCCGCGGATGTTCTCGGTTGCCATCTGCCTCATCTGCCTTTCCCGAGGATGGTGACGCCGATCGTGGAGAACCAGCCGCCGGAGCCGGCCGCGAGCGCCACCTCGCAGTCCGGCACCTGCACCTCACCGGCCTGGCCGCGCAGTTGCCTGACCGCCTCGATCAGCAGGAAGATCCCGCGCAGTCCCGGATGGCAGGCGGACAGGCCGCCGCCGTCGGTGTTGACGGGCAGCTTCCCGCCGAGCCGGAGGTTGCCCTCCTCGGCGAAGGGACCGCCCTCGCCCGGCTTGCAGAAGCCCAGGCTCTCCAGCAGCAGGATGACCGTGATGGTGAAGCTGTCGTAGAGCATGGCCATGTCCACGTCGGCCGGGGTCAGTCCGGCGCGCGCGAAGGCGTCGGGGCCGGAGCGCGCCCCCGCCGTGGTGGTCACGTCCGGCGCCTGCGAGATGTTCCAGTGGTTCTGGCGGGCGGCCGTGCCCAGGATCGAGACGTACGGCTGTCTGAGGTCGCGGGCGCGCTCCTCGGTGGTGACGATGACGGCGCCGCCGCCGTCGGTGATCGCACAGCAGTCGAACAGGTGCAGCGGGTCGGCGATCATCCGGGAGTCGAGGACGTCGTCCACGGTCAGCGGCTTGCGGTAGATGGCCTGCGGATTGTGGGCCGCGTGTTCGCGGACCGCGACGGCGACGCTGGCGAGCTGTTCCGGCGTGGTGCCGTACTCGTACATGTGACGCTGCGCGGCCATCGCGTACGCGGCGACCGTCGTCTTGCCGTACGGCTCCTCGTACGCCGCGCCGCCGACGGGCCTGCGGCCGTACGCCGTGCCGAGGCTCCGTCCCATCCGGGTCAGCAGGTCGCTGCCGTAGGTGAGGAGGATCGTGTCCGCCATGCCGGACCGGATCGCGGCCTCGGCGTGCTGGATCTGGAACTCGTAGGCCGATCCGCCGGTGTACGTGCCCTCGATCCACCGCGGGTCGAGGCCCAGGTACTCCGCGGTCTCGGGGAGGTCGACGCCGGGGACGCCGGGGATCCACGCCTCGGCGCAGCCGAAGCCGTCGATGTCGTCCTTGCGGAGGCCGGAGTCGGCCAGCGCGCGTTGCATCGCCTGGGCCTGGTGGCCGAGGGCGTCGAGATGGGGCGCCTTGGGACCGTCTGACAGTCCGACGGCGGCGATGACCGGGGTGCGGTCGGGGCGGGTCACGGCTCAACTCCTCCTGTTCGTCGTGGAGTTCGTATGGCGCAGTTCGTGTTTCTGGATCTTGCCCGAGGCGGTTCTCGGCAGTTCGGGGAGCACCTGCCACGAGGTGGGGATCTTCTGCTTGGCGAGCTTGGCCCGGTCCAGGTACGCCGTCATCTCGCCGTCGCCCGGCCACTCCTGGCCCGAGGCCAGGGTGACGAAGGCGCCGACGACCTCGCCGAGCCGCGGGTCGGGCAGTCCGACCACGGCCGCCATGTCGACGGCCGGGTGCCGCTGGATGAGTTCCTCGATGTCGCGGGCGGAGAACTTCTCGCCCGCGCGGTTGATGATGTCCTTGGTACGGCCGGTGATGCGGACCAGACCGCGCGTGTCGACCCGGCCGAGGTCGCCGGTGTAGAACCAGCCTTCCTCGTCGAGCTGTTCGCGGGTGAGGGCCGGGTCGGTGTAACCGATGAGCGCCTGCGGACCCCTGATCCGCAGTTCGCCCTCCGCGCCGGGCGGGAGCGGCCGGCGCTCGGCGTCGACGGCCTGGATCTCGCTGCCGGGGACGACGGCGCCGTCGTACTCGGCCCTGATGTCGAGCGGCTCGGTGGGGGCGACCCAGGAGACTCCCCCGCCGGTCTCCGTCATGCCGTAGCCGCGCAGCGCGGTGATCCCGACCTCGCCCGCTTCCCTGATCAGGTCGGGTACGGTCGCCGCGCCGCCGGACATGAACACCGAGATCGGGTGGCCGGTGCCGATGCCCTCGCGATGGGCCGCGACCAGGTCGTGGAGGAACACCGAGGCGGCGGTGGTGAAGGTGCACCGTTCGCGTTCGATGATCCGGGCCGCCTCCGCGCCGTTCCAGACCGGCATCACGACGATCTTGGCGCCCATGGACGCGGGCCAGACGACCCCGGCGTTGAAACCGGCCAGGTGGGACAGGGGCGAGGCGCAGAAGAAGACGTCCTTGGCGCTCAGCGACATGGTGTGCCGGATGCTGCGCGCGTTGGACACGAATCCCTGGCCCGTCAGCTCGACGCCCTTGGGCGCCGAGGTCGTCCCCGAGGTGTAGAGCATCAGGCAGCACCGGTCGGGTTCGAGCGGGTCGGGGAGGGAGACGGCGGGCCGCCGGTCGTCCCGGCCGGGGAAGGCGCGCCAGCCGGGCCGCGGCTCCTCCAGGCCCACGCAGAAGCGGGCGACCGGTCCCCAGGTGGCGCCCTCCAGGATGCCGTCCAGCTCCTCGGCGGGGCGCCTGCCGCGGTTCTCCGCGATCGAGATCACCGCGCGCGGCTTGCAGTCGTTGACGATGTGCGCCATCTCGTGCTCGCGGTAGATCGGCACCACCGGGACGTTGACCGCGCCGATCCGGAAGGCGGCGACCTGGCCCAGCAGCGCCTCCGCCAGATTCGGCAGCTGGATCATGACGCGGTCGCCGCGTACGACTCCCGCCTCGACCAAGTGCGCGGCGAGCACATCGGCCCACGCGGCGAATTCGCCGTACGTCAGCCGAAGGTCGCCGATCACCAGGAATTCGCGGTCCGGGGTGCGCTCGGCGACGTCGAACACCCACCATCCGAGGCGTTCGGAGGTCCAGTATCCGTGCTCGCGGTAGTACGCCTCGCGATCGGTCTTCGTCGTCGGCGCGGGAGCAGCGGCCATGCTCTTTCCTCTCGTCGCGAACTGTGCGGACGGCGAAGCGGAGGCCGTTCACCGGAAGTGGTTAGCCATGTGTAACATCGTCTTAAACCGAGCGCAATGGATCGCGTCAATCTCTTTACCTGGCTAAGCAAATGTGTTTCAGTGCCTCCTGATCACGCTGTTCACCCGGGGGCACATCTCGTGGACCGAGCCGCACGAGCACGGAGGAGAAGGGCGAGAAATGGACGAGCTGAAGGGGAAGGTCGCCGTCGTGACGGGGGCCGGCCAGGGCATCGGGCGCGCCGAGGCGCGGGCGCTCGCACGGGCGGGCGCGCATGTGGTCGTCAACGACGTGGGCCGAACGCCGCAGGGCCGGCCGGCCGCCGACGAGGCCGTCGAGGAGATCCGCGCGGCCGGGGGCAGCGCCGAGGCCAACGGGGACGACATCTCCACCTGGGACGGCGCAGAGCGGCTGATCGCCCAGGCGGCCGGCGTCCGGGGAAAGCTCGACTTCCTCGTCTGCAACGCGGGCATCATCCGGGACCGCACCATCGTCAACATCTCCGAGGCCGAGTGGGACGCGGTGATGGCCGTCCACCTCAAGGGCCACGCCGGTCCCCTGCACTTCGCCGCCGCCCACTGGAAGGCACTGCACCAGGCGTCCGGCGAGCCGGTCGACGCCGCCGTGGTGACCACGTCCTCGGAGGCCGGGCTCTACGGCAATTTCGGGCAGGTCAACTACTCGGCCGCCAAGGCGGGCATCGTCGCCCTCACCCAGGTCGCGGCGCGCGAGCTGGCACGCTACGGCGTACGCGCCAACTCCATCTGCCCGCGCGCCCGGACCGGCATGACCGAAGGCGTCGTCGAGGGCATGGCGCCCGCCGAGGGCGCGGCCGACGAGTGGGACCCCGAGAGCGTCGCCGCGCTCACGGCCTTCCTCGGCTCCGCGCACTCCCGGGGGATCACCGGCCAGGTCTTCGTCGTCCACGGCCCGACGGTGTCCCGCATGCGGGAGTGGACGCCCGCGAACGAGATCACCGGGAGCACGGCGCTGCGGCTGGACGACATCATCGCCCAGCGGGACCGTCTCGGCTCGGCGCGGGACACGACCGTCGTGGACTTCGCCGAGGCTTCCGCGCGATCGGGCCGCCTGGCAGCGATCTGACCGTACGTCAGCCGCGTACGACGGTGGCCGGGCCCTCGGGGCCCGGCCACCTTTTCGCTGTCCGCGTCGTCAGCCCTCCACGATGATCGCGGCGGCCGGGCACCCGGCCGCCGCCGCGTCCGCCGCGGCGCGGTCGGCGGCGCCGATCCGCTCCCGCAGCACGGCCACGGCCCCGTCGTCGTCCAGGCCGAAGACCGAGGGCGCCACCAGGACGCAGTTCCCCGCGCCCACGCAGGCGTCCGCGTCCGCGCTGACGGTGGCGGTAGCCGTGGCCGGGGCCGGGGCGGCCTCTTCGGCCGGGGCCACCACGGCGTTGAGCGGGCTGAACGAGCGCGGCATGTAGCCGCGGTAGCGCGCCGGTTCCGCGTCGCGGTCCCAGCGCAGCGTCCCGTAGCGGTCGAGCAACTGCGAGATCACCTCGACCTCCTCGCCGCGCGAGAGGGCGGCGCCGACGCAGTAGCGCGGACCGACGTTGAACGCGACGTGCGTCTTGAGATTGCCGCGGTCCAGGTCGACGGTCTCGGGGTGGTGGAACTGCCGGGGGTCCCGGTTCGCCGCGCCGTTGACCGGATGCACCCGGTCGCCCTTGGCGATCAGCCGGCCCGCCACCTCGACGTCACGGGTCGCCACGCGCACCCGGAACTGCACGGGCGCCAGGTAGCGCAGCACCTCCTCGCCGAAGGCCACGATCTGCCGCTCGTCCCCGCGGATCCGGTCCTGCAACTCGGGGTGGTTCAGCAGCGTGTGGATGGCGTTCTTCAGGAAGTGCGCGGTGGTGTCGGTACCGGCGAAGAACAGCACCCGCGCCTGCGCCAGGATCTCCTCCTCGCCCCACTGCTCCAGCACGCCCTGCCCCTGCTCCCACAGCACCGAGATCAGGTCGTCGCGCGGCTCGTCCCGGCGCGCCCTGATGACCGGGAGCAGCACCTCGTTGAGGGCGGAGGCCGCGGCGGCGGCCTCGGCGTACGCCTCCTCGTCCTCGCCGAAGGTCTCGGTCCAGCGGAACATCGTGGAGTTCCAGCGACGGCACTTGGCCATCAACTCCTCGTCGCGCCAGTCGAGTCCGAGCAGCGCGGCGATGACGTCGCTGGGCACCACCGAGGCGAACTCGGCGGCGAGGTCGACATGCGTGCGCCCCTCGATCGCGTCGAGCCGGGTGCTCACCAGCTCCGCGATGAAAGCGGTCCGGTACCTGCGGACCGTCGTCGGCGTGAAGTGCTGGAGCAGGAAGTTGTGGACGCGGTGGTGCTGCTCGCCCTGGAGGAGCAGCACTCCCTTGGGTCCCCCGTAGACGTCCGCCGCGCCCTTGAGTTCGAAGTACGGGTGGGCGAAGAGATCCTCGTTGAGCTGGATGTACCGGCACTCCTCGTAGCCGACGACGATCCAGGCGTTCATGCCCTCGTCCCAGTGGACGGGACCGCGGGCGAGTCGGTCGGCGAAGAAGGGATACGGGTCTTGGTCGCGTGCTTCCTTCAGGCTCTCCATGGCGGGTTGGGCCTCCGAGGTGGATGTGGTCAGGCGCCGCCCGACGACGCCGGGCGGTGGGACACCAGAGCGGTGTCGACACCCGTGGGTCCGAGGTCGGCAGAGCCGCCGGGGTGGCCCAGCGGCTCGTCGCGCCCCGGAAGGGGTTCGAGGAAGAAGCGGGCGTTGTCGTCCACGAAGTCGGCCTGGCCCTCGGGTACTTCGTCGCGGTACTTGATGGCCGTGACGGGACAGACCGGCTCGCAGGCACCGCAGTCCACGCACTCGTCGGGGTGGATGTACGCCTTGCGCGAGCCCTCGTAGATGCAGTCGACCGGGCAGACCTCGACGCAGCTCCGGTCGAGGACGTCGATGCAGGCGCCGTGGATGACGTAGGCCATGGGAATGCCGACTTCCTGGTTGAGAGGGACAGTGGTGAACGCCCGCCGGTTCAGGCGGTGGTGGACGGCCTCCGGTGGGGGCGGTGTGGGACGCCCGGGGTTCGGGCGGTGGTGAACGGCCTCCGGAGCGCCCGGGGTTCGGGCGGTCGTGGGCGCCACCGCGTCAGGCGGCGCCCCGGTCCGGCCGGTCGGCGTCCGCGGCGGCGACGTGCCTCAGGGTCTCCCAGTCGGGGATCTTGGTACGCGCCCGGCCGAGGTTCCGGCCGCGGCTCTCCTCCTCCGCGTCGATCGACAGCCAGCCGTCGTATGTGACGGGCCTGACGCCGCGCTCGGCGAGCACCCGGTCGACCTCGTCGGGCCCGGCGCCGCGGGGCGGCCGGGCCGCCAGGTCCGCGACGACACCGGCCACCGTGTCGGCGGCGCAGGCCCGGTTCGTGCCGACGACCCCGGACGGCCCGCGTTTGGCCCACCCGGCGACGTAGTGACCGTCGAGCGCCCGGCCGTCGGGGCCCAGCACCCGGCCCGCGTCGTGCGGGACGCGGCCCAGGTCCTCGTCGAACGGCAGGGCGCCGACCGGTGTGCTGTGGTAGCCGACCGACCGGACGACCATGCCGGCCGTGAGATCGGTGACCTCGCCGGTCGCCACGACCGCGCCGCCGGCCTCCCGCGTCCTTTCCAGGCGCACGGCGGTGACGGCGCCGCCCTCGCCCACCAGCTCCACGGGGCGGGACCAGAAGTGGAAGTGCAGGGTGCGCCGGACGGCGGGCACCTCACGTGAGGCGAGGTCGGCGAAGACCTTGAGGTTGGCCGCGGCCAGCGGGTCCTGCGACCCGGCGGGCAGCAGCCTGGCGTCCAACTCGGTCGCGACATCCTGGAGTTCGAGCAGTTCCCGCAGTTCCTTCGCGGTGAACTTCGCGTGCTCAGGCCCGCGGCGGCAGACGAGGTGGACGTCGCGGACACGGCTGTGCGCGAGCCGGTCCAGGACGTGCGGCGGCATGTCGGTCCGCGCCAGGTCCGCCGCCGACTTCACCAGCACGCGCGCCACGTCCAGCGCCACATTGCCCGCGCCGATGACGGCCACCGACTCCGCCTCCAGCGGGAAGGACTCCCCCGCGCGGGCGTGGTCGGGATGGCCGCCGTACCAGGCGACGAAGTCGGTGGCCGAGCAGACCCCGGCCAGCTCCTCCCCCGGCACGGCGAGCCTGCGGCCGACGGAGGCGCCGGTCGCGAACACCACCGCGTCGTACAGCTCCGCGAGTTCCCGCGTCGTCACGTCGCGGCCGACGTGGACGTCACCGAGAAAGCGGACCCCGTCGCGTTCGAGCACCTTCCGCAGGGCGACCACGATGGACTTGATCCTCGGGTGGTCGGGCGCGACGCCGTACCGCACCAGGCCGTACGGCGTGGGCAGCCGGTCGTAGACGTCGACCGACACATCGAGGGCGCCGCGCACGAGAGCGTCGGTCGTGTAGACGCCCGCCGGTCCCGAACCGACGACGGCGACACGGTAAGGGTTCATCTGCTCCTCATCCCCACCATTACTTAGCCATGTGTACTTAACCAGGCGAAGCAATACGTGTCAACGGTCACACCACGGGACGATTCAGAGGGTTCGCGGCGCGGACGCGACGACCGCGCGCGTGGCGTCCGCCGCCCGCCGCGCCACCTCGGACGTCGGCCGCGACCGCAGCGCGTCGCAGTAGACCTCGACCGAGAACGGCGCCTCGACGCCCGGCCGTTCGAGGGCCGCCACGAACGCCCGCAGGTCGAAGTCGCCCTCGCCTGGCAGGACCCGGTGGTGGACGGCGTCGGCCATACGGTCGGGGTCGACCGGCGGAACCGGGCCGTCGTTGAACTGCACCATGAACACGCGCTCCGGCGGCACCGTACGCAGCAGCCCCAGATCCGGGTCACCGCGGAAGAAGTGCCAACTGTCCACGCACAGACCGCCGTTGCCACGGTCCGCCCCGGCCACGACGGCCAGCCCGGACGCCAGGTCGGGGATGCTGCTGTACGGCACGAATTCCAGCGCCACCCTCAGCCCGTGCGCCGCCGCCCGGTCGCACAACTCCCCGAAGGCGTCCACCACTTCGGGCCCGATCGGCCGGGCGTCGAAGGTGCCGACGGTCTGCACGAAGGGCACCCCGAAGGTGTCGGCCAGATGGAAGGCGGTCCTCTCCAGCTCCGGGTCGGCGTAGACCAGACCAGGACGGCCGGCGACACCCGCCGGTTGGCCCGGCGCGCCGTGGAAGCCGAACAGCACCTCGACCTCGTTGATCCGCACGTGCCACTCGGCGAGCACCGCGGCGAGGTCGCGGTCCTTCCACCCCTGCGCCAGCAGATCCCGGTAGTACGGGATCGCGAGCCCGATCCCCTCGTACCCGGCCCGGCGGGCCGCGGCCACTCGGTCGGGGAACGACGCGTCGCGCACGGTGCCCCAGGCCAGGACCAGCCGGGGCTCGCGCGCCGCGGGCGGCGCGTTCACCCGGCGGCTCCCGTCAGGTCGGGCAGCACGCGGCGCTCGACCAGCGTCCGCAGCGCGTCGCGGAAGGTCGCCTCGGTGTCGTGGACCCGGGTGTAGCCGGCCTGTTTGACCTTGACCGTGCTGACGAGCGCGGGCGGCGGCATCGTCGTCAGGCCGTATCCGAAGGTGTAGTCGGCGTACTGGTGCGACCGGCCGAGGACGTCGAGCAGGGAGAGCGGGCGGAGCCGGTGCTCGGTCACGATCTCCTGCCAGACCCCGGCCAGCCGGGGCAGCTCCTCGGTCAGACTCATCGGACGGGGCGGCGCGCACGGCACGCCCATCGCGTCGGCCAGGGACGGCCAGAGCTCCTGCCAGGAGAACACCTCGCCGTTCGTCAGGTTGAAGTGCTCGCCCCGAGCCGCGGGCGAGGTCGCCGCCCACACCAGGGCGCCCGCGACCAGCCGCGCGTCCACCACCTGGCGGACCGGGTGGATCGTGCCGCCGGGGAAGCCGAACGGGATGCCCGTCGCGGCACTGAGCGCGGCGAAGGCGCCGATCACCGGCGGTGTGCAGTACGAGACGCCGTACGCCGGTCCCACGACCTGGACCGGCCGCAGAATGGTCCAGTCGAACGCGTGGCGGTCGGCCAGCTCCCTGAGCAGGTCCTCCTGGCGCCAGTAGAAGTTCTCGTGGTCGTCGCGCGGCGCCCGCTCCCGCGCCGGGATCGGGATCGGATGCAGGTGGGCGCCGTACGCCTTCGTCCCCTGCATGACGGTGGCGTGCCGCAGCGCGCCCCCCTCGGCCAGCGGCCCGAGGACGTTGGCGAGCATCGCCTCGTTGGTCGCCATCTGCCGCGGGTCGGACCACCCGGCGACCAGGTCCGGTTTTTCGTACGCCGCCGCGTAGACCAGGTGGGTCGGCCGCGGCGCCAGCGCGGCGACGGCCTCGCGGGTCGCGGACCCGTCCGTGAGGTCCACCGGCACGTGCCGGCACCGTACGGATCCGTCCGCCTCGGGTGGGCGTCGCGAGAAGGCGACCACGTCCCACCCCTCGGCGGCGAAGGCGGTGATCGCCGCGGCCCCTATGAGCCCGCTGGCTCCGGCCACCAGCACTCGTCCAGCACTCATCTCGTCTCCTTGACGATGGGGCCCGTGTCGGCGGTCCGGCGGTCAGAAGGGCGGAAGCAGTTCGACGTCCTGCGGCGCGCTCACGAAGTAGCGCTCGACCAGCCGCCGGGCGAGCTTCCAGGCGCCCGCGCGGCGCTCGTAGACGTCGTGGTAGGTGCAGCTCACCCAACTGATCCTGCCGTCCGGGTGGACGCAGACGGCGATGGCGTCGCTGCGGCCGGTCGCGCGGTCGGGGGTCTCGAAGCGGGCCGTGTGGTTGGTGGTCCAGTGGTAGGTCTCCTTCCACACCTTCCCGATGACCTCCTGCGAGCGGCGGATCTCGTCCGTGCCGTGGAAGTCGCCGCGCCCGCCGGGGATCAGGTACTCGGCGTCGTCGTGCCAGATGCTCATGAAGCGGTCGATGTCGCGGCGGTCGGTGCCCTCGCAGTAGCCCGCGACGATGTCGGCGAACTCCGCCCGGCCCTCCAGCTCGTCGATCCGCTGCTCGAGCGACCGGCCCTCGGTGTGTGTCGTCATGTGCTCAGACCTCGGCCTTCGGCGCGGTGCGGAACTTGTCGGGGTAGTCGTCCGGCAGGTCCTCCTCGGCCAGCGGGACGATGTGGTGGTCCAGGACGTAGCGGTCCTCGCCCTTGGCCTTGTCGTTCTCGTCGAACTCCCAGAAGACGACGGTCCTGGCCGACAGCACGTAGAAGGGGCTCGCGGGCGAGGTGTCGTCCACGAAGCCCATCTTGCGGGCGACCGCGGCGGTCAGGATCTGCCGGAAGGTGCCCTCGGTGACGATGTCGTAGTCGCCGACCACCACGCGGGTCTTCTTCGACTCGATGACGTACGAGCCGTTGTTCACCATCTCGGTGTAGTTGGCTCGAACCTGGTCGATGCCCTTCGGCCCGGTGTCCCCCTTGACGTCCCCCAGGACGCCGTACTCGTGGTACTGCGGGTCGTCCGAGAGCGTCGGCAGGACCATGTCGAGGTCGGCCAGCACCTCGCCCTTCGAGTGGTGGACAACCGTCTCGAGATGCTTGAGCTGCAGAGGTGTTTTGGCCTTGTGCATGTGCGCCTCGAAGCTGGTGTAAGTCAGCTCCGGCCTGAAGTCCTTCATTTTCCCTCCTCAGGGATACGGGATCTCCGTGTGACGGTCGCCACAATTTATCTAACCATGTAAACTAATGGCTGAATCCGATGCCCGCAAGGGTGTTCGGCGAATCAGCGCAGATGTACGCAAACCCATGACGAAACGGGATTTCTGGACATGGCCCTGACAGATCTACGGCGTGGGCACGTGGCGTCGGGAAGCCCGCCGGGCGCATACTTAGCAGCGCGAACTTGATGAGGCGAACGCCCAGATTCGGGGTAAGGATGACCACGACCACTAACGGCTCTGTCGACCGCGTCAAGCACGAGCACGCCATCCGGCGCGAGGATCTGACGCGCCTGCGGATGACGCTCGGTCGCCTCGGACGGGTATTGCGGCAGCAGAATGACGACGGTCTGAGCTATGCCCTCATTTCGCTGCTCTTCAACATCGGCCGCAACCAGCCCGTCTCCGCGGGCGAGCTCGCGGCGTCGGAAAGGGTCTCCCCGCCGTCGGTGACCAGGTCGCTCAACCGCCTCATCGAACTCGGCTACGTCTCCCGTACCGCCGACCCCGCCGACCGCAGGGCGGCGCTGATCGAGCTGACGCCCAGCGGCGCCGACGAGCGCGAGCAGGTGCTCAAGAGCCGCGAGGTCTGGCTGGAGGAGCACCTGGGACGGCTCGACGACACGGAGCTGGAGAGCCTGCTCACCGCGCTGCCCGCCCTGGAGCGGCTCTGCGACCCCGAACTGCCGCGCCGCCCCTGACGTCGACCGGCCCGCGGCGGCCGGCGGGCACCGGCCGTAGGTGGCGGTCAGCGGATCTCGACCTCCGCGCGTGAGCGCGCCAGGGCCGCCTCGGCGCCCTCGCGACGCACCTCCCGCAGGAAGTTGAACTCGCCCGGCTGGAAGTGGATGTTGCTCAGCGAGGCGCCGACGACGGTGGTCGCGGCGAACGAGAGCCCGACGCCCAGCTTCTCCAGCGAGGCGAAGACGGCGTACTTCTCGGTGACGATGCCGTCCCGCATGATCGACGCGCACATGGCGGCGAGTTCGGCCGCCCCCCGGGGCGCGTCCTCGGCGACGCGGTCGACCAGACCGTAGTCGAGCGCGGTCGGCGCCGACCAGGCGACGTTGCAGTACATCAACTCCTTGGCCCGCTTGAGGCCGACCGTCGCGAACAGCAGCGACATGTCGCCGTCCACCCCGACGTTGTGCCACCGGGGGGAGCCGAAGGTCGCGTCCTCGCCCGCGACCACCAGGTCCGCGCAGAGCGCCAGGTAGAGGCCGGTGTCCCAGCAGCGGCCACGCGCCTCGACGACCGTCACCTTCCGGCAGTGCAGCAACCGGCTGTACAGACCCGTGCTCCCCCACCACGCCTCGTCCAGCGCGATCAGCCGCGCCCGCTGGCTCGGGTGCTTGCGCACCGAACCGCCGGGCGCCTCCACGTACTGGTCCCAGGCGTCGGCCGGGTCCCAGCCCGCGCACAGGTCGTCGCCCTCACCGCGGATCAGGACGGCCTTCACGTCGTCGTCCCGGTCGATGTCCGCGAGGTGGGCCGCGAACTGCTCGGCCATGGCGCGGGTCATGAGGTTGCCCGTCGCGGGACGCCGTACGGTGACGGTCGCGATGTGGTTCTCGTGGTCCTTGCCCAGTTCGACCCGACCCTCGCTCATGCGCTCTCCTCTGTGAGACCGGACCCGACCGCGGCGCGGTGGATCGCGTAGTGGTCGGCCAGGTCGAACTCCCGGCCCACGCCGTGCGCGTCGTAGACGGCCTGCTGGAGCATCTTCGACATCGTCATGCCGTCCAGCGGCATGCCGATGACGGCGGCGGTCATCGACACGACCTCCGCGCGGAGTCGGCCGTCCGGGACGACCCGGTTGACCAGCCCGATCCGCCCGGCGGTGGCCGCGTCGTGGACGGTCCCCCTGAGCAGCCAGGACTTGGCGCGGTTGAGCCGGACCGTCAGCGCGGCGAGGACGAAATTCGCCTCGGGCACGTCGAGGAAGGGCGAGCCGAACACGGCGTTCTCGCTCGCGACGGCCAGGTCGGCGCAGAGCAGGAGCGCGGTGCCCGCCCCGTGGCACGCCCCGCGCACCTCTGCGATCACGACCTTCTTCGCGAAGCAGGTCGCCTGGTAGACCGCGGTCGACGCGGCGAAGGCGCGGTGCCAGGTGGTCGGCGTCTCGGCCGCGGACGGGAATCCGGTGGCCGCCTCGGGCGCGAAGTCGGGCCCTGTGGCGCGCAGCACGATCGCCTTGACGTGGTCGTCGTCCGACGCCTCGACGACGGCCGCGGCCAACTCGGCGGCGAAGGCGGGGTCGTGGGCCGTCAGCGGGGCGAAGCTCTCCACCTCGATGTACGCGCGGCCGTCGGCCACGCGAAGGTCGACGGCGCTCATCCCTTCACCCCCAGGCGGGGGTCGGCCGCGCCTTTGCGTTTCTTGTCGGCGTCGAGCGCGCCGCCGACGCCCACGTCCCTCGCGGTCTTCCAGAAGTCCATCTCGTCCGGGCCCGATTGGAGGAAGTGCGAGACCAACAGCCCGGTGATGGAAGGGACGCTGGTGTCCATCGCTCCCTCGGCGGCGCGCAGCCGCGACTTCAGGTACAGCAGGTGGCCGGGGGGCCGGGCGGCGAGGTCTGCCGCGATCGTCCGTGTGGCCGCGGCGAGTTCGGCGGCCGGGGTGACGGTGTCGACGAGGCCGAGGTGGTGCGCCTCGGTCCCGCTCATCGGCATCGCGGTGAAGCCGGTGCGGCGGGCGGCCTTCATGCCCAGGATGCGGTTGATGTGCACGCTGGCGACCGCGCCCGCCGGGCCCAGGAAGCGCGCTTCGAGCGCGCCGATCCTGCTGTCGTCGGCGGCCGTCACCACGTCGGCCTTGCACGCGATCATGAAGTAGGCCGCCGCCGCGCAGTAGCCGTGCAGTTGGGCGACGGTGACCTTCGGCGAGCGGGAGATCGCCTGGCTGAAGCCCAGTCGGCCCCACGCCATGTCCGCGCCGTACCGGTAGCCGACCGTCAGGGTGCGGCGCCGCTCGTGCGGGCGCTTCTGGCCCCACTGCTCGTTGATCTCGTTGCCGCTGCAGAACGACTTCCCATTGCCCCGGATCACGATGACCCGCACTTTCGGGTCGTCCCCGGCAAGCGCCATCAACTCGATGATCCGGTCGCGCATGGGCACGCTCATGGCGTTGTGCTTCTCCGGCCGGTTCAGCGTCAGATACGCGACGCCGGACGCCGGGTCGGCCTCGTACAGCACCTGTTGCGCCGCGGCGGCGATGCTCTCCGGGGTTCCGTACTTCACGCCTTGCCCACCTCTTCCGTTGCTCGGGGCGATTCCGATGGTGCGTGCGCGGGCCGCGCCTGCTCGACCACGCCGTCCGCGACGAGCGCGTCGATACGGTCCTGCGGGACGCCGAGGCGCGCGAGCACGTCGCGGGTGTCGGCGCCCAACTCCGGTGTCCAGTCGCCGACCCGTGCGGGGGTGGCGCTGAGCAGGAACGGGTTGCCGACGGTGCGGACGGTCCCCCAGGTCGCGTCCGGCTGCTCGACGACGAAGCCGTTCGCGAGGACGTCGGGGTCGCGGGCGGCCTCGACGAAGGTGTTGACGGGAGCCACCGGTACGCCGTTGTCCCGCATCCGCTCGACCCAGGTGTCCCGGTCGGCGGTCAGGAAGATCTCCTCCAGGACCGGCTCCAGGACGTCGCGGTGCCGCTCGCGGATCCTGCTCTTCTCGAACCGCGGATCGTCGCGCAGGTCGGGCCGGCCAAAGGCCTCGGTCAGCCCGTGCCACACCTTCTGGTCGGTGGCGCCGATGACGATCCAGCGGTCGTCCCCGCAGCGGAACGCGCCCGAGGTCGACGTCACGCGGCCCTGTGTGCGCTTCACCTCGTCGCCGTGGAGCGCGATGGTGACCTCGGCGGTGTGCATGGCCAGGCAGGAGCCGACGAGCGAGCCGTCCACGCGTTGGCCGCGCCCGGTGCGCTCCTTGGCCAGGAGCGCGGTCAGGATGCCCATCGCGAGGAAGACGGCGCCGGCCGAGTCGGCCATGCCGCGGCTGGCGAGCCGGGGCGCCCCCTCCGGGGTGCGGACGAAGTCCGAGAGGCCGGAGACGGCCTGCGCGACCATGTCGAACATCGGCTCCTTGGCGCGCGGGCCCAGGGGGCCGTAGCCGGAAGCGGCGGCGTAGACGATGCCCGGATTCTCCTGGCGCAGGGTGTCGTAGCCCAGGCCCAGCTTCTCCATGACGCCGAGCCGGAAGTTCTCCACGACGACGTCGCACTCGCGCGCGAGGGCCTTGACGATGTCGCGGCCCTCGGGGGTGGTGATGTCGACGGCGATCGACTTCTTGCCGCGGTTGAGGCCGGTGAAGAACCCGGCGTATCCGTCCGGCGCCTGGCGCAGCCGCCGGTCCCACTCGCCGCCCGGCCGCTCCACCTTGACGACCTCCGCGCCGAGGTCGGCGAGGATGCGGGTCGCGTAGGGGCCCTGGAGGAAGCGGGTGAGGTCGAGGACCTTGATCCCGTCGAGCGCTCCGGCGAGGAATTCGGGCGCGACGGGCGCGGGCTGGGACGCGGTGTCCGAGGCGGCCTCAGGGACGGTCCCGCGACCGAGGCCGGATTCGATGCCGGGCGCGGTCGCGCGCTCGACGTCGGGCGCGGTCATGCGTCCTCCCCGACCGTGACCGTGACAAGTACGTCGAGGGCTTCGACCCGACTGCCGTTGACGCGCAGGGGGTTGACCTCCAGGGTGTCCAGGCTGGGTCCGACCGACAGGGCGGCCCGGCTGATCGCCACGATCGCCTCGCTCAGCGCGTCGAGGTCGGCGGCCGTGCTGCCGCGTGCGCCGCGCAGCAGGGCGGCGCCCTTCAACTCCCCCAGCATCCGGCGCACTTCGCGGGCGTCGACGGGCAGCACCCGCAGGCTGGTGTCCTTCATGACCTCCACCCAGATGCCGCCGAGGCCCACCGCGAGCACCGGTCCGAAGGTCGAGTCGACCGTGACGCCGACGAGGAGTTCCTGTCCCGGCTCCCGCATCGGCGAGACGAGCACACCGCGCAGGTCGGCGCCGGGGACGTTCCGCGCCACCGTCGCCATGATCGAGTCGTAAGCCGTCGCGGCGGCTCCGGCGCCCTCGACGCCGAGGACGACTCCGCCGACGTCGGACTTGTGCGCGACGGCCCGCGAGCAGATCTTCATCGCCACCGGGCCGCCGGCCTTGGCCGCCGCGCCCGCCGCCTCGGCCGCGGAGTGGACGAGCACGGCCGGGACGATCGGCACACCGGCCGCCTCCAGCAGGGCCCGCCCCTCGTCCTCCGCCCAGGTGCCGGCCGTCGGCCCGTCGCCGACCGCGGCGGGCGGCTCCTCGCCCGTCCCGCTCGGCGTCACCTGGAGCGCGTCGCGCTGCTCGACCCACCGGGCCACATGGCCGAGGGAGGTGATCGCGAGGTCGACGCCGGGCAGCAGGAACAGCTTGTTCTCGGAGAGCAGCGACAGGGCGTACGGCGAGATGTCCAGGCAGGTGTTGGACGAGAGGAAGACCGGGACGGGCGAGGCGGCCACGATCTCGCCGATGATCTTCATCCGGCTCTCGATGAACGTCGGGTCCTCGGGGCGCTCGTCCGGCAGCGGCGTCATCATCGAGAACATGAAGTCGATGCCGGAGTCCTCGACCGCGATCTCCATGAGGTCGTCCTCGGCCTTCGTCGGCCGGGGTCTGGCGCGGGCGTGGCCGAAGCCGGTGGTGTCGAGGGGGTTGAGGATCGAGGCGAACTCCGGCAGGTGCGCGGCCAGTTTGGCGCCGGTGTCCTCCTGCCAGCCGGGCAGGGCCAGACCGTTGACCGAGGCGAGGTCGGCGATGATGTTGCAGCCGCCGCCGGACGAGGTCACGACGCCCATGCGGCGGCCGTCCGGGAGCCGCGGGCTGTAGCCGAACACCCCGGCGGTCGCGACCAGTTCCTCGACGCTCTCGACCCGGACCATGCCCGCCTGCCGGAACGCCGCGTCCACGACGGCGTCGTCGGTGGCCATGGCGCCGGTGTGCGCCATGGCGGAGCGCATGCCCTCCTCGCTCCGCCCGGCCTTGTAGACCACGATCGGCTTGCCCGCCCGCAGCGCCTTGGTGCCGAGTTCGAAGAGCCGGTCCGGCTCGCGCACGGTCTCCAGGAACAGGGCGATGGCGCGGGTGCTCGCGTCCTCGATCAGGTAGTCGAGGACGTCAAGGCTGGTCAGTACGGCCGAGTTGCCCACCGACGCCCACAGCGTGGAGCCCACGCCGTGCGCCTGGGCGAACTGATACGTCGCCCGCGCCATCGAACCGCTCTCGAAGACCGCGCCGACCGGACCGGCCACGGGTGCGGACTCGGTGGCGACGGCCCAGGGCACCACCCCGTCCACCGCGTTGATGAATCCGATGGTGTTCGGGCCCATGAGCGTCAGGTCGAGATCGACCGCGCTCTGCGCCAGCCGCCGCTGCCGGTCGCGTCCGTCGGCTCCGGACTCCCCGTATCCCGAGGCGAGGATGACCGCGTTCTTGATACCCGCCGCGGCGGCGTCCTCGAGGATGGCGTCGACCCGGCTGGGGCCGACCATGATGTAGGCCATGTCGACGGGCTTTTCGAGGTCCCGCAGCGTCGAGACGGTCTGTTTGCCGAACACCTCGTCGTACTTGGGGTGGACGAAGTGCACGTCCCGCACCCCGCCGCCGAGTTCGAGGGCGTTGAGGAGATTGCGCGCCCAACTGGAGCTCGGCGATGCTCCCACGACCGCGATACTGCGGGCGCCGAAGAAGCGGCGCAGCCTGTCCGGCTCGACGATCGAGCGTCGTGCCGCGTAGTCAACGGTGAGCATGGGGCGTAACTCCTCGGGAGTCGGGCGATGGAAATCGGACCGTGTGGTTCGGGCGGGGAAGGTCGGCGAAGGGACGTCGCGCGAAGGACGTGGGGGCAATTTATTTAGCCACGTAAAGTATCACACATGGCCCTGCGGCCGGACACCTGGGCGACCCGGCCGCTCAGCCGAAATAGGCGGCGTTGAGCTCGGCTCCCTGGAGGGAGGACGGCGTGCCGGTGGCGGCGATCCGGCCGTCGCGCAGGACGATCAGCCGTTCGCTGGCCCTGGCCAGGCGGTCGCTGTTCTGCTCGACGACCAGCATCGAGATGCCCTCGGCCTGAAGGGCCCGCAGGGACGCGTAGATCTTCTCGATCACGACCGGGGCGAGCCCCAGCGACGGCTCGTCCAGGAGCAGCAGTCTGGGCCGCTGGATGACGGCGCGGGCCAGCGAGAGCATCTGCTGCTCCCCGCCGGAGAGCAGGCCCGCGAGCTGCGTGCGGCGTTCCGCCAGGATCGGGAACAACTCGTAGACCAGGGCCTGCTTCTCCGCGATCGCGCGCCGCACGGCGCGCCTGCTCAGCCGCATCGCGGAGATCTGCAGATTCTCCTCGACCGTGAGCGGGCGCAGGACGCGGTGTCCCTCCGGCACGATCACGATCCCCTTGCGGACGCTGGCGGCCGTGGAGAATCCGTTCATCCGCTCGCCCTGGAAGGAGACCTCCCCCGACCTGGGCTTGAGGCCGCCGCTGAGGGCGCGCATCAGGGTCGTCTTGCCGGCGCCGTTCATCCCGACCAGGCCGAGCAGTTCGCCCTCGGCGAGGGTGAAGGAGACGTCGTGGAGTACGGGTTGGTGGTCGCCGTAGCCGGCCGTCAGGCCGGTCACGTCGAGAAGCGGCGTGCTCATCCGGGAACCCCCAGGTAGGCGGAGATGACCTCTTGCTGTGCGAAGACCTCGTCGGGCGGCCCCTCCGCGATGACCTGGCCGTGGTCCAGGACGTAGACGCGGTCGCAGGCGCTGGTGATCAGCGGCAGATTGTGGTCGACCAGGACCACCCCGAGGTCGCGGGCGCCGAGCGCGCGGACGGTCGCGGCGATCTCCTGGCGTTCGAACTCGGTGAGTCCCGCGCCGGGTTCGTCCAGCAGCAGGAACGCCGGGTCGAGCATCAGATTGCGGGCGATCTCGACCAGGCGGAGCACGCCGTACGGCTGATCCGCGGCCAGGCTCCTGGCGCGGTCGGCGAGGGCGAGGTCGGTGAGCAGGGTCATCGCCCGGTCGCGTCCGGCCAGCGCCTGCTTGCGGGCGGCCGGGCTCAGCAGCGACTGGCGGAGCCAGCCGACCTTGCCGATGCCATCCCCGGCGAGCATGACGTTCTCCAGCAGGGTCAGTTCGGGGATGACCTTAGGGCTCTGGAACGTCCGGCCGATGCCCGCCCGTACGAGGTTCTGCGCGGGCGCGCCGAGGATCTCGTCGTCGCCGAGGCGGACGGAGCCGGTCGCCCGGACGTCCCCGGTGATCGCGTTCAGGAGGGTGGTCTTGCCCGCGCCGTTGGGGCCGATGAGGCCGATGACCTCACCGGTCGCGAAGGAGAGCGAGACGTCGTTGACCGCGGTGTTGCCGCCGAAGGCGACCGACACTCCGCGCACCTCGACCCTCGCGTCCCGCTGCACGGCCCTGACCGAGTCCGCGAGGCGATGGGTCACCCGGGTCACCGTCTCGGCGACGGCGAGGCCCGGTTCCCGCGGCTCCAACTCGCCGGTGGGTTCGGCGGCTTCGTCCGGCCGTCGGCGCCTGAGCAGCCACTTCACGAGGTTGTCCAGGCCGCCCGCGATGCCGCCGCGGGTGAGCACGACGAGCACCAGGATGCCCACGCCGTAGACCAGGTCCTGCGCCTGGCTGGTGGCCAGCGACAGCTCGTCCATCACCAGGATGGCGACGACGCCGAACACCGGGCCGAGGAAGTAGCCGCCACCGCCGAGGATCGCGGCGAGCAGCAGCGCGACCAGGCGGGTGAAGCTGAAGGTCTCCAGGTCGATCACGAGCTGGAAGTGGGCGAAGAGCACCCCGGCGAGGCCGGCGAGGCCGCCGGAGATCGCGAAGGCGACCAGCCGCGTCGAGTCGGGCGAGACCCCCACCGAGGCGAGGACGCGCGGCCCCTCGCGCAGTGCGGTCAGTTTGCGCCGCATCGCCGACAAGTGGATGCGCAGGACGAGTTCGTACGTGAGCCACGCGAAGAACGCGGCGAGCCAGTAGTACGAGAGATAGCCGCTGATGAGCTGGTGACCGAAGAACGTGGGCAGCGGAATCGAATAGATGCCGATCGTGCCGCCGCTGAACTCGTGCCAATTGACCATGACTTCGGCGAGCGCGAGCGCGAAGGCGAGCGTCTGGATGGCGAGGAACAGCTCGTTGAGCCCTCGGGTGGGAACCGCCACGAGAACGGAGAGCACGGTGGTGACCGCGACGGAGATCAGCAGCGCGGGCCAGAACGGCATTCCGAACCGGACTTCGAGATAGACGCTGGTGAAGGCCCCGACGCCATAGGTGATGACGATCGAGAGATTGAAGATGCCCGCGTAGCCGTAGACGATGTTGAAGGCCGTCGTGAGGATGTACGCGATGACTCCGGCGGACGCCAGGTGGACGTAGTAGTCGTTGCCGCTCGCGACGAGTCCGACGATCACCAGGACCAGTGGGCCCGCGACGTGTTTGGCCCAGACCGAGGTCAGTGCCTTGCGGATTCCTTCGGGTTTCTTCGGGGCGCCGCTCACCTCGCGCCGTGCGGCCTTGTCCAGTCCGATGGTGCTCATACGCGCTCAGCCGTTCCGCGGAAGGTGAACAGCCCTGTCGGCCGCACGAGCAGCACCAGGGACAGGATCACGAAGAGTGAGGTCAGGTGGTAACTGGCGGCGATGTGCTGATCGGTGAAGGTCATCACGAAGCCGGCCACGACGGCGCCGCCCACCGCGCCGAAGAGACTTCCGAGGCCGCCGATGACGGCGCCGACCAGGCTCAGCACGAGGAGGGTGGGCGCGACGTCGACCGAGACGCTGCCGAGCGAGGCCTGGAAGATGCCGCCGATGACCAGGCAGGCGCCCGAGACCACCCAGGCGAGCAGTTCGAACCGCATCGTGCGGACGCCGTAGACCTGCGCCAGTTCGTGGTCGAAGGAGACGGCGGACAGGTGGTGCCCGATGAGCGTCCGGTCGAACAGGAACCACATCACGAGCAGCAGGAGGAGCGACAGGCCGATGACCAGCAGCCGTTGCTTGGAGGTCTCGTAACTGCCGATCGAGACCGAGCCGTGGATCCAGGGCTGCACGATCGAGGGCTCGCCGCCGAACCACGTGCGGGTCAGGAAGTTGAGCAGGAGTCCGAAGCCGAGGGTGGCGAGGGTCAGGCCGATGACCGGCACCTTCTTGCGCTGCGCGGGCACGATCGCGATCGCGTAGCAGGCGGCGCCCAGGACACCGCCGACCACGATCGTCAGGACGACGCCGAGACCGCTGTTGCCGGCCCCCCAGGACGCGCACGCGGCACCGGCGAAGACGCAGAAGTTCCCCGCGCCGAAGTTGACGACGCCGCTCACACGGAACACCAGACTCACCGCAAGGACCAGCGGAATCAGCACCGCCGCCTGCGAGAGGCCGGTCACGACCAGCGAGATCATTGCGCACTCCCTTGTGCCCAGGAACGGTCCGCACCAGAATCTTTCACATGGCTAACTGGTATGAGACTGAGGTCGCGGATCACCCCTGTCAAGGGGTCGTCGGAAACCTTCCACGTCGGCTCGCGCCGGCACTGCCGGATTTACTTAGCATGATGTAACGTTCGTCGCCCGACCACAGAAAGGGGCCATTCATGAGCACCGAGCCGCTGCTCCGGCTGTACCACACCGGCATGATCGTGGACAGCCTCGACAAGGCGATGGCGGCCATGGGCGACGCCCTGCGCCTGGACTGGGCACCGCCGCTGACCTCGACCGTTCCGCTGGAGTGCCCCGACGGCGTCGTCGGACGCGAGGTCCGCTTCACCTACTCGCTCCAGGGCCCGCACTTCATCGAACTGCTGGAGCAGATCGACCCGGCGCCGTACCTCAACGTGACGGGCGGGCGCAGGGTCCACCACCTCGGCTACTACACCGACGACCTGCGCGCCGCGGCGGCGGCGCTGGAGGCCAGGGGATACCGGCGCGAGCTGAACGGCGTCGCCGAGGACGGCGGCATCGGCCGCGCCACCTTCCACTACAACCCCGAGTCCCCCGGCATGTGGATCGAGTTGGTCTCGCACGAGGTGGCCGAGCAGATCGACGGCTGGATCGCCGAGGCCGCCGCCGCCAAGAACATCCCGTACGTCTCCCCGTTCGCATGAGCGGGCCGCTGACCGGACTCCACGTCCTCGACCTGTCGACGTACGTCGCGGGCCCCTCCGCGACGATGACGCTCGCCCAACTCGGCGCGGACGTCGTACGGGTGGACCCCGTCGGCGGCGCCACGGACACCCGGCGGCTGCCGCGCGGCCCGGACGGCACCAGCCTGTACTGGGCGGGGCTCAACAAGGGCAAGCGCTCGGTCGAGGTCGATCTGCGGTCGGAGTCCGGGCGCGACGTGGTCCGCGAGCTGCTGGCCGCACCGGGCGGCGGCCACGGCCTGCTGGTCACCAACGCGGTCGGCCGGTCGTGGCTCGACTACGAGGAACTGCGCCGCGTCAGGCCCGATGTCATCGTCGCCCACATCGGGGGCCGCGGCGACGGACGCCCGGCCGTCGACTACACGATCAACTCCGAGGTGGGCCTGCCCTGGCTCACCGGGCCCGTGGACTCCTCGCTCCCGGTCAACCACGTCCTGCCCGCCTGGGACCTGCTCACCGGTCTGCACGTGGCGCTGGCCCTGCTGGCGGCGCACACCGAACGCGCCGCAACCGGCCGCGGCCGGCTCGTCGAGGTCGGCCTCGCCGACGTCGCCGCCGCGACCATGGCCCACCTCGGCTTCGTCGCCGACGCGGTGGTGAACGGCGCGGGACGGCTGCGCGACGGCAACTACCTCTACGGCAGCTACGGTTGCGACTTCGCGACCGGCGACGGCCGCCGGGTGATGGTCGTCGCCCTGACCGCCAGGCACTGGGACAAGCTCGTCGAACTGACCGGCACACGTACCGTCCTCGACAGCCTTCAGCGCACGCTCGGCGTGGACTTCGGCGACGAGGCGGCGCGGTACGAGCACCGGGACCTGATCTCGGCGATCCTCGCGCCGTGGTTCTCCGCGCACACCCACACCGAGGCCGTCGCCGCGCTGGACGCCGGGCACGTCCTGTGGGGCGACTACCGGACCGTCGGCGAATTCGTCCGCGATCCGCTCGTGACCGCCAACGGCCTGTTCCACCAGGTGGATCAGCCGGGTGTCGGCGTGTTCCCCGTACCGGGTCCGGTCACGCGGTCGGCCGGATGGGGGCAAGACACGCCCGCCCCCGCGCCCCGGCTCGGCGCCGACAACGACGCGGTCCTGCGCGAGTGGTCGCGGGCGCCTGCCGAGAACCCGCGGGCCGAAAGCCGCCCGATATGAGCACCGACCGGCTCTTCCTCACCTTCACGCACCTCGCCGACGCCACCCGGCACGCCGAGTACAACGCGTGGCACCAACTCGACCACCTGCCGGAGAACGCGCTGCTGCCCGGCGTCGCCTGGGGGGACCGCTGGGTCCGCACCCCGCGGTGCGCGGCGGCCGGTCATGTCGGCGACGGCGCCTACGCACCCGTCCAGTACGCCGTCGCCTACGGGTTCCGTGCCCCGCTGGAGTCCGCGCTGCGGGAGTGGACCGACCTCAACCAGCGCGCGCTGTGGTGGGGCCGCCGCCCCGAACTGCCCTGGACCGAACGACGGCCGGTCGGCTTCTTCCACCCGGTCAAGGAGTACGCGGCCCCGCGCGTCCTCGTCGCGGCGGCGGCGCTCCCGCACCGCCCGCACCGGGGCGTCCACCTCACGCTGTCCAGGACGGCCGCTTCCGCCGAGCCCGCGGGCGCGGCCCATTTCGCTTCGCTGGACCGGGAGTTGATCCCGGCGGTGCTCGCGGTGCCCGGTGTCGCGGGCGCGGCGACGTACCGGTTCGCCGAGAGCGCGGGCGGGTTCGGGTCACCGGCCGGGAGCGCCGACGACGGTCTGACGGTGCGCGTGCTGTACCTCGACGGCGACGTCCTGGAGACAAGCGCTCGCGTCGAGGACGCGCGGCCCGACTGGATCGGGCGGGACAGCGCGCCCGGCGACGCGGAGCACGTCCTGCTGAGCACCCCGATGCTGTCAATCCGCCCGTGGGAGTGGGACTGGTTCGACGGCGGCCGGCCGCGGCTCTGACCCGCGCGCGCGGCGGCTCGGCACACAGCAGCTGACCACGACCGAGGCCGCGCAGGTGGCGGCGCAGGCGAGCGCGGCCCAGGCCAGCCCGGTCGTCGTCGCCTCCCCCGCCGGCCCGTGGGCCGCGCCGATCAGCGCCGCGGTGACCGCGCTGCCCACCGCGCCGCCGACCGCGCGCAGCAGGATGTTGACGCTGGTGGCGCTGCCGGTCTCGCCCGGTTCGACCGAGTCGACGATGAGGCCGGGCAGCGTGCCGAAGGTCGCCCCCGCTCCCCAGGACGTCAGGACGACCGCCGCCACCAGCAGGGCAAGGTGCCCGTCGACCTCGATCAGCGTCAGCGGCCCGAGCGCGCCGACGACGCCTCCCGACGCCAGTGCGACCCGTCGGCCCCTGACCCGCGCCAGCGCCGTCGCGGTGCGGCTGCTCAGGTAGTTGCACAGGGCGATGGGAACCATCACCACACCGATCGCGCTGAGGCTGAGCCCCACGCCGTACCGGGTGTCGCGGGAGGCGAGACCGATGCGGGTGATGAGGACGGGCGTGTTGTAGAGGCTCACGCCCATCAGCAGGCCGGTGAGGTGCGCGGCGAGTACGTCGCGCCGGGCGAAGAGCCGCAGTTGCACCAAGGGGTGGGCGGCGCGCAGTTCGAGCCGGATCCACCACAGCGACAGGCCGAGGGCGGCTGTGCCGAGGACGAGCACTCCGGCGCTCGACCAGCCCCAGGAGTTGCCCTGGCTGACGGCCAGAAGCGCGCACGCCGTGGCGGCGATCAGGACCACCGAGCCCGGCACGTCCAGCGGCGCGTCGCGGCCCACCGGCACCGTTCGCGGCAGACCGGCGGCCACCGCGAGCGTGACGAGCAGCGCGAGCACCGTGGCACCGCCGTACGCAGCCCGCAGGCCGAAGTGGTCGGCCACGAACGTCGTGAGCGGGTAGGCCGCCCCGGCGCCGAGCGCCGTGGTGATCGACAGCAGCGCGACCAGGCGGGCCGTCGCGGGACCTGTGTACAGGTCGCGGGCGCATGCGATGGTCATCGCCACCAGCGCCACCGCGATGCCCTGGAGCGCGCGTCCCGCCAGGAAGACCCCGAAGTGGGCCCCGGCGGCGGAGACCGCGCATCCGAGGGTGACCAGCGCGCACACCACGACCATCGCGGGTCTTCGCCGCCGTCCGTCGGCGAGCCGGCCGAGCAGCGGGGTCAGGGTGGCGCCGACGAGCAGGGTGATCGTGTACGACCACTGGGACGCCTCGGTGCCGACGCCGAAGGTCTGCTGGACCCGCGGCACGAGCGGGGCGCCGAGGGTGACGACCGCCGCCGAGACCAGGGCGGCGGACACCAGCAGTGCCGACAGGGCACGCCCGCTCGCCCCCGGCCCCGACGGCCGGTCGCTCAGAGGGTCACCGTCAGCCTGTCCACCGACCGCATCTTCAGGCCCGACCACGCGGGCTCGAACCCCTCGGCCAGGCGCATGTCGGGGAACCGGTCGAGCAGGACGTTCGAGGCCATCTCCAGCTCGGACTTGGCGAGCATCGCGCCGAGGCAGAAGTGCCGCCCCGAGCCGAAGGCGAAGGTGTCACCGGCCGCAGTGAAGGTCTTGGCGTGGTCGAGGTCGGGCCGGTGGAAGTCGAAGGTGTCCGGGTCGGAGAACCGGTCCTCGTCGCGGTTGGCCGAGGCCATGAGCAGCATCACCAGGGTGCCTGCGGGCAGCAGGGTGCCCTTGACCTCGACGTCCTGGGTGACCTTGCGGCCGTTCATCTGGGACGGCGGGCTGATCCGGAGGGTCTCGCTGATCGCGGGGATGACCTGCGAGCGGTCGTCCCGTACCTCCTCGAACAGCGTCCGCTCGCGCAGCAGATAGGCGAACATACTGGCCAGCGCCTTGCCTGTGGTCTCGGACCCGGCGTTGAGCAACTGCGTGACGTGGGTGAGGATTTCGAGGTCGTCCAGGCGCTCGCCGTCGATCTCGGCGGTGATCAGCCCGGAGATGAGGTCGTCGCCGAGGTGCGAGCGGCGGTCCTCGATCACGGGGGCGAGGTACTCCCAGAGTTCCTTGGTGGCCCGGCGGCCGAGTTCGTCGATCTCCGGGTCGCGGGCGAGGTTGCCGAGGAAGGCCACGTGCCTGCTGTACCAGTCGAAGAACCGGTCGTAGTCGCTGTGCGGCAGCCCGAGCATGTCGGTGATCACGTAGACCGGCAGGTAGTAGCCGAAGTCGGCCAGCAGGTCGACGGTGTCGCCGGGCCGGAAGCCGCGGGTGATGTGCGCGGACGCCGACGCGACGGAGCGGTCCAGGATCGTCGCGACATTGCGCGCGATGACCGGCGCCCACTTCTCCAGGCCCTTGCCGCGGAAGTACGGGGTGACCAGGGCCTTCTTGCGGCTGTGTTCGGCGCCGTCCATCTGGAGCATCGAGCGGCCGAAGACGGGCTGGAGGCTGACCTCGTAGTTCTGGGTGGAGAACAGCGGGTTGCGGTAGGCGGCTCCGACGTCGGCGTGCTTGCTGATCAGGTAGCCGCGGTAGCCGTCGTCCCAGTGCACGGGGGCCTCGGCCCGCAGCCGGCGGTAGAAGGCGTCGGGGTCGGCCGCGACCTCGGAGGAGAGGAATCCGGGCAGCGTCCCAGCGGTGGTGTCGGTCATCACGACGTCGCCTCCTGCGCGATCTCGTCGAGTCGGTATCCGGGTGTGCCCCCCGTGAGCGGCATGACGGTCAGCGACAGGCCGCCGTCGACGGGCAGGTCCACGCCGGTGACATGCCCGGCGCGCGGACCCGCGAGGTAGAGCACGGCCTCGGCGATGTCCTCGGCGCGCGCGATCTTCCGCATGGGCGAGACCGCTTCGCGGTAGCGCCGGTTCGCCGCGGCGGCCGCGTCCTCCGCGTCGCCGAACGATTTACGGGTCAGGCCGGTGTCCGTCGGGCCCGGCGAGACGCAGTTGGCCCGGATTCCGTACCGGCCCCATTCCACCGCCATCTGCTGGACCATCATCTTCAGCGCCGCCTTGCTCGCGCTGTACATGCCGAGCGGCGGTGTCGGGTGCGTCGCGGAGATCGACGCGGTGGCCACGATCGCACCGCGCGACTCGCGCAGCGCGGGGAAGGCCGCCCGTGCCAGCAGGAAGGTCGCGCGGGTGTTGACGTCGAACGTGCGCTGGAAGGTCTCCAGGCTGAGGTCTTCGAGCGGGTCGGCCGAGCTGATCCCGGCGTTGCTCACGAGGGCGTCGAGGCCGCCGAAGGCGGAGACGGCCTCTTCCACCGCCTTGCCGACCGCCGCCGGGTCGCTCAGGTCGACGGCCAGCGGCAGGCATACGGCGCCGGTCCCCCGGAGTTCGGCGGCGACCGCCTCGATGGCCCCGGCGTCGCGGTCGAGCAGCGCGAGCCGCGCCTGCCCGGCTCCTTCGCTCTCGGCCGCGCGCGCGGCCAGGGTCGCCACCGCACGTCCGATCCCACTGCCCGCGCCCGTGATGAGGTAGCGCACCGGAACCTCCCGATCATTCATTTAGCGATGTGAAATAACACGATAGGAGTGCTGCCCGCCACCGTCAAGGCACGGGATCGGCCGCCGTCACGGCGTCCGATCAGCCCAGCAGTCGGACCGGCATGGCCAGTGGCGTACGCAGTGAACGGCCGCCCCAGCGCAGGTCGGCCTCGATCGGCCGCGCGCCGGGGAACCTGCGCGCGATCGTGCCGAACAGCGCCGTCGCCTCCATCCGCGCCAGACCGGCCCCCAGGCAGAAGTGCGGCCCGAGGCCGAGCGAGACGTGCGCGCGGCTGTCGGAGCGCGCGATGTCCAGCTCGTCCGGCCGCGCGAAGACCGCGGGGTCCCGGTTGGCCGCGGCGAGCACGCCGATGACGGTGTCGCCCGCCTCGACCGCGACGCCGTCGACCTCCCGCCCCTCCTTCGCGACGTACGGCAGGAAGTGCGCGGGCGTGACGAAGCGCAGCAACTCCTCCACCGCCGCCGGGACCCGTTCGGGCTCGGCGACGAGCAGGTCCCACTGGTCCGGGTGGCGCAGCAGTTCGAGCAGCCCGATGGCCAGCAGATTGCTGGTCGTCTCGTGCCCCGCGAAGATCATCAGCGCCATCATGGCCATCGCCTCCTCGTGGGAGACCACGCCGCTGTTCTCCGAGTCCAGCAGCGCGGCCACGAGGCCGGTCTCGGAGCCGCTCGCCCGCTGGCGCGCCACGAGCACGTCGATGTACGTCATCAGGTGCCGGTACGCCTCGTCGGCCTCGACCGCCGCCTTCTCGGAGTCGGCGTTGAACTTGTTCTCGGCGATCTTCTGGGCCCATGAGTGGACCATGTCGAGGTCGTCGATCGGGATGCCCAGGAGATCGCCGAGCACCTGGAGCGGAAGGGAGTACGCGAACTTCTTGAAGTCGGCCTCGCCGCCGCCCGCCGCCAGCGCGGTCAGATTGCGGTCGACCCGTTCGCTGACCTTGTCCTGCATCTCGCGGGCCAGATTGCGCGCCGAGAACGGCGGCTGGACCGCCCGCCGCACCCGCGGGTGGTCCGGCGGGTCCATCCGCACCAACTGGTGGAACTCCTGGTCGAGGACCCGGCCGAAGGCGGCGCTGCCGTGCGGGCTGAACTCCCGCTTGGCGCGCTCGTAGCGCGCGGAGGTCTTCGTGCCCTGACGGCTGTAGAGGATGTTGTTGTCCCCGAGCAGTTGGTGCACGTGCTCGTGCCGGCTCAGGATCACCACGTCGCCCTGCTTCCAGACGGGGATCTCCTCGCGCAGCCGGTTCCAGGTGGGGTACGGGTCCGCGAGTCTGTAGCCGTCCCCGGCCAACAGGGCGAGTACGTCGTCCCGCAGGGCGTCCGTGCCCGCGCTCGTACCGCTGCTCATGCCCGTACCTCCGCTCGGTCCCGCACCTCTGCTCGTTCCCGCACCACCATCACTCCCGCACCGCCATCACTCCCGCACCGCCATCACTCCCGCACCGTCACTCACTCCCGCACCGCTACGACGAGCTTGCCGACGACGCGGCCGGTGAGCAGGTCGGCGAAGGCCGGGCCCGCGGCGGACAGGCCCGGCGCCAGGTGGATCTCCTGGTCGAGGGCGCCCGAGGCGATCATGTCCGCGAGCGCCCGGCGCGCGTCGGCGTTCTCGGCGGCGAAGTCGGCCGCGCGGAAACCCTGGACGGTCAGTGAACGGGTCACCAGCCGGAACCAGTTGTCCAGCGGCAGCGGCGGGACCACCGCCTCGCCGATGCCGGACATCTGCCCGCACAGGGCGACGCGGCCGAGCGGTCGCAGCCGCTCGACCAGCCGCGCGGACGTCTCGCCCCACACGTTGTCGAAGACCGCGTGCAGCCCTTCGGGCGCCCAGCGGTCGACCTCGGCGGTCCAGTCCGGAGCCCGGTGGTCGACGGCGGTGATGCCGAGCCGCTTGAGGCCGTGCGCCTTGTCGGGGCCGCCCACGACGCCGAGGACGTCGGCGCCGCTCGCGGCAATGAGCTGCGCGGCGACCTGGCCCACTCCCCCGAAGGCGCCGGTCACGACGATCTTCTCGCCGCGACGCGGGCGGAGCACCCGCCGTACCCCGAAGTAGGCCGTCAGACCGGTCAGTCCGAGCAGACCGACCGCGTGGTGGAGGGCCACACCGTCCGGGGCGTCGTACCGCTCGGCGCTCGCGGCCGGGACTGTGACCGTGGTGGCCCAGGCGCCCGGCGCGGTCACCGTGTCCCCGACGTCGAACGCGTCGCTCCGGGACTCCACGACCGTGCCGACGACTCCGGCGGGCGGGACGAAACCGGCGCCCTCCGACCGGAGCCGGATCCGCTGCGAGGGATCGAGGGAGGCGTACCGGACCTCGACGAGGATCTCGCCGTCGACCGCCGGGGGCAGTCCCCGTTCGGCCACCTCGAACGAACCGGCGGTGAGGGGTTCCGCGCCGTCGTGGGTGAGCCGGGCTTCGCGTGTGGTGACCGACCCTGCCATGGGGCCCCTTTCGGATTGCGCAATAAATTAGCATGGTTAATGGATTATCGACAGAATCCACCGGCTCATCGGACGACTCATCCGCCGGCTCGTTCGCCGGCTCGTTCGCCGGCTCGTTCGCCGGCTATTGCAGCGGGTTCACGGCCCGGTGGCCGCCGACCGCCGCCGCCAGGCGGGAGAGGTGGTGGCGCCGGTCGCCCAGCAGGTGCTCGATGGCGGTGAGCCGCATCGCGTAGTGCCCGACCTGGTACTCCATGGTCATGCCGATCCCGCCGTGCAACTGGATCGCCTCCTGGCCGATGTGCCGGCCGGACTCGGCGACCCGGAGCTTGGCGCGGGACGCCGCCTCGATGCCTTCGGCCGCGCCGCTCTCCGCCTGACCGCCCTCCCTCTCCCTCTCGTCGCTTTCCGCGAGCACCATCGACGCCCAGAGCACGGTGCTGCGCGCGAGTTCGAGGGAGACGTACATGTCGGAGGCGCGGAAGGTGAGATTCTGGAAGGCGCTCAGCGGTTTCCCGAACTGGCGGCGGTCGCGCAGGTAGTCGCGGGTGACCTCCAGCGCGCGCTCCATGGCGCCGAGCGCTTCGTGGGCGTACGCCACCTGCGCGCGGGCCCGGGCGTACGCGATCACGCCGGTCGCGTCGACGGCCGGATCGCCCAGCGGCTCGGCGGCGGTCGCGTCGAACGTCACCCGGGCGGCGCGTCCCCCGTCGTACGTGCCGAACGGGGTCCGCTCGCCCCCGGCCGTCGTGAAGAGCGCCGGTGTCCCGCCGATGTCGGCGACCACCACGAGCAGGTCGGCACGGGCTCCGTTGAGTACGGGCGAGGCGCCGCCGTCCAGCACCCAGCGCTCGCCGTCGCGCCGGGCCGTGACGCCGGGACCGCCGACGTACGCCGGAAGGAGGGTGCCGTCCGCGATCCCGGACACGTCGGCGCCCGCCCGCGCGAGGAGTCCGCCGCACAGGACGACGGCCTCGACGAAGGGCTCGGGGGCCAGTACGCGCCCGATCTCCTCGGCCACCACCCCGACTTCGACCGGGCCCGCGCCCATGCCGCCGGCCTCTTCCGCGAACGGCAGTCCGAGGACGCCCATCGCGGCCAGCCGGGACCACATGGTCTCGTCGTATCCCGGCTCCTTGGCCGTGGCGTCACGGCGCCCCTGGATCGTGGCGTAGGCCGTGCCCAACAGACCGCGTACGGCGTCCCGCAGGGCGCGCTGCTCGTCGGTGTGGTCGAAGTCCATGTCTCACAGCCCCAGGATCGTGCCGGCGATGATCTGTCGTTGCACCTCGTTGGAGCCGCCGTAGATGCTCGCGGCCCGCAGGTGGAGATAGGCCGCGGCGGCCGGGCGGGTCCACGGCGGCGCTCCCGCGGCCGGGTCGCCGGAGAGTCCCTGCTCGCCCGCGAGGCCGAGGACGAGTTCGGTGACGGCCTGCTGGAGTTCGGATCCGGCGAGCTTGAGGACGGACGAGGCGGGCTGCGCCTTGCCGTCCGCCGAGTCGGCGGCGACCCGGATGGAGGTCAGTTCGACCGCCAGCAGGTCGTTCTCCAGCCGCGCGAAGTCCGCCGCGAGCAGCGGATCCTCGCGCAGCCGGTCCCCGGCCCATGTCTTGGCCTCCGCCAGCAGCCACTTGGTCCCGCCCACGCCCGCGATCCCCACCCGCTCGTTGCCGAGGAGGAATTTGGCGTAGCCCCACCCCTGGTTCTCCTGGCCGACGAGGTTGTCGACGGGGACGCGCACGTCCTCGAAGAAGACCTCGTTGACCAGGCTCCCGCCGTCGATGAGCTGGATCGGCCGGACGGTGACGCCCGGCGACGCCATGTCGATCAGGAGGAAGGAGATACCGGCCTGCTTGCGCGGCGCGTCCGGATCGGTGCGCACCAGCGTGAAGATCCAGTCGCCGTACTGGGCGTAGGAGGTCCAGGTCTTCTGGCCGTTGACGACATAGTGCCCGCCGTCGCGTACGGCCGAGGTGCGCAGAGCGGCCAGGTCGGAACCGGCGTCGGGCTCGGAGAAGCCCTGCGACCACCAGATGTCGACGTTCCGGGTGGCCGGCAGGAAGCGCTCCTTGAGCTCCCGTGAGCCGAACGCGGCGATGACCGGGCCGACCATCGAGGCGTTGAAGGTGATCGGCGGCGGAACGCAGGCCGCCTGCATCTCCTCGTGCCAGATGTGCCGTCGCAGCGGCGTCCAGTCCCTCCCGCCCCACTCGACCGGCCAGTTGGGCACCGCGATCCCGGCCGCGTCGAGCGTCCGCATCGACTCGACCATCTGCTCCTTGGTCAACTCCTCGCGCGCCGCCACCGTCTCCCGAATGTGCCCCGGCACCCGCGTGGTGAAGAACTGCCGCAACTCGTCACGGAAGGCCGCGTCCTCGGGCGACAACCTCAGCTTCATACGGCTCCTCGAGGAATCACTTAACATCCCTAAGTAATATCCTCACCGTGACACGCCACCCGAACCCCCGTCAAGAAGCGCGAACACCCCGAGGGCTTGCCGGCGCCCGGCTCAGCCGCCGAGGACCGGCCGCGCCGCCGACGACCGCTTCCCCCGCCCAACCGTCCGATCCGCCCGCGGGCCGGGCGAAACGGCGGGACGGTACGGCGACGCTACGGTGTCGTGCGGGCCGCAGATGCCTGCCCGGTGTCGGCGCCGGAGCTGACGTGGCGGTGGGTCTCCTGGGGGCCGTGCCAGTCGAGGCACACGACGGTGGCGTCGTCTTCGAGACGGCCGCCGGCCGCGTCCAGGACCGCGGAGGTCAGCGTCAGCGCGGCCTCGCGCGGGTGCAGGCCGCGGGTGCGTCCCAGCAGGGCGGGCAGGTCGACGTTCTCCGCGCGCCGTTCGAACATGCCGTCGGTGAACACGAGCAGACGGTCGCCGGGGCGCAGGTCGATGTCCTGCGCGCGATAGCGGTGGGGTCCGGGCGCGGACAGCCCGAACGGGTAGTCCACCTCGCAGGTGATCTCCTCCACCGTCCCGTCGCGCATGCGCAGCGGCCAGGGGTGTCCCGCGTTGACGAGCTGCGCCCGCCCGGTGTGGAGGTCGATACGGAGCAGCTGCCCGGTGGCGTGACCGCGGCCGTGGTCGGCCAGGGCCCGGTCGGCCGTGCGGGCCTGCCCGGCCAGGTCGGCTCCCCCGCGCCGGGCGCCGCGCAGGGCGCTCACCAGGACCGTGGCGGCCAGGGCGGCGTCGATGTTGTGCCCCATGGGGTCGGTCACCGACACGTGCAGGGTGTCGCGGTCCAAGGCGTAGTCGAAGGTGTCGCCGCTGAGTTTTTCGGAGGGCTCCAGGCTCCCGCACAGCGTGAACTGAGCGGCCTCGCACGACAGTGACCTGGGCAGCAGCTGGTACTGGATCTCCGCGGCCAAGGTGGGGGGCCTGGTGCGTTTGCCCCAGGTGTAGATGTCGGTGAACCGCTCGTTGGCGATCACGATGTACGCCAGGAGGTGGGCCGCTTCCCCGATCTCGGCGAGGACGTCCGCGCCGAGGTCGGTCGGCAGGAGCAGTTCGAGCAGCCCGATGGCGTCCCCCCGGTTGGTGACCGGCACGATCACCCGCTGGTCCGGGCCGGACGATTCCTGGTAGAGCCGCTGCGTACGGATCACCCGCTCGTAGACGCTGCCGAACAGCGGGATCCGTTCCACGGCCGGCATGCTCTCCACGGTGCCGACGGTGGACAGCCGGGCCACCGCCTTTCCCGTCAGGTCCACGATGAGGAAGGAGACCTTCGTCGCCTCGAACCGTTGCCGCAGGTACTCCGCGACCACGTCGACGGCCTCCTCCGGCGCCGCTGTCTCCGCCGCCGTCAGCAGGCGGGTGATCTCGCTGTGCCCCTCGTTCACGCCCGCGCTCCCTTCCCTCGCCGCCCGCCGGTCAGGTGCGCCGGGCCGGGCCGGTCAGGGCGGTCAGGGCCGCGCGGGCCTTGGGGGCGGCCAGGGGGTTGAAGTGGGGGTTGACGGACAGGGCTGTCGCGAGGTCGGTGCGGGCCGCCGCGGTGTCGCCGAGGGACCGTTCGATCATGCCGCGGTGATAGCGGAACAGGGCGTTGCGGGTGCCTTGGGCGAGGGCCAGGTCGCTCTCGGCGAGGGCTTCGCGGTCGCGGCCGTTGGCGTGCAGGGCCCAGGCCAGGGCGTCGTGGGTGTCCATGAAGGGGCGGGACGTGATGCCCTGGCGGGCGATGGCGAGGGCCTGGGCGGCGTTTCCGTGGTCGGCTTCGAAGAGGGCCGCGTCGGAGTCGAGGGCGACGCCGTTGGCGGCGAAGAGCCTCTGCTCGGCGCGGAAGACCTGGTACTGCTCGTCGGCCTGCGCGGTGCGGCCGAGGGACTGGTACAGCTCGCCGAGTTGGAGCACGTACTCGGGCTGCGGGACCCGCTGGACGGCCCGGCTGAGGTCGGCGAGGGCGGCGTCGGTCCTGCCGAGCGCGGCCTCGGCCCTGGCCTTGGCCTGGAACAGCGAGGTGTACGTCGGCGCGACGCGCAGACCGGCGGCGGCCTCGGTCAGCTCGGCGGCCGGATCGCCGTTGTTGAAGGCGAGTTCGCCGAGGTAGTAGTGGGCGAACGCCTGGTCGGCCGGGCCCGCGGAGTCCTGGAGGGCGCGGCGCATGTCGGTTCTGGCCGTGTCGATGTCGCCGCGCAGTTCGGCGACGTAGGACGCGCGCGCCAGCGAGGGCGCGCCGGGCCTGAGGTCGACCATGCGCTGCACGGCGTCGGCGGCCTCGTCGTAACGGCCGAGCTGGGTGAGGGCGTCGGCGAGGGTGCCGTACAGGGACGAGTTGTACGGGTTGACGGCCACCGCCTTGCGCGACCAGGTGAGCGCCTGGCGGAAATCGTGCCGTCCGGCTTCCAGGGCGGCCATGCCGCCCATCGCGGTGAAGTTGTCCGTGGCGTCCACCGACAGCGAGCGCTTCAGGACGGCTTCCGCCTTGGGGTAGTACGTCGGGTCGGCGGTGTTCTTGGCCTGCTGGACGTAGTCGAGGCCGAGGGTGCCGAGCGCGACGGCGTCGCGCGGGCTCTGCCGCAGGTGGGCCTGGATGCCGCTGATGTCCTGGGCGAGCGGGTCCGCGCCGGCCGCCGGGGCCCCGGCTTCGCCCGTGGGACCCGCGGCGCGGTCGGCGCCCGTCACCGGCCACGGGGCGAGGCCGAGGCCGCCGGCGAGGAAGAGGCCCACGCCGAGGGCGGTGGTGACGGCGGCGGACAGCAGATGACGCCGGGGGCTCCGGCGGACGGACGTAGTCAATTCCCGCTCCGTTGGGGGTTCTTGGGGGTGGCGTGGGGGGACGGGTGCGGCGGATTCGGGTCGGCGGGCGTGGCGTAGACGACGACGTTGTCGAGATAGCCGCCGCCCTCGGGTCCCGCGTACGCGCCGCCGCAGGTGATCAGCCGCAGCGTGGGCGGACCGGCGGTCGCGTAGACCTGGTCGTCGGGGAAGGCGTCCTTCTCGTACTGCCGCAGCGCCCGCACCGTGAAGTCCAGGTGGGTGTGGTCGGCGCGGTCGACGGTGATCGGGTCGCCGGGGCGCAGCGTGGACAGTCCGTAGAAGGCGGCCGGGCCGGTGAGGGAGTCGACGTGGCCGACGACGATGGCGGCGCCGGGGTCGCCGGGGCGCGGGCCGTCGCTCCACCAGCCGACCTGGCCGGGGTCCTCGGGCACGCCGAGGTGGCCGTCCTGCTGGACCTGGAGGCCGATCAGGGGGTGGTCGAGTCCGATGCCGGGGATACGGATCCGGACCGGCGGCGCGGCGGGCGCCGCGGGGGCGACGGCGGCGGCGTGGCCCCCGGCGGTCGCGGGGACCGGCAGCGTGCCGACGTCGACCTGTGTGGTCTTCGGCGGCCGGGCGGTGAGCAGCGCGCAGCCGCCGGCCGTCATCATGCCCAGCCCGGCGAGGACGCCGAGCGCGGTGATCAGGCGCCAGGGCCGGGCGGGGCGGAATCTGAGGGCGCGCCGCAGCCGCCCGGCCTCCGGTGCGGAGGCCGGGCGGCCCGAGGTGGCGGGGGCGGTCACACCCGGTCGGCGCGCCTGCGGCGCAGCGCCAGGAGCCCTGCGGTGGCCAGCAGGGCGCCGCCGCCCAGGGCCGTCACCGGAACGGCGGGGAAGCCGCCGTGGAACGCGGCGCCGCCGAAGCCGGCGCCCACGCCGCCGTCGGGGTGCAGCGAGTCGGCCTGGTTGACCGCGGCGGTGTTGGGCAGCGCCACGTACGGGAAGGTCGAACCGGGCTGGCGGTAGGGGGTGTCGACGGCGTCACCCGCGGCCAGTGCGGGCACGATCTTTCCGGTCTCCGCCGCGCCTTCCAGCGCCTGGAGCTCGATGTCGACGACGTCGTCGTTGAGCCGCCGGCCGTTGGGGAAGCCGGCCAGGTCCTGGCCGAGGACGCCGAGCCGGTTGGGGTTGGCGGAGGGCGCGACGGCCATGTTCAGCCGCAGTTCCTCGGACGGTGTGAACTTCGCCTTGTCCACGTCGGCGTTGAGCAACTGCGAGTTGAGGTCGGCCTGGATCGGTCCGCACGCCTTGCAGATTCCGGACAGGAAGATCTCGGCGAGGTCCTTGCGCGGGGTGGCGGGCGCCGGGACGCCGTAGATGCTCTGGATGAGCTTGGGCACGATCGGGTCCAGGACCTTGTCGACGACCGGCTGCACGGTGTGGTCCTGGTCCGGGTTGAGGGTGTTGAAGGCGTCCTTGTACTTCAGCGGGACGACGACCTCGTTGACCAGCGGGTTGCCGAGGCGCGAGACCTGGTGCCAGCCCGACTCGCCGCCCTTGTCGGGCATCGGCGGACCGCCCTTGCCCTCGTCCTGCGAGTCCGCGGCACCCGCGGTTTCCCCGGCACCCTCGGCTCCCCCGGCACCCTCCGCGCCGTGGGACGCCATGCCCTCGTCGCCCTTGCCGGACGGCGCGGCGACCGCCGCGCCCTGCCGGTCGGTGGTGGACCAGACGCCGATGACGGGGTTGCGGGTGGCGTCCCCCTTCAGTGCCAGCGCGGACTTGGGCACCTGGAGGGCGATGGTGTTGACGTTGTAACCGGCGAGGGTGTTGTGACCGGTCTCCTTGAGGTTGCCGCCGTACAGGAGGTCGAAGACCCGCAGATCGAGGAAGAACGGGTCGGATGCCTGCCCGGCGTAGGTCTGGCCGCCGTCGGGGAGGGCGACGGTGGCCTCCTTGCGCAGTGAGGCGTAGTCCGGCATCGACGCCTTGCCGACATTGGAGGGGGCCGCGGGCGCGTCCTTGAGGAGCGTCTTGGTGTTGCCCTCCGCGTCGGTCACCGTCAGCGTGTACGTCTGACGGAAGTTCAAGGTGGTGTCGTCCAGCGACTTCACGACACCGGTGTTGTAGAGGAACTGGTTGGCTTCGTCCCGGTAGTGGTCGGTGAAGCACCAGGTGTACGTGGTGTCGGCCTTGCCGTCGCCGTCCGCGTCGATCTTGATGTTGTAGTGGGCGTCGTTGGCGAACGGGTAGAAGTTCGGGCCGCCGTTGGGCTCCTCGAACGGGATCCAGTTCGCCACCAGGGTCACGGTGTCGGGGTTGTCCGGGCTGGTGAAGGCGTAGACGTCGGTGTTGTCCGCCTTGGGGTCCCCGGCGATCAGCGGCGCCTCGCGGTGGCTGGAGGCGGAGCTGACACCGGGCGTCAGACCGGTCAGGACGACGGAGGACACCAGGGCCAGCAGGCCGGCGGTGGCGAGTGAGCGTTCGGCGGCGCGGGCCGCCGTCCGGCGGGGCAGGTGGGAAGACTGCATGGACCATCCGTTTCCAGGCGGGGCCGCCTCCCCCCTGCCGGGGGCGGGACGGCGCGGAGCGGGGACGGCTCAGCCCTGAACGGAACCTCGATGACCGCGCCGTAGGGTGACGGCGACCGCACCGAGCAAGTCCGATATGAGGCTTAAGCTATGCATAAAGCACCATGCGCCGAGGGGGCCTGCAACGCGCCAGGTCCGAAATGCGGCAGAAGGGTTCTCGCTGTGGGCCACCACGGTCAACAAACCTGGATCCGCCGGTACTCGGGCCAGGGGCGGCGGTGGTGACGGGGTGACAGCGGGCTCCGGAGCCGGGGCGGCCTCCCTCCGCGCCGGGCCCTGTGCGCCACCCCAGTGGCAGTGGTGAGCCGCCCGAGTGAGTGCGCTCCCGTGACAGGTGGGGGGTCGGCCCATCGGGTACGCGCGCGGCCCCGGCCCGCGCCGCAGGGGCCGGGATTCGGCCTCCCCGCAGGGCCGCGCCGGGCCTCCCCGCAGGCCCGCGCCGCCGGTCGTCTCCACGGCTCCGGTCAGTACGCGCTGCCCGCGGGGCGCCGGGCGGCGACGTATCGGACGGTCCGCGGTCACCCCCCGGGAGTCAGGGCCGCCACCCGCGATGAGCGCCGGGGCCGGTACCGCGCCCTCCGCGGCGGAGCCCCCCGCTCCAACCCCGCCCGGATCGAGGGCGGTCGGCGTCGAGCCCGCCCAAGCCGGGCCTCTGCTTGCCCCGTTGGGGGATGCCTGGTAGGACTGTGGCGCGCCGTCACCGTCACATGTTCGATAACGCGGGGGTTCATGTGGTCGCCACGGCCTTCACGTCGTCGCCGCGACGACGCCCGGGGGTCCCGCGACCGGTCCGGCGGCGGCTCCCCACGGTGGTACGGCAGGCCGCGCAGCATGGGCTGGTGCTGGCCGCCGTCGCCGTGACCGTCCTGCTGTGCGCGACGGCGCTGGCCGCACTGGCGGCGCTGGCCGGGAGTTCGGTACAGGCGGGCGCCGTACGGCGGTTGGCCGCCGATCTCGACGCGCAGGTGACCGTCAACGCGCCCTTCCGCGCCGGAGGCATGGCCGTCGCCGACCGGGATGTACGGGCCGCCGCCGCCCGGACGTTCGCCGGGGTGCCGCAGCACACCTATGTGGGGCTGCTGGGCTCTTCACCGGTCTCGGTGACGGGGATCGACGGGGTCACGGGCCCGCCGCGCGGCCCCGGGGGAACCGGGTTGCACCCGGTCGCCGTCCAGGAAGCGGGCAGATTCGGGCAGTTGGTCGCCGGACGGTGGCCGGTCGGCACGGCGGACGCGACCGCCGGCGCCTTCACCTCGCTGCCCGACGTACGGATCGCCGCCGGCTCCACCGCCCCGGTCGACGCGGCGCTGCCGGACGCGCTGGCCAGGCGGCTGGGAGTCACCGCCGGTTCCCGCCTCCAGGTGCGCGACGGCTTCAGACACTCCATGACGCTGCGGATCACCGGCGTCTTCCGGCCGACCGGCCCCGTCGGATTCTGGCCGGCGATGGCCGGCGACGTGACGGCGGACGAGACCGCCAGCCAGGACCTGCTCGTGGTCTCGGCGTCGGCTCTCAACGGGAGCGTCGTCCTCAACGGCCATCTGACAGCCCACTGGAGTGTGCAGCCGGACTTCGCCCGGATCGACGCCGACAGCCTCACCGGACTGCACGACCGGATGCGCGCCTTCTCCGGCAGCGCGAGCCGCGTGTCGGTGTTCGGCGGACGGCAGCCCGCTCTGGACGACCTCACGGTGGCCTCGGGGCTGCCGGGCGCGATCGACGGCCTGGCGGTGCCGATGGTGGCGGCCAGGTCCTCGCTGTACCTGCCGAGCGTGCTGCTGGCGGTCCTCGCCCTGGCCACCCTGGTACTGGCCGCCCGCCAGCTCACCGAGCACCGGCGCGACGAACTGGCACTCCAGCAGGCCAGAGGCGCGGGCACCCCGCGGCTGCTGCGCGCGGCGGCGGCCGAGTGGGCGGTCACCGGCGTTCCGGCCGCAGCCGTCGCGCCGTTTCTGGCCGGGCTGCTGCGTCCGGGCAGCCGGGGAACCGCCGCGTGGGCGGCGGTGGGTCTGACCCTCCTGGTGCACGCGGCGGCGGTGCTGCTGCCCGTCCTGCGCTCGACGCGGTCCCGGCCGACCCGCGGTGTACGCGCCGCCGCCCAGCGGCTGGGCGCCGACGTGGCGCTGCTGGCCGTCGCGGCCCTGGGCTATCTGGAACTGCGGCGGCACCACTCGCTGATCGCCGACGTCGGCACGGGCGGCGCGGGCGCGGACCCGGTGCTGGTCCTGGTGCCCGCCCTGGTGGCCGGGGCCGCCGCCCTCCTGCTGCTGCGCCTGCTGCCGCTGACCTCCCTGCTCCTGGACGCGTTCGGCCGTCGCAGCCGGGGCCTGGCCCTCGCGCTGGCGGGCTGGCAGTTGAGCCGCCGGGCCGCGCGCAACGCGGGACCGGTCGTCCTGATGTGCCTGGCCGTGTCCGTGAGCGCCTTCGCGACCACCGCGCTGGCCTGCCTGGGCGGACTGGCGTCCGAGCAGGCCGCGTTCACCGTCGGCGCGGACGTACGCCTCCAGCCGTCGGCGGACGGCGGCTACCCCTCCTCCGTACTGGGCGCCGCCTATCGCGCGCTGCCCGCGGTGACCGCCGTGACCCCGGTGACGCAGTCGACGGTGAACCTGCCGGGTGGTGCCACCGAGAATCTGGTCGGCACGGTCGGCGGGCCCGCTCCCCCCACCCCGTCACCGGTCGTCTTCGGGGTGCCGCTCCCCGGCCGTCCGACCTCGCTGCTGCTGGACGAGCGGCTGCGCAGCGACGGGAGCCGCGCGGCGCCGAATCTGGAGTTGACCGTGCAGGACGCGTCCGGCCTCGTCAGTACGCTGGCGACCCGCCTGCCCGCCGCCGACGGCGCCCGGCACACCGTCGTGGTCCCCCTCGACGTGGCGCTGAGCGACGGCCACCCGCGGGCGTATCCGCTGACGGTGACCGCCGTGAACGTCCTGCCGCAGCCGAACGCGCGGCCCGCGCGGCTCGATCTGGAGCTGATCCGGGTCGGCGCGCGCGGCAGCGCGGACACGTGGGTCACCGGCCTTCCCGGCGGCCAGGTCTGGGCCGACGGTACGACCCACGCCTCCGACGCCACCGCCGGGGCCTGCGAAGGCAGACCGACGGGCGACTACAGTCCGGGCACTCCCGGGGTGTGCTCGATCGCCCCCGGCCGTTCCGTGGTGCTCAGGACCACCGTCAGCACCGGCGTCAGGGCCTCGACCGCGACCGGAGACGCCTTCGGCGGTCTGGCCGACAGCGACTACGAGACCCGGCCCGGCAGCCAGGCGCGCCTCGTGGCGGGCCCGGCCGACCGACCTGCGCCGCTCCCGGTACGCGCCGACGCCGCGGCCCTGCGCGACACGCGCCTGAGCGTGGGCAGCACCACCACACTGGATCTGGGCGGGGGCCGGATCACCGCGACGATCGTGGGCCTGGTCGACTCCCTGCCAGGACTGGGCCGGGGGCAGGGACATCTGATCGCCGATCAGCGCCGGCTCGCCGCCGCGATGACCGTGGCCGGAGTCGACCAGGAGGATCCCGCGTTCTGGTGGCTCAGCAGCACCGACAGCGCGCGTACGGCCGCAGCCGCCGAGGCGCGGCCCGCGCTGGGCCGGGTCACGACAGCGGAACGGACCGCGGCGGCGCTGCGCGACGACCCGTTCCGCGCCGGGCTGCGCCGGGTGCTGGAACTCGTCCGCTACCTGGCTCCCGCTTTCGCGGTCATCGCCTTCACCGTGCACGCGGTGGTCTCCACCCGGCAGCGCCGCAAGGAATTCGCGCTGCTGCGGGCGATCGGCGTCCGGTCCACCGGCCTGTACGCGCTGTTGGGCGCCGAGCAGCTGAGTCTGGCGCTGTTCGCGGTGGTGCCGGGCGCGCTGATGGGCATGGCCCTGGCCTCGGCGGTGCTGCCGCTGGTCACGGTGGACGACAGCGGCCACGCCCCGTATCCCCCGCTGCCGCACGTCACTCCGTGGGGCACCGTGACGCTGACGGCGGTGGCGACCGCCGTGGCCATCAGCGCGATCGTGCTGGCGCTCGCCCGACTGCTGGCCCGGGTGGACCTCGTACGCGTGCTGCGAGCGGGTGAGGACCGATGAGCCGGGCCGGACGCGACCGCGCGGGGCGAACACGGGCCGAGGGAACGGGCCCGGCGGACAAGGGACTTGGACCAACGGACGGGGCGGTGCCGCGAGCCGAGCGAACGGACGTGACCGGGAAGGGACGTGGATCAACGGACGGGGCGGTGCCGCGACCCGGACGAACGAACCTGACCGGCAAGGGACTTGGGGCAACGGGCACGACAGAGACGGGATCGGTGGGAGCGGACACGGCGGTGAGGCGGCCCGGCGGTACGGGCGCCGCGGTGACACTGCGCCTGATACGTCAGGAGACCCGCGGTGACCTCCCGCTGCTGGTCTGCCTGACGGTCGTGGTGATCGTGTTGACGGCGCTGTGCGCCTGGGCCCCGGCCGTCGTGGGCCGCCAGGAGGACCGGGCGCTGCGGCAGCGCGTCGCGGCGGCGCAGGCCCAGGCGCCGCTGATCAGCCTCAGCACCACGCCGGAGGTCTTCGACACCGAGCCGCCCGCGGTGGACATGGCCACCCTGCTGGGCGCGGGAAGCACCCTCACCGAGCAGCTCAGCGGCACCGGCGCGCGCCGCCTGACCGCCACCGGCGGCGGTTACGACTACAACCCGGCGTCCCTGGTCGCACCGCCACCTCCCGGCCCCGCGAACACCGCTACCAAGCTGGCGCTCAGCTACCTGCCGTCCGCGCGGGTCCATCTGCGCTACGTCAGTGGCCGCGCCCCGGCCGACCGCACGCCGCTGGGCACCGCGCCCCAGATCGGGTTGTCGCAGGCCACGGCGCGGGCCCTGGGCGTCACGACCGGGAGCCGACTGACGCTGGAATTCGCCAAGACGCCCGCGGTGGGGAACGCGCCGCCCCAGGCCGACCTGCTGGTGAGCGGGGTCTACCGCACCACGTCTGCGGCCGACGGCTTCTGGGCCGGGCGGGAGTCGTTGGACCAGCCGACGCGCTACCCGGCGGAGCACTCCGCCGGCACGGTGCTCGCCGTCAGCGGCCTCGTCGGTCTCGACGCCGCCGACCTGCTCGCAGGGGCCGGGGTCGTCGGGCCCCGGGTGACCTGGCAGTTGCGGGCCGACCTGTCGGGAGCGGCGCTCGACCAGGCCCGCGCGCTGGCCGGGCCGCTGTCCCACTACGGCGCGGACCTGAGCGCCGCCCTGTGCCAGGGAACCGACTGGATCTCCGGCGACATCAGCTGCCACGTACGCGGTCAGGCCACCGGGTCCCTGCTGGTGACCGACTTCCTGACGCCGCTGCTCGCCGAGTTCACCGCTCAGGACCATCAGGCCAGGGCGCTGGCGATGTTCGCCGTCGACGCGCTGGCCGCGGTCGCGCTGGCCACCGTGGCCGTCGCCGTACGGCTGTTGCTGCGCCGACGGTGGCCGCACCTGCGGTTGCAGCGCGCGCGGGGCGCGTCCACCGCGCGGCTGGTGCTGTTGCGCTGCGCCGTGGCCTGGCCGGTGGTGCTGATCGGCGCCCTGGTCGGCTGGGCGGCCGGTCGTGCCCTGGCTCCCGGCGGCACGTCCGGATCGCCGCAGCCGGTGCCCGCCGCGCTCGCCGCCGCGGTCGTGATGGTGACGGTGCCGCTGATGACGTGGCTCGCGGTCCGCGAGCCACGCAGGCCCGGCCGGCCGCGGCGCTCGCGCCGCCGCGCTGTCGCCGGCCGCCGCGTGGTCCTGGAGCTGACGGTGCTGCTCGCGACGGCGGCGGGCGTGGTCGCGCTGCGTTCGCAGGGGCCCGACGGGATTCTGGGCGCGGTGCCGGTGCTGGTGGCGCTGGCCGTCGTGCTGTTCCTGCTGCGGATCTCCCCGCTCGCGCTGCGCGTGGTGCTGCGGCGGACCCGGCGCGGCCGGGGAGCGGTGGGCTTCATCGGGGCGGCACGGGCCGCCCACGACGCCCCGGCGACCGGGCTGGCGCTGTTCGTCCTGGTCCTGACCTTGGGGACGGCCGTGTTCGGCGGCCTCGTACAGCGCACGATCGGCGACGGCCTGGCCGCGGGCGCGGACTGGACCACCGGCGCGGACGCGAGCGCGACCGTGGCCGGGACCGCGAACGGGGCCACGACCGGGACCGCCGCGCCGGGGACCGGCGCAGGCAAGGGCATACGGACCGTCGTCCAGCATCTGCACACCCTCGACCTGGTGGGACAGGTCGACGGCGCTCTGATCACGCAGGTCGCCGTGATCACCGTGGACCCCCGGCAACTGGCCGCCGTCGCACCGAAGTCGCCACTGGCCGCCGCCCTGCTGTCCGGGCTGGCCACCCCGGCGGGAACCCGGATCGACGCGAGCGTCCCGCTGCCGTCCTTCCTCTCGCCCGACCTGCGGGCGCGCGAGCGCACCGGCGGCTTCACCTCCGGCGTCTCGATCCTCGGGCGGCACCCGGTGGACCTGGTTCTCACCCCGGTCGGCACCCTCACCGGCGCGGACCTGCACGACCCTCTCCTCGGGCCGGTCACGGCGCGGATCCCCGCCGGGACGCCGCTGCTGATCACCACGGCGGGCGCCGAGCACCTGATGCCCGAGCAGTCCTCGGGGAGCACCGTCATGCTGCTCAAGGGCGGCGCTCCCGACGGGACCGCCCCCGCCTCGCCCGCCGCGCTGCGGTCGGCGGCGGCCCGGACACTCGGGCCGCTGGCCCGTATCCGCGTCCGCTCCGAAACGCTGAGCGCCCTGCGCGCGGACGGGCTGACGCGGGGCCTCGAAACGACCTACGCCGTCACGTCGATCCTGGCCGCCCTGTCCGGCCTGCTCACGCTCGCCCTGGAACTGACCCTCACCGCGCACGAGCGCGGTCGCACCGCCTCGTTCCTGCGCACGCTCGGGCTCGGCGGCAAGGAGGCCGGGACGCTGCACTTCCTGCAACTGCTGCCGCTGGCGGTCGCCTCCGCGGTGGGCGGCACGCTGCTCGGGCTGCTCGAACCGCGGCTCATGGCACCGACGTTGGACCTGCGGCAGTTCACCGGCGGCCCGGCCCAACCGGCCCTGCACACCGACTACTCGCTGACGCTCGCCCTCGTCGTCGCCGTGACCGCGCTGATCCTGGTCGCCGCCGCGGCCGAGACCGTCCTCGCGCGTCGGCGGCGGCTGGGAGCCGTGCTGCGGCTTACGTGAACGGCCGCGGCTCAGGGGGCGGCACTCGGGCGAGGGGCTTACGGGGCGCTCTCGGTGGACTCCGCGCTACCGGTGCCCTCCCTATCTGCTGTCCCCGCCGCGGCGCTCTCCGCCGCGGACTTCGCCCGCCGCGCGGCCTCGTCCGGCCATACGCCGATGTGGTCGGTCTCCAGGGCCAGCCGCACCCGTTTGCGCATGTGCAGGCGCTCGGTGAACTGGCCGGGCAGTTGCAGCCGCCCGCTGGCGTCCAGTACCGCGAACTCCTCGGCGGTGAGCACCTCGACGCCGTCCTCGCCGGTGGTGACCCGGCGCAGCACCTCGGTCGAGGTGCGGCCGTTGCGAATCCGTACCGTGCGCTGGACCTGCTCGGACACCAGCGCGTCGTGGGTCACGACGATCACGGTGACTCCCAGGTCCTCGTTGGCCCGGCGCAGCGCCGCGAACACCTCGTCGCTGGTGGCGGTGTCGAGTTCGCCGGTGGGTTCGTCGGCGAACAGCACCTGCGGCTCGTTGGCGTTGGCCACGGCGACGGCGACCCGCTGCTGTTCGCCGCCGGAGAGCGTGTCGGGCGTACGGTCCCGGCAGTGTCCGACGGACAGCAGGTCGAGCAATTCCTCGGCCCGGGCCCGGCGTTGGGAGCGCTTGACCCCGGTGTACGTCATCGGAAGCATCACGTTCTCGGCCGCCGAGAGGTAGGGCAGCAGATTGCGTGAGGTCTGCTGCCAGACGAAGCCCACGGTGGCCCGCCGGTAGGTGAGCCGCTCGCGGCGCTTCATCGTCAGCAGGTCGTGTCCGGCGACCGTGGCGGCGCCCGCGGTGGGCACGTCCTGGCCGGAGAGTATGCCCAGCAGGGTGGATTTCCCGGAGCCGGACGCCCCGACCACCGCGATCATCTCGCCCTGGGCCACGGCGAGATCGAGGCCCTGGAGCGCCTGCACCTCGACGCCCTCGGTCTGGTAGATCCGCACCAGGTTCTCGCAGACGACCAGCCCCTCCTCCCGCCGTGGCGCCACGACGGCCCGCCGCCGCAGCTCGTCCAAGTCCGGTGCCCCGGTGGGCTGTTGGTGAACTGCCACGCGGTCCCCCGAAAAGGTGAAGTCTGCGAATCCCACTGTCGGACAGCCGCCAGGGTAATGCGCGAACCCGCGCGGGAGCCGCCATCCGCAGGACCGGGCCTCGATCAGGGGTCAGCGGCGGGTCTCGATCGTCAGGTCGCCGTGGGTCACCGCGCGCATCCTGTCGCCGGCGAGCATGGCGTGCGGGAAACCGAGGTCGACCGCGCCGGCAGCGTCGAGGCGGGCCAGTTGGGAAGCTGTGAAGTCGACCTCCAGGGCGCCCAGGTTGTCCTCCAGTTGCGTGAGCGTGCGGGCTCCGAGGAGCGAGGCCGTGACACCGGGATTCCGCAGGGTCCAGGCGAGCCCGACCTGGGCGGTCGTGCGGTCCAGCTCCTTGGCGACCTCCTTCACGACGTCGGCGATGTCCAAGGTGCGTTCGGTGAGCCCGCCGTTGGCGATGGTGAAGTTCTTACGGGTGCCGTCCTCCGCGGCGTTCGTCGCGCCCAGATCGTCGCGGCTGTACTTTCCGGTGAGCACCCCGCCCGCCAGCGGCGAGTACGGCACCACGCCAAGCCCCATCTCGCGCGCCATGGGGATCAGGTCACGCTCCCCCGTCCGCTCGACCAGGTTGTACTCGATCTGCAGGGCGACCAGCGGTGACCAGCCCCGCAGGTCCGCGATCGCCTGCATGCGCGACACCTGCCAGGCGGGGGCGTTGGAGATCGCCACGTACAAGACCTTGCCCTGCCGGACCAGATCGTCCATGCCGCGCAGAATCTCCTCGACCGGCGTCGTGAAATCCCACACGTGCAGATACAGCAGGTCGATGTAGTCCGTGTTCATCCGTCGCAGGCTGGATTCCACCGAGGCGAAGAGACTCTTGCGGTGCGGGCCGCCGGAATTCGGGTCGCCGGGGCGGCTCAACGTCGTGTATTTCGTCGCCAGCACCAGGCTTTCGCGATTGTCGCGGGTGAATTCGCCCAGCAGCCGCTCGGAGCTGCCGTTGGTGTAGGTATTCGCGGTGTCGATGAAGTTGCCGCCGCGCTCGACGTACCGATCGAACAGCCTGCGCGCCTCGTCCTGCTCGGCGCCCCAGCCCCACTCGGTGCCGAAGGTCGCCGTGCCCAGTGCCAGCGGTGAGACCCGCAGCCCGGAGCGGCCCAGCAGACGGTAGGTGTCCAGGGTGAGCGACATCGTGTCCTCCTGTGGCTCGTGATCCGTTGTCGAGCACAAGCCTGTGACGGCCGCGGGCCGGGGGTAAGGGAGGGAACTTCCTGGGAACACGAGTCCTACCCGGACGGTTGGACCGACCATGACGACCCGCACCGTGGACACGGCACAGGAGCTGGCGGCGTTCCTGCGGACCCGGCGCGAGCGCCTGGACCCCGGCGATTTCGACCTGCCCTCGCGCCAGCAGGCCCGGCGCACCCCGGGGCTGCGCCGCGAAGAGGTCGCCGAACTGGCCGGGGTCAGCATCGACTACGTCGTGCGGCTGGAACAGGGCCGCGGCCTGCGGCCCTCGGCGACCGTGGTGGAGGCGCTGGCCCGCGCGCTGCGCCTGGCCCCCGAGGAACGCTCCTACCTCTTCGACCTCACCCGGCAGCGCCCGCCCCACGCCGGCAAGCCCGCCACCACCGCCGCGCCGCCACTGGCCCGGCTGGTCACCGACCTCTCACCGCTGCCGGCCATGGTGATGAACCACCGCTACGACATCCTGGCCTGGAACCGCGAGATGTCACGGCTCCTGCTGGATTTCGACACCCTCCCGCCGTCGCGGCGCAACGCGATGTGGCTCTGCCTCATGCATCCGGGAATGCGCGATTTCTACGTCGACCGCGAACGCGTCGTCCGCGAGGGAATCGCCCACCTCCGCGCCGCGTGGGCGGCCTATCCGGAAGACCGGGCCCTGACCGACCTGATCGCCGAATTCACCGCTCACGACGACGATTTCGCCCGCCTGTGGGCCGAGCGCGACATCAAGGTCAACGGCCGCGGCCGCAAAGTCGTGCGCCACCCCGACGTCGGCACGATCTCCGTCGATTTCGAAGTCCTCATGCCCCTCCAGAACCCGGACCACCGCGTGGTCATCTACCGCGCCGCGGACGACGACAGCCAGTCAGCACTGCACCGGCTGTCGCCTCCTCAATAGCCGACGTCCGCCAATGTGCCCGCCCTGACGCACAGGCGCGGCGGCCCGCTGCGGGCGGTCCGGCGTCCGGCCAGGTCACGACGGCCGGGGCTCGGCCAGCCCCTGTCTACGAGCAGGTCTACGAGCAGGTCGGCGATCGGCCGCACGAACTGCCGGATGATGCCCGTCGCGCGGGCGATCCCGGCCCCCGGCGGGGTCAGTGTCGCCGCGCTCGTCGCGTCCGCTTCGGCCCCCGTGACCTCCGGCAGGATCCGCATGCCGTCGATCGGACAGCGTGCTGTCAAACCGCGCCTGCGTCCCGCAAGAGTTCCGGGGCGGTTCTCGTCGAACGTGGTCTGGACCATCCCCAGGACGGAGTCGCCCGGAGCCAGGCCGAGGTTCTCGGCGATGTCGGCGGTCGCCCCGCGCGCCTCGATGACGCAGTCGGCTCTGACCGCGTGCAGGCCGTACTCGTCGGAGAGCGTGGAGTACACGGATACAGCCCTCCTCCGTCATGGGGCCGGGGCGCTGGACGGTCCAGTACTCCTGCTTGTGCAGCGCGCCGAGCCGGACCTGGCCGCCGAACGTGCCCTTGTTCCCCCGGGTCAGCGTCTCGACATACATGAGCTGGTCGTCCTTCACCGGCGTGTCACGTTGCCCGTCATGGCGACGGCGGCGATGCGGCTGAGCGTGGCGGAAACGCCGTTGTAGTGCGCCGGAGGGGCCGCGGGGAAGCGCCCAGGGGCGTGTCCGCCGCCGGACGCGGCGACGGCGAGCACAGCGGTCAGCGCGGCTGCCACGGAAGCACCATCATCGGACGCGGTTGTCGGCGGCGGCCTGTGGGGCCGCCACCGTCGCCACCATCGTCGGCGCCGTCGTCGTCATCGTCGTCGCCGTCGTACGGGTCACGCGGGCGAGGTCCTGGTCGATCCGCCGCATCAGAACGTCCTTGAGGCGCCGATGGCGGCTCGGCGAAAGGTGGTCCCAGGCGGCCGAGGCGGCCAGCAGTTCTTCCGCCTCGGCCGGGACGGTGGCGGGCGCGTTGTCAGCCTTGATCGGGTTTCCTCCTGCAAGAGGAGCGCCGCGAACACGGCCTCGCCGTCTTTCTCTCCGGAAGCGCGGTCCGGTTCCCCCGCCGTGTCGCGTGCCGGTACGGCGCTCAGCTCGGCCAGTGGCTTGCGGGCGCGCGAGAGCCGCGAGCGCACGGTGCCGCCCGGTATGCCCAGTGCCTCGGCGGCTTGCCGGTAGTCCAGCCCGGCCGCCACGCACGGGGCGATCACCTCCCTGTCCTGGCGGCGCAGTCGGCGCAGCGTCTCGTGGACGGCGGCCAGCCGTCGCGCGTCGTCGATCCGGCCGATCGCCTCCTCCGCGAAGTCCTCGACCGCGCGGGGCTCCGGGCTGCGCGCGAGGAAGGCGAGCCTGCGCCACCGTCCGCGGTTGGCGTTCTGCGCCTTGTGCGTGGCGATGCCCAGGAACCATGGCGTGAGGGACCGCTCTCGGGTTTCACGGTCTCCCGCCCGCGCCCGAGAGTAACGGTGCGTCCGGTTTGCACAAAGGGCTGACGGTGCGCTCCGTTATCTGGTGAAGTACGGGTCTGCCGGGCCCGCAAGGGGGGTGCCCGGCCTCGTTCAAGGGATACTCATGACCCGTTCTCGTCTCACCGCTGCCGCCGCCGTCGCGGTGGCCGCCGCCACCGCGGTCGTCCTGGTGCCGGTCCATGCCGAAGCCGCCGCCGGATCGGTGCACCTGGCCAAGATCTACTACAACAGCCCCGGCGCCGACCGCCGTTCCAACGCGTCCCTGAACGCGGAGTACGTCCAGATAGCCAACTCCACGTCGAAGGGCGTGAGTCTGAGGGGCTGGACCCTCACCGACGCCTCGAGCCACCGCTACACCTTCGGCGCCTACACCCTCGGCGCGCACAAGACGGTCACCGTCCGCACCGGCAAGGGCACCGACACCGCCGCCAACCGCTACCAGGGCAAGTCCTGGTACATCTGGAACAACGACAAGGACACCGCGACGCTGAAGAAGGCGTCGGGCGCGAAGGTCGACGTCTGCTCCTACAACAACGCCCGTGTCGCCTTCAAGACCTGCTGACCGGGACCCGCGGCGCTCCGTCCCGCCACCGACGGAGCGCCGGGGTTCGTATGACGGATTCCACCGTCGCGGCTCAGGGCCGCGAGAGGCCCCTGCGGGGTCAGGGCCTTGCGGGCGCGGGGGCGTCGGCGAAGTCGGGGAGCTCGGGGGTGAGCAGGTCCGCGGCGGCGCCGTCGAGGAGTTTGGCGGTCTCGGTGGAGCGGGGGAGCATGGTGCTCTCGTAGACGCGGACGGCGTCGGCGACGGTGGCCTCGGTGGCCAGGGCGACGGCGAGTTCGCCGGCGTCGAGCATGGCGAGGTTGACGCCGACGCCCAGCGGGGGCATGAGGTGGGCGGCGTCGCCAAGGAGTGTCACGGTGGGGTGGGGCTCCCAGGTGTGCGGGACCGGCAGGGCGAAGATCGGCCGCTGGACGTAGGGGCCGTCGTTGTCGGTGATGAGTCGGCGCATGGGCGCCGACCAGTGGGCGAACCTCTCCTGGAGCAGGGCGCGGACGGCGTCGGTGTCGTCGGCGGCCAGGCCGCCGCGGCTGATCCAGTCGGCCGGGACCTGCTGGACGATGTAGACGCGGATGTGGTCACCGCCGTTGCGCTGGGCCACCAGCGCGCGTTCGCCGTCGCCCGCGTGGGCCATGCCCTGGCCGACCAGTTCGGCGATCTCGGGGTGGCTGTTGTCGACGTCGTCGAACCAGGCCTCCAGGAAGCTCACCCCCGTGTACGCGGGGACGGCGGGCGAGACGGCCGGGCGTACACGTGACGAGGCGCCGTCGGCGCCGATGACCAGGTCGGTCTCCACGGTGGTGCCGTCGGTGAAGCGCAGCAGCCGCGGCCCCTCGGCGGGACCGCCGACGGACTCAAGTCCCTTTCCCCAGCGGATCGTTCCCGGTTCCACCGACCGCAGGAGCAGGTCGCGCAGCACCCCGCGGTCGATCTCCGGCTTGAACAGCTCGTCGGCTTCCGGGACTTGCCGGGCGGTGATCGTGCCGTCCGGGTCCAGCAGACGCATCTCCTGGCCCTCGGGCCGGGACAGCGCGAAGAACTCCTCCAGCAGACCGGCCTCGCGCAAGGCGATCTGGCCGTTGTCGGCGTGCAGGTCCAGGGAGCCGCCCTGGTCGCGGACGTCGGGACCGGCCTCGCGGTCGTAGACGGTGACCGCGAGGCCGCGCCGCTGGAGGATGCGGGCGCAGGTCAGGCCGCCGGGTCCCGCGCCGACGACGCTGATCCTTGCCTGGGCCGGTGCTACGGGGTTCGTGGGATTCATGGGTGGTTCCTCTCGCCGACGCCGGACGGCCGCGGCCCGATGCCGCAGGCATGTCCAGCGCCGTCACATTATTCGAACGCCTCCAAACATACAACGACTCCAATAATGGTGCGATGACAACTTTCAGGGTACGGTCGGCGCATGGACGACACCACCGGCCGGGCCGCCCCTGCCGGAAGGCGCGAACGCAAGAAGGCCGCCACCCGGCAGGCGATCGCCGACGCCGCGCTGCGGCTGTTCCTGGAGCGCGGATACGACCAGGTGAGCGTCCGCGAGATCGCCGAGTCCGCCGATGTGTCGGTGTCGACGGTGTTCAACTACTTCCCCGGCGGCAAGGAGGCCCTGGTCTTCGACGAGGACGCCGGGAACGAGGCCCGCCTGGTCGCCGCGGTGACCGACCGCCCCTCGGACCGGACGATCCCCGAGGCCCTGCGCGCGTACTTCACGGGTTTCGCCACCTCGCCCCACACGCGTGACCCGCGCTTCGCCGACCTCCAGGAGCTCGTCCGGCAGACCCCGGCCCTGCGCGAGTACTCCCGCGCGATGACCCTGCGCCACGAGAACGCCCTGGCCGTCGCCCTCGCCGAGCAGACCGGCCGCCCCCACGACGACCTGCTCTGCGCCGCCTACGCCCGCTTCACCCTGGAAACCCTCGCCTTCGCCGGTTCCCGTCCCGATCCCGTCGCCGCGATCGACCAGGCGATGCTCCTGCTCGACCAGGGGTGGACGGCCACGGCCGCCCCGCACGGCCCCGCTTCCGCCTGAAGCGCTCCCGCAGGGCTCCCCATCGGCACTGGCCGGCGACGGCATCGCCGAAGCCCGAACCCGCCGACGCGGCCCGCTGTTCGGCGAGGACCGCCTGACCACGGCCCTGTCCGGAACTGGCCCCCGCCCCGACGGCGGGTCAGATGTTGTAGTGGTTCTCGTAGTAGCGAGCCACCAACTCGCGGTAGTGGGTATCACCGGTGTGCTCGTCCACGACGAACTCCGGGGAGCTCTTGATCTGGTCCTTCGTAAGATCGACGAAGATCTTCTGGTCCGCCGTGTCGATCGACCGTACGGTGCCCGCGGGGAGCAGTACGTGCTTGCCGAAGATCCACACGCCGGTGTCGACGACCAGATACGCCGAGTCGAAGTCGTCGGAGTGCTTGTCGACCTTGCCGATGTGACCGTCCGTCGCCTCGACCTGGTAACCGATCAGGTCGGTCCCCGCCGTATGGCCGGTGGTGTGCTGATAGCCCCAGATGTTGTCCCTCATGTCACGGCTCCTCCATCGGAAACGTCGCGCCCCGAGTGACGAGAATGCCGTCGCGGCATCTGCTCGCCGGTGACGCGTACTCAGACGGTCGCGTGCCCGCCCGCCCCACGCCCACACCTCCGGCCCGGACTCGCCCGCCCGAACGGGCTCAGCGCCCGAACGGCCTCAGCGATCGGCGAGCAGCTCGCGAGCCGCGCGGGCGCCGGAGGCCATCGCCCCCTGGACCGAGCCGGTGGCCCGGTGATCGCCGCAGACGTAGCGGCCGGGCGAGACCCGCGTGGTACGGCTGAGCGGCCACGGCGGCGGCATGGCGGGCAGCGCTTCGGCGACGCGGTAGGCGGCCACCGGCTCCCACGTCGTGGTGTCGGCCTCGTAGAGCTCGGCCAGTACCCGGCGCACCTCCGCTTCGCCGCCCTCGGTTTCGTCGACACCGAGCACGGAGGTGGAGACCAGGGCCCGGCCGGGCGGCGCGTAGGTGGGACTGACCTCGCTGAGCACGACGGTGTTGAGTACGCGCCGTGCGGTGTCCACGATGAGCGTCGGTTCGGCTCGCGGTCGTTCAGGAGCCGCGTGGTAGTACGTGGTGACCGATCGCGTGGCCGGTACGCGCAGGCCGGGTACGAGAGAAGCCGCGGCGGCCGGGCCGGCGGCGACGACCACCGCGGGCGCGGCCAGTTCGTCACCGTGGGCCGTGAGCACCCCGTCGTCGGTGAGTTGTTCCACGGGTACGTCGAAGGCGACGGTGCCGTCCGGCAGCGTGGCCGCCATCAGCTCGGGCACCGCGGCGACTCCCCGAGCGGGCAGGCACAGCGTGCCGCGGAGCATGGAGCGCCACACCAGGTGGAAGAACCGGCTGGAGGTCTCCAGCTCGTCCTCCAGGAAGACTCCCGACAGGAACGGGCGGAACAGGGTTTCGACCAGTTCGTCGCCGATGCCCGCCTGCGCGAGCGCGGTCCGGGTCGTGCGGTCCGTCCGGCGTTTGAGGACGCGGGGCGGCGCGAGCAGGTCGCGGCCGCTCATCATGGCGAGTCCGGCGAGATCACGAAGCGTGGCCAACCGCCCGGGCCGCAGGTCGGCGGCCATCCGCGGGTGACGCGTCGGGTCGCCCAGGCGGAGCTTCCCCTGGGGGGTGTGCACCAGAAGGCCGGGCGTGAACGGCCGCAAGCGCAGCTCGCTCAGCCGCAGGCGACGGCGCAACTGCGGGTAGGAGGTGTTGACCACCTGGAAGCCGCGGTCGAAGCGGAACCCTTCGCGTACGTCGGTGCGCATCCTGCCGCCCACGGCGTCCGACGCTTCCAGCACTCGCACGCGCAGACCCGCGGCCACCAGGTCCTGCGCGCAGGCCAGCCCCGCCACCCCCGCGCCGACGACCGCCACGTCCACGGCGCCTTCACTCGCTCCGCGTGTCATCCGAGCCTCCCGCCGCGCGACGGCCAACGCGGATTCGGCGACGCGCTGCCTCTCCCTGCGGATCATGGCAGGCCATCGGGGGCGCCGCACGTCTGCCAGGGCCCTTGAGCCCGTGGGAGCACGTCCGCGCGGGCGCCTGCCGGTGGACGGGTCCTGCCACCGCCGTGACAGGACCCGTCTTCACCGTCGGCCGGCGGGGGAGGCGGCGGACGGGTGCGCGGCGGTCAGCCGCAGGCAAGCGCCCCCGGGGTCAGGGTCACCTGGTGGCTGAGGTCACCGTCGAAGCGGAAGGTGTTCACGGCGGTGCCCTGGCAGGTGTAGCGGACGATGCCGACGCCGTACGCCACCGCGGTGATCGTGCCCGTGCTGCTGACCTTCTCGATCACGGCGTAGGCGGGCTGGCTGACGCCGTTGCAGACCTTGCTGTTGTAGATCGAGAGCTGGCCGTAGATGAAGTCGAAGTCGGTGTAGTACTGGCAGCCGCTGGGCCAGTCCGTGGTGCTCGCGGACGCGGTGGCGGCGCCCGGTACCAGCAGGGCGGCCAGGGCCGCGGTACACGCGGCGGCGGTCAGACGGAGCTTTCTCACAGGTCGTTGTCCCTTCGGTGGGCGGGGGAAGCGGAACGAGCCGGAAGCAGCATCCGTGGGACGGGGCGGGGTCACCGCGCGCCACCGATCGTAGGTTCGGCGACACAGTCGCGCAATAAGCTGGGCAAGTGAAAGAAATTTCCGTAACTCAGCCTGAAAAGAACTGAGTTCAGTGATGCGTCAGGGGCGTCGGAGGATGGCGGGAGGGGCTGCCGGGGCCCCCGGGACGCGAGACGCCGGGACGGCCGCACGGCAGCCCACCGACCGGGCAGGACGGGATGTCCTGCCCGGTCGGTGGGCCCGCTCAGAGGAAATGCGGCCTGCTCGGAGAAGGTTCGGCCCGCTCAGAGGAAGTAGCGGAGCCAGATGTAGAGCCAGGCGATCACGCAGCTCATGGTCGTCACGATGATGCCGTAGCGGGTGAACTGCCAGAACGAGATGCGGTGACCGCTGCGGGCGGCGATGCCGATCGCCACCACGTTGGCGCTGCTCACCGGCCACCGTCTCCTCACGGGTACGACTGGCCGAGATCCCGGTGCTGATCGTCGGGCCGGCGCTCATCCTGACGGTGAACGCCCTGCTGTTGCGGGCCAGCCTGGCCCCGCTCGAAGCGCTGACCGCGCTGATGCGCCGGGTCGACCTGCTGCGCGGCGGGGACCGGCTGGCGGACTCCGGCAACGGTGACCTGGCGGACCTGATCGCGACCTTCAACGCGATGCTGGACCGGCTGGGGGCGGAACGCAGCGCCAGCAGTGCGGACGCGCTCGCCGCCCAGGAGGCGGAGCGGCAGCGGATCGCGCGGGAGCTGCACGACGAGATCGGGCAGAGCCTCACAGTCGTGTTGCTCGGCCTCAAGCGGGCCGTGGACCGGGCCCCGGACGAGCTGCGCGACGACCTGCACGCCGTGCAGGAGACGGTACGGTCCAGCCTCGACGAGGTGGGACGGGTGGCCCGCAGGCTCCGCCCGGACGTGCTGGAGGATCTCGGGCTGCTCAGCGCGATGAACGCGCTGGCGACGGAGTTCTCGCAGATCAGCGGGGTGCCGGTGGTACGGCGGGCGAAGCCGGACCTGCCCGCGCTGAGCACGGAGAAGGAACTGGTGATCTACCGGATCGCCCAGGAGAGCCTGACCAACGTGGCCCGGCACGCCAGGGCCGGCCGGGTCGAGCTGTCGCTGCGGCCCGAGGCGGACACGGTCGTGCTGCGGGTCGCCGACGACGGCCTCGGCGAGGTGAGCCGGGAGGGCGCCGGCATCCGGGGAATGCGGGAACGGGCGCTGCTGATCGACGCGCGGCTGTCCATCACCGCCGTTCCCGCCGACGGTCCGATTCCGTCGGCGGCGGAGAGGAAGCGGGGGTAGGCGTGTCCACGACCAAGACCCGGATCATGCTGGCGGACGACCACGCACTGGTCCGGCGAGGCCTGCGACTGATTCTCGACGCCGAGCCCGACATGACGGTGGTCGCCGAGGCCGCCGACGGGGCGGAAGCGGTGGAGATGATCCGCGGGTCCGAGATCGACCTGGCGATTCTGGACATCGCGATGCCGCGGATGACCGGCCTGCAAGCGGCCCGTGAGATCTCCCGGCGAGCCCCCGGCGTACGCATCCTGATGCTCTCGATGCACGACAACGAGCAGTACTTCTTCGAGGCGCTCCGGGCCGGCGCCTCCGGATACGTACTCAAGTCGGTCGCCGACCGGGACCTGCTGGAGGCGGTCAGGTCGGCGATGCGCGGCGAGCCGTTCCTCTATCCCGGCGCGATCACCGCGCTGATCCGGGATTACCTGCATCGGGCCAGGCAGGGCGAGAAGCTGCCGGAGAGCATCCTGACGCCGCGGGAGGAGGAGGTCACCAAGCTGATCGCCGAGGGGAATTCGGCGAAGGAGATCGCCGAGACGCTGGTGATCAGCGTGAAGACCGTCGACCGGCACCGGGCGAACATCCTCCAGAAGCTCGGCATGCGCGACCGGATCGACCTCACCCGGTACGCGATCCGGGCCGGCCTCGTCGAACCCTGAGGCCCAGGGCGAGGTCCGGGTACGCGTCCGGGTCCGGGTCCGGCACAGGGTGCGGCGCGACGCACGCGGCGACATCAGCGGTGTTTCCCGAGGGCTCCCCGTGACCTCGCGCCAGGACGGATCAAGGACGTCCGAAAGACCCGTTTCCATAGCTTGTGAGCCCGCCGCACCGGCGGGCGGGGAATCCCGTCACCCAGTCATCATCTGCGACACGACCGCTGTCGCCGCCTTCGTCAACGCGGAGAACGCCTTCCGCGTGCTTCCTCGCGGCGTATGGCTGAACCCGCACCTCTGCGGGCCACGGGACGGCGCTAGGATCGGTTCTGATGCCGGGTCAGACGGGGGTCCGGCGCTGATCGTGGAGTGCCGGGGGCATGAGATTCGGCGTGCTGGGGCCGTTACACGCCCAGGTCGCGGGGTGCGAAGTCCGACTCGACGGAGCGCGGCAGGCGAAGATGCTTGCCGCGCTTCTGGTCGACGCGAACAACCTCGTCACCATGGAACATCTCGTTGCCGTGATGTGGGACGGGAAGGTCCCCGCCACCGCGGTCCGCCAGGTCCAGGACGCCATGTCCGGGCTGCGCCGCAACCTCGCCGCGTGCGGGGCGTCGCGTTCCCTGATCAGCACACGGCGCGGCGGCTACCAGATCCATCTGGAACGGGAGCAGTTGGACCTGCTGGAGTTCGACCACCAGCGGCAGCTCGCCGAGCGGCACACCTCACCGTTGGAGACCGCCGTCGCGCTGCGGCGCGCACTGGCCTGCTGGCGCGGTGACGCCCTGGTCGGCATGGCGAGCCGGGTCCTGGAGCTGGACGCGGCACGGCTGAACGAGAAGCGCGCGGCCACGCACAAGCTGTGCCTGAGCATCGAGGTCGGCCTGGGGCGCCATCGTGAGGTCATCGAGGAACTGACCGCCCTGCTGCGCGAGTTCCCCTTCGACGAGCAGGTCGCCGAACACTTGATGGTCGCGCTGTACCGGTGCAGGCGGCAGGGTGAGGCGTTACAGGTGTACGAGCGGCTGCGCCGGACGCTCGCGGACGAACTCGGCGTCGATCCCACCCCGCCGCTCCAGGCGCTGCACCAGCGCATTCTGGCCGCCGATCCGTCCCTGGCGGCACCCGCCCCGGCCCCCGCCCCGACGAGCGGCCCCGCGGACACCGGACCGGACGGGCCCGGCGCCGCTGCCGCCGAACCGATCATGGCGCTGCCGGTGCGCCAACTGCCGTTCGGCGTCCATGACTTCGTAGGCCGAGCCGACGCACTGGCGGAGGTCGCACGGCAGTTGGACGTGTCGGCGCCCGACCGGGCCCCGGTGGCCGTCGTCGTGGGCGGTCCAGGTGTCGGCAAGTCCTGTCTGGCGACGCACGCCGCCCGGCTGGCCAGCGCCTCCTTTCCCGACGGCCAGCTCTACCTCGACCTCGCCGGAACGTCGGACGCGCCACGGGACCCGGCGCTGATGCTGGCCGAGGCGCTGCGTGCCTTCGGGGTCGGCGGCAGCGCGATCCCGAACGGCCTGCCCGAACGGGCCGCGCTCTACCGGTCGTTACTGGCGGACCGCCGGATGCTGGTGGTACTGGACGACGCCGGTCACGCCAGTCAGGTGCTGCCCCTGCTGCCGGGCGCCGACGGCTGCGCGGTGCTGATCACCAGTCGCATGCTGCTGACGCAGCTTCCCGGCGCCCGGCACATCGACCTGGACGTGTTGAGTCTGGCGGAGGCGCGGGAGTTGTTCACCGGGATCGTCGGGCGGCGGCGGGTCGAGCGGGAACCGGCGGAGGCCGACGCGATCCTCGCCTGCTGCGACAACCTGCCGCTGGCGATCCGGATCGCCGGCGCCAAGCTCACCGGCCGCCCGGCCTGGTCGCTGCGGGTGCTGCGGGAACGGATCGAGGACGAGTCCCGCCGACTGGCCGAGCTGAGGATCGGGGACCTCAGCGTGCGAGCCAACGTCGAACTGAGCGTGCGGCTGCTGCCGCCCGACGCGGTACGCGCGCTGAGCCTGCTGGGGCTGCTCGGCGCGTCCACCCTGCCCGGCTGGGTGATCGGCCCGCTGCTGGACCGCCGCGACGCCGACGACGTGCTGGACACCCTCGTCGACGCCAGCCTGGTCCGTCTCACCACCACCGACGCCATCGGCCAGCCGCGCTACCGGCTGCACGACCTGATCAGGACCTGCGCCGTGGAGCTCGCCGCACAGCTGTCGACGGCGGACAGGCGGGACGCGATGGTCCGCGTACTGGCCACCTGGCTCGATCTGGCCGGGCGCGGCACCGATCGGCTGCCCGCCGGGCTGCTGGTCGCCGAGCCCGGTTCCGCGCCGCGCCGTTCGCTGCCGGACGCGGTCGTGGACCGGCTGATGGCCGACCCGGTCGCCTGGTTCGACGCGGAACGCGACACCCTGCTCGGCGCGGTGCGACTGGCCGTGGACTGGGGACTGGACGAATTGGCCTGGGAGTTGGCGGCAGGCCCCGCGACCTACTACGACCACCGGTGCCTGTACCAGGACTGGGAGCACGGCCACCTGCTCGCGTTGGAAACGGCCGAGGCCGCGGGCAATACGCGCGGCGCGTCGGTGCTGCTGCGCGGTCTTGGCCAACTGAACATCTACCGCGACGAGTTCGACGGGGCGACCCGCGCCCTGGAGTCCTCCGCCGCCCTGTGCCAGAACGGCGAGGACAAGCGCGGCCAGGCGTTGGCGGTGGCCATGCTGAGCACGATCAGCCGGGTGCAGGGCCGTTACGACGAGGCCGCCGCCCGTATCGAGCGGGCCCTGTCCATCGCGGTCGGTGAGGGCGACCGCCACCTCGAAGCCCAACTGTCCTGTTCGATGGGCGTGATGCGGCTCATGCAGGACGAACTCGACGAGGCGGAGTCCTGGTTCGGCGAGGCATTGCGCCAGGCCAGGGCGCTCGACGACGGGCATCGGGTGGCGGTCGTGCTGCGGCGGTTCAGCCGGCTGCACGACCGGCGCGGCGATCCGGACGAGGCGCTGCGCTGCCTGGGGCAGGCGCTGGCCGCCTTCGAGGAACTGGCCGACGAGCGGTGCGCCGCGTACACACTGCTGGAAGTCGGCCGCGTGCACGCCGGCCGGCACGACCGGGACCGGGCAGGCCCGGCGCTGGAACGCGCGGCCGGAATCTTCCAACGACACGGCGACCGCCACGACGAAGCCGCGTGCTGGCAACTGCTCGGCGACCTGGACGCCGCCGCCGGAGCCCACGACCTGGCACACCGCCACCACGAACGCGCACTGCGGCTGTGGCAGGCCATCGGTGACGCGCACCGGACGAAGGTCCCGGCGCCCCCGTCGTCACCATGACGACGCCCCGCGGTCCGTCCGTACGGCCACTCAGGGGATTTCCAGGTTACGGAGCGTGGTCGACGGAGGGCAGCGGGGTCGCGGTGGGTAGTCTCGCGCTGCCCCGGGTGCAGTTCCGCCTGCGCGCCGACCGATGGAGATGACCTATCGCCGAGTCGAAGGCCGCCGCCGCTGGGGCCTCCCCCGGAACCCAGCCGCCCGAGGCCGAGCGGCTGCGGACGATGTTGCGCGACCCCGCCTACCGGCGAGCGCTGCTCTTCTGCGCCCTGATCGGCATTCCGGTGTCCGCGGTGGCCTTCTGGTTCCTCGCGGCGCTGCACGAGTTGGAGCAGTTGGTCTGGACGGACTGGCCCAAGGATCTGGGGTGGCCGCACGCACCCTGGTGGTGGCCCTTTCCGGCGTTCGCGCTGGCGGGACTGATCGTCCCGCTGGTGGCGGGCCGGTTGCCCGGCCGCGGCGGACACGTACCGGCGGCCGGGTTGCACTCAGGTGGGCCGACGAGGGCAGCGATTCCCGGTGTGATCATCGCGGCGCTGTTCAGCCTGCCGCTGGGCGCGGTGCTGGGACCCGAGGCCCCGCTCATCGCGCTCGGCGGTGGGCTGGCCCTGGTCTTCCGTGACCTGGCGCGCGCGCCGGCCTCACCGCAGAGCACCGCCTTGCTCGGTGCCGCCGGTTCCGCGGCGGCGATCTCCGCGATCTTCGGCAACCCCCTGGTGGCGGGCATCCTGCTGATGGAGGTGGCGGGCGTGGGCGGGCCGCAACTCTTCGCCGTGATGCTGCCGGCCCTGCTGGCCAGCGGCATCGGATCGGTGATCTTCAGCGGGTTCGGCCAGTGGACCGGATTCAAGACCGGGAGCCTGGCCGTCGGCCTGCCCGCCCCTCCCGTGCTGGACACCGGCGACGTCGTCTGGTCGCTGCTGATGGGACTGGTCATCGGAGCGGCCGTCCACGCGCTCGTGGTGGGCGGACGGTACGTGGCGGTCTTCGTGTCCGGCCGACTGCTGCCGCACACGACGCTCTGTGCGCTGGCGGCCGGCGGGTGCGTGGCGCTCTTCGCGGTCAGCACCGGCCGCTCGCCGTCCGAGGCGGCGCTGTCGGGCCAGGCGACGCTGTCGCAGTTGGCCAAGGACCCGCATGCCTGGTCGGTGGGGGCGCTGGTGGCGGTGCTCGCCTTCAAGGGGGCCGCCTACGTCCTGTGCCTGGGCAGCCTGCGCGGCGGCCAGGTCTTCCCCGCCCTCTTCCTGGGCGGAGCCGCGGGCGCGCTGCTCGCCCCGCTGCCGGGGCTCGGCCTGGTACCCGCGATGGCGGCCGGGATGGCGGCGGCGGCCACATCGGCGCTGCGGCTGCCGGTCAGCAGCGTCGTAATGGTCGCCATCATGCTCGGCCACTCCGGCTCCGTGCCGGTCATCGTCCTCGCCTCCGTGATCTCCTTCATGGCCGCCGAACTGCTGCCGCAGGGGCCCGCTCTTTCTGACCGATCCGCGTGATCCCGGCGCCGCGCCCCCTGCCAGCGTCCCTGCTGGACGGGACCGGACCGGGTGTGTGCGACGGTCTTCCGCTCGTGGAACTCCTCTGTGGCGCCGCGCGCGGTGGCCGATGTGGCTCAAGAGGCGTTGACTTGGCGGATAGGCGCTTTGGGTGACCTCTGGGTCACGTACCCGGACCTGCACCGCGCAGATCTCCGGGCCATGGGCCGCGAAGGCCCTGCGCCGCACAGGAGGTTCTCCTTCCCATGAGCAGGACACCCGCCACATCTCCGCCCGCGCACCGCAGCGTGCGGGATCGGGCCGCCGCTGGGAAGGCCGCCCGCGCCACCGTGCCGCGCGGCAGCCACGGCGAGTACGCTCCCGCGCCCGACCGGCAGGATCCGGTCGGGCTGCTCCGGGAACAGTCCGCGACGCGCGTACCGGAGCTGGTGCCGATCCGCTACGGGCGGATGACCGAGTCCCCGTTCCGCTTCTACCGCGGCGCGGCCGGCATCATGGCCGGCGACCTCGCCGCCACCCCGGACACCGGGATCCGAGCGCAGTTGTGCGGGGACGCGCATCTGCTGAACTTCCGGCTGCTGGCCTCGCCGGAGCGGCGGCTGATGTTCGACATCAACGACTTCGACGAGACGCTGCCGGGACCGTGGGAGTGGGACGTGAAGCGGCTCGCGACCAGCCTGGTGATCGCCGCGCGCGAGAACGGCTTCACCAAGAAGGAGCGCTCGGCGATCGTACGGGCCACGGTGCGGTCCTACCGTGAACGGATGCGGGGCTTCGCGCTGATGGGCAACCTCGATGTCTGGTACGCCCGCATCGACACCGACGGCCTTCAGGCTCTGGTCACCGATCAACTGGACGCGCGGCGGGGCAAACTGGTGGCCCGCACCCTGGACAAGGCACGCACCCGGGACAACCTCCAGGCGTTCGAGAAGCTCACCCGACTCGTCGACGGCCAGCGCCGGATCAGCGCCGCCCCGCCACTGATCGTGCCGGTCGCCGACCTCCTCCCGAACCTGCAACGAGACCGCCTGGAACACACCATCGGAGACCTGATCGCCCGCTACGCCACCAGCTTGCAGAGCGACCACCGGAGCCTGCTGAAGCAGTACCGCCTGGCCGACATGGCCCGCAAGGTCGTCGGCGTGGGCAGCGTCGGCACCCGCTGCTGGATCGTGCTCCTGCTCGGCCGTGACGACCAGGACCCGCTGCTGATACAGGTCAAGGAGGCCGACCGGTCGGTGCTGGCCGAGCATGTCGGAGCCAGCGCCTACCCCAACCAGGGCCAGCGCGTCGTCGCCGGTCAGCGGATGATGCAGGCCGCCAGCGACATCTTCCTCGGCTGGGAGCGTGCCAAGGGTGTCGACGGCCGGACCCGCGATTTTTACATCCGCCAGCTGCGCGACTGGAAGGGCATCATCGAACCGGGCACCATGCTCCCCGAAGGACTGGGGATGTTCGGCCGGCTGTGCGGCGCCACCCTGGCCCGCGCCCACGCCCGCTCCGGGGACCGAGTCGCGATCGCCGCCTATCTGGGTGGCGGTGACGTCTTCGACAAGGCGCTGGCCAGATTCGCCGAGGCTTACGCCGACCAGAACGAACGCGACCACCGAGCGCTGGTGGACGCTGTCGGCGCGGGTGAGGTGACCGCCCAGGCCGCGTGACCGCGGTGCCGCCGTCGAGGGCGCGCTCACATCACGGTTCTAAGCGCACATCATGGTGCTACGCGCCCATCACCTTCGCCTTCTGGGCGGCGAACTGACGCCGGGAGGCCCGGTTCGACACGGCGGTGGCTGTTCCGGCGACCACGGCGGTACGTGCGACACCGCGAAGAAGTCCAGGCATGATTTATCTCCTTGAATCCATGAATAGCGGGGCGGAAATTCCTGCCAGGCCAGAGACTCCCAGTGCAACACGGCCGGGATATCCTCACATGCACACCTGTCGGGGTGTCGCTCCTTCCGTGCGATCTGCCGAATGGCCTATTGCGTGCCAGGCTGGAATGGTGCGCCGCCAGTCGGCGACCGCCACTGGTGACCCCGTCACGGGAGGATCCGAAATGCCTACAGCCCAGATCCGGCAGGACAGCGTAACCCATGGCAGCGGATTGATGCTGCGGTCCGGATGGGTCACGTTCGCCGCGGTCATGATGCTCTTCGGCGGGGCGATGGCGATATTCGAGGGCATTGCCGCCATCGCCAAGGACGACGTCTTCGTTTCGACCCGCAACTACACGTACCAGTTCAGTCTCACGAGTTGGGGCTGGATCCACCTGATCCTCGGCATCCTGGTCGTCCTCGCCGGCCTCGCCCTGTTCCGCGGAGCCTTGTGGGCGCGCGTCGTCGGAGTCCTGCTCGCCGGACTGTCGATGATCGCGAACTTCATGTGGCTGCCGCACTACCCGTTCTGGGCGATCGTGCTGATCACCATCGACGCCTTCGTCATCTGGGCCCTGTGCACCGCACCCGGCCGCGAGTCCCGCGTCTGAAGGCCCCCGCCACCTCCGTGTCAGGACGTGGTCTCCATCGCTTCGAGGGCGGCCACAAGGGCGGGGACGGGGATTCTCCCGGAGGCGACCAGTTGGCCGCCTCCGCGGCGCAGGGCCGCGGCCAAAGGCGCCGCCCACAGGTTCTCGTGAACCACGATGCCGGCAGAGCTGCCGGGCTCCAGAATCTCGGCAGCCTCGACGAGGTCCCCCTGGTCGAGAAGGCCGGAGGACACACCGTCGAACACCGCCAGGTCGAGTGCGCCGTCCCCCGTGAGATCGGCGATCTCCAGGCCGGAAACCGATCCGTCGGCCGCTTTCGTGAGGAATTGCAGGTCGAGCACCCGGATAATGCCACGGTCCACCAGATCCACGAGCAGCGGAAATCCCTCGCCCGTCATCCCGTTCCCGGGAACTCGACGACCAAATAGTCGATCGGGCCTGTTTCTTCGAATTCCTCGCCCATGGCGCACCCCTTGTGCTCGCAGAATTCCCCCTGGTTGCCATTGCAGCACCAGGTGGGATGCGCGGCGCCTCGGACCCGCGTTCCGGCCAGGGCGATCGGCCCGGTCGGGCTCCTGCTCAGCGGACGCGGTGGTCAGGACGCCGCCCAGGGGTCCGGTCGGGGACGGGGAATTCGTCTCCGGCAAGCACCAGCGTGCAGGTCGGAGGCTGGGATCGGTGGTGCGGTCGTGCCTCCACGCGGACGGCGAAGGGCCGGGGCGGGTCCTCCGGCAGTTCCCCGGAGAGCGTGAGCCGGTCGGCGTTCCTGTCCTCCCGGTGGCCCACCTCCCGCCCGTCGACGAGGAGTTCGACCTCGCGGTGGTGTCCGCCGCTGACGTCAACGCTGATCGAGTGTCCGGCGTGTTCGATGTGGAAGTGATGGAGCTGGTTCATAGCGGCCTCGTTCAGGCGCTGGAAAGTGATCGGGGGGCGAGAGGCCCGATCCCGTCGGCGGACCTCTTCGCCCGCGGGTCGCACTCGGCGTCGAGAGCGCCTTTTCCATCAGATCACGGTCGGCACGTCGCCGCGCGGCGGCCCGTGGTCAACGTACGCGTCACCGTACGCACGGCCCCGGCCCCGCATGACGCGGGACCGTGCGGAGAACCATGGCCCGGCTCAGCGGAATCCGCCGGCTCCACCGCCGCTACGCGGGCGAGGCGACCCGCTCCCCCACCGGCTCCGCCTTCCCGTTCCTGACTCGCCCCAGCAGCCCCGCCGCCTCCGGCACCCGCTGGAGCGCCCCCAGCAGCAGCACCCACAGGTCGTGCAGCCGCTCCTCGATCTGGTCGCGGCCGTCCAGCGCGTCGGAGACGGTGTGGAGGCCGAAGAAGGCGTAGACGACACCGGGGGCCGCGACCGCCGGGGCGACACCGTCGGCCAGTTCTCCACGGCGGCCGGCCTCCTCCAGCAACGCGGTCACCGTCTCGATCCAGGGACTGAACGGGGTCGGCAGCCTCGCGTCGATCGCCTTGCGCTCCATCCACAGCCGGGACCCTGCGCGCACGACGACATCGTCGCGGAAGGCGCGCGCCACGGTGAAGCTGAGCGCGACGAGTTTCTCCAGCGCGGGCGCGTCGGCCGTCCGCGCGCGGTCGACCAGTTCCGGCCAGGTCGCGAAGTGCGCCTCGACGACGGCCAGCGCGAGTTTCTCCTTGTTGGCGAAATGAAAGTAGATCGCTCCGCTGGTGCGGCCGGACAGCGCGCTGATGTCGCTGATACTCGTCCCCGCATAACCACGTTCGTCGAACAGACGCGCCGCGGCCTCCAGCAGAAACCGCCGTGTCGTCTCTGCCCGCTCCTGCACGTTCACTCCGCATGCCGCGCCGTCACCAACAGCAGGCAATCTACTACCTCCGCGTAACATCCACGAAGCAATGCGCGTGCAAATCCCCAGGGCGTGAGTTTTCCTTATGGTATGAATTCTCCGACAGGGGTCGGCGGTCGCGCCCGTCCGCTGACCTGGTCCCGGACGGTCCCCCGCGAGACAGTGCACCGCGCGTCCGTCGCCGAGGTTCTCCTGACCGACGTACGGCCGACGGCGGACGACGCGTTCGAGGCCGCCGCCGCCTGGCCCCGATCGCATACGACCTTCCCCCTCGACGGGACCGACCGGCACAGCCCGCTGGTCCTGGTGGAGACCCTGCGGCAACTCGGCATCTACATACCCCTGCGCTGGTACGGGGTCCCGCCCGCCAGCCACCTGCTCATCACCGACCTGTCATTCGGCCTGCGGCCCGAACGCGCGCCGCGGGCGGGCCACGGCTGTACCGAGGTGACGTGCCGGATCGCGGTCGGCGGTCACCGCCGGGGGGCGGACGGCGTCACCACCGGCCTGCGGCTCGATGTCACCTACCTCGCCGACGGCCGAGCGTTCGCGCAGGCCAACGGGGGTGCCCGTTTCCTGAGCGCTCACGGGTACGCGGCGCTGCGCACCGAACGCCTCACGGCACGCCAGCCGCCGCCGACGGCCGAGGGGCGCCCCGCGCCCGCCGCGCTGGCCGTCGCCCACCTCAGAGATGTGCTGATCACCCACCGCGGCGGCACGGTCGAGATCGACCCGGCGGACCCCTGCCACCCGTTCTTCTTCGACCACCCGACCGACCACGTCCCCGGCATGGTGCTCCTGGAGGCGGCGCGGCAGGCCGCCGCCGAGGTCAGTGGTGGCGTACTACTCCATCCGACGTGCGGTCGGCTGGTGGCGGCGCGGTTCGCCGAGTTCACGCCGCGGGCCAGCGTGGAGTGCGTCCCGCACCACCGGACCTGCGTCTTCCGTATCCACAACGGCGCCGAGCGCGCCGCTTATGGCGTACTCGGATACGGCGACTCGGGTGATTACTCAGAGAACTCACTTGACTACGCTGGGTTCACGTCCATAACGTAACGATCGATATGTTCTTGGCGGTCTCCCAGACGGCCCTTTTACGGGGCCGCGTCCGCCGAGGGCCCGCGCCCGTCTGCTTTCACCGGTATGCCGACCCCGCCGCGAGGAATGCGACGTCGCATCGCCGGCACATTCAGGCATTCCTGAAAAGGAAATCCCCGATGAACTCTCACCCCATTCTTTCGTGGACACCCGCGGCCATCGTCTTCGACTGCGACGGCACACTCATGGACACCGAACGCCATTGGCAGCAGGCCCGCGAACTGGCCATGAACGATTTCGGGGTCGCCCCCGCCGCGGGCTTCGCCGAACGGGCGAAGGGCCTGCACTTCACCGAGTGCGGTCAGCTCATGGCCGACGAGTCAGGCCGTCCCGAACTCGGCGTCCAGCTCACCGCCGGCCTGCTGCACCACTTCCGCGCGCTGGTGGCCCGCGAACCGCAGACCATGCCCGGCGCGCGGGAGTTGGTGGAGACGGCCGCCAAGTTCGCCCCGCTCGCCGTCGCCAGCAACTGCCCCCTGGACGTCGTGGAGACCTGCCTCGACCACGCCGGGCTCCGGGACCACTTCGACCACATCGTGGTCGCCGACGAGGACAACCGGCCCAAGCCCCACCCGGACGTCTACCTGACCGCGGCCCGGCTCTGCGGCGCCGCGCCGGGCGACACACTCGCGGTCGAGGACTCCGCCTGCGGGGTGGAGGCGGCCGTACGGGGCGGCCTGCGCGTCGTCGGCGTCGGCCCCTGGCCCGGCGAGGACGTCGCGGCGCGGGTCGACCTGTGGGTCGCGACGCTCGACGAGCCGGGCATCTTCGAGTGGGCGACGCGCCGGATGGCCCAGCGGCTGCCGGTCTGATCCGACCCGCCGCGGACCGGGCGGGTCTCCCGCCCCGTGTCCTCCGGACGGACCGGCCCACGCCCCCGCCGCCCCGTCCGCCCGCGGGTCACCCGCCGGGTCCGCCGGTTGTCCGTCAGCCACTCGGCCGGTCAGGCACCCTGTTCCACCGGTACGTCCCCCGCCGCCGCGAGCAGCGGGCCCAGCCGGGAGACGGTTCCTCGCGCGGAGGAGAACAGCAGCGCGATCCCCACCGCGCCCGGATCCGGGACGCCGGCCGCCCGGTCGCCGAGGTAGCTCGCGCGGCCGCGCCGGGCCGTCAGCCGGGCGGTGTTGCCGACGCCCTCCCACGCGGCCCGCGCCGCGTGGGCCACGGCCGTGGCCGGGTCGGTCCCCGGCGGCTGCGCGGTCAGCGCGTCGGAGGCCGGGGCGAGTGCGTCGACCAGGGTCTTGTCGCCAACGGTCGCCTCTCCGACCCGCTGTATGGCCGCGAGGCCGTTGCCGACACCCGTGGCCAGCGCTCCGGCGTCAGGTCCCCCCTCGCTCACCGCGAGCGCCGCCGCCATCTCATGGAACAGCAGGCCGAACAGGGGCCCGCTGGTGCCGCCGACCTCATCGAGGAAAGCGGCCGCGGCGGCGTCCAGCGGACCGGCGCAGCTCGCCTCGGGGGGCCTGACCCGCTCCGGCGCCCCGTTCGAGGCGGCCTTCCACGCCTCCGGGCCGATCGGGTCGTCGAGACGTCGCAGCGTCGCCCGGAGGCCCGCCACGAGGTTCGCGCCGAAGTCACCGTCGCCGACCTGCTGGTCCAGTGCGGTCAGTTCGGGCTCGGTGGCCTCCGCGGAGGCGGCGAACCAGCGTATCCAGGCATCGGTGAACGCGGTGCGGGACTGTGCGGCCATGACTGCCTCCGGGGAACTCGTGAGTCGCGGGGCTCCTACGCGACCGGCGCGGTCGCGGGCCAGGCGGGGGTGTGGGCGGGCGCGTCGTAGTAGGCGAGGGTGTCCGCGTCGGCCACCAGCAACGTCAGCGAGAAGCCGCGCATGTCCAGGGCCGTGACGAAGTCGCCGACCAGCGTGCGTTCGACGGCCGCGCCGCGCCCGTCGAGCACCTTGGTGACCTCGTGCAGGACGGCGTACAGCTCCATCCTGGTGATGCCGCCGAGGCCGTTGACCAGCACGATCACCGGCGTGCCGGAGACCATGCCCAGGGGGTCGGCCAGCGTGCCGACCATGTCCGCGGCCAGGTCGCGCAACGGGCGTTCGCGCAGCGTGCGACGGGCCCGTTCACCATGGATGCCGACGCCGTACTCGAGACCACCGGCCGGCAGGTCGAAGGCGGGCAGGCCGGTGGCGGGAGCGGTGTGGGCGGCGGAGGCCACGGCCATGCTGCGGCAGCGGCCCACCACGTCCACGCCCAGGGCGGCCAGGTCCTTCAGGCCCATCCCGGTGTCCGCCGCCGCGCCGAGGATCTTCTCGACCAGCACCGTCGCACCGGTGCCCCGGCGGCCGTTCACGACCTCCGCGGAGTCCGAGGCGGCGTCGTCGTCGATCAGGACCCGCGCGCAGTCGACGCCCTCACGGGAGAGCCGTTCGGCGGCGATACCGAAGTTGATCTTGTCGCCGGTGTAGTTCTTCACCAGGTGCAGCACACCGTTCTCCCGCGCCACGGCGAGCGAGGCGGCGAAGATCTGGCGGTTGTGCGGCGAGGCGAAGACGCGGCCGGGACAGGCGGCGTCCAGCATCCCCGCGCCCACATAGCCGATGTGCAGCGGCTCGTGTCCCGAGCCGCCACCGGACACCAGGCCCACGCGCCGCGCGGGCGACGGGGTCAGCGCCCGCACGAAGCCGTTCGCCTCGTCCCAGACGACGCTGTCGGCGTGCGCCCGTTCGAAACCGGTCAGGGAGTCCACGACGAGGTCGTCGATCTCGTTCGCGAAGTAAAGGCCCATGGTGCACCAGACCTTTCCGGAGAACGCGGTCGGTCTCCTGCGTAATCATGCTGTTCGGTATCACCCGAAACGGCAACTTTCCGCCCACGTACGAGTGGCCGTTCCAGAAGTACGGGACGTACGAGCGGGCGGTCGGGTATAAGGCGTGCAGGCTGGCCGCCGGAGGTTATCTCCCCGTCGAGGCACGCAAAATCTATGTCGGCCGGAGTAGACATTCGCGGGTGGCGTGGTTATGGTTTCTCTCGTAGCCGAGATCAGCAAGGCCCGGCAGACACGAACTGCCGGGCAGCAGTACGCGAAGTGCAGGACGCAGGGCGGTGCGGTGGTGGAGTTCCAGAGCCGGGGTTGTTGCCAGACGGGCGATGGGACTGACCGCCGGACCGGGTGGCCCGCAGTGATCAGGGGCCGCCACGAGCAGGACCGCAGTACAAATAGTTGATCCAGAGAGTTGGTCCAGAGGGAAGAACGGAGGAGCCGAGCGCCATCAGGATCGCCCGGGTGGACTTTTTGGGCCCGGGTACCGCAGGACATCGATAGTG
>NZ_JBIBHM010000004.1:0-550979 GCF_042957025.1 Streptomyces sp. NPDC008139
CTGAAGAGTGGCACCGATGTCAGAGGTACGGGTCGTCGTCATCGACTGGACGGAAACAGGCGCGTCCCCGCCCACCGGGACCGACCCGACCTGGAGACGACGCGAAACACGACGCGTCGCCAGAGGCCGGGCCGGCAGGGAGGGCAGGCCGAGCGCGACCGGCTCGACTGCTGTCATCGTCAGGTCACTTCGCCCTGTTGGAGGCGACCGTCTCACGGGCGGCGCGGATGGACTCCTTCAGGGAGCCCATGGTGGCCATGACGGCCGTGGGCTCGTAACCGCAGTGCGCCATGCAGTTGTCGCACCGGTCGTCCTTGCCCCGGCCGTACTTGTCCCAGTCCGTCTCGTCCAGGAGCTTCTGGTACGTGGCCACGTACCCGTCGGCCATCAGGTAGCAGGGGCGCTGCCAGCCGAAGAGCGAGTAGTTGGGGATCGCCCACGCGGTGCAGGGGAAGTCCGCCTTGCCCTCCAGGAAGTCCAGGAAGAGCGGGCTGTGGTTGAGCCGCCACTTGCGCCGGTTGCCGTCGTCGAACGCCTTCTTGAACAGCTCACGGGTCTGCGCCACGCCCAGGAAGTGGTCCTGGTCGGGCGCCTTCTCGTAGGCGTACGCGGGAGACAGCATCATCTCCTCGACCTTCAGATCGTCATTGAGGTAGTTCATCACCTCGATGATCGTCTGCGGCGTGTCGGTGTTGAAGAAAGTGGAGTTCGTGGTCACCCGGAAACCGCGACGCTGGGCTTCCTTGATCGCGGCCACGGCCTCGTCGAAGGTGCCTTCCTTGGCCACGGACTCGTCGTGCCGCTCGCGCATACCGTCAATGTGAACGGTAAAGGCAAAGTAAGGAGAAGGTGTGAACTTCTCGATTTTCTTGCGCAGCAGAAGGGCATTGGTGCAGAGGAAGACGTACTTCTTCTTCGCGACGAGTTGCCGGACGATCTCGTCGATCTGGGGGTGCATCAGCGGCTCACCACCCGCGATGGACACCATCGGCGCGCCCGACTCCAGCACCGCGCCGACGGCCTGGGCCACCGGCATGCGCTGCTTCAGCACATTGGCGGGGTGCTGGATCTTGCCGCAGCCCTCACACGCGAGGTTGCAGGCGAAGAGCGGTTCGAGCTCGACGATGAGCGGGAACTTTTCGCGGCGCCTGACCATTTTCTGTTCGAAGAGGTACGACGCGACACGGATGGTCTGACGGAGCGGCATAGCCATCTAGCTCACCTCCAGGGGAGCACGGTAGTGCGGTGCCAATCAAGAAAGGCAGGAACAAGATCTCTGAGCACCCGGAATGCGATGATCCCGGTGCGAAGCGTTCCGACACGTACGAGTTCAAACTCGGGCGTGTCGACGACGACTCGGGCCGCCGCGATGTGGCGCGCGCCTTCGGCGAGCGCGGCGCGTCGCATCGCGGCCGATTCCATGTCCACGGCGATGGCACCGGTCGCCGCCAATGCGGTGCGCTCGGCGCCCCGCACGACATGGTCGGATTCTGCGAGGGGGCCGGTGTGCACGGTGTGACCGGCCGCCTTGAGCGCGGCGGCGAGCGCCTCGCTCTCGTGGCCGTCCTCGGCGACCACGACGTCACCGGGGCGCATGCCGGGCGCGAGCCCGGCACAGAAGCCCGTGGTGAGGACGGCCGAGCCGCGCAGCTCCGGTTGGTGCAGGGCCTCACGGACCACCCGGTCGGCGGCCGTGGGTCCCATGCCGGTCCTGAGCACGGTGACCCTTTCGGCGGCGTTCCGGGCCGCTCCCCTGCGCAGCGCGACCTTCTCGATGCGCAGGGCGCACACCACCAGCAGCGGCGGTCCTGTACGGCCCACGAACTAGGCCCCCTTTCCAGCGGTAGTTCCGGCGGTGACGGCCGGGGCACCCGCGGTACCGAACGGCTCGTCGCGGACGTATCGCCCGAGGGCGGTCAGCGGGAAGACCATGCGGTAGAGGTGGTAGTTGATCGAGAAGTCGCGGGGGAAGCCCGTACCGGTGAAGTACGGCTCGTCCCACGACCCGTCGGGGAGCTGGGTGTCGGTCAGCCAGCGCACCCCGCGAGCGACCGCGTCACCGTTCCGTTCGCCCGCCGCCAGCAGCGCCATCAGCGCCCACGCGGTCTGCGAGGCGGTGGAGGCACCGCGGCCCACCCATTCCCGGTCGGAGTAGGAGCGCAGGTCCTCGCCCCAGCCACCGTCGTTGTTCTGCACCGATTCCAGCCAGCTCACCGCCTTGCGGATCGCCGGGTGGCTCGACGGCAGACCGGCCGAGGCCAGCGCGGGGACGGCGGACCCCGTGCCGTAGATGTAGTTGACCCCCCAACGGCCGAACCAGGCGCCGTTGTCCTCCTGTTCCGCCAGCAGCCACTCGATGCCGCGGCGGGCGTGCTCGTCGTTCTCGAGACCGAGCGCGGCGAGCATCTCCACCACGTGCGCCGTGACGTCGGCCGACGGCGGGTCGATGACCTCGCCGAAGTCGCAGAAGGGCAGCCGGTTCGGGAACCTGCTGGTGTTGTCGGCGTCGAAGGCGCCCCACGCGCCGTTCCGCGACTGCATCCCGACATTCCAGCGCACGGCCTTCTCCACCGCGGAGTCGACGCGCGCCCGGTCCGGGTGGTCGATCCTGCGCAGGGCGAGGACGACCTCGGCGGTGTCGTCGATGTCGGGATAGATGTCGTTGTGGAATTCGAACGCCCAGCCGCCCGGGGCGAGCTGGGGCCGCTGCACGGACCAGTCGCCCGGCCGGGTGATCTGCTCGCCGAGCATCCATTCGGCCGACTTGACGAGCGCCGGGTCGTCCGCGGGGAGGCCCGCGTCGGCGAGCGCGATGGCGGCGAGGCAGGTGTCCCAGACCGGGGACTGGCACGCCTCGATCATCCGGACGCCCTCCTCGGGCCACACGGCGAAACGATCCAGCGAGTCGAGACCGGCCTTGACCACCGGGTGGTCGAGCTCGTAGCCCAGCAGGTGCAGGGCGATCACGGAGTAGACGGCGGGTGGCTGGATTCCTCCCCAGCAGCCGTCGGCCTCCTGACGCTCGATGATCCAGCGGGCACAGGCGTGCATGGCGCTGCGCCGCACCATGCGCGGGCTGAAGCGGCGGTAGACGTGCAGCACCTGGTCGAGCCGCTCGAAGACGCCGTCCCAGGTTCTGATGGAGGCTCTGCGCCGCTTGGGGTTGGGCTGTTCGGGGTTGATGTGCAGCTCGTCGATGCCGAACGGCGCCGGGCGGACCGGGCGGTGGGCTCCGACGACGGTGAGCGGCACGATGGTCTGCCGCGCCCAGCAGCCGAACGAGTAGATGTTCAGCGGCATCCACTTGGGCAGGTAGATGATCTCGGGCGGCAGTTCCGGGAGGTCGTCCCAGCTCCACCAGCCGAACAGGGCCAGCCAGATGCGGGTGAAGACCCGGCTGGCCGCCACTCCCCCTTCGCCGCGCGACCACTTGGCGGCGAGTGCCATGTGCGCCTCGTCCGGGGAGTCCCCGGCGAGTCGCAGCGCGACATACGCCTCGATGGTGGCCGACACGTCGCCCGGCCCGCCGTGAAAGGTGGGCCAGGCGCCGTCCTCACGCTGCTGCGAGCGGATCCACCGGGCGGAGGCCGCGGTGGTCTGCTCGTCCTGGATACCGAGGAACTGTCGGAGCAACAGATCCTCGGCGTCCATCGTCACGTTCGTTTCGAGGTCGCCCTTCCACCATCCGTCGGGGTGCTGCCGTGCCAGAAGGTGGTCTGCGGCGCGCTGCACGGCACGCTGCGCCGCCGCCTCGGTGCCGTCGGCTGGAACAGGGTCCGGCTCCGAGGTGCTGCTGGCCGAAGGTGTCCGGTGGGTTGGCGTCCCTGGACTGCCATCGGTCGTCGCTGTCATGGCTTCCCCTTTGCAGTTGAGACTATCTGCGGTGTTGGGGCGGCCGTCGGCCGTCACATAAGAGGGACCGGCGACGTTAGCGCTCCACGTTTCGTTCTGTTGTTCTCTTTATTTCTCGCGGACCACCACAAAATCCGCGAGACCAACGAGCTTACGTTGAATTTGTTCCGGCATATCCATTTTGTCCAGCGCGGCGATGGCGGTCGCGTACTGCCTCCTGGCCTCCTGGGAGGTCCACTCACGTCCACCGGCCTCTTCGATCAACGCCGCGCGCATAGCGAACTCTTCCTCGCTGAAGGCACCGGTTTCAGGATTCTTCGCGTCCGCCGCGAGCAGTTCACCCAGGCGCTCCGACGCGGACCCTCCCGCGGCGAGCGCGGCGACCACGGGAAGCGACTTCTTGCGCTGCCGCAGATCGCTCCAGGTCTGCTTTCCGGTGGCCGCGGGGTCGCCCCAGATGCCCAACAGGTCGTCCACCGCCTGGAAGGCGAGCCCCAGGTGGTAGCCGTACTCCTCCAGCGCGTCGGCGTCGGACTCCGAAGCCCCGCCGAGCACCGCGCCGATGGAGGACGCGCAGGCCAGCAGCGCGCCGGTCTTGTTGCCCTCCATCTCCAGGCACTCCTGGACGGTGACCCGCTCGCGGTGCTCGAAGGAGATGTCCTGCGCCTGACCGTCGATCAGTTTGCGGGTGGCGGTGGTCAGCCGGCGGGTGGCCCGGCCCGCGTCGACCGTGCCCTGCTCCAGCAGCAGCTCGTTGGCGAGAGCGAAGAGCGCGTCGCCGACCAGGATCGCCTGGGCGGGACCGTGCACCTTCCACACCGTGTCGCGGTGCCGCCGCTGCTCGTCGCCGTCCATCAGGTCGTCGTGCAGCAGCGAGAAGTTGTGCACCAGTTCCACGGCGACGGCGCCGGGTACGCCCGTCTCGGCCGAGGCGCCCGCGGCCTCCGCGGACAGCAGGGCCAGCGCCGGGCGTACGGCCTTGCCGCCGTCGCCGTCCGCGGGGCGGCCCGCCTCGTCGATCCAGCCGAAGTGGTAGGCGGCGACGGTGTCCATCGGGGGTGCGAGGCGGGCCACGGCCGCGCGCAGTACGGGTGTGGTCAGGATGCGGCCGTTTTCCAGCAGTTCGATGACGCCGGTGGCGGTCACGTTCTCTCCTCTGGTTGCACCAATAGCACTCATGCCGCCTCCAGGACGCCGTTGTCGAATGGCATCCCGAGCGCGGACAACGCTTCTCGGGAGGCGTGCAGGCCGCTGCGCACCGCGCTCTCCATGGTCGCGGGCCAGCCGGTGGCGGTCCACGACCCGGCCAGGTACAGGCCGGGGGCGCGGGTCACCGGACCGGGCCGCAAGCTCCCGACACCCGGAGTGGGCGCGAAGGTCGCGGTGCGTTCCCGGGTGACGAAGAAGTCGCGGACGCCCGCGCCGCGGGCCGCGGGCAGCAGCCGTTCCAGCTCGGGCAGGTAGCGGGCGCGCAACTCGGCCACGGGGAGGTCGATCTCGTCCTCCACCGCCGACTGGGACACGGCCACGTACTGACCGCCGCCGGTGAGCCCGGAACTGACGGTGCGGTCGAAGACCCATTGGACGGGGCTGCCGAGTGCCGCGAAGAACGGCTGTCGGAGCACCTGTCTGTTGTAGATCACATGCATATTGAGGATCGGAGCGGTACCGATGCGCAAGAGCTTTTCCGGATCTTCGAGCGATCCGGCGGGCAGCAGGCCGTGTGCCTCGCGCTGCGGGACCGCCAACACCACGATGTCCGCGTCGAGTTGCTCGCCACGTCCCGGTCCGGTCTCGATCGAGACATGCCAGCCGCCGTCCGCCGCCTCTTTGATGCCGGTGGTACGGGAGCGCAGCATGGTGCGTACGCCCGCGGCGTCCAGCGCGGCGCGGGCCCGGCCGTCGTGCAGGTCGCCCAGCGGCGCCGAGGCCCAGCCGATGTCGGCGGCGCCCGGGTCGGAGAGCAGTCCGGTCTTGAAGACCTTCGCGGCCAGGCCCAACGAGGCGTCGGCCGACCGCGCGTTGAGCGTGGCCACACCGACCAGGTCCCACAGCGCCTCGATGGTGCGCGCCGACTGCCCGCGCGCGCTGAGCCAGCTCGCGAAGTCCGTACGGTCCAGGGCCGGGTCGTCCAGGTCGAGGCGGCCCAGCGCGAGCGCGGCGCGGCCCACCGAGGCCCGTTCACGCAGGCTCAGATGCGGGTAGCGGACCAGGCTCGCGGCCAGGTGCATGGGCACCGGCAGCGCGGTCCTGGACAGCCGCCCCAGCCGGAGCGTGTCGGCCTCCAGCACCGGTACGTCCAGCCGGTCCTGAAGGGTCACCAGGTCGCGGGCCGCGATCCGATCGATGAACCACTGGTAGGCGTCGCAGCAGCGCAGAAAGACGTGCTGGCCGTTGTCGACGGTCAACTCGCCGCGTTTGAAGGAGAAGGCGAGGCCGCCGAGTCGGGGTCTGGCCTCGGCAAGGGTGACGCGCACCCCGGCGTCGGCCAGCGCGAGCGCGGCCGTCGTACCGGCGAGTCCGCCGCCGACCACGACGGCGGTGCGCATGCCACCGCCGTCGGTGGTGATCCGCTCATGCGTGGTCATGCGTCCTCCCCCCTTCGGCCCCGCCGTGTCCAGCGCGGCGAACCGTTGCTGGCAGTGACGCCGTACGTGTCCCGGTGGTTGCCTCGTCGTTCGCGTACCGTGCCCCGTGCCGTGCGCGCGGACCCGCGCCGTCGCGGGACGGTCTCACGCGTCACCTCGTGGGGAGCGGGCGGTACTGCGGGCGTCGAGCCCGGCGAGGCCGCGGACGGCGACGTACGCCTTCTGCCGTCCGGGCAGTGACACCCGGCCGCGCAGGACGGCCCCGGGGTCGGCGGCGATCCGGTCGAGCAGCCTGCGGTAGATCCCGGCCATGGCCGAGACGCAGGCGCCGCTGCGCCGGTCGAGCATCGGGAGCAGCCGGTATCCGGTGGCGAACAGGGCGCGGGCGCGCCGTACTTCGAATTCCACCAGACCGGGGAAGTCGGAGCCGGGCGGCGCGGTATCGCTGTGGAAACCGGCCGCGCAGCCGAACTTGGCGAGATCCTGGGCGGGCAGGTACGTCCGTCCGTTCGCGGCGTCCTCGCGGACGTCCCGCAGGATGTTGGTGAGTTGCAGGGCGAGGCCGAGCGTGTCGGCATATTCTGCGGCACGCGCATGATCGTGCCCATTCGCGGTGCCGAACACGCCAAGCGAGAGCCGTCCGATCGCGCCGGCCACGCAACGGCAGTACACGGCGAGGTCGTCCCAGGTCTCGTAGGTCTCGCCGCGGACGTCCATCAGGACGCCGTCGATGAGTTCGTCGAGCCCTTCGAGCGGCAGCGGGAAGCGGCGCGCGGAGTCGGCGAGCGCGACCGCGACCGGGTCGGTGTCGTCCTCCGCGACCTCTCCCGCGCGGACGCGGGTGAGCAGCGCGCGGGTGCCGTCGAGCCGCTCGGCCTTCTCCTGCGGCGGCAGTTCACCGTCGCCGATGTCGTCGACCCGGCGGGAGAACGCGTACAGCGCGGACATCGCCTGCCGTTTGGGGGCGGGCAGCAGGCGGATGCCGTACGCGAAGTTGCGGGCCTCGTGGCCGGTCACAGCCTCGCAGTAGCGGTAGGCCGCGAGCACGGGACCGGACGTGTGGGCGGAACCGTTCACGGTCCGGCTCACCCCTCTCTTCGCAATGTCGACCCCACCTCGCGCAGCAGGCTGGGCTTGGTGGCTTTCGGCGATACCGCCAGTACGTCGTACCCCGCCGCTTCGACCGCCTTCAGCGCGGCACGGCCGCCGCCGACGAATCCGGCGAGCAGCAGCCTGAGCCTGCCACGGACGCTGCCCACCAGGGGGGTACCTTCATCCAACAAGTATCCGGCGCGTTCCGCCTCGTGCGCGACCAGGGCGCGCACCTGTGCGCCGGCCGTCGCGGCGGCGAGATCGGCCTCCTCCACCGAGAAACGCTTCATGTCCTCGGCGGGCAGATAGATCCGGTCGCGGCCGAGGTCCTCGGCCACGTCCTGGAGATGCTCCACGATCTGGAGCGCGGTGCAGACCGCGTCCGAGCGCCGGACGCGCTCGGGCGTCGAGGTGCCGGTGATGGACAGCACCAGCCGGCCGACCGGATTGGCGGACAATTCGCAGTACGCCAGCAGGTCGTCGTAGGTCGCGTAGCGCCGCACCTGCTGGTCCTGCCGGTTGGCGGCGATCAGACCGAGGAAGGGCTCGGGGCTGAGGTCGTGGCGGCGGACGGTGGGCTGGAGCGCGAGCAGCAGCGGGTGCCGGGGAGTGCCGTCGAACACGCGGTTGAGGTCGGCCTCGAAGGCGTCCAGCATCGCGAGCCGGTCGTCGGCGGAGTCGGCGGACAGTCCAAGTCGCAGCGCGTCCTCCCGGCCGCCCCCCGCCAGGTCGCCGTCGCCGATGTCGTCGACCAGCCGGGCGAATCCGTACACCGCCATCAGGTCCCGGCGCCAGGCACGCGGCAGGAACACCGGTGCCACGGGGAAGTTCTCGCGCGCGGCCTTGTCCAGGACGGCCCGGGACTCGGCGTCCCCGGTCACCATGCTCTTCCCGGCACACAGGCGGCGAGCGTGCCCCGGAGCAGGATGGTCCCGATCATCATGGCCGCCACACCCCCCGTTCTACACCGCCCAGCAGAAACTTCCCATTTCGGACACGCCGCACCGGGTGTCGCACCCGGGTGTCGGTCAGCGGTTTCGATCATCTCCAGGCTCCCAGCACCGGTACAGCTTACGACCGGTGATGCTGCGGCGTACGCCGGGGGCGTGACACGTGGTGGGATTGAAATACAAGGTCCCCGCCGGATCGTCCGACGGGGACCTCGTACGCCTGCGAGCAGGCCGGGAACGCTACTTGCCGGTGTACTCCTCGTACGCCTTGAGCACGTCGTCGGTCAGACCGTCCATCAACAGCTCGCCCTTCTCCAGCCACACCACGCGGTCGCACGTGTCGCGGATGGAGTTGTTGTTGTGGCTGACGAGGAAGACCGTGCCCGCTTCCTTGCGCAGCTCCCTGATCCGGGCCTCGGACCGGCGCTGGAACGCGCGGTCGCCGGTGGCCAGCGCCTCGTCGATCATCAGCACGTCGTGGTTCTTGGCCGCCGCGATCGAGAACCGCAGGCGCGCCGCCATGCCGGAGGAGTACGTCCGCATCGGCAGTGAGATGAAGTCGCCCTTCTCGTTGATGCCCGAGAAGTCGACGATCCCCTGGTAGCGGCGGCGCACCTCTTCCTGCGTCATGCCCATGGCCAGACCGCCCAGGATGACGTTGCGCTCACCCGTGAGGTCGTTCATCAGCGCCGCGTTGACGCCCAGCAGCGACGGCTGGCCGTCGGTGTAGATCTTCCCGCTCTCCGGCGGCAGCAGACCCGCGATGGCGCGCAGGATCGTCGACTTGCCGGAGCCGTTGGAACCGATGATGCCGATCGCCTCACCGCGGTACGAGGTGAAGCTGACGCCCTTGACCGCGTGCACCCGGCGGACGTTCGGCGAGCCCTTGCGGGAGATCAGCCGGCCAAGGGCGGCGGTCGCACTGCCCTTGCCGGTGCCCGCGCCGTGCACCGTGTAGACGATGTGCACGTCGTCCACTATCACGGTGGGAACGCGGCTGTCGGAGGGCTGCTGTGCCCTCTCGACGCTCTGCTGCTCAGCCACGGCCATATTGCTCCTCCGCCTTCCAGAAGTAGACGTAGCCGCCGACGCCCACCAGCACGGCCCAGCCGACCGCGGACGCCCACACGTGCGGCGGCAACTGGGAGGAGGTCACGCTGTCGATGAGCGCGAAGCGCATCAGATCGATGTAGACCGCGGCCGGGTTGATGTCGAGCAGGATGCGTACGAAGTGCGGCGCGGTGCTGGTCAGCTTCTCGATGCTGTACATGACGCCGGACATGTACATCCAGGTGCGCAGGATGAACGGCATGAGCTGCGCCAGGTCCGTCATCTTGCTGCCCAGCCGCGCCACGATCAGCGCCAGGCCGGTGTTGAAGACCCACTGCGTGATCAGCGCGGGGAACATCAGCAGCCAGGAGGCGTTCGGCACCTCACCGGTCATCAGCACGATCGCCAGCAGGACGAACATCGACATGATGAGCTGCTGGAGCTGCATCAGCGTGAAGGCGATCGGCATCGAGGCGCGCGGGAAGTGCAGCGCCCTGATCAGACCGAGGTTGCCGGACACCGCCCGCACGCCGCTGAGTACCGAGGACTGCGTGAAGGTGAAGATGAAGATGCCGGTGACCAGGAAGGCGATGAAGTTGTCGATGCCTTTGCTGGTGCCGATCAGCAGGCCGAAGATCAGGTAGTACACCGCCGCGTTCAGCAGGGGCGTCATCACCTGCCAGAGCTGGCCGAGGCGGGCCTGGGTGTACTGCGCCTGGGTGCGCGCCTTGGCGAACTCGTTGATGAAATGTCGACGGCCCCAGAGCTGCCGTGTGTACTCCACCAGGCCGGGCCGGGCGCCACTGACGGACAAGCCGTACTTGGCCGCTACCTGGGCGGGGCTGAGGCCGTCATCGGCCGTGGGTGCCGGGGGGACACCGACGGCGACCGCACCATTGTGCGTTGTCTCGCTCACAGTTGACACTTTCGTCCTCAAGGTGCGCGCCGGGGCAGGGGAATCCCGGGCTGCGCCTGATGCTCTCAGGTCCGAGCTTGTCAGATGATCGGGGGTCGGCCTAGCCGGGTCAACCTCCAGACGGTCCGCCAGCGCATCGGCCGCCGTTGGCCACAGGGGGTTGTCCATCCCTCACGGAATCCGCCGAGCCACGCTCGCAGCGCCGGCCCGGACGGCCTGCGCACCAACGTCAGCGCGAACCAGACGCCGAGGTACGCCGGGACCAGCGGCCAGGGCAGATTACGCCGGGCCAGCCACACCCGGTTACGGGCCACCAACCGGTGGTACACCGCGTGCCGGGCGGGTGAGGTCGCCGGGTGGAACAGCACCATGTCATGCCGATAGTCGATCAGCCAACCCGCGTCAAGAGCGCGCCAGGCCAGATCTGTCTCCTCGTGCGCGTAGAAGAATTCGGCGGGCAGCGGACCGACCTGCTGGATGACGCGGCTGCGCACGGCGCACGCGCCGCCCAGGAAGGTGGTGACCCGCGAGTCCCGCATCGGGTCGGCGGCGCGCAGCCGGGGGACGTGCCTGCGCTGCGTCTGCCCGGTCTCGGGGTCGGCGATCCGGAAGCTGATGATGCCCAGCTCGGGGTCGGCCTCGAAGGCCCGCCTGACCAGCTCCGCGGTGTCGTCGCCCGGCAGCAGCCCGTCGTCGTCCAGGAAGAGGACGACGTCCACTTCCTCGGCGCCGGGGCCGAACATCTCGATGCCGACGTTGCGCCCGCCAGGGATGCCCAGGTTCTCGGGCAGCTCCGCGGTGCGCACCTCGGCGGGCAGCGGCGGCAGCGGTGACCCGTTGCCGACCACGGCGACCGTCACCGGCGGGCCCTGCTGCTTGGCGACCGAGTCCAGCAGGTCGTTCAGCTCCGCGGGGCGGTTGCCCATGGTGATGATGACCGCGCCGACGCGCAGCGGCGTCCCCTGCGTGCTCACTTCAGCCTGCTGGAGGCGAGGACGGAGACCAGGTGCAGCAGGGTCTGGAGCAGCGCGATGCCCGCCAGCACGGCGACGCCGAGCCGGGTGAAGAACAGGTCGCCGCGCGCCTGGTCCACGATCGCGAGCAGCAGGATGAGCAGGGACGCCTCGACGCCCAGCACGAGCCGGTGCCACTTCAGCGCGGCGGCGGCCTTGCGGGCCAGCGCCACTCCGGAGGAGCGCGGCTCGGACGCCGCCTCCTTGACCGGCGGGAGCCCGCCCTGGTGCCGGGCGACCCCGACGAGGTCGGTCTCGGCCTTGATCAGCACCGCGCCGAGCGCGGCGAGGGTGCCGAGGAACGCCCACAGCCAGTCGATCCGGCCGCTGCCCCACAGGTCGGCGGCGCGCAGCCCGAAGCCGACCAGGACGGCGGCGTCGCACAGGTAGGCGCCGACGCGGTCGAGATAGACGCCGGACAGCGAGAACTGCTGCTTCCAGCGGGCGATCTCCCCGTCCACGCAGTCCAGCAGCAGGTAGAGCTGCACCATCAGCACGCCGAGGACGGCGCCCGCGATCCCGGGCACCAGCAGCGCCGGGGCGGCGAGGACGCCGAAGACGGTCATGAGGTACGTCAACTGGTTGGGCGTGACGCGGGTGGGCGCGAGGTGCCGGTCTATGCGCAGCGACAGCTCACGCATGTAGAGCCGGCCGGCCCAGTGTTCGCCGCTGCGGCGGTCCTTGACCCCGGGGGGGTGAACGACCGGGCGCAGTTCAGCTACTGATGGCTTTGACATAGTCGACGTATGCGTCCCTGATCTCGGTGGCGGAGAGGTCCAGGTGTTCCAGGATCGTGAAGCGGCCGGGGCGGGTCTGCGGCGCGTAGCGCACCGCTTCGACGAACTCCGGTTCCGTGAAGCCGATCTCCTCGGGGAGAACGGGCAGTCCGTGGCGGCGCAGGGTCTCGGCGATGAGGCCCGACTCCTCGCGCGCGCCGCGCAGGTGCATCGCGAAGGCGGCGCCGATGCCGACCTGCTCGCCGTGGGCGGCGGCCCGCTGCGGGTGGAGCAGGTCGAAGGCGTGGCTGATTTCGTGGCACGCGCCGGACGACGGGCGGGTGTCGCCGCTGATCGACATGGCGATGCCGGTCAGCACCAGGCCCTCGGAGAGCGTGACCAGGAAGTCGTCGTCGCCGATGCCGCCGGGGTGCCGCAGCACGGACTCGCCGGCGCTCCTGGCCATCGCCGCGGCCAGGCCGTCGATCGGCTCGCTGTTCTCGCGGTGGGACAGCTCCCAGTCCGCGAGCGCGGAGAGGTTGGAGATCGCGTCGCCGATGCCGGCCCTGACGTAGCGGGCGGGCGCCTCGCGGATCACGTCGAGGTCGATGACCAGCGCGATCGGCGTCGGGACGCCGTAGGAGCCGCGCCCGTTGTCGTTGTCCAGGGTGGCGACCGGTGAGCACAGGCCGTCGTGCGAGAGGTTGGTGGCGACGGCGACCATGGGAAGGCCCACCCGTGCGGCGGCGTATTTGGTGACGTCGATGATCTTGCCGCCGCCGAGGCCGATGACCGCGTCGTAGCGCTTGCCGCGCATGGAGTCGGCGAGCTTCACGGCCGCGTCGATGGTGCCGCCGTGCACCGGGTACCAGTCCGCGCCGGGCAGCTCGGGGGCCAGCCGGTCGCGCAGCTTGAGCCCGGAGCCCTCGCTGACGGCGAAGGCGAGCTTGCCGGAGGTGGAGATCCGCTGATCGGCCAGGAGTACGGCCAGGTCGGCGATCGCGCCGCCCCTGATGTCGACGACGACCGGGGAGGGGATGAGCCTGGTCAGTACTGGCACGCAATCACCCGCCCCTTGGCGAGGTCGTCGTTGTTGTCGATCTCGACCCAGGCGACGTCACCGATCGGGGCGACGTCGATGGTGAAGCCGCGGTTGACCAGCTCCTGGTAGCCGTCCTCGTAGTACAGGTCGGGGTCGCGCTCGAAGGTGGTCTTGAGCGCGTCGGCCAGCTCGGCCGCCGCCTCGCCCTCGATGAGGGTGACGCCGATGTACTCACCGGTGGCCTCGGCCGGGTCCATCAGCTTGGTGATCCGCCGCACTCCCCTGCCGGGCTCGGCGACGACCTTCATCTCCTCGTCGGCGAGGTGCTTGACGGTGTCCAGGGCCAGAACGATCCGCTTGCCGCCGCCGCGCGCGGCCAGCAGGGTCTTCTCCACCGACACCGGGTGCACGGTGTCGCCGTTGGCCAGAATCACCCCGTGCCTGAGGACGTCGCGCGCGCACCAGAGGGAGTAGGCGTTGTTCCACTCCTCGGCCTTGTCGTTGTCGATCAAGGTGAGGGTGAGGCCGTATTTCTCCTCCAGCGCCGTTTTGCGCGCGTAGACCGCTTCCTTGCGGTAGCCGACGACGACGGCGACCTCGGTCAGGCCGATCTCCGCGAAGTTGGACAGGGTGAGGTCCAGGACGGTCAGGCTGTCCGCAGCCCCTTCGGGACCGACGACCGGCACCAGCGCCTTGGGCAGGGTGTCGGTGTGGGGGCGCAGGCGTCTTCCGGCGCCGGCCGCCAGCACGAGGCCGATCATGCGGGTTCTCCTGTTTCGTCGTGTACAGCGGGAGCCCCTGCGGACACCCAGAAGCGGACGCTCTCGGTGAGGACCAGCAGCGCGAGCGCCGCGGCGAGCACCGTCAGCGCGACCGTGAAGCCTGTGTGGTGTGCGACGGCGGCCAGGAGGGCGACCACCAGGGTGCGGCCCTCGTGTCCGCCGGCCGCCCGCACCAGGGCCCGCGGCGGCGCCCCGGTGCCGCCGCGGATGCGGTACACCGTGTCGTAGTGATGGTAGGCGACCGCGGCCACCAGGCCGAAAGCAGCGGGCAACGCTCCGTTTACCCCGGAGACGGCCGCGAGGGCCAGCACCGTGCCGTACTCACCGGCCCTGAAGATCGGCGGGACCAGCCAGTCCAGGGCCCCCTTGAGCGGCCGGGAGACGGCGAAGGACGAGGTCAGGACGTAGACCACGGCCACCAGCGGCGGCCACCAGCTGCCCCGGGAGGAGAGCGCGGCGGTGGCGGTGACCGCGGCGGCGCCGAGCAGGGCGACCGCGGGCGCCGCGAAGGACGGCATACGACCGGCGAGCGGGCGCAGTATCCGGGCCCCGGCCTCGGCGAGCGGCCCGCTGTCGGCGAGGTCGGCGAGCGCCTGGGCGGCCCGGTCGGTGCGCTGGGCCTTGCGGGTGAGTGAGCGCAGGACGCGGCCCGCGGTGGTGTAGCAGGCGGCGAGGCCGCAGCCGACCAGCAGGACGACGAAGGTGACGCGCGGGGTGGTGACCGCGGTGAGCACGGCTATCAGCGCCCAGCGCTCGCCGATCGGCAGCACGATCATCCGCCGTACCCACACCGTCCAGCCGACGCTGTCGAGCCTGCCGGACAGCGCGGCGGTGGGGCTGGTGTTGGCGGTGGCGTCGTGGTTGGCCTCGTTGAAGGCGAAGTCGACGACATGGCGGCAGGTCTGGAGGACCATCGCGCCGAGCGCGAGCGCCCATACGTCGTGGCCGCCGCGGGCGGCGCCGAGCGCGAGGCCCGCGTAGTAGGCGTACTCCTTTGCCCGGTCGAAGGTGGCGTCGAGCCAGGCGCCGAGCGTGGAGTACTGGAGGGAGTAGCGGGCGAGCTGGCCGTCGGTGCAGTCCAGGACGAACGAGGCGAGCAGCAGGACGCCCGCCGCGACGTATCCGGTCCGGGTGCCGGTGGCCGCGCAGCCCGCGGCGATCAGCGCGACCAGCAGCGACGCGGTGGTGACCTGGTTCGGGGTGAGGCCGCGGCGGGCGCACCAGCGGGCGAGGTAGCGCGAGTACGGGCTGATGCAGTGGGTGGTGAAGAAGCCGTCGCGGGACTTCACCGCGCTGCGCAGCCGTACCGCCTCCTCGTCCACGGCGGCGACGGCCTCGGCCGTCGCGGTGCGCTCGGCGGTGTCGGCGGGGACGGCCGCGACGAGGACGCCCAGCTCGGGGCGGTGCGGGGCGGCGCCCTGCGCGTCGAGGGCGGCGGCCAGCGCGTCGGGGACGATGCCGGGCAGGGTGGCCGCGCGGGCGGCGGGGGCGGTGTCACCGTCGGCGGCGGACAGCAGGGTGCCGCCGGGGGCGGCGGAGGCCGATACGGACGAGGCCGGTACGGAGGGAGCGGTCTGCGACGGGACGGTGGCGCCGCCCTGCGCGGTCAGCCCGGTGACCGCGGCGGTCAGCGCCTGGCGGCCTGCGGCCTTCGCGGACACGGCGCCCGGAATCGCGGCGGTGTCGAAGCGCGGGTCGGTCAGGGCCAGGCGCAGCGCGTGCCGGTGGCCGACGAAGCGGCGGTCGACGACGGCGACCCGGTCGGCAGCGGGCACCTGGGCGAGCCGCGCGGCGACGGCGACGGGCGTGTCCGCCTCGACCACCTGGAATCCCAGCGCCCGCAGGTCGTCCGCGAGCGGCGACGCTGATCCCGCGGCGGGCGGGCCGGTGAGAATGGCGGTCGACAGAGGAACTCACTCCCTGGATGCGTGCGAAGGGCTTGCCTGTACGAGCCGCGGTCGGCAAGTCCGGGCCAGGCACGACGGCAGAGGCTATCGGATCCACGTCCGCCACCGTTCACCGCCCGTTCGCCTGAACTTGGCGTGCCCGGCGTGATCATCATCGTTGATCACGGGCGCCCGGACAAACGACGGACGCGCTCACCCGTACGGGTGAGGTGGGCGGTGTTCCCCGCGCCCCTTCTGCGCGCCTCATCACCGCAGGTCACCGCACATGACAACGGTCTCCAGTACCGGCTTGCCCACGGTGGGTAACCGGTGTTGACTGACCGCCGCACACCGGATGGCACGGCGGTCCGACGAGAGGGGGACGCGGCCATGGGGTCAGGCCACGCGCACGGCCACGGCGAAGGTCGCACGCGCAGCGGCGGCCAGGAGCGCGACGGCGAGCGGGAGGACGGCGGCGACGGCGGCCGGAGGAAGGGCCACGGTCACGACCACAGCCACGGTCTGCGGCCGGGCGCCGACGGCACGGCCGGTTCCGCGTACCGCGGCCGGCTGCGGATCGCGCTCGGCATCACGCTCTTCGTGCTCGCGGTCGAGGTGGTCGGCAGCGCGGTCACCGACTCCCTCGCGCTGCTCGCCGACGCCGGTCACATGGCGACCGACGCGGCCGGTATCGCGATGGCGCTGCTCGCCATCCACATCGCCAACCGCCCCGCCAGCGAGCGCCGCACCTTCGGCTTCGCGCGCGCCGAGATCCTGGCGGCGGTCCTCAACGCGGTGCTGCTCTTCGGCGTCGGCGCGTTCATCTTCTACGAGGGCGTACGGCGGCTGATCAGCCCGCAGCACATCGACGGCGGCGGCACCGTCGTCTTCGGCGCGATCGGCCTGGTCGCGAACTCCGTGTCACTCGTTGTGCTGATGCGCGGGCAGCGCGAGAGCCTCAATGTGCGGGGCGCTTTCCTCGAGGTGATGGCGGACGCGCTGGGGTCGCTCGCGGTGATCGTGGCGGCCGTGGTGTTCATGACCACCGGCTGGCGGCAGGCCGACCCGGTGGCGTCGCTGCTGATCGGTCTGATGATCGTGCCGCGCACTTGGAAGCTGCTGCGCGAGGCCGTCGACGTCCTGCTGGAGGCCGCGCCCAAGGGCGTTGACATGGGCGATGTCCGCAGCCACATCGAGGGGCTGCCCGGTGTGGAGGGCCTGCACGATCTGCATGTGTGGACGATCACCTCGGGGATGCCGGTGCTGTCGGCACACGTGGTGGTCAGCCAGGAGGTCCTGGAGGCGGTCGGCTACGAGAAGATGCTGCACGACCTTCAGGGCTGCCTCGGCACGCATTTCGATGTGGAGCACTGCACCTTCCAGTTGGAGCCGGTCGGGCACGCGGAGCACGAGGCACGGCTCTGCCACTGAGCGGGACGCGAAGTGAGGCAGACTGAGGGCCTGTCGTCGAAAGCGAAGGATGGACATGCCCACCAGTCCTGCCACCGGCCGACCCGGCTCCCCCACCGCCGTACCGTCGCCCAATGGTGTTGCCGCGCAGACCCTGGCAGATGCCGAGCAGACCCCGGCGGGTCAAGCCGTGGCGGAACCGATCCTGCTCGAACTCGTCGACGAGGACGGCCGGACCATCGGCACCGCGGAGAAGCTGTCCGCGCACCAGGCGCCCGGACGCCTGCACCGCGCCTTCTCGGTGTTCCTCTTCGACGGCGAGGGCCGGCTGCTGTTGCAGCGCCGCGCGCTGGGCAAGTACCACTCCCCCGGTGTCTGGTCCAACACCTGCTGCGGGCACCCGTACCCCGGTGAGCAGCCGTTCGTGGCCGCGGCCCGGCGCACCGCCGAGGAATTGGGCGCGGCGCCGGTGCTGATGCGCGAGGCGGGCACGGTCCGCTACAACCACCCGGACCCGGCCTCCGGTCTGGTGGAGCAGGAGTACAACCACCTGTTCGTCGGGCTGATCGGCGACGCGCTGCGGCCGGACCCCGAGGAGATCGACGACACGGCGTTCGTGGGCCCGCAGGAGCTGGCGCGGCTGCGCGCGGACGGACCCTTCTCGGCGTGGTTCCAGACGGTGCTCGACGCGGCGCTGCCGACCGTGCGCGAGGTCACCGGCGGTACGGCGGGCTGGTAGCCCCCGTCCGGCGGTCCCCGTCCGGCACCGGGCAGGACGGGCAGGGCAGCGCGGGACGGGCCGGCAGCAGGTCAGCGCAGGACGGGCAGGCAGGTCAGCGCAGGACGGGCCGGGGTTTCAGAGAGCGGTGGTCCGCAGCGGGAGCGCCGCCCAGATCACCTTGCCGCCGGTCTCGGTCTGCGCGATGTCGCACTGGCCGCCCGCCTCCGCGGTGATCGTCTTCACCAGCAGCAGCCCGCGCCCGCCGGTCTGCCCGTGGTCGGCCTCCAGCGCTCTGGGGCGGTACGGGTGGTTGTCCTCGACGGCGATCCTGATCCAGTCGGCGCCGACCGCGACCTCGACGGTGATCTCGGGCGACAGCACGGCCGCGTGCTTCACCGCGTTGGTGACCAGTTCCGAGACGATGACCAGCAGTCCGTACAGGAGGTCCTCGTCGATCGGCACCCCCTGGTCGGCGATGAGGGCGCGCACCCCGCGCCGCACCGGGGGCACGGACGAGTCGAGAGCCGGGGCGGTGAACCGCCACACCCCCTCGTACGGAGCCGGAGCCGGAGCCTGATCGGGCGGGACGCTCCCGCGCACCTCCATGGCCGCACCCACCGTCGCTTTCGCGTGACGTGTCCCCGCGGCCCCTGCCGACAGCCCCGGCAGCTTCCGCCTCACAGGTCGAGTGTCCGTAACTGCGGGAGCCGAGCAGGCAGGTAACCGTAAGTCCGCACCTTTCTGTAATTTTTGACAGGAAACGATCGCCGACTTCGTTTTTTCGATCGATTCGCGGCAGTCTTCGGACGCTTCCCGAACTCGTCGACCGAGATCATCTGCACGTGCACCGGCGTGCCGGTGCGTCCGGGCGCGGGCGCCGTGTGCCCCCGGCCGTCCGCGCGCCGGTCGATAGGATCTGTCGGCACCGGCCAGCGCATGTCGCCCCCGTGAAGGAGCACGCATGTCCACCTCCGGCCCTGGGCTGCTCGTCAGCGCCGCGGACGGCACCGCGACCGTGACGATCAGCAATCCGGCCCGGCGCAACGCGATGACGACGGCCATGTGGCAGTCGCTGCCGGGACTCCTCCAAGACCTCGCGGTCGATCCCGCCGTCCGCGTGCTGGTCCTCACCGGCGCGGGCGACACCTTCTGCGCGGGCGCCGACATCACCGACCTCGCCGACCCCGACTCGTCGAGCGGCGCGCAGTCCGCCGCCATGGCCGCGGAGGAGGCGCTGGCCGCCTTCCCCAAGCCGACGATCGCGGCCGTACGCGGCTACTGCGTGGGCGGCGGCTGCCAGCTCGCCGTCGCCTGCGACCTGCGCTTCGCCGCGCGGGGCGCCCGCTTCGGGATCACGCCCGCGCGCCTGGGCATCGTCTACGGCGCCGCCTCCACCCGGCGCCTGGTCCGGCTCGCGGGGCCCGGCACCGCCAAACACCTGCTGTTCTCGGCCGAGTTGATCGACGACGAGCGGGCGCTGCGCACCGGCCTGGTGGACGAGGTGCTGCCGGAGGACGAGCTGGACAAGCGGGTCACGGACTTCGCCGGGGTGCTGAGGTCGCGCTCGCAGCTCACCCAGGCCGCCGCGAAGGAGTTCACCGCGACGGCGGACGCGTCGGACGACGCGGTCCGCGCCGCCCACTGGGCCCGGCAGGCCGCCCTCAGCGGCGACACCGTCGAGGGCGTCGCCGCCTTCCTCGAACGCCGCGAGCCGCGCTTCACCTGGACCCCGGCAGCGGACTGAAGCCATTGCGCGGCCGACCGAGCGGAGGAACGAAGTCGATGGCACGGCTCACGACGGCCGAGGTCCGCCGCTGGCGGGCCCGCTCCCAGGGCCTGACAGAGGACGGAAGCGACGGCGCGGGCGACGGGGCGGGCGGCAGCGGCAGCGGCAGCGGCAGCGGCAGCGGCAGCGATCGTACGGTGGCGGACGCCGTCCGGTTCTCGGCCGGTCTCCAGGCGCAGGACGCGAAGGCGTGCCGCCTCCAGGTCAGGGCGCGGACCGGCGGCACGGACGGCGCGCCGACCGCGGCCGAGGTGGACACGGCGTGCGGCGCGGACCGCCGCGCCGTCGTCCGCACCTGGCTGATGCGCGGCACCCTGCACGCGGTGGCGGCCGAGGACGTCCGCTGGCTGACCGCGCTGCTCGGCCCGCGCGCGGCCGACGCGTACCGCGGGCGCCGCGCCCGGCTGGGCCTCGACGAGGAGCTGTGCGAGCGGGCGCTGCCCGCCCTGGAGCGGGTGCTCGCCGACCGGCCGCCCGTACCGCGCGCCGAACTGGTCGACCTCCTCGCGGCGGAGGGGGTGGCCGTGGACCCGGTCGGTCAGGCCCCGGCGCACCTCGTGCTCTTCGCGGCGGCCAGGGGCGTGCTGTGCCGCGGCCCCGAGGCGGCGGGCGACGTGTCCACGTATGTCCTGCGTGAGCGGTGGCTGAAAGACGTCCCCGACGACGGCCCGACCGGTGACGACGCGCTGGCCGAACTGGCCGTCCGGCACGCCACCGCCTACGGCCCCGCCTCGGTCGCCGACTTCGCGCGCTGGTCCGGGCTGGCCCCGGGCCAGGCCAGGCGCGGCCACCGCGCGGCGGCGGACCGGCTCGCGCAGGTCGCGGGCCCGGACGGCGAGCCGCTGTGGGCCGCGGCCGGCACGGCGCCGCCTCCGGCGCGGCCCGCGGACCGGCCACGGGTACGGCTGACCGGGCACTTCGACCCGTATCTGCTCGGCTACCAGGACCGCGACGCCCTGCTCGACCCGGCCTTCGCGACCCGTATCGCCACGGGCGGCGGCATGCTCATGCCCTGTGTGCTGCGCGACGGCGCGGTGGTCGCCACCTGGCGCCACACCTGGCAGGGCCGCCGTCTCACCCTCCGCGTCGAACCGCTGACCGGCCCCCTCCCCGCCCCGGTCGCCGCCGGCATCACGGCCGAGGTCGCCGACATCGGCCGCTTCCTGGGCACGGAGACCGCGTGGGAGTGGGCGCAGGGACTGTAGGCGTCCCCATGACCGGCCCGGCTGAACGCCCAGCGCATACGGGTCGCACCGGTACACGGTCCGCGACGGAGTTGACGCAAGGGTTGCAGGCGTCTCCCTCATGGCTCAGCGGAAGGCTTCAGCGCATACGGGTCGCGCCCACCGGCACGCGGTCCGCGGCGCCCGGCGGCATGGCCGGGTGGCGGCCGAGGAGGATCACGCCGATGGTGATGGCGGCGAGACCGGCGGCCTCCCAGGCGAGGGCGCCGGGGGTGACGCGCAGACGGTCGCCGAGGAAACCTATGCCGCAGGCGATTCCGGCCAGCGGCTGGGCGGCGGTCAGCGCGGGCAGCGACATCCGCAGCGAGGCGGTCTCGAAGGCGCTCTGGACGAGCAGCATGCCGGTGAGGCCGATGACGGCGATGGCGTACGGCTGCCAGTGCACGGCGAGGGCGGCCACACCCTCGTCACCGGCCAGTTGGCTACAGATCCGGGTGAGGGCGTCCTGGAGTCCGTAGAGCAGGCCCGCGGCCAGCGCGAGGAGCGTGGCCTCGGAGGACGGCTGCAGCCGCTTGGCCGCGCCGGTGAGCAGCAGCGCGAGCCCGGCGACGATGCCGAAGACCAGCCAGTGCCGCAGCGCCCCCGCCTCGGCCGCGCTGCCCTCCGGCTGGCCCGCGACGATGAAGGCGGTCACGCCGAGGGCGAGCAGGACGACGCCGCCCCAGCCGCTGAGGCCGAGGGACTGGCGTGGGGTGAGCCAGCGGGCGAGCGCCATGGCGAAGAGCAGATTGGTGGCGGTGAGCGGTTCGACCAGGGAGACCTCGCCGTAGACGAGGGCGACGGCCCCGAGCACCTGGCCGCAGACCATCAGGCCGACACCGAGCAGCCAGTCCGGCATCCGTACCAGGTGCAGCAGCAGCCGGAAGGACAGGAAGTCCGCGAGCGAGGCACGCGCGGCCGCACGCTGCTGCAACACGAAACCGAGGCCGAGGCAGCACGCGGCACTGACTCCCAGCAGGAACACGGCCACGCGGTCACTGTATAGGCACTGACCGCGGGATCGAGGGGTTCCGTGGGCTTCGCCACAGGTCCGCGTCGCCTTCAGGACAGCGACGCGGACAGCTCACCGACAGCTCACCGACAGCTCACGAACAGCTCGCGGACGGCGGTCCCACGGGAGCCGGCCGGCCTTCGGACAGCCGGCCGACGGCCGACAACAGCTGGCCGACAGGGCGCCCGCAGCCGCCGTACGGGTCACGGCCGCGCGTTCGGAACCGTTTCCGCGCTCTCCCACACGGTGAGGAACGCCAGCCGCAGGCACGCGGCGAGCGCCGGGTGCTCGATGTAGAGCGCGGTCGTCGCGCCGGTCCCGGCCACCGGGTCCGGCATGTCGCAGAGCACCAGCGACGCGTCGGCGACCACCAGCTTCAGCGGCAGCTCGGAGGTGAAACGGTGCTCCTCGCCCGCCGCGCCGAAGCGCCGCACGTTCTCCAGCACCTCCGTGTCGTCGAGCGAGTCGTGGGTGTAGATCGCCCGCACCGAGCCGCCCGAGCGGCGCAGCCGACGTACCACCTTGATGCCGGGGGTGTTCGCGGCCGGGGCGACGAAGGGCGGTTTGCAGAAGCTCAGCAGTTCGGTCTTGGCCTGGCCCTGGATGTCGGTGAACGCCTCGGCTATCGACTTGGGGTCGCGCAGGATCTCGACGTAGTCGATCGGCACGGTCTGCGTGCGGCCGTCGGCCCAGACCGGGACGAGGGCGGCGGTCAGCGCGGAGGAGACGCGGTCGAGGCGTTCGAGGGTCTCGCGCTGAAGGGCCATGAGGCGGGCGACGGCCAGTTCCGGCGCGACGGCCGAGAAGGTGGCGACCCGGCCGGGGTGCGCGGTGGCCAGCCGCCGCCGTACCAGCGTGTCGAGCACGTCGTACACCCGCTGCCGGGGTACGTCGGCCGCCCGCGCGACCTCCGCGGCGGTGTACGACTCGCGTCGCACGAGGGCGAGATAGACCCGCGCCTCGTACCGCGCGAGACCCAGCGCGACAAGGTCGTTGACCGGTTCTTCCTCCGTCTCCATGGCGCCACAACGTATACGGCGGAGATCGACTTGCGGAAGCGAGCCGGGGTCGGATCCAGGCCGATCCGAGGGCAACTCTTTGCCATTGGCCGGTAGTTACTTGGGCCCTCGGTCACTACGTTCAGCATCGGTCACCACTCAAGGTGGTGGCAGTCGGCAGTAGATGACATCCGGATCACCAGTGAACGTGCGCCACACGAAGTCCCAGGCGTCGCCGTCGCATGATCGGTTGTCATGACCTTGACATGAAGGTCGGCGGCGGACGCCCTCGGGAGCCGATCCCCCCATGGAGGGCAGTTCATTGAAGTCGTCACACCCCGGCCGGGCCAGACGGGCCGTCCGCCGCACGGCGGTAGCCGTACTGTCGGCGGCGGCTCTCGTCACCGGCGGTCTGCTGGCCACCGCGGCGCCGTCCGTCGCCAGCACCCCGGCGTCGGGCGCGGCAGCCACCTCCGCGTCGTCGAGCACGGCCGCGTCGTCGCACACCTCCGCGTCGTCGAGCACGGCCGCGAGCACGTCGTCCGGCGCGTCCGCGTCCGCGTCGTCGGCCGCTCCCACCCAGCGTCTGTGCGCCGTCCCCGCCAAGAAGGGCCAGATGGCCTGCATGGCGCTGACCCGTACCGACGTCGTCCACCACCTCGGCATCACCCCGAACGCCACCCCCTCCGGCTACGGCCCCACCGACCTCCAGAGCGCGTACGCGCTGCCGTCGTCCGCGGGCGCCGGCGCCACCGTCGCGATCGTGGACGCGCAGGACGACCCCAACGCCGCGGCCGACCTGAGCACGTACCGCGCGCAGTACGGGCTGCCGGCTTGCACCACGGCCAACGGCTGCTTCAAGAAGATCAACCAGAACGGCTCGACCACGTCGCTGCCGAGCGCCGACTCCGGCTGGGCCGGTGAGATCTCGCTCGACCTGGACATGGTCAGCGCGGTCTGCCCGCAGTGCCACATCCTGCTGGTCGAGGCCACCTCGGCGAGCATGGACGACCTGGGCACCGCGGTGAACCAGGCGGTCACGCAGGGCGCGAAGTACGTCTCCAACAGCTACGGCGGCAGCGAGGACTCCTCCGACACCACCGCCGACTCGCAGTACTTCAACCACCCGGGCGTCGCCATCACCGTCAGCTCCGGCGACGAGGGCTACGGCGCGGAGTACCCGGCCGCGTCCAAGTACGTCACCGCCGTCGGCGGCACCGCGCTCAGCCGGGCCAGCGGCACCACCCGCGGCTGGACCGAGTCCGTCTGGAACACCTCCAGCACCGAGGGCACCGGCTCCGGCTGCTCGGCCTACGACGCCAAGCCGACCTGGCAGACCGACACCGGCTGCGCCAACCGCACCATCGCCGACGTCTCCGCCGTCGCCGACCCGGCCACCGGCCTGGCCGTCTACGACAGCTACCAGGCGTCCGGCTGGCAGGTCTACGGCGGCACCAGCGCCTCGTCGCCGATCATCGCCTCCGTCTACGCCCTGGCCGGCACCCCCGCGGCCGGGACCACCCCCGCCTCCTATCCGTACTCCCACACCGGCTCGCTGAACGACGTCACCAGCGGCTCCAACGGCTCGTGCGGCGGCTCCTACCTGTGCACCGCGAAGGCCGGATACGACGGGCCGACCGGACTGGGCACGCCGAACGGCACGGCCGCCTTCACCAACGGCGGTTCGACCGGCGGCAACACGGTGACGGTCACCAACCCGGGCGCCAAGTCCACCGCGGTCAACACCGCGGCCTCGCTCCAGATCAGCGCCAGCGACTCGGCCTCGGGCCAGACCCTCACCTACAGCGCCTCCGGCCTGCCGACCGGTCTGTCGATCAACTCCTCCACCGGTCTGATCAGCGGCACCCCGACGGCGGCGGGCACGTACAACGTCACCGTCACCGCCACGGACACCACCAGCGCCTCCGGCAGCGCGTCCTTCACCTGGACGGTCACCGGGTCGGGCGGCGGCGGCTGCACCACCGCGCAGCTCCTGACCAACCCCGGCTTCGAGAGCGGCAACACCGGCTGGACGACGTCCTCCGGCGTCATCGACAACAGCACCGGCGCCCCCGCCCACAGCGGCTCGTACAAGGCGTGGCTGAACGGCTACGGGACCACCCACACCGACACGCTCTCCCAGTCGGTGACGATCCCCGCCTCCTGCACCAACGCCACCTTCACCTTCTACCTCTACGTCAGCAGCCAGGAGACCAGCACCACCACGGCGTACGACAAGCTCACCGTCGCCGCGGGCAGCACCACGCTGGCCTCGTATTCCAACCTCAACAAGGGCACCGGCTACGTGCAGCGGTCGGTCAACCTGTCGTCCTACGCGGGACAGACGGTCACCCTGAAGTTCACCGGCACCGAGGACTCCAGCCTCGCGACGTCGTTCCTGATCGACGACGCGGCGGTCAACATCAGCTAGTCCGTTGTCCGCCGGGGTCCTCCGGATCGGCGACACCCGGCGACGAGAGGGCTTCCCGCCCCGGCTCCTCAGGGGCGGGAAGCCCTCCCCGCCGCATCGGTGGCGACGGCACAGCGTTCGCCGTCGCCACTGCCAGGCGCTGGAGGTCGATGACGACCTTGCCCCGCACATGCCTGCCGGCCTGGAGCTCGGCCGCGCGGCGGATCCGCTCGACCGGGAAGGTCTCCGCGATCGGCACCCGGATCCGGCCCGCCGCGACCAGGCGGGCGATCTCCTCCGGAGCGCCGGGAGCCGCGTTCGCGCCGTTGGCCGCGGGCACGCCGTCGACCTGCGCGGCGATGGCGCAGATGCGACCGTCAGGGACGCCGAGTTCCCTGGCCGGCCGCCTGCTGGACCTGCTGATGGACGGCCTGTCGCCCGCCGCCCGACCGAGCCGCCCCGAAGACTGACCGGCGTCAGCCGCGCCGGCGTGCTACGCCGAAGACTGACCGGGTCAACTGCGCCGCAGCGCCGAAGGAATCGCGGGACCCGGGCCGGCCCCCACTGCCGACCCGGGGTCCCGCGATGGTGCCGATCACCGTACGTCGACGGTGATCTTCCACCCCGCGATGGCATGGCAGGACATGACACCGGGGGTGGCGCCGGGGCAGGCGTGCCGGAACCCGCTCAGTTCGGCGGTGCCCACCCGCGCGCCTCGGTAGACGCCGGGAGAGATCTCGGAGAGGGCGGCGCCCCGCTCGCCGGGCGGCCGGTCGCCGGGGGCGGTGGTGACCCGCAGGGTGCTGCCGACGCTCAGGCAGACCTCGCGGCCTTCGGCCCCGCCGCCGGGCGTGACCGTGACGTCGCCGCAGACCGGCCGGGTGCTGCTGTCGCTCGGATCGGGCGACCCGACACGTACGCCGCTCGCGGATCCGCAACCAGCCACCAGCAGTACGGCGGCGGCAGCGGCCAGTGTCCGAGCGCGCATCGTGTCCTCCTCCGGCGGCCGGTTCGGGGTCCGGTCATGGATGGGACGCAGCCGGACGCCACCGGGTTCCCTCCCGCTCGGAGGTCCGGGGGCGCCGTCGGGGACGCGGCGCGGGCCGCCTCGGGGAATGGGGGCCCAGGCGCGCTCGGGGGTTCGCTCAGCGCTCGGTGATGCGGCCGTCGGCGACCTCGACGCGCCGGGTCGTGTGCACGGCGTCCAGCATCCGCCGGTCGTGGGTGACCAGCAGCAGCGTGCCCTCGTACGCGGCCAGCGCCGCTTCGAGCTGTTCGATCGCGGGCAGGTCGAGGTGGTTGGTCGGCTCGTCGAGGACCAGGAGATTGACGCCGCGGGCCTGGAGCAGCGCCAGCGCGGCGCGGGTGCGCTCGCCGGGCGAGAGGGTCGCGGCGGGGCGCAGCACATGGGCGGCCTTGAGGCCGAATTTGGCGAGAAGCGTACGGATCTCGGCCGGATCCATGTCGGGCGCCGGGGCGCGGAAGGCGTCGAGGAGCGGTTCCTGCCCGCGGAAGAGGCCGCGGGCCTGGTCGACCTCGCCGACCAGGACGCCGGGGCCGAGCGCGCTGTGGCCCTCGTCCAGCGGGAGGCGGCCGAGCAACGCGGCGAGCAGGGTGGACTTGCCCGAGCCGTTGGCGCCGGTGATGGCCACCCGGTCGGCCCAGTCGATCTGGAGGTCGACCGGCCCGAAGGCGAAGTCGCCGCGGCGCACGCGGGCGCCGCGCAGGGTGGCCACCACGGCGCCCGAGCGGGGCGCGGCGGCGATCTCCATCCGCAGTTCCCACTCCTTGCGCGGCTCCTCGACCACGTCCAGGCGCTCGATCATCCGGTCGGTCTGCCGGGCCTTGGCGGCCTGTTTCTCGCTGCCCTCGGCGCGCGCCTTGCGGGCGATCTTGTCGTGGTCGGGCGCCTTGCGCATGGCGTTCCTGACGCCCTTGTCCATCCAGCCGCGCTGCATCCGCGCCCGCGCTTCGAGTCCGGCCTTGGTGTCGGCGTACTCGTCGTACTCCTCGCGGGCGTGTCGCCGGGCCGTCTCGCGTTCCTCCAGATAGGCGGTGTAGCCGCCGCCGAAGGTGCTGACCTGCTGCTGGGCGAGGTCCAGCTCCACCACGCGGGTGACGGTGCGGGTGAGGAATTCGCGGTCGTGGCTGACCAGGACCGTACCGGCGCGCAGGCCGCCGACGAATTTCTCCAGCCGTTCCAGGCCGTCGAGGTCGAGGTCGTTGGTGGGCTCGTCCAGCAGGAAGACGTCGTAGCGGCTGAGCAGCAGCGAGGCGAGTCCCGCGCGGGCGGCCTGGCCGCCGGAGAGCGAGAACATCGGCTGGTCCAGGTCGACGCCGAGGCCGAGCGAGGCTGCGGCCTCCTCGGCGCGTTCGTCCAGGTCGGCGCCGCCGAGCGCCAGCCAGCGGTCGAGTCCGGTCGCGTACGCGTCGTCCGCGCCCGGAGCCTCGTCCACCAGCGCCTGGGTGGCGGCGTCCAGGGCCGCCTGGGCGGCGGTGACCCCGGTGCGGCGGCTCAGGAACTCCCGCACGCTCTCCCCGCCCGGCAGCCGCTCGGGCTCCTGCGGCAGATGCCCGACGGTGGCGGTGGCCGGGCTGAGCCGCAGCGTCCCGTCCTCCGGCGTGTCGAGCCCGGCGAGCAGCCGCAGCAGTGTGGACTTGCCCGCGCCGTTGGCGCCGACCAGACCGATGACGTCGCCGGGGGCGACGACCAGGTCCAGGCCGGAGAACAGGACACGGTCGCCGTGTCCGGCGGCGAGATTCTTGGCGACGAGAGTGGCACTCATAAGAGAGCGGAGTTTATCGGGTGCGACGGGAGGCGGGCGAAAGGCTTCCACGGCGGACGGCGGAGGCTTACCCTCCGGTCGGCGGAGGGCTTGCCTCCGGTCGGGCCAAGGGCTGTCGCCGGGGCTCGCCGTGCCGCCGGGTCCGGCTCGACGTGAGGTGGGTGGCCGGTGCAGCCATATTGGCTGGTTGCCTTCTTACGCCGCCTTAACCTACGGTTGCGTAACTTACGTAGGCGTAGGTGCGAATCTCCGTTGCACCCGTAGGCCGTGCGTATGTGCCCGTGGATCCGTCCGCGGCGCCGTACGACCGACCGACCGCATGTCGCGTACGTACGTCCGTACGATCCGTACAGCCCGTGCGGGTCCCGTACACCCCCGTCCCATGTCCGTCCCCTCGCCCGTCCCCAGGAGCCCCCGTGACCTTGACCTCGCCCGACCGTGCCCAACCCGACGTCTGGAGCGACGCGACGCTGCTCTACGCGCTGGAGGAGGTCGTCGAGCGGGAGCTCAACCGGCACCTCGGCGTGGCCAAGGAGTGGATGCCCCACGAGTACGTCCCGTGGAGCGACGGCCGCAATTTCGACGGAATAATGGAGGGCGAAGCCTGGGCCCCCGAGCAGTCCAAGGTCACGGACGTCGGCCGGATCTCCCTCGTGGTCAATCTGCTCACCGAGGACAATCTGCCCAGCTACCACCACGAGATCGCGACACTCTTCGGCCGCGACGGCGCCTGGGGCACCTGGGTGCACCGCTGGACCGCCGAGGAGGGTCGGCACGCGATCGTCATGCGCGACTACCTGCTGACCAGCCGCGCCGTCGACCCGGTCGAGCTGGAGCGGTTCCGCATGCAGCACATGTCGGAGGGCTTCGAGCACGACCACCGGCACAGCATGGTCCACTCCGTGGCGTACGTCGCCTTCCAGGAGCTGGCCACCCGCGTCTCGCACCGCAACACCGGACACCAGTCGGGTGACCCCGTGTGCGACCGGATGCTCGCCAGGATCGCCACCGACGAGAACCTGCACATGGTCTTCTACCGGAATCTCCTGGCCGCCGCCCTCGAGCTCGCCCCCGACCTCGCCATGCGCGCCATCCGTGACGTCGTCGTCGAATTCCGCATGCCGGGACACGGCATGCCCGGCTTCGAGCGGGCCGCCGCCCGCATGGCCATCGGCGGCATCTACAACCTCCGCATCCACCACGACGACGTCCTCCAGCCCGTCCTGCGCCACCTCAAGGTCCTGGAGATCTCCGGTCTCGGCCCCGAGGGCCTCCAGGCCCAGCAGGAGCTCGGCCTCTTCATGGGCGGCCTCAACGAGCAGGCCACCCGCTTCGACGAGCGCCGCGAAGCCCTTCTCGCCCGCCGCGCCGCCCGCGCCTAATCCCCCTCGGGCCGCGCCCTACGACGTCCACCTCCCGAAGGTGATCGCTCTGGGGCGCGGCCCTGCACGGCTGTCTTACCGAGGTCGGCACGCCCGGTCTTTTCAGGGGCGCGGCTCCCGAGGGCCGTATGGGGCCTGGGCGGTACGCCCGGTCTTTTCAGGGGCGCTGGGGGCACCTCCCGGCCGGAGGCTGGGGGAGGAACTGCGCGACCAGCCAGGGACGAGGTGCGCGTCGCCACCGCCCCCAGCGGGGCACTTCGGCTGTCGCAGGGCCACCGACCCGGTGGGGGCTCGCCACGCAGTTCCTCGCACCCCTGACGGGGCTCGGCTCGGGTTGTCGCAGTGACACCGACCCGGTGGGGGCGGGAAACAATCATGCACGCATGCTTGATTGTTGCGGGCCCTGCCTGCCACCCTCGTGGCCATGGCCGATCCGCAGTCCGTCCGTACCGTCCTGGCCGATCTGAGAGCGGAGAGCGACGCGCTCGACGACGTGGTGGCCGGGCTGAAGCCCGAGGAGTGGGCGAGGCCGACACCGGCCGAAGGCTGGACCGTTGGGCACCAGATCGCGCATCTGGCCTGGACGGACGCCCAGGCGCTGCTGGCGGTCAAGGACGCGGAGGCGTTCGCCCGCGAGGTCGGCGACGCGGCGGCGCGGCTGGACTCGTATGTGGAGGACGGCGCCCGGGAGGGCGCGATGCTGGCGCCGCCGGAGCTGCTGGAGAGGTGGCGGTCGGGCAGAGCCCGGCTATGGGCGACCCTGACCGGCGAACCGCCGGGCAGCCGCTTCCCCTGGTACGGGCCGCCGATGAGCACGGCGTCGATGGCGACGGGCCGCCTGATGGAGACATGGGCCCACGGCGAGGACATCGCCGACGCGCTCGGCGTCGAGCGCACACCGACCCACCGCCTGTGGCACGTCGCCCGAATCGCCTTCAGGGCACGGGACTTCGCCTTCGCGGTGCACGGCCGCACCCCGCCCGGCACGGAATTCCGCCTCGAACTGACGGCGCCCGACGGCACCTTGTGGACCTTCGGCCCGGACGACGCCGAGCAGCGCGTGACCGGCCCCGCACTGGACTTCTGCCTGCTGGCGGTGCGGCGCAGGCACCGCGACGACGTGGCGGTACGGGCCCAAGGCCCGGACGCGGACGCGTGGTTGTCGATCGTGCAGGCATTCGCGGGCCCGCCGGGCAAGGGACGGCCGCCGCGCGGCGTCGCGGAGGGGAGCACGTCATGACCCAGGTCGACATACGCGGAGCGGACTTCGCCGAACGGCGGGCCACGATGCTGGAACGGCTGGCCGAGGTCGAGGCGGGGCACGCCGCCGCGCTGGCCGGTGGCGGCGACAAGTACCAGGAGCGGCACCGGAATCGCGGAAAGCTGCTGGCACGGGAGCGGATCGAGCTGCTGCTCGACCCGGACACACCGTTCCTCGAACTGTCGCCGCTGGCCGGCTGGGGCAGCGACTTCGCGGTGGGCGCCTCCCTCGTGACCGGCATCGGCGTGGTCGAGGGCGTGGAGTGCCTGATCACGGCCAACGACCCGACGGTGCGCGGCGGCGCCAGCAACCCGTGGACGCTGAAGAAGGCGCTGCGGGCGAACGAGATCGCCTTCGCCAACCGCCTGCCGGTGATCAGCCTGGTGGAGTCGGGCGGCGCGGACCTGCCCAGCCAGAAGGAGATCTTCATCCCCGGCGGCGCCCTCTTCCGCGACCTGACGCGGCTGTCGGCGGCCGGAATCCCCACGGTGGCCGTGGTGTTCGGCAATTCGACGGCGGGCGGCGCGTACATCCCCGGCATGTCCGACCACGTCATCATGGTCAAGGAGCGGTCCAAGGTCTTCCTCGGCGGGCCGCCGCTGGTGAAGATGGCGACCGGCGAGGAGAGCGACGACGAGTCGCTCGGCGGCGCCGACATGCACGCCCGGCGCTCCGGCCTCGCCGACTACTTCGCACGGGACGAGCCGGACGCGCTGCGTACCGCCCGGCGCGTCGTCGCCCGCCTCAACTGGCGTAAATCCGGGCCCGATCCGCGTCCTGACCCGCTGCCCCCCGTGTACGACGAGGAGGAGCTGCTGGGCATCGTGCCCGGCGATCTGCGCACCCCCTTCGACCCCCGCGAGGTCATCGCGCGGATCACGGACGCCTCGGCCTTCGACGAGTTCAAGCCGCTCTACGGGCCGAGCCTGGCCACCGGTTGGGCGGAGGTGCACGGCTATCCGGTCGGGATTCTCGCCAACGCGCAGGGCGTGCTGTTCAGCGAGGAGTCGCAGAAGGCGGCGCAGTTCATCCAACTCGCCAACCAGCGCGACATTCCGCTGCTCTTCCTGCACAACACCACCGGCTACATGGTGGGCCGCGAGTACGAGCAGGGCGGCATCATCAAGCACGGCGCGTTGATGATCAACGCGGTCGCCAACTCGCGCGTACCGCACATCTCGGTGCTGATCGGGGCGAGTTACGGCGCCGGGCACTACGGCATGTGCGGCCGGGCCTTCGATCCGCGGTTCCTCTTCGCCTGGCCGAGCGCCAAGTCCGCGGTGATGGGTCCCGCGCAGCTCGCCGGGGTGCTGTCCATCGTGGCCCGGCAGTCGGCGGCGGCGAAGGGCCGTCCCTACGACGAGGAGGGCGACGCCGCGCTGCGGGCGATGGTGGAGCAGCAGATCGAGGCCGAGTCGCTGCCGATGTTCCTGTCGGGACGGCTCTACGACGACGGCGTGATCGACCCGCGCGACACCCGTACGGTGCTCGGCCTGTGCCTTTCCGCCGTCCATGGCGCGCCGATCGAGGGCGCCAGGGGCGGCTTCGGCGTCTTCCGGATGTGAGGGGTCCCTTTCCGATGACCGATTCGAGCAGCGCTTCGCCGAGCGGGGGCTGCACCGCTGACGGGCAGTCATTTCCGGTGCGCCACAAGGACATAGGCTCCGTGCTGGTGGCCAACCGGGGCGAGATCGCGCGCCGCGTCTTCCGTACCTGCCGCACGCTCGGCATCGCCACGGTGGCGGTGTACGCGGACGCCGACGCGGACGCGGCGCACGTCGCGGAGGCCGACGCGGCGGTACGGCTGCCGGGGAACGCGCCCGCCGACACGTATCTGCGGGCCGATCTGCTGGTCGCGGCGGCGCTCGCGGCGGGCGCGGACGCCGTGCATCCGGGCTATGGATTCCTGTCGGAGAACGCGGAGTTCGCGCGTGCGGTCGAGGCGGCGGGGCTGGTGTGGATCGGTCCGCCGCCGGACGCGGTCGAGGCGATGGGGTCCAAGACGCGGGCCAAGGAGTTGATGGCCGCGGCGGGCGTACCGCTGTTCTCCGCGCTCGATCCGACGCGGGTCACGGCCGCGGACCTGCCGCTGCTGGTGAAGGCGTCCGCGGGCGGCGGTGGTCGCGGCATGCGGGTCGTACGCGAACTGGTCGCGCTGGAGAGCGAGTTGGCCGCCGCCAGGTCGGAGGCCGCGGCCGCCTTCGGTGACGGCGAGGTGTTCGTCGAGCCGTACGCGGAAGGGGCCAGGCACGTCGAGGTGCAGGTGCTGGCCGACGCGCACGGCGCGGTGTGGGTGCTGGGCGAGCGCGACTGTTCGCTCCAGCGGCGGCACCAGAAGGTGATCGAGGAGACCCCGGCGCCGGGTCTGGGCGACGAGGTGCGCCGTACGCTGCACGAGTCCGCCGCCCGCGCGGCGCGCTCGATCGGCTACACGGGCGCGGGCACCGTGGAGTTCCTGGTCGCGCGGGACGGGCGTCCGTACTTCCTGGAGATGAACACCCGTCTCCAGGTGGAGCATCCGGTCACCGAGTGCGTCACCGGACTCGACCTCGTGGCGCTCCAGATCCGTGTCGCCGAGGGGGCCGCGCTGCCGCCCTCGCCCCCGCGGCCGCACGGCCACGCGGTCGAGGCCAGGCTCTACGCGGAGGACCCGGCCCGCGGCTGGCAGCCGCAGCCGGGCGCGCTGCATCTGTTCGAACTGCCGGGCGTGGACGCCGAATTCGCCGTGAAGCCGGGGCTCGACGCGGGGTTGCGGCTGGACGCGGGGGTGAGCGGCGGCGAGACGATCGGCGTCCACTACGACCCGATGCTCGCCAAGGTGATCGCCTGGGCGCCGACCCGCGCCGAGGCCGTGCGCCGTCTCGCGTACGCGCTGGAGCGGGCCCGGCTGCACGGCCCTGTCACCAACCGCGACCTGCTCGTACGGGTGCTGCGGCACCCGGACTTCGCCGCCGCCCGGCTGGACACCGGCTTCCTGGAACGCCGTCTGGACGCGCTCATCGGGGCGTCGGCTGGGGCCACGGACGCGCCGGACCCGGCCGACACGGACGGCGATCCCGTGCGGTTCGCGGCGCTGGCCGCCGCACTCGCCGACGCGGCCGGGCGTACGTCGGCGCGCGGGCCGGTGCCGGTCCGGCTCGGCGGGTGGCGGAACGTTCCGTCGCAGCCGCAGGTGAAACGCTTCCGCAGCGAGCCGGACGGCCGGGAGTACGAGGTCGGTTACCGGCTCGGCCGCGCCGGTCTGGAGGCCACCGGCGCCGACGGGGTCCGGCTGGTATCGGCGTCGGCCCGGCGTGTCGTACTCGACATCGACGGTGTGCGGCGGGTGTTCGACGTCGCCGCTTACGCCGAACGGGTGTTCGTCGATTCCCCGTTCGTGTCATGCGCTTTGACCGCCCTGCCCCGCTTCACCGCCCCGGAGGATCTGACCCCGCAGGGTTCGCTGCTTGCGCCGATGCCCGGCACGGTCATCCGGATAGGTGAATTCTCGCCGGGCGACCGGGTCGAAAAAGGCCGCCCGCTGCTCTGGCTCGAAGCGATGAAGATGGAACACGTGATCGCCGCTCCCGCCACCGGGACACTCACGGAGCTCACCGCCGAGGTCGGCCGACAGGTCGACGTCGGCGCCGTACTCGCCGTCGTCAAGGAGGAAACCACGCCATGAGCACCGTTCAGGGAACCTTCGACAGCGCCTTGCTGGAAAGCGACGAGCGGCGCGCCCTGCGCAAGGCCGTCGGGGATCTCGCCCGCCGCTACGGTCGCGAATATTTCTCGGCCACCGTACGTGCGGGCAAGCACACCGACGAGTTGTGGCAGGAGGCGGGCGGCCTCGGATACCTCGGGGTCAACCTGCCTGAGGAGTACGGCGGCGGGGGCGGCGGTCTGGCGGAACTGTCCATCGTTCTGGAGGAGTTGGGCGCGGCGGGCTGCCCGCTGCTGCTGCTCGTCGTCTCCCCCGCGATCTGCGGCACGGTCATCGCCCGCTTCGGCACCGACGAGCAGAAGCGGCGCTGGCTGCCGGGGATCGCCGACGGCTCGCTGCGGATGGCCTTCGGCATCACCGAACCGGACGCCGGGTCCAACTCGCACCGCATCACCACCACCGCGCGGCGCGACCCCGACACCGGCGGCTGGCGGCTGACCGGCCGGAAGGTCTTCATATCCGGTGTCGACATCGCCGACGCGACACTGATCGTCGGCCGCACCGAGGACGCCCGCACCGGCAAGCTCAAGCCCTGCCTGTTCATCGTGGACCGGGAGACACCGGGCTTCGAATTCCGGCAGATCGAGATGGAGTTGGCCGCGCCCGAGAAGCAGTTCCAGCTCTTCCTCGACGATGTCGCGCTGCCCGCCGACGCGCTCGTCGGCGACGAGGACGCCGGACTGCTCCAGCTCTTCGCGGGGCTCAACCCGGAGCGGATCATGACCGCCGCCTTCTCCATCGGGATGGGCCGCTACGCCCTGGACAAGGCGGTCGAGTACGCCAAGTCCCGGCAGGTGTGGCAGGCTCCCATCGGCTCCCACCAGGCGATAGCGCACCCGCTCGCCCAGGCCCACATCGAGCTGGAACTGGCCCGGTTGATGATGCAGAAGGCCGCCTACCTCTACGACGCGGGCGACGACATGGGCGCAGGCGAGGCCGCGAACATGGCGAAGTACGCGGCGGCCGAAGCCGGTGCCAAGGCCGTCGACCAGGCCGTGCACACCCTCGGCGGCAACGGCCTCACCGCCGAGTACGGTCTCGCCTCGCTGCTGACCGCGTCCCGTGTCGGCCGGATAGCCCCGGTCAGCCGGGAGATGATCCTCAACTTCGTCTCGCACCACACGCTGGGACTGCCGAAGTCCTACTAACGACAGCCGCCGAGGAGGCGCCCGTGACCACCGCACCACTTCGCACCCGCGCCGCAGCGCCCTTCCGCGCGGGCGCGCAGACCTCAGAAGGCGCCGCCGCCCGCACCGAACGGCCGGACCCGTCATGGACCTGGTGACCGACCGATCCCCCAAACAGGACCGCAGCCGCGCCACCCGTCGGCGGATACTGGAGGCCGCCGTCTCGTGCCTCGCCGAGCACGGCTGGTCGGGCAGCACCGTCGCCGTGGTGTGCGCCCGCGCCGGTGTCTCCAGAGGGGCGGCCCAGCACCACTTCCGCACCCGCGAGGAGCTGTTCACCGCGGCCATCGCGCACATGGCCGAGGAGTGGGTCAGCGCCGTCAGAGAGCGCGCCCTGGCCCTCCCCCGCGCGGGCCAGGACCGCACCTACGCCGTCGTCGACATGCTCGTCGCGGTCCACACCGGCCCGCTGTTCCGGGCCGCCCTGCACCTGTGGGTGGCCGCCTCCGACGAGGAACAGCTCCGTCCTGGCGTCGCCGCGCTGGAGTCCCGGATCGGCCGCGAGGCCCACCGCTTGGCGGTCGAATTCCTCGGCGCCGACGAATCCCTGCCCGGCGTCAGGGAGACCGTCCAGGCCACCCTCGACATGGCCCGCGGCCTCGGCCTCGCCAACCTCCTCAGCGACGACTCCGCCCGCCGCGCGGGAATCGTCCGCCAGTGGTCCCGCGTCCTCGACACGGTCCTGCGCGAACAGCCCTAGCGGCGGCCGGAGTCGGTGCCCGACCTGAGGTTGGGGGCGGGGATCAGTGCAGGGAGGTGTCGGCGGGTCCCGAGGAGAGGCGGGTGAAGTGGACGCGCAGGCCGGGGCGTTGGGGCGCGCAGCAGAACAGACCCGCGCGGGCGTCGGCGGCGGGGTCGAGCCAGGCCAGGCGGATGGTGCGCCAGGGGTCGTCGGCGCGGCGGGCGCGGACGGTCACGGCGTCGCCCGAGCGGCTGACCCGGACGGTCACCTCGTGGCCCGCCCAGTCCGGGACCGGGGCGAGGGACCAGTCGGAGGTGCCGTGGGTGACGACGGCGCCGACCTGGGGCGAACCGTCGGAGATCTCGACGCCCGCCTTGATCCAGGACTCGGCGTCGACGCGCACCAGGACACCGGCCTGGTCGTACAGCTCGGTGAAGTCGGCGACGAAGGTGACCTCGATGGCGGTGCCGGACGGGAAGGGGGTGAGCAGGGCGTGGCCGTCGTCGCGGACGAAGCCGTAGCTGGTGGTGCGCCAGAAGTCGCTGCCCTCGTGGGCGGTGACGTGCAGACCGGTGCTGTCGGCGACGGCCTCGGCGGGCGGGTTGAGCCAGGTCGCGTCGGACCAGGGGATGTCATGGTCGATCGGAGAGGTCACGGAAGTACCGCCATTCGTTGCCACAGGATCGATAGCCGAGCCACCGGTTGACGGCCAGCATCGCGGCGTTGCCGTCGTCGTTGCTGGTGAACGCCTCGGTGTAGCCCGCGGCGCGGGCTCGGTGCAGGGAGTGGGCCTTGGCGGCCTTGGCCAGTCCGCGGCCCCGGAAGGCCCGGCGGGTGCCGGTGCCCCCCGACCAGTAGCGGTCGTGGCCGTCGGTCTGGACGTTGACGACCGCGGCGACCACACCGTCCACGACGGCGACCGTCGTCAGGTCGTGGTCGTAGTCGGACCGGTCCCAGGAGGTGGCGCGCCAGTCCGTGTAGCCGGGGACGCCGGTGGCGACATCGCCCGGCTCGTCCTCGATGGTCTCGGCGTCGGCCTCGTACACCGGGCGCGGGTCGGCGGCGTAGTCCGACGCGGGGCGCAGCAGCACGCCGGGCGGCAGCGGGGGCACGTCGGGCAGCGGGGCGCCGGGGGTGAGGTCGAGGCGCAGGAAGCTCGCGGACCGGCCGCGCCGGTAGCCGTGGCGGGCGGCGAAGGCGTGCGCCGGGGGCTCGTCGATCGCCCACGCGTAGACGGTGCCCGCTCCGAGGCCGGCGACATGGGACTCGGCGGCGGCCAGCAGGGCGCTGCCGATGCCCCGGCCGCGCTCCCCCGCGCGCACGTTCAGATTGACGAAGGCCATTCCGGGGGTGTCGTTGTCCGCGAACAGCCCGGCCCTGGCACTGCCGACGATCCGGCCGTCGCCGGTCTCCGCGACGAGCATCAGGAAGCGCATTCTCTCGGGCGCGTCCGTGACCTGCGCGTGCACGGTCCGCGCGGTCGTCACCATGTACGGGACGGTCTCGCGGACCACGGCGGCGACGGCTTCGGCGTCCGCCGGACCGTACTGTCTGATGATCACCTTCACGGTCCCGCACCCTACGCGGCGGCGCCGCGTACCGCCCCCGATTTTTCGGCCCACCCGGGCAGAGGCTCCCGCCCGGCCCGTCCGAGGTGGATGCTGGAGGTGAGGGAGATGACACGGATGCGCAGAAGCGGATACGAACCCGTCCAGGCGCGCAGCCCGCTGCGGCTGCGGCTGGGGCTCGCGCTGTGCGGTGTGGTCTGGGGCACCGCGGCGGCCGTGGGCTTCGCGCTCGCCGGTCTGCCGGCCTGGGCCGCGGTACTGGCCGCCGTCGCGCTGCTGGCCGCGATCGACGCCGTACTGGTCGTCCGCCGCATGCGGCAGGGCTCGCGCTACCAGCCGAGCCGCACGACCCCGCCGTACCGCCCGGCGGCGCCGCACGCGGGAAAGCACTGAGGACCGGTCCGGCGACCGCGGGCCCAGGCACGCGCCCGGGGCAAGCGAAAGGGCCCGGCACCTGAGTGCCGGACCCTTCCTCTTCAGTAGCGGGGACAGGATTTGAACCTGCGACCTCTGGGTTATGAGCCCAGCGAGCTACCGAGCTGCTCCACCCCGCGTCGATGAACACCACCCTACGGGGTGCCGGCGCTCACACCAAATTGATGCGATGCCCGCCGCGCGCACAGGGCGCCGGGAGGTTTGGCGGAGGCGCCGCCGCGCCAGGTAGGGATCATGAGCACATCTGGATCAGGACCGAACGCGGCAGCGAACGCAATCCCGGCCGTCACGCTCTCCGACGAGGTGCGGGACGCCGTCGCGAGCGGCGCGCCCGTGGTGGCGCTGGAATCGACGATCATCGCGCACGGCCTGCCACGGCCGCGCAATTTGCGGGTGGCACGCGAGCTGGAGGAGATCGTCCGGGAGCAGGGCGCGGTGCCCGCGACCGTGGCGGTACTCGACGGGGTGCCGCGGGTGGGGCTCACCAAGGAGCAGGTGGAGCGGGTCGCCGAGGACGCGTCGCTGCGCAAGCTGGGGTTCCGGGACCTGGCGCCCGCGCTGGCGGCGGGTGCGAGCGGGGCGACAACCGTGTCGGGGACGGCGTTCCTGGCCGCGCGGGCCGGGATCCGGGTATTCGGTACGGGTGGCCTCGGCGGGGTGCACCGCGACTGGGTGACCGTGCAGGACGAGTCCGCCGACCTGGGGCTGCTGGCCAGGACGCGGATCACGGTGGTGTGCGCGGGCGTGAAGTCGATCCTGGACGTGCCCGCCACGCTCCAGCGGCTGGAGACCCTGGGCATCGGCGTACTCGGCTTCGGCACCGACCGCTTCCCCGGTTTCTACCTCAGCGACTCCGGTGAGCCCGTGGACTGGACGGTCGAGTCCGCTCAGCAGGTCGCGGACGTGATGGCCGCGCAGGACGCGCTGGGCGGGCACGACTCGGCGCTGATCGTCGCCAATCCGGTGCCGCGGGAGCTTCAGCTCGACCCGGAGCTGCACGACCGGGTGCTGGCGGACGCGCTCGCCGCCGCCGAGGCCGGGGGCGTCACGGGACAGGCCATCACGCCGTTCCTGCTGGGCTACCTCACCGAGCACACCGGCGGCGCGTCCCTGGAGTCCAACCTCGCGGCCGTACGCGGCAACGTCCGGCTCGCGGCCGGGATCGCGGTGCGCTGGTCGCAGCGCGCATGACCGGCGACAGCGCCGGACCGGGCATCGGGACGGGCGACGACACGGGACCGGCGGACGACATAAGACGGTCGGACGGCACGGGACGGTCGGACGGCACGAGTCCGTCCGACAGCGCCGGACCCGCCGCCGTAGAGCCGGTGCCTCCCGGACTCCTCGTCGTCGGCGATGTCGTCACCGACGTGGTGGCGCGGCACGCGCGGCCCCTCGCCGCCGACACCGACACCGCCGCCCGGATCGCGGTGCGGCCGGGCGGCGCGGGGGCCAACGTGGCCTGCTGGGCGGCCGGTCGGGGCGCGCGGGTGCGGCTACTGGCCCGCGCTGGCGCCGACTCCGTCGACTGGCACCGCGCCGCGCTGGAGGCCGCGGGCGTGGAGCCGGTGCTGCGGGTCGACGGCGAGGCGCCGACTGCCGTGGTGATCGCCCTGGTCGACGCGGCGGCCGAACGGACCCTGGTCACCGACAGCGGCGCCGCCTTCCGGCTCGGACCCGCCGACTGGGACGAGGCGCTGCTGGACGGCATGGGGCACGTCCACCTCTCCGGCTATCTCTACTTCTCCGAGTGGGGACGCGAGTTGGCGGCCGTGGTCACCGAGGCGGCGCGTGCCCGGTCGCTGCCGGTGAGCGTCGATCCGGCCTCCGCCGGTTTCCTGCGCGAGGCGGGCGTGGCCCGTTTCCTGGCCGACGTGGCAGGTACGGATCTGTTGCTGCCCAATGACGCGGAGGCGGCCCTGCTGTCCGGTGCGCCCGAACCGGCCCGCGCGGCGGCCGAGTTGAGCGCGGCGCGCGGCGGCGGCACGGTCGTGGTCACCCTCGGCGCGGGCGGCGCGCTGGCCGCCGTGAACGGCGAGGTGACGGTACGGGTGCCCTGCGTCGCGGCCGTTGCGGTGGACACCACGGGCGCCGGAGACGCCTTCACCGGCGGCCTGTTGGCCGCCCGGCTCGCGGGTGCGGACCTCGCCGCGTCGCTCGCGGCGGGCTGCCGCACCGGAGCGGAGGCGGTGACCGTGGTCGGCGGGCGGCCGGAGACGTGATCGCCGCCGTCGGTCCGCGCCCCGCCGTCACGTCGCGGACCGCCCCGACCGGCGCCGTCAGATGGCGTCCCACGGCGCGGACTCGTACAACTCCGCCACCCGCGCCAGGAGTTCGGCTCGCGTCGGCAGCGGCACGCCGTCGATCTCCGAAATGAACGCCGTGCCGCGCGAGTTGGCCAGGAAGGCGCCGTCGTACGACCCCACGTCGGTGAGCCGCAGCGGGCGGCGGTCCTGCGGGACACCGGCCCGTACGAGTTCACGCTCCAGGATCTGGAGGGTGATGCCGCGCAGATGCGGGGCGGCGTCCGGCCAGACGACGGTGTCGCCGTCGATGAAGCCGACGTTGGTGATGGCGCCCTCCGCGATCTCGCCGCCGGGACCGGCCAACAGCGCCTCGTCGTACCCCTCGGCGGCCACCTGGCGGCCGAAGTACGCCTGCCCGAAGCCGCCGACGTGCTTGAGGTGAGCGGCCGGACGCTGGTAGGGCACCGACTTGAGGCGCTTGAGGCCGGGTTCGACACCGGCGGGCGGTCGGACGGCGACCATGACGGCCACCGGCTCGTCGGCGCCCTCCACCGGCTGGAAGACGTTGACCCGCACGGAGGCGTCCGCGCGGCCCGACCCGGCCAGCGCGTGCCGTACGTGCGCCCGTAGGCGCTCGCCGTCCAGGCCCGCGCCGAACAGCTCCCGCGTGGCGCCGTCGAGGCGTTCGACGTGGAACGCCAGGCCGCGCACCTTTCCGCCGCGTACCTGCATCGCCGTGAAGTGGCCGTAGCCGCCGAGCGCGGGCGCGATGGCCTCCACCGTCGCGGCCCGGCCGTCGATCTCGATGAACGGTGATTGCGTCATGACCTCACCCTAGGCACGCCCGCCCTTCCGGCACACAGGCCCGTCAACCGGCCAGCGCGGCTGTCAGATCCAGCTCGACCAACTGCGCGGTGAAGCCGAGCTGTGCCACTCCGAGCAGGGTGCTCGCGGTGTCGAAGGCGCCGCCCAGCGGCGAGGCGTTCAGTGCGTCCCACACCGTGGACAGCGCCTTGCGGTCGTCGCTCACCACGTAGATGACCGAGCGCACGACGTCGCCCGGCCCGGCGCCGACGGCTTCGAGCGCCGTCAGGGCATTGGCGGCCACCTGGCGGGCCTGGGCGGCGTAGTCGCCGCGGCCGACGATCCGGCCCTCGGCGTCGAGCGGGCACTGACCGGCGAGGTAGGCGGTCCGCCCGGCCTCGACGACGGTGATGTGGTGGTAGCCGGGGGTCTGGTGGAGGGCGGGAGGATTGACACGGGTGATGTGGGCGCTCATGGGTGGTGAGTCTGCCGGGGCGCGGGGGCCTTCGCCCACCCGTTTTCGGCTCCCGCACCGCGCGGGTGGCTCGGGCGGTCCGGGAGTCCGGGCCGTCCGGCCACCGGAGATTTGGGCGGGGGCCGTCGCGGTGTCGGTGGCGGGTGGAATCATGTGCCGCAGCGGACGGGACCGGCATCCGTGGTGACACGCGCATCGGCCGCATCGGGATCGGCATCGGAATCGGCGGGAGACGGGGAGCCATGGACGCGGACGGGGGTGTCGGACAGGAAGAGGCGGGTGCGCGGCAGGCGCCGGTCGGCAGGCAGGCGCGGAAGGTGTCCGGCCAGGCCGCGAAGCTCGTCGCCTCGGCTCGTACGGTCACCGCGGACCACACACGAGTGCGGGCGGACGTGCGGGCCGCGCTGATCCCGCTGCGGGAGGTACGGGTCCGCCGCGAGCTGGACGGCATCCCGGTCGCCCGGCTCAAGGACGTCACCGAGGGCAGGCTGCGCCTCGGCGCCATGGAACAGGCCGGGTACGACACGGTCGGCAAGGTCTTCGGCGCCCGGTCGTACGAGCTGCGGCTGGTCCCCGGGGTCGGCGCGCAGAGCGCCGACCAGGCCATAGCGGCGGCGCGCCAGATCGCGTCGGCGGCCGAGGAGCACGTGGCCGTCCGTATCGATCCGGCCGACCGGGACGACCCGGACACCACCGCCCTGGTGATGGCGCTCAACCGGCTGGTCAACGCGGGTCCCGAGATTCCGCGGGCCGTGGAGACCGCCGCGCGCGTGGACGCCGAGCTGACACCGCTGCTGGCCGCCGCCCGCCCGGCGGGCGCCCGGCTGCGGATGCTGCTGGCGGGCAGGCGCGGGCGGCTGCGCGCGCAGGACGCCGTGCGGCGGATCGAGGAGCTGCTGGCGGAGCACACCGCCGACGGCACCGGGCTGCTGCTGACCCAGGCGAGCACCGACCTGCTGCGCCCGGCGGCGCACGCCGCCGAGGCGTGGCTGGACTTCGAGGTCAGGCCGTCGGAGTACACCGTCCTGCTCGCGGAGATCGCAGAACTCGCCCCGGACATCGACGCGGCGGAAGGCTTCCTGCCGTCGTCGGTCTCCGAGCGGGTGCGCGGACAGCGTCTTGACGACACGCACCGCCGGGTGTCGCTGCGCGGCTACCAGGCGTTCGGCGCGCGCTTCGCGCTGGCCCAGCGGCGGGTGATCATCGGCGACGAGATGGGCCTGGGCAAGACCATCCAGGCCATCGCGGCCCTGGCCCACCTGCGGGCGGAGGGCCGTACGCACTTCCTCGTCGTCTGCCCGGCGAGCGTGCTGGTCAACTGGTCGCGGGAGATCGAGTCGCGCAGCGCCCTGGACGCGTACCGGCTGCACGGCCCGTACCGCAAGGCGGCGCTGACCGACTGGGTGCGGGACGGCGGCGTGGCCGTCACCACGTACGACGCGCTGAGTTCGCTGGACGTGCCCGACGGGGTGCCGCTGGGGATGCTCGTCGTGGACGAGGCGCACTACGTGAAGAACCCGGACACGCGCAGGTCGCGGACCGTCGCGCTGTGGACGGCCAGGACCGACCGCGTGCTGTTCCTGACCGGCACCCCGATGGAGAACCGCGTCGAGGAATTCCGCAGTCTGGTGCACCACCTCCAACCCGATCTGCTGCCGCACATCCGGCACAGCGACGCGGTCGCGGGCTCGCAGGCGTTCCGCAGGGCCGTCGCCCCGGCCTATCTGCGCCGCAATCAGCAGGACGTGCTCACCGAACTGCCGGAGCTGGCGCAGTCCGACGAGTGGGAGGAGTTCAGCCGTACGGATCTGGCCGCCTACCGGACGGCGGTCGCGGAGGGGAACTTCATGGCGATGCGGCGCGCCGCCTACGCGGCGCCCCATCGCTCGGCGAAGCTCCAGCGGCTGCGCGAACTGGTGAAGGAGGCCGAGGAGAACGAGCTGAAGGTCGTCGTCTTCTCCTTCTTCCGCGACGTGCTGACCACCGTGCACGACGCGCTCGGCCCGGCCGCCTTCGGCCCGCTGACCGGCGCGGTCGCCGCCACCGAGCGCCAGGAGATGGTCGACGCCTTCGCGGCCGTGCCCGGCCACGCGGTGCTGCTCAGCCAGATCCAGGCGGGCGGCACCGGGCTGAACATGCAGGCCGCCTCGGTGGTGATCCTCTGCGAACCGCAGGTCAAACCGACCCTGGAGGCCCAGGCCATCGGCCGTGCCCACCGCATGGGCCAGATCCGCCACGTGCGCGTGCACCGGCTGCTGATCGCCGACAGCGTCGACCAGCGCATGCTCGACATCCTCGGCACCAAGCAGGTGCTCTTCGACGCCTACGCGCGCCGCAGCGACCTCGCGGAGTCGACTCCCGACGCGGTCGACATCTCGGAGCAGTCGCTCGCGCGGCGGATCGTGGAGGAGGAGCAGATGAGGCTGTCCCTCACCAAGTGACGGGGGCGCGCGGCACGGCGCCGTAAAGGGCGCCCGAGGGGGGTCGAGCGTCGCCGGGAGGCCGAGGCCGCGGGGGCCCGGGGGCCGGGGGCCGTAAATCGCGTTCGTCGCGCCGGACCTCTGCGGTACCGTGATCAGGTCCTGTTGTCTCCGATAGAGGTGGACGTTGCGCATCTGAGGTCCGCGATCATCGCGCGGTACGGCCTTCGCTTCGCCGTATACGCGTCACGTGGCAGTCGGCGTTCCCGCCGCGCCGTGACGTCCGCGCAGATGCGACCTCGGTGCCCTGGGCCGTCCGTCACCTCACGGAGGCCCGCACCCTCCCTCTGTCCGGCCCGGTCGCCGCGTGGTGCTCGCATACGAAGCCCCCCATCCACCGCGCTTTCGACTGCGAGACCCACCATGGCCCATCCCACCGCCACCCCGCCCGGCGCGTCCCTGACCTGCTCGGGGCTGTCCTTCCAGTGGCCGGACGGCACGCCCGTCTTCGACGGCCTGTCCCTGACCATCGGCCGCGGCCGTACCGGGCTCGTCGGCACCAACGGCACCGGCAAGTCCACGCTGCTGCGGCTGCTCTCCGGCGAACTGCGCCCCGCGCGGGGCTCGGTGAGCGTCGGCGGCACCCTCGCCTGCCTGCCGCAGAACATCACGCTCGACACCGGCCTCCGCGTCGACCAGGCGCTCGGCATCGCCGAGCGGCGCGCCGCCCTGCGCGCGATCGAGGCCGGTGACGTGGGCGAGGAGCGCTTCGAGACGGTCGGCGACGACTGGGACGTCGAGGAGCGGGCGCTGGCGACGCTCGGCACGCTCGGTCTCGGCGACATCGGCCTCGACCGGGCCGTCGGCGAGATGTCCGGCGGCGAGACCGTACTGCTGCGGCTGGCCGCGCTCCTGCTGGAGCGCCCCGATGTGCTGCTGCTCGACGAGCCCACCAACAATCTGGACCTGGTGGCCAGGCGGCGGCTCTACGAGGCCGTCGACTCCTGGCGCTCCGGCGTGCTGGTCGTGGTCAGCCACGACCGTGAACTGCTGGAGCGCGTGGACCGGATCGCCGAACTGCGGTCGGGTTCCGTGAACTGGTACGGCGGCGGCTGGTCGGCGTACCGGGAGGCGCTGGCCGCGCAACAGGAGGCAGCCGGGCGGACGTTGCGGGCCGCGGAGGCCGATGTACGGCGGCAGAAGCGGGAGTTGGAGGAGGCGCAGATCAAGGTGGCACGGCGCCAGAAGCAGGACAAGAAGCTGGACGCGCAGCGGCGGGCGCCGCGGATCGTCGCGGGCGAGAAGAAGCGGTCGGCGCAGGAGTCGGCGGGCAGGCTCCGCGGCGTGCACGAGGACCGCCTCGACGAGGCGCGCGAGCGGCGCGAGGAGGCCGCGGACGCGGTCCGTGACGACGCCGAGATCCGGGTCGACCTCCCCCACACCGCCGTGCCCGCCGGCCGTACGGTCCTGAGCCTGCGCGCGCTGCGCCCCCGGTACGGCCGGCTGCTCGACGGCACCTTCGAGCTACGCGGCCCCGAGCGCGTCGCGCTGGTCGGACGCAACGGGACGGGGAAGACCACCCTGCTGCGCACCCTCGCCGGTGAGCTGGCGCCGCTGTCCGGCGAGGCGGTCGGACACGTACCGCTGCGATTCCTGCCGCAGCGACTCGACGTGCTGGACGAGGAGTTGAGCGTCGCGGCGAATGTGGCCCGGCGGGCGCCCGGCGTCACCGACAACCACATCCGCTCCCAGCTCGCGCGGTTCCTCTTCAAGGGCGCGCGGGCCGAGCAGCGCGCGGGCACCCTCTCCGGCGGTGAACGCTTCCGCGCCGCGCTCGCCGCGACGATGCTCGCCGCTCCCGCGCCCCAACTCCTCATACTGGACGAGCCCACCAACAACCTCGACCTGGCCAGCCTGCGTCAACTCACCGGCGCCCTGGACTCCTTCGAAGGCGCCCTGCTCGTCGCCAGCCACGATCTGCCGTTCCTGGAGTCGATCGGTGTGACGCGCTGGCTCCTCGTCACGGACGAGCTCCAGGAGACCACCGCCAACGAGGTGTGGGGACTGCTCGGAGCGGCCGAGGCGTAGGGACGGGCATCAACCGGGACAGGCACAGAACGGGAAAGGCACAAACCAGGACGGGCGCAAGCCGGGCGGCGCGGGGTGGACCGCGCCGCCCGGCTTGCGTCACCGAGCTTGCGGGGGAACCGGTACCGGCCGCCAGGCGCGGCCCCGAACTGACGGATTCGCGGGACACCCGACCCGCTGACCTGCGTCAACGGCCTTACGGCTGAGGTGTCGCCGGGAAGCGCCGGGAGGTGTCCCGGCGGGAAAGTGGCCGAAAGTCCACCTGCGGCGGCGTCACGGAGAACACGATGATCCTGATGACCGATCAGACGAACTGACGCGATGGGGTGGAACATGCCGCGTTGGCAGGAATTACCGAACGCGCTCGACGAGCGGGCACGGAGGCTGTTCATCCAGTTACGCGCGCTCAAGGATCACAGCGGGCTGAGCCTGGCGTCGCTCCAGGCCAAGACGAGCTACAGCCGCTCCTCGTGGGAGCGCTACCTCAACGGGCGGGCGCTGCCGCCCCGGCAGGCGGTGGAGGAACTGGCCCGCGTGGCGGGCGCCGACCCGGCACGGCTGCTGGCACTGCGCGAAGTGGCCGAGGAGATGTGGCAGCGGGAGACGGGGACGCCACAGGCCGCCGACCTGCTGGAATCGGAGCCGGGCCCTGAGGCGGAACCGGGGTCGGAGCAGGACACGGGGTCGGCGGATCAGGGAAACCGGCGCACCCGACGTACGGCGCTGATCGGCGCCCTGACCGTCGTGGCCCTCGCCGGCCTGATCGCCGGGCTGCTGATCGCGGAGCCCTGGGAGAGCGACTCCCGGGCCGCGCCGACCCGCGGGGCCTTCGCCTACCAGCCGGGAAAGACGTATCCGTGCGCGGTGAAGCGTCGGAAGGGGCTGCTGTACGCGGGTTACAGCACCACCAGCACCGCGCTGCTCTCCCAGCCGGGATGGGACGTCGTGGAGGCCCAATGCCTGCTCGGCTACCGGAACTTCGACCCCGGCGGGGTGGACGGCGTCTACGGTCCGAACACCACGCGGGCGGTCAAGCGCCTTCAGGACAAGGCGGGGCTGGCTCCCGACGGCACGGTGGGCCCCGACACCTGGCGGGTCCTGCGCAAATGACGGACACCGCACCGCCCGCCGCGGGACCCGCCTGCGCACGACTGGCCGGGGCACTGCGCGACCTCAGAGCCCTGACCGGCCTCAACTTGGCCGCGCTCGCCGACCGCACCCCGTACAGCAAGTCCTCCTGGGAGCGTTACCTCAACGGCAAGCAACTGCCCCCGCGCCAAGCCGTCGAGGCCCTGTGCGCGACCGCGCGGGAGCCGCCGGGCCGTCTGGTGGCGCTGTGGGAGCTGGCCGACCAGGAGTGGAGCCGCCGGGCCGCCCGACCGGCACCCCCGGCAACCGCGATACCGGCACCGGCACCGGCCGGTGAGCGGGAGCCCTCCGCGCCCCCTTCCGTCCCGCCCGGACCGGCACAAGGACGGAGGCGGCGGCAGTGGGCGATCCCCGCCGCCGTATGCGCGGTCGGACTCACGGTCGCGGCCTCCCTGACGGCCCTGCACCGTACGTCCGCCGGGACGAGCGCGTCGCCGACCGCTTCCGCCGCGCCACCGGCTGCCGCGTGCGAAGCCCACGCGTGCGCGGGCCGCGAGGCGATGACGATGGGCTGCGCGATGCCCGGCCAGGAGAAGATCCTCGGCAGGCACCGCGCCCCCGGCGGCGCACGGCTCGAACTCGTCTACAGCGAGCGCTGCCATGCCGCCTGGGCCCTGGCCTGGCACACCCGCGTCGGCGACGTGCTCCAGGTGTCGGTCCCCGGCGACGCGCCCCAGCGGGCCGAGGTCACCGACACGTACGACACCGAGAGCCCGCTCGTGACGCCCATGGTCGACGGCAGCGACCTCACCGGCCTCCAGGCGACCTTCCGGCCGTCGAGCGGTCCCGGCACGTCCTTCCGGCGCTGAGACGCGAAACCCCCGAGACCCGGAAACCCTGAGACCCGGAAGCCCTGAGGCTGCCGAGGTCGCTGAGTGCCTTGACGCTCCTCGGGCCGGGAAGCCGACAGGGCCGCCGCCCGCTCAGGGCTGGATGTTCTCCAGGTCCTCCAGGAGACCGGGGTGCTTCGGCTCCCAGCCGAGCACCTTGCGGGTGTGGGCGCTGGACGAGGGCTGGTCGCCCGCGAAGATCGGGCCGAGAGTGCCGTACGTCTCGGCGGGCACGGACTCGACCGGCAGGTTCAGCCGGCGGCCGATGACCGCGGCGATGTCCCGTACCTGGTCGCCCTCGTCGGCCACCGCGTGCCAGGCGGTCCCGGCCTCCGCCCCTTCCAGCGCGAGGCGGAAGAGCACCGCCGCGTCGAGCGCGTGCACGGCGGGCCAGCGCTGGGTGCCGTCGCCCGGGTAGCCGGAGACGCCGCTCCGGCGCGCGATGTGGGTCAGCAGACCGGCGAAGCCGCCCGCGCCCTCGTTGTGGACCGTACGCGGCAGGCGCACGGCCGAACTCCTGACCCCGCGCGAGGCCAGGTCCAGGACCGCCGTGACCGCGCGACCGCGACCGCCGACGGGTCCCTCGGTCGGCACCGGGTCGCTCTCGACGGAGGGGCGGCCCGGCACGTAGGGCGTGCCGGAGGCGGTGACGAAGGGGCGGTCGCTGCCGACGAGCGCCTCGCCGAGAGCCGCGAGGGCGGCGGTCTCCTCGGCGACCGCGTTCGCGACCGCTTCGGCGCTGCTGAAGTCGTTGGCGAACGCCAGGTGGACCACCCCGTCGGCGCGCCCGGCGCCGGTACGCAGGGCGTCCAGGTCGGCGAGATCTCCCCTGATCGCCTCGGCCCCGGCCGCCTCGGCGGCTCGCGCGGAGGCGTCGGAACGGGTGAGTGCGAGGACGGTGTGGCCGTTGCCGAGCAGTTCGGCGACGACGGCGGAGCCGATCAGACCGGTGCCGCCGGTGACGAAGACGCGCATGGAAACACTCCCACAAGTGACGGGACTCTTGTCCCATCACCGTAACAGACCGATGGGACAAGAGTCCCATCAGATAGGATGACCTCATGAGCCGGTGGGAACCAGGGGCGCGCGAACGCCTCGTCGTGGCCGCCGTCGACCTGTTCACCGAGCAGGGTTACGACGCCACGACCGTCACGCAGATCGCGGAGCGTGCCGGGGTCACCAAGAGCACCTTCTTCCGGCACTTCCCCGACAAGCGCGAGCTGCTGGTGGCGGGGCAGGAGACGCTGAGCCGGCTGCTGGCCGAGGGAATCGCCGAGGCGCCCGCGGACGCCAGCCCGCTGGAGGCGGTCGCCGCCGGTCTCGCCCGCGCCTCGACCGCGATGGGCCCCATGAACCGCGACTTCGCCCCCCGCCTCAAGGCGGCCGTCGCCGCCAGCGCCGAGCTCCAGGAACGTGACGCGCTCAAGAGCGTCAGCCTCGCCAACGCGATGACCACCGCCCTGGCCGCACGCGGGATTCCCGGCCCGACCGCCGCCCTCGCGGGCGAACTCGGCCTCCTCGCCTTCAAGCGGGGTTACGCGGTCTGGTCCGAGGGCGACCGCGACGCCGAGGACGACCTGGGCGGGCACCTCGTCACGGCCCTCGATGAGCTGCGCGCGGCGAGCGCGTCGCTGGGCTGAACCAGAGACAGAAACAGGCCGGACCCGGAAACGGGGCGGGCCCGGCAGATGTGGTCTGCCGGGCCGACGCCAGGAGGTTGTGCGGCTGCGGACTCGGCCCGTGTCACGGCCGGGACTCCGGTGCGGTGCGGCTGCCTGCTCGCTGGAGTGCGGTCACTTGCCCGCGCCGACCGCGTTCATGTGGATCTGAGTGGTCTGGACGTTCTCGTCGGGGTTGTCGAGCGGGATGTTGATGGTCGCGCCGACGCTCGTGGAGTGGGTCTCGTTGGGCGGCGTGACGGTCATCGTGGTGAACGTGTAGCCGCTGCCACCGCTGTTGTTGAACGGGTAGTACAGGACGGCTTCGGTGCGCTCGCCGGGAGCCAGCGTGACGGTGGGCACCTCGCTGCCGGGGCGGCGGGCGACGTTCACGGTGTCCGTGCCGCTCTTCAGGTCGATGCCCGCGAAGCCGTGCATCGTGCAGGAACTGGAGCCGGTGTTCTTGAAGTGGATCAGCTCCATGCCCTCGCCCGAGATGCCGTGCTCGGCCGAGATGGCCAGGTTCGAGGTCTTGCACATCGTGCCCGCCGCCGACCCGCCGTTCGAGGAGCCGCCGTTCGACGACCCGGAGCCTCCGGTCGTACCGCCGGAGCCGTCCCTCGAACCGCCGCTGGAGCCGCTGTCGGAACCGCTGCCGGAGCCGTCACCGGAACCGCCGGAGGAGCTGTCCTGGCCGGGCGCGGCACTGGGCGACGACGTGGCGCCGGGGCCACTGGGCGACGCCGTCGTGCCGGAGGCGCTGGAGTCGTCGGGGCCACAGGCCGTGAGCGACATTCCGGCGGCCACGACGACGAGGGCGAGAACCGAGAGCCTCTTGCTGCTGCGCATTGCTACTCCGTAAGTCGGGTGCCGGCCCGCCCGTCGCGGACCTTCTGCGCTGATGGAGGCACCTGGCAGGGGTGGCGGTTGCGCGGGGAATCCCACCGGGACGCCCCCGTGACACGCGAGAAGCATGATCAAGACAGACGGAATGCGGTCGTCGCATCCGTCACACGAATCCCCGGCGGCCCGGTGGGCACGTCGCCGCACCGGGCCGGTGGTCAGTCGTCGTAGGTGATGTTCCCGTGCTCGTCCATCGTGGGGTGGATCTTCGACGGGCCGTACGGGTCGACGTCGGAGGGGCGGGGCGGCTCGGGGCCGTCGGCGCCGACCCGGATCAGCCGCGCGACGCGGGCCACGGAGAACTGCCGGCCGCCGACCTCGAGTTCGTTCGCCCGGCCGGCCGCGCGGAACGCCTCGGCGGCGCGGGCGTAGTCGGCCTCCTCGGCCGCGTCCAGCTCGTACATCCGGGGCCACATGGTGGTCAGCGCGTCGGCCAGGGCGCGGCGGGCGGCGTGCGGGGTGGCCAGGATGTTGATCGCCGGTTCCCAGCCGACGTCCGTCCGCTCGACCACCCGGAACGCCGCCGGGAGCAGGACGACTCCCGGATGCGTCCGCAGCGCGGACCGCGAGTCTGCCCGTACGTCGGCGGGGTAGCGGAGGCTGCGGTAGTGCAGGTCGCGCAGCGCGAGGCGCTCGGCGCTCGCCATCACCCCGGTCGCGGCGGCGTGGTCGATGACGACGTGGCCGTCCAGCTCGGGGTCCGCGGCACGGTCGTCCCAGTCCAGGACCGCGGGATCGGGGTCGGTGGGGCGCGGCGGCTCGACCTTGCCGTCGTGGGTGTAGAAGAACTCGTCGCCGCGGACGACCCGGTAGCGGGTCCCGGCCACGGTCAGCTCGTCGAGGGGTTCCGACTCCAGACGGTCGACCGCCGACAGCAGCTCCCGGCGCAGCGCCGGGTCGTCGGTGTCCTCCTTGGCCCGGAACCAGAGGCGGGAGTTGAGGGCGTCGCGCGACGCCTGGGGGAAGCCGTCCGTCATGGGGGTCAGCAACCGCCATCCGACGTCGCCCGGTTCGCACGCCGCCAGGGCGAAGAGCGGGCCGCGGACGATGTAGTGCCCGTACCGCTGCGCGGCGTCTCTGCGGTCTGCCTCGGCGGCCAATTCGACGGGGTGGCCGCCTAGTTGGACGTTCATGATCAGGTTCTCTGACGCTGTGGGTTCGTCCCCGCTCATGGAGCCATTGTCCCCACACCCGAGCGGCGGCTGTCAGCGAATTGCCTGATACCGCACACCACACGCGCGCGACATCGTTGTCAACAGGGGGCTGAAAAAGGCCGCCCGAAGGCGGCCTTGTCAGGAAAACAATGTGTGTCCGAGGGGGGACTTGAACCCCCACGCCCGATAAAGGGCACTAGCACCTCAAGCTAGCGCGTCTGCCATTCCGCCACCCGGACCGGGTGTGGCACCGCGACCCGCGGGGTCGTGGTGACGGGGTCAACGATACCAAGGATTCGGAGTGCTTCTCACCTGGGATTGCGGCGGGCGGTCCGGCCGGGTGCGGGGCCCGGACGGACGCTGCGGAGCAGGTGGGGGCGGGTGGGGGTTCAGGTGGCGATGCCGATGGCCTGCTTGACGGTGGCGGGGTCGGAGAGGGCGTGGAGCATGAAGTGGGCGACGTCGGCGCGGGAGGCGAGGGCGCCGCCCCGGAGGTTCTGGTCGACGGCGGTGCGGTAGGTGGTGGAGAGCGGCTTGTCGGTGAGGCGGGGCGGACGGACGGAGGTCCAGTCGAGGCCGCTGTCGCGGAGGATGTCCTCCATGAGGGCGAGGTCGGCGAAGTGCTTGCCCAGGAAGAGCTTGCCCACGGGGGCGCCGACGTAGCGCATGAGGGGGCCCTCGCCCGGGTCGCGCTTGGGCGGGTTCGGGCGGCCGGGCGACGGCGTGGTGGAGACAGGCGCGGCGCTGACGACGACGATCCGCCGGGCGCCGGTGGCCTGCATGGCCTCGACGATGGCGCGGGTGCCGACCGAGGTGATGCCGGTCTGGGCCCGCGAGCTGGGGCCGAAGGCGGACAGGACGCCGTCGGCGCCCTCGACGGCGCCGCGCAGCGCGTCGGCGTCGGGGTGGGTGAGGTCGGCGGTGACGGAGTGGACGTCCCGGGTGAGTCGCGCCGGATTGCGGACGACGGCCGTCACGTCGTGTCCCGCGTCGACCGCCTGGTCGACCAGGAGCCGGCCGATCCCCCCGGTCGCCGCGAAGATCGTGAGCTTCATGTGGTGGCTCCCTGTGTGTGCGTGTGCTGTGCCAGGTTCAACGCGGCGCCCCACCACCGGGTTTCGGGGTGCGGGCGCCGGGCACTTGACGCAGGGTCAGGAGCGGCCGTTCACGGGGGCCGTTCAGGAACCGTTGTTCGGGGCCTGCTTCGGACGGGCGGCGATGGCACGGTGGTGCCGTACGACCTCGTCGATGATGAAGTTGAGGAACTTCTCGGCGAAGGCCGGATCGAGCTTGGCGTCCTCCGCGAGGCGGCGCAGCCGGGCGATCTGGTCGGCCTCGCGGGCCGGGTCGGCGGCCGGGAGGTGGTGGGCGGCCTTCAGCTCACCGACCTGCTGGGTGCACTTGAAGCGCTCGGCGAGCAGGTGCACCAGCGCCGCGTCCAGGTTGTCGATGCTGCCGCGCAGGGCGCGGAGTCTTTCCAACGCCTCCTCGTCGCTCACCAGTGAGTGCTCGGCGGTCGGCTGGTCGCTCATCTCGGTCTGCCATCCTGGTCGGTCCGTGGTGCTCGGCGGCGAGTTCCCGATCACCCTACCTATGTCACTCTTGAGGCATGGGACGGGTCACCGAGCGGCGCCGCGTACTGCGGATCAGGGACGGCGTGGCGGGGCACCGCGCGGACACGCTGGTGGCCGAGGAGCCGCTGGAGATCCGGCTGAACGGCAAGCCGCTCGCCATCACCATGCGCACACCCGGCGACGACTTCGCGCTGGCCACCGGCTTCCTGGTCAGCGAGGGCGTGCTCGCCGCGGCCGACGACGTCAGGTCGGTGGTGTACTGCGCGGGCGCCACCGCGGACGGCGTGAACACGTACAACGTCGTGGACGTCCAGCTGGCGCCCGGCGTCCCGCTTCCGGACATCTCGCTGGAGCGGAACGTTTATACGACGTCGTCCTGCGGGCTGTGCGGGAAGGCCAGCCTGGACGCGGTGCGTACGGCCACGCGGCTGCCGATCACCGATCCGGACTCCCCCAGGCTCACCCCGGCGCTGCTGTCCTCGCTGCCCGACCGGCTGCGCGCCGCGCAGGCGGTGTTCGACCGCACCGGTGGGCTGCACGCCGCCGCCCTCTTCGACGAGCACGGCGAACTGCTGGACGCGCGGGAGGACGTGGGGCGGCACAATGCGGTGGACAAGCTGGTCGGCCGGGCGCTGCGCGAGGGCCGGCTGCCGCTGGCCGGACACATCCTCATGGTCTCGGGCCGCGCCTCGTTCGAACTGGCGCAGAAGGCCGTGATGGCGGGCATCCCCGTGCTGGCCGCCGTCTCCGCCCCTTCCTCGCTCGCCGTCGATCTGGCCGCGGAGTCCGGTCTCACCCTCGTCGGCTTCCTGCGCGGCAACTCCATGAACGTGTACGCGGGCGAGTCCCGTATCGCGCTCGCGGCAGAGCACACCGGGTGACCGGGTCACCAGGTCTTCGGGTCACCGGCTCACCGGCTCACCGGCTCACCGGGTCACCGGGTCACCGGGTGATCCCCTGAACAGGGCCGTCAGCGGCCGACGTCCCCGTCGTACCGTTCGCGGATGATGTCGGCGTGGCCCGCGTGCCGTGCGGTCTCCTCGATCATGTGGACCAGCACCCAGCGCAGGGACGGCGGCGGGGTCTCGCGCAGGGAGCGGGCGCCGGGGCGTTCGAGGTCGGCGCAGGCGGCGACGGTCTCGTTGCTGCGCCGGACGGCGGCGCGGTAGGCGGCGATCAGTTCGGCGCCGCTCTCGTCGTCGGACGGCGGGATCTCGTCGTCCAGCGGCGGGAGGTCGGCGCCCTCGTAGGCCCAGACGAACCAGTTGAACTCGACGGCCGTGAGGTGCTTGACCAGGCCGAGGAGACTGGTGCCCGAGGTGACGCCCGGCGCCTTCGCGACCTCGTCGGGCACGCCTTCCGCCTTGGCGACGACGGCCTCCCGCAGATAGTCGAGGAAGCTCAGCAGCGTCGTCGGCTCATCCGCGTTCAGCCCCGGCGGGCGCAGGTCGCCACGGAGCGGCGGTGGGTCCGGCTGGTCGCGTGGCGTCGTCGTCCTGGTCATCGCGCCACGCTACCTCCGGGTCCGGCTGCCGTGCCCAGCGTTTCGCGATCACCGCGCAGACCATGAGCTGCATCTGGTGGAAGAGCATCAGCGGCAGTACGGCGAGCCCGGCGCCGGACCCGAACAGCACGGTGGCCATGGGCAGTCCGGACGCCAGGCTCTTCTTGGACCCGGCGAAGACGATGGTGATCCGGTCGGCGCGGCCGAAGCCGAGGCGTCGCGCGCCGAAGGAGGTGAGACCGAGCATCAGGGCGAGCAGCACCGCCTCAAGGGCGAGCAGTTCCGCCAGCCGCGGCACCGGGACCTTGTGCCAGATGCCCTCGGCCATGCCCGCGCTGAAGGCGGTGTAGACGACCAGCAGGATCGACCCGCGGTCGACGTAGCCGAGCACCTTGCGGTGCCGGGTGAGGAAGCCGTTGATCCAGCGGCGCAGCACCTGCCCGGCGACGAAGGGCGCGAGCAGTTGGAGGGAGATGTCGAGCAGCGCGTGCGCGTCGACGCCGGAGTCGCCGCCGATGAGGGCCGCGGCCAGCAGCGGGGTGAGGACGATCCCGGCCAGGCTGGAGAAGGACCCGGCGCAGATGGCGGCGGCGACGTTGCCGCGCGCGATCGAGGTGAACGCGATCGAGGACTGGATGGTGGACGGCAGCAGGCACAGGAAGAGGAAGCCGGGGTAGAGCTGCGGCGCCAGGACGTACGGGACCAGGCCGCGGGCGGCCAGGCCCAGCAGCGGGAAGGCGACGAAGGTGGCGGCGAGCACGGTGAGGTGCAGCCGCCAGTGGCGCAGCCCGGTCAGCGCCTCGCCGGTGGACAGCCGGGCGCCGTAGAGGAAGAAGAGCAGCGCCACCGCGCCGTTGGTGGCATGGCTCGCGGTGTGCGCGGCGGTCCCGGTCGCGGGCAGCAGCGCGGCGAAGGCGACGGTGGCGAGCAGGGCCGCGATGTACGGGTCGACGGGCAGCCGCTTGAGCAGCCTCGACCGCTTCGGGGCCCGCGGCGCGGAGTCCGTCGCGGCGGCCCGCGGCGCGGTATCTGTCACGGCCTGCGGCGCGGTATCGGTCGGGTCCTGCGGCGCAGTGTCTGTCGGGTCCTGCGGCGCGGTATCTGATGGCACCGCTCCAGCATCGTCGGGGCGTCGGCGATCGGGAAGCCCGGTTGCCGTACTCACTGTCATCACGGAACGCGATAGCCGGACTAGGCTTGCGGGCATGTTCGATCCCGTGCAGCTGCGGACCTTCCTCGCCGTGGCGCAGACGCTGAGCTTCACGCAGGCCGCGCAGCGGCTGGGGCTGCGGCAGTCCACGGTGAGCCAGCATGTGCGGCGCCTGGAGGAGGCGGCGGGCTGCCGGCTCTTCGCCCGCGACACCCACGGCGTGGAGCTGACCGAGGACGGCGAGGCGATGCTCGGCTTCGCCCGGACGATCCTGGAGGCGAACGAGCGCGCGGCCGGTTTCTTCACCGGCACCCGGCTGCGCGGACGGCTGCGCTTCGGCGTCTCGGAGGACTTCGTGCTGACCCGGCTGCCGGAGATCCTGGAGGGCTTCAGGCGCGAGCACCCCGAGGTCGACCTGGAGCTGACCGTCGAGCTGTCCGGCACCCTCCACCAGTGGCTCGACGCGGGACGGCTCGATCTGTGCCTGGCCAAGCGGCAGGGGCCGAACGGCCCCGGGCGACTCGTGTGGCGCGACAAGCTGGTGTGGATCGGCGGCGGGCGGCTGCGCCTGGACCCGGACCGTCCGGTGCCGCTGATCGCCTTCCCGCCGCCCGGCATCACCCGCGCCCGCGCGCTGGAGGTGCTGGAGCGCGACGGGCGGGCCTGGCGGGTGGCGTGCACCAGCGCCTCACTCAGCGGTCTGGTCGCGGCGGCCCGCGCGGGCCTCGGCGTGATGGCGCACGCGCAGGGCCTGGTGCCCGCCGGACTGGTACGACTGCCCGCCCGGTCCGGGCTGCCGGAGCTGGGCGCGGTGGACTTCGTCCTGCTGCACGGGCGGCGGCAGGCCCGCGCCCAGGACGCGGCCGACGCGCTGGCCGCGGCGATCCTCGCGGGCGGCGACCGGTTGCACAAGCCGCTGCCCTGACCAGGCACGGAGCCGGATGACGCGGGGCCGGACGACACGGGGCCGGACGCGGAGCCGCAGGCACCACCGGGCGCGGGGCGCACGTGACCCCTGGGACAGTGGAGCGCCAGTGACCGGTCGGCGCAGATTTGGTGGAGATAAAAGTACGGCGGCGGAAGCATCGGATACGGCCGCGTGGGCACGACTCCCTTGTGAGACGCGGTCATACGCCCGTCACCAGCACAGATGTCCGATAACACGGGCCTGCCACGGCCCTCCCGCCCGTGCGGCGGATCGGATAGCTTACGGGCCCCGCACTGTGCGGTCTGAGGAGAGCACCCGTTGCGCGAGTTCACCGTCCCCCCCATGGCCACGACGCCACAGGCCGGAGGTTTGGCGGATGCCGTGTTCGGCAACGCACGGCAGGCCCCCGACAAGGTGGTGTTCGGCCGCGCGGACGAGGACGGCGTCTGGCAGGACGTGACGACGAGCGAATTCCGCGACCAGGTGCTCGCGGTGGCCAAGGGGCTGCTGGCCGAGGGCGTACGGTTCGGCGACCGGGTCGCGATCATGTCCCGTACCCGGTACGAGTGGACGCTGTTCGACTTCGCGCTGTGGGCGATCGGCGCCCAGTCCGTACCGGTCTATCCGACCTCCTCGTCCGAGCAGGTGCGGTGGATGCTGCACGACTCGGGCGCGGTGGCGGCGGTCGTGGAGCACGAGGACCACGCCATGACGATCGGCGCGGCCGTGGACGAGCTGCCCGCGCTGACCCGGCTGTGGCAGCTCGACTCCGACTGCGTGACCGAACTGTCGGAGGCCGGGCGGCAGATCGGCGACGACGTCGTGGAGCGGCACCGCCTCGCCGTCACGCCCGACGCCGTCGCCACCGTCATCTACACCTCGGGCACCACCGGGCGGCCCAAGGGTTGTGTCCTCACGCACGCCAACTTCATGGCGGAGACCGAGAACGTGGTGGCCCGCTGGGAGCCGGTCTTCCAGAGCAAGCCGGGCGAGGAGCCGTCCACACTGCTCTTCCTGCCGCTGGCGCACGTCTTCGGCCGCATGGTGGAGGTCGCCGCGGTACGGCACCGGATCCGGCTCGGCCACCAGCCGAGCATGACGGCCGCCGAACTCATCCCGAGCCTCGCCGCCTTCCGGCCGACGTTCGTCCTGGCCGTGCCGTACGTCTTCGAGAAGGTCTACCAGGGCGCGCGCCGCAAGGCGGAGGCGGGCGGCAGGCTCGGGCCGTTCGAGAAGGCAGTCGACGTCGCGGTGCGGTACGCGGAGGCGGTGGAGGCGCGGGCCTTCGGCACCGGGCCAGGTCCGAGCACGGGTCTGCGGATGCAGCACCAGCTCTACGAGAAGCTGGTCTACAGCAAGGTCCGCGACGCGCTCGGCGGCCGGGTGCGGCACGGGATCTCGGGCGGCTCGGCGATGGACCGGCGGCTCGGCCTGTTCTTCTCCGGCGCGGGCGTCACGATCTACGAGGGCTACGGCCTGACGGAGACGACGGCCGCCGCGACCGCGAACCCGCCGGAGCAGACGCGTTTCGGCACCGTCGGCCAGCCGGTGCCCGGCACCACCGTGGCCATCGCCGACGACGGCGAGATCTGGCTGAGCGGCGGCCAGGTCTTCCACGGCTATCTCAACAACGCCAAGGCCACCGAGGAAGTGCTGCGGGACGGCTGGCTCGCCACCGGGGACCTGGGCGCGCTCGACGAGGACGGTTATCTGACGATCACCGGCCGCAAGAAGGAGATCCTGGTGACCAGCGGCGGCAAGAGCGTGTCGCCGGTCGCGCTGGAGGAGCGGGTGCGGGCGCATCCGCTGGTCGCGCAGTGCGTGGCCGTGGGCAACAACCGGCCCTTCGTCGCCGCGCTGATCACCTACGACCGGGAGGCCGTCGAGCACTGGCTGCGGATGCGCGGCAAGCCGAATCTGCCCGCCACCGAGCTGGTGCACGACCCGGACCTGGAGGCGGAGATCCGGCGGGCCGTGGTCGCCGCGAACACCCTTGTCTCGCAGGCCGAGTCGATCCGCACCTTCCGCATCCTGGCGGCGCCGTTCTCCGAGGAGCGCGGCACCTTGACGCCGTCGCTGAAGCTGAAGCGGCGGGCGATAGAGAACGCGTACGCGCAGGAGATCGAGGCGCTCTACCGGGGCTGAGGCGGAAGCCCGGCCGCCGGACTCACGTCAGGGAGCCAACGTCAGGGCCCGCCCTACGCCAGGGGCCGCCGGTCGCCGGAACCGCCGTCGGGGAGCGCGCCACCGGACGCGCCCGGTCCGCCGGGTGCGGCCGGTACCGCCGCGCCGGACAGGCCGCCGTCCGCCTCGTTGAGCTGCCGGAAGCGCGCGCTCAGGTCCGTACGCCAGTCGACGGTCTCCGATTCGACGTGGCCGCGCACCGTCGTGACGAGCCGGGCGATGAGGGCCAACTGGCGCTCGACCTCGGCCGGTTCGAGCGGTCCCGAGGTACGGGCGGCGGCTCCTCCCGGCCCGGCCCGCAGCACGTCGGCGGCCCATTCGAGGCGTACGGCGTTCAGCTCGCCGCGCAGCGCGTGGGCGACGGTGATGTCCCGCATCCAGCCCGCCGACAGCCCGAAGAAGTGGTCGAAGCCCTTGCAGCCCGCGGCGAGGGCGAGCAGGACGTATCCCCAGCCCTGCCCGGAGCCGCCGCTCGCCGCGGTGGCCAGCGGCACCGCCGTACCGGCCACCGCGAAGGCGATGGCCAGCCCCTGGAGCGTGCGGGAGGCGGTGCGCTTGCGCCGCTTGTCGCGCTGGTACCAGTCGATGGCGTCCTGCGCCTCCTGCTCGGCCCAGGCGCGCAGCCGCGCCAGCGCCTCGCGCTGCCCGTCCGGTCCTTCGACCGCGATGTCGGGGAAGGGCCTGCCGCCCAGATCGCGGGCCTGCCCTTGCCGCCGCCCGGTCCCGGACGCGCCTGTCGGCATACCGCCGCCGTCCAGCTCAGTCATCCGGCGAGGCTATCGGCTGCCGCGCCGCCGTCACGTCCGGTCGCGGTAACGCGCCGTTTCTCAGGGCGAGTTCAGCGCCGAGCCGTGGGATTCCGCACCCGCCGCCCCGCAGGTCCCCCACGGAGCCCGAGGACCGCCGCGTGCCGCGTATACGGAAACGTGCGGCGCGCTGACGGGACTTGGGGCCGAAGGGCGTGCGCGAGCCATCGCGGTGTCCGGTTCCCGCCGCGCCCGTCCGCGCCGTGCGGGGGCCGGGCGGTCGGCGGCACCTGCGGTGCGCTGGATCGCGCCGCGCTCGGGCCGGTCGGGCCCGGCCGCGCGGAACCGGTGAATCCGGACAACGGCACCCGCCTCGGGCCGGATCCGGACCCTTCGGCCAGACGTAACACTGGCCTCACCACGTAACCGGCGCGCAAGGTCCCGGGTGAACCCCTGTTCACCTGGGGCCTCTAGCATTTCCCATATGCTGGACTACGACGTGGAGGCGGCGCGTTACGACGCCACGCGCGGCGGTGTGCCGCGGGCCCGGTCAGCGGCCCGCGCGATCCTCGCCCTGGTGCCCGAACGCGCGGGCACACTGCTGGACATCGGCTGCGGTACGGGTCTGGTCACCGGGCTGCTCGACCGGCCGGGACTGCGGGTGTTCGGCGTCGACTCCTCCGAGGGCATGGCCCAGGTGGCCGCCGAACGCCTCGGCGCCTCGGTGGTGCTGGGCAACTGCCATCGGCTGCCCTTCGCCGACGCGTCCTTGGACGCGGTGAGCGCGGTGTGGCTGCTGCACCTGCTGCCGGACGTGCCCGCGGTGGTCGCCGAGTGCGCCCGCGTACTGCGGCCCGGCGGGGTGTTCGTGACGACGGTCGACAAGGACTCCGGCCACGACATGAACAGCGACGTGGACGAACTGCTGGCGCCGTACCGGGTGCGGAAGGCGTACGACGCGGCCCCGCGGATTCTGGCCGTCGCCTCGGAGCACGGGCTGCGCAGGGCGGGCGAGGCGCGCTTCACCGGCCACGGGCAGGGCCGCTCCCCCGAGCGCACCGCCGGGGATCTGGAGCGCGGCTACTACGCGTCGGCGCTGGCGCTGGACGACGAGCAGGCCTGCGCGCTGGTGCGGCGGCTGGCGCTGCTTCCCGGCCAGCAGGTGCCGCGCCCCGACCCGGTGTACCGGCTGCTGGCGCTGCGCAAGGAGAGCTGAGGGGCGACGGCGGAGCGGCCGGGGAGGGCCGGCCGGCGCCGGGCGGCCGTGCCGGTCACTGCTTGGTGAGGTCGGCCAGGCTCGCGAGGGTCCACGCCTCCGCCGCCTCGTGCGTGACGCCGAGGTCGGCGAAATCGCCGCCGTCCTCCACCTCGCCTCCCCCGCGGCCACCTCCACCGTGGGCACCGACCTGGTCATCGACGGCGGCGCCACGGCCTGACCGGCGGCGGTGTCAGGTCGGTTCACGCCGTCGTCGCGCGGGTCGGTTCCTCGTGGGCCGGTTCCTCGCGGGATCGCTCCTCGCCGGGCCGCTCCTCATGACGTGAGGCGGGGCGCGGCGGGGTGAGCCATGTGCGCAGCAGGGAGTGCAGGGCCTCGGCTCCGACGAGGGTGGCGGGCGGCACGGGGAGTTCGACGGGGGTCAGGAGGAAGGGGTGGCTCTGCGGGCCGCCGAGGCCCCCGTGGGAACCGGCCTGTTCCTCGAAGGCGTGCACGGCTCCGGAGCGCGGATCGCAGGCGGAGTTGACCATGAGGTCGGCGATGTGGGGGAAGCCGTCCGCCCGCAGCACGGCGTCCGCGGCGCCCTCGCCGAAGGGCGCGAGCGGGTCGTCGCCCTTGATCCGCCCGGTGGCCAGCTCGCGCTGCGAGCCGTCGGGGCCCAGCACGAGCGGGCCGCGCTCGGCGCTGTGCACGAGCACGAAGCCGATACCGGGGTGCCCGGTGAGCGCGTCGAGGAGCGCGGGCGAGCGGCGGTCGATCTCCTCCAGCGTGGCCCGCCCCTCGATCTCGGGGAAGGCGACGAGCCCGAGGTTGCCCGAGGCCAGCACGACCGGCTGCGACGCGGGCCCCGCGCACTCGGCCTCCTCCCGCGCCCGCCGCCCCTGCTCGGGGCGGCGCAGCGCGGTGCGGGCCGCCGCCCGCGCCTCGGCGCCGCGCGCCGCCCGCCGCCTGGCCTGCCGTTCGGTCCCGGCCAGCCCGCAACCGGCCCGCACCAGTTCGCGGAAGGTCACCCCGTACGCGCTCTCGAAGGTCTCGCCCTCGCTCTGCCCGTGGTCGGACAGCAGGACGATGCGGTACGGCCGGGGCGCGTACCGCGAGGCGTCGGCGATCAGGGCCACCGAGCGGTCGAGCCGGCCCAGCACCTTGCGCGCGTCCTTGCTGCGCGGGCCCGAGTGGTGGGCGACCTCGTCGTACGCCACGAGGTCCGCGTAGACGGCGGTCCTTCCGGCCAGCATGTCGCCGATGACGGCGGCCACGGCCACGTCCCGCTCCACGACGGTGGCGAAGGCGCGCAGCAGCGGGTAGAGGCCGCCGCGTTTGATCCGGGGCCGGTCCCTGCGCAGCCGCGACGCCGTCGACTCCCCGATCTCGCGGCACACCTCGGCGCTGAACGACCAGGCGGTGCGCACCGCGTTCGCGGGGTCGGAGAAGTAGGCGAAGTAGCCGGATCTGGAGCGGCTGAACTTGTCGCGGCGGGCCGCCACCGACATCACCAGCGCGGACTGTTCCGCGCCGCCGGTGAACAGATTGCCGCGGCTGGCGCCGTCCTCGGCGAGCAGTCCGCGAAAGCCGGTACGGGCCACCGCGCGGCGCTCCAGTTCCGCGGCGCTGGAGGGCCGGTTGCAGACCATCAGCTGGCCGGTCTCCTTCTCGAACCAGCGGAAGGCGGGCACGTCGTGGTTCGTGCCGTGCAGGATGGCGAGCTGGCTCGCGCCGGTCTGGCTGCTCCAGTCGGTGCGCCACGGGGTGAGCCGGTGGGTGGTGCCGAGCCAGCCGGCCAGGGTCGGCATCGCGGGCGGCGAGGAGGTGAGGGCGTCGCGCAGCACGTCGTGGCCGACGCCGTCGAGTTGCAGGAAGACCGTGCCGGGCGTGGTCGGCAGCGGCGGGTCGCTCGCGCGGGTTCTGCGGCCCGCGAGCCGGGCGAGCCTGCGGCCGTACGCGGCGTCGTCCCGTACCGCGAGGGCGGTGCTGGTGGCGGAGGACGTCGCGGACATCACGGCGGCGATCACCACGGCGGTGGCCGGGGCGACCTGGCCGCGGCCGTCGGGGGTGAAGCGCAGGGCGACGAGCAGCAGCGAGCCGTTGAGGAAGAAGACCAGGGCGCCGAGCACGAGGGCGGGCACGAGCAGCAGGGCGCGGACCAGCAGCGGCCACACGAGCGCGCTCAGCACCCCGAAGGCGCCCGCGCCGATCGCCGAGGTCACCGCGATCTGGGTGGGGCTGTCGCCGTTGGGAGCTTCGAGGCGGAAGTCGGGGAGCACCCACGCGAGTACGGCCAGGGTCGCGCTGGAGACCATCCACACAGCGAGCACCCGGCCGACGGCCCTCACCACGCTCCGGCCGACGGCCCGTTCCCGTCTCTTCGCAGGCTGCGGCACACCTCCACAGTGCCATACGGCCCGCCGCGGCCCGGCGCCCCGTCGGGGCGCGCGCCGGGCCCGGCCGTCGGCAAGGCATACGCTCGGGCCTGCGAGGGTGTGCGCAGGCGCGGTACGAGTCCCCTGACCGGGTAGGTGCGACGCGTGTGTGCGATACGGGCGCCCTGGACGGATGCCGGGAAAGGACGGGCGCGGTGGCGGTGGAGATCACGTGGTGGGGTCATGCCACGGTGACCCTGCGGGATTCCGGGGTGCGGGTGCTCACCGACCCGCTGTTCACCCGGCGGCTCGCCCATCTGCGCAGGCGGCGCGGCGCCGTACCGCCCGCGTCGGCGACCGCGGCCGACGCCGTCCTCATCTCTCATCTGCACGCCGACCACCTGCACCTGGACTCGGTGCGGCGGCTGGCGGCGGGCACCACCGTGATCCTGCCGCGCGGCGCGGTCGCCGCGGTGCCGGGGCTGCGACGGCTGCGCGACCGGCTGCGACTGGTGGAGGTCGGCGCGGGCGACTCGCTCCTGGTACGCGGCGCGGACGGCGGGGAGCTGACGGTCAGGGCGGTGCCCGCCGCGCACGACGGACGGCGGCTGCCGTACGGGCCGGAGCGCTCCCGCGCGCTCGGCTATGTGATGGAGGGGTCCGCGCGCACGTACTTCGCCGGGGACACCGGGCTGTTCGACGGGCTGGCCGACGCGGTCGGCCCCTGCGACGTGGCGCTGCTGCCGGTCGGCGGCTGGGGCCCGTTCCTCGGGCACGGGCATCTGGACGCGGCGCGGGCCGCGCGGGTGCTGGCCGATCTGGCGCCCCGAGCCGCGGTGCCGGTGCACTACGGCACATTCTGGCCGATCGGCATGGACGCGGTACGGCCGCACGAATTCCACACGCCCGGCGAGGAGTTCGTGCGGATCGCAGCCCGGCTGGCCCCTCGGGTGTCGGTGCACCGGCTCGACCACGGGCAGTCGGTGCTGGTCGAGGACGCCGGGCGGGAGAGCCGCGGGTGATCGGTTTCCTGGCGTCGGCCGCCGCCAATTCCCCCGCGTCCGAGACCACTCAGCAGGCGATAGGTTATCCGTCGCTGTTCCTGCTGGTGTCGCTCGGCTCGCTGGTGCCGGTGGTGCCGACCGGCGCGGTGGTCTCCAGCGCGGCCGTCGTCGCCTTCCACCAGTCGGAACCGCCGCTCGCGCTGCTCGGGGTGTTCCTCGTGTCGTCCTTCGCCGCCTTCCTCGGCGACGTGGCGCTGTACTGGCTCGGCCTGCGCGGGGTGCGGTCCCGCAACGGCTCGCGCTGGCTGCACCGGCTCCAGGACCGGGTGGACAACACGACGCTGGAGAAGGCGCAGAACCGGCTGGACGCGCACGGCGCGGCCGTCCTGGTGCTGTCCCGGCTGATCCCGGCGGGCCGTATCCCGGTGATGGTGGCGTGCCTGCTGGGCGAGATGTCGCTGCGCCGGTTCGTCCGCGGCGACATCCCGGCCTGTCTGGTGTGGGCGGCGGCGTATCAACTGGTCGGCGTCCTGGGCGGGTCGCTGTTCCCCGAGCCGTGGCAGGGGGTGGCGCTCGCGGTGGGGCTGACGTTCGCCTTCGCGGCGGGACCCATGGTCGTGCGGCGGCTGCGCCGCAAGTAGGCCGCGCGCCGCAAGCGGGGGCGGCCCGTCCCGCGGTCAGGCCGCCGGGCCTGCCCTTACGGCGTGCCGGACAGCACCCGCGAGCCGCCGATCGGCAGATCCCACAGGTCGTCGCGGGGGCGGCCGGTCGCGGCCCACGCGGCGTGCAGCCGGGTGAGCGGTTCAAGCGGCGGCTCGGCGGAGAGCAGGAACGTCGCCCAGTGCATGGGCGCCATCGCGGTCGCGCCCACGTCGAGGCAGGCGCGTACGGCCTCTTCCGGGTCGGTGTGCACGGTGCTGAGCATCCAGCGCGGCGAGTAGGCGCCGATCGGCAGCAGCGCGAGGTCGATGCCGGGGTGGGCGCGGCCGATCTCGCGGAACCAGTGGCCGTAGCCGGTGTCCCCGGCGAAGTAGACGCGCTGCCCCGAGCCGTCGGTCAGCACCCAGCCGCCCCACAGCGAGCGGCAGGTGTCGGTGAGCGTGCGCTTGCTCCAGTGGTGCGCGGGGACGAAGTCGAAGCGGACACCGCCCAGTTCCGCCGCCTCCCACCAGTCGAGTTCGGTGACCCGCGTGAAGCCGCGGCGGCGGCACCAGGCGGCCAGGCCCGCGGGCACGAACAGCGCGGTGTCGCGCGGCAGCCGCTTCAGCGTCGGCGCGTCGAGGTGGTCGTAGTGGTTGTGGCTGATGACGACGGCGTCCACGGGGGGCAGCGTCTCCCAGGGCACGCCCACCGGGGTGACCCTGGCCGGGGTGCCGGGGATCCGGCGGGACCACACGGGGTCGGTGAGCACGGTCAGCCCGCCGATGCCGATCACCCAACTCGCGTGTCCCACCCAGGTGAGGCTGACCGTGCCCGCCCTCGTCGCGGGCAGCGGTCCGCGCTCGACCGGCAGCGACGGCACCTGCGCGAGCGCGGCGGCCGGCGGGCGCATGCTGCGCTCCCTTACCGAGCGCAGGACGTCGCGCAGCCCCGGCAGCGGGTCCGTCAGCCGGTCGGCGAACGACGTGGGCCAGGTCCTCAACTCGCCCAGCGGACGCGGACCGGCGAGGGTGCTCTCGCTCTCGGCGAGGGTGCGCTCGCGCTGATCGGTCATCGGGACTCCCATCCGTCACGGTCTCGGCGCCGTCGGCGACACTCGCCGGGCAACAGCGGGCCGGGGCGGCGGCCCCGGCGGTTCGAGCCAGGGCGGCGGCCCCGGCGGTTCCGACCGGGCCGGGAAGCCCGACGGGACCGGCAGGACCCGTGGCCGCGGCACATGGTGTGGGGAGGGTGGGCGAGGCGCGTGTGGCCCGCCCGGCCGTCCCCAACACCGCTCGCACCCACCGGATCCCCGATCATCGTTCAACGACCTACCCAAAAAATAGGTCAGGTCCCACGCCCCCGCGATCCGGTGTCCGCCGATTCGCCGATGTCCGCGGATTCACCGATGTCTGCGGATTCACCGATGTCTGCGGATTGGCCGATGTCCGCGGATTGGCCGACCGCCCCGCCCGCGGGGCCCGACCCGGCCGCGGGGTACCCGGTTGCGTGGCCGCTGACGGCGACGGCCAACGCGGCCAGCGCGGCGACCACATGCGGGACGGCGAGCGGGTCGGGCGCGGCCAGCGCGACACGGCGCTCGTCCTCGGTGGCGCCGTGCAGGTGACCCGTGCTGATCCGCACGCGCGGCTCGTCCGGGTCGTCGCCGAAGCGGTGGCCGCCGAGTACGGGGTAGCCGAGGGCCGCGGTCAGCCGCTCCTCCAGCGCGGCGGCGTCCAGGCCGGGCGCGGGCAGCGTCGGATAGAGCTGGAAACCGGCGCGCGGCGGTCGGCAGGTCGCCCCCGCGCCGGTGATCGCGCGGAAGGCGGCAGCGGCGGTACGCGCGTGCAGCCGGTTGGCCGCGGCGGCGCGGTCGGTGACCTCCGCGGGCTCGGTGAGGACGTATCCGGTGGCGGCGGCGACCGGCGCGGGCAGCACGGCGCGCAGCGCGGCGAGTACGTCGAGGGCCCGCTCCCGCCAGGCCGCGCCGTGGGCGGTGGCGGGGAAACGGGCGAGCGCGGCGGGCACCGCGGCCGGGACCAGCGTGGCGCCCAGGTCGGCCAGGACGACGGTGTGGTCGGGCAGCATCTCGGCCGGGCTGAGCAGCACCGTGTCGCGGTGGTGGAGCGTGTCGGAGTACGTCTCGTCGGAGACGATCAGCAGCCCCGCCTCCGCCGCGGCCTCGCACGTCTCGTGCAGCAGCTCGGGCGCGGTCACGGTGCCGGTCGGGTCGTCGGCTGCGGACAGCACCAGCAGCCGCGGGTCGGCGCCCGCGGCGCGCGCCCGCCGTACGGTCTCCAGCAGTGCGAAGGGGTCGGGCACGCCGCCCTCGGGCGGGGTGGGCGCGGTGTGCACCTGGCGGCCGAGCAGCCGGGCCACCGGGGCCTGCCACGCGGGGGCGGGGCGGGCCAGCACCGGGTCGCCGTCGACGGCGGCGAGCAGCGCGAACAGCAGCGGCTCCGCGCCGGGCGCGGCGAGCACGTGGCCCGCGCGGCAGGGCAGGCCGCGGCGGGCCCAGTAGCCGCAGGCGGCGTCGAGCAGCCGCGGGCCGCCGCCCGGGACCTCGGCGCCGGGCCGGGCGGCGGCCGTCCGTTCCCGCCAGTACGCGGGCAGCGGCAGTCCCGAGTCGGGTCGCAGGTCGTACCGCGGGCCGAGCCGCATCCGGTTACCTCCGCTGCGTAGGTGGGCACCCCTGGGGCCCACTTTCTCCCGCGGCGGCGCGGTCCGCATCCGACAGACCGGCCGGTGGAGCGGCCGACGGCCGAGCGCGCGGGTGAGGAGGAGGCGGCGCGCCCCGCGTTCAGCGCAGCAGCAGTGCGGGCAGGTCGCGCATGTCGTCGAAGACCGTCGTGTCAGGGCCTTCGAGCCAGCCCGCGGGGGTGAGTCCGCCGCAGTAGCCGTACGCGCGCATGCCCGCCGCACGGGCGGCGGCCACCCCGTACCGGCTGTCCTCGACGACCACGCAGCGCGCGGGCTCGACGCCGAGGCTGCGGGCCGCGTGCAGGAAGAGGTCGGGGGCGGGCTTGCCGTGCTCGACCTCGCTCGCGCTGAAGATCCGGCCCTCGAAACGCTCGTAGAGACCGGTGAGGCCAAGCGTGTGGCGCAGCCCCTCGTGGCTGGTGCTCGACGCGACGCAGCTCGGCAGGGTGAGCGCGTCCAGGGCGTGCGTGATCCCGTCGACCTCGGTCAGGTCGGCGTCGAACGCCTCCTGGTAGAGGTGCCGGTAGGGGGCGTCCCAGTCCTCGGGCAGGGAGCGGCCCAGGTGTTTCTCGATGGCGGTGGTCATGTCGCGGTAGGAGCGGCCCACGAAGCGTTCCACGATCTCGGCCTCGCTCAGCGGCCAGCCGATCGCGGCGAGCACGAACGCGTCCACCTTCACCGCGATCTTCTCGCTGTCGACCAGCACACCGTCGCAGTCGAAGATCACGAGTTCCGGCTCTGGCCAAGGGGCGTGCGGGTGAGCTTCGTTCACCCGGTGAGACTACAGCGGCGGCGCCGGTGGACGGCGGACACGGGGGCGGCGGTGCGAGCGCGGTCCCGGCGGATACGCGGGCGGCTACGCGGGTGCGGTACCGGTGGGTACGCGGGCAAGTACGCGGGGTGCGGTCCCGGCGGATACGCGGGCGGCTACGCGGGTGCGGTTCCGGCGGATACGCGGGCGGCCGTCCGTGACGGAACGGCAACGGCGTTGAACAGGCGGTGTGCCGCGGCCGGGCGTGGGTAACCGGCCCGCATGACGTATCCCTGGAAGAACTGGGACAAGGCGCTGTTCGCCGAGGTGGCGGAGCGCCACTGGCCGGGCGCGGAGCCGGTGCTGCCCCGGCTGAGCAGTGCCGCGAACCACGGCCGGCTGTGGTTCGCCGTCGCCGCGGGTGTCGCGGCCACCGGCGGCAGGAGCGGACGCCGGGCGGCGGCGCGCGGCCTGGGCTCGCTGGCGCTGGCGTCGCTGACGGTCAACACCGCGGGCAAGGGCGCGGTACGGCGGTCGCGGCCGATACTCGACACCGTCCCGGTCATACGGCGGCTGCACCGCCAGCCGATCACCTCGTCGTTCCCCTCGGGCCACGCGGCCTCGGCCGCCGCCTTCGCCGCGGGTATGGCGATCGAGTCGCCGCGCTGGGGCCTGGTGATCGCGCCGCTCGCCGCGAGCGTGGCCTTCTCACGGATCTACACCGGAGTGCACTATCCGAGTGACGTGGTGGCGGGCGCGGCCCTGGGCCTTGGCGCCGCCGCCGTCGTACGCGCCCTGGTGCCACCCGCGCCGGGCAAGCCGGAGCCGGGCGCCGACGCGCAGGTGCCGTCGCTGCCCGAGGGCCGCGGGCTGCACGTGGTGGTGAACTCCGCGTCGGGGCCGCCGCCGCTGCTGTCGGCGCCCGTCGACCGGATCGCCGCCGCACTGCCCGAGGCGTCGGTCGGCGAGTGCACCGAGGACGACGACCTGCTGGAGATGCTGGAGAAGGCGGCGCGCACGGCCGTGGAGCAGGGCGGGGCGCTCGGGGTGTGCGGCGGTGACGGCACGGTGTGCCTGGCCACGGCCGTCGCCCTGCGCCACCGGCTGCCGCTGGCGGTCTTCCCCGGCGGCACCCGTAACCACTTCGCGCTCGACCTCGGCCTGGAGACCGTCGAGGACACCGCGAAGGCGGTCGCGGCGGGCAGGGCGGCCAATGTGGACGTGGCCCGGCACACCAGCCTGGACTCGCCGTACAGCGAGTCCGCGCCCTTCCTCAACACCTTCAGCATCGGGTCGTACCCGGAGCTGGTACGGGTACGGGAGCGCTGGTCGCGGCGGGTGGGGAGCTGGCCCGCCAGTGTGCTGGCCGCCGTGCACGTCCTGCGGACCTGCGAGCCGGTGGACATCGAGGTGAACGGACGGCCGCGCTCGGTGTGGCTGATCTTCGCGGGGAACTGCCGCTACTCCAGCGTCGGGCTCGCCCCGGTGCGCCGCCGTGACCTCAACGACGGCGTGCTGGACGTGCGCATCGTGGACGGCGGGCCCTTCGCCCGTACCCGGCTGCTGGGCGCGGCCCTCACCGGGGTGCTGACCCGGTCGCCGGTGTACACGTCGGCGACCGTACGGCGGCTGCGGCTGCGGCTGCCCGGCGAGGGCGTCCACCTCGCCTACGACGGTGAGGTGGCACCCGCGCCCGGTGAGCTGCTGCTCGACAAGGTGCCCGGCGGGCTGGTGGTGTACCGGGGCTGACCGGGCCCGGGGGGCGTGCCGGGGCCGAGCGCCGGTGCCTGCCCGGAGGCCGCGCAGGCGGCTGGGGCGGGGTTGACGACGCGGGCGGCGCTCAGTTCTGGCCGCCGACCAGCCCGGCCAGGGCGCGGACGCCTTCGCCCGAGATGCTCAGCGAGTCGGGGCTGCCGGTGTCGATGGACAGGATCAGTTCGTCGGAGGGCCAGGCGCCGCTGAGCACGGCGAGCTGGACCAGCCGGTAGCGGCTGGTCGTCGGCAGCGCTTCCGCCATCCGAGTCTCGGAGGTGAAGACGGGCACGAGCTGGCGGCCGTCCTCCTGTTCGTACACCGGGAGCTGGATCTGCCGGGGAGGCTCGCCGCCGTTGGGGTCCTCGTCCACGCCCGGCACCGGCAGCAGGACTTCGCTGACCGCGAGCGTGCTGAGGGCGACGACGTTCTCGCTGCCGTGGGCGATCTCGCGCAGCGCGCGCTGCGCCGGGGGCAGGCCGCTGTCCGGGTCGAGGCCGTCGGGGGTGATGTCGGTCATCGCTTCTGGTTCCTCTCGCCGCTTCTGGCGTCAACGGTGCTCGGATCCCCCGCACGTACCCGGCTGAGCCGAGAGCATGCGGTCCACGAGGTGAAATCGCGTTGCCAGGACCCTCTGGCCGCTGGTTACGGTGCGTCCATGGTTGCCAGAACCCCCGCTCACACGGTGCTCGAAGGCCGTTTCGTCCGCCTCGAACCGCTCGCTCCCGGCCATGTGCCCGATCTGTTCGCCGCGGGCGGCGGTGACGAGGAGGTGTGGCGCTGGCTGCCGGTGGAGCCGCCGCACACCGAGGACGAGCTGCGCGATCTCGCGGTACGGGTCGCCGCCGACGCGGAGGCCGCGGGCGGTCTCGCCTTCGCCGTCGTGGAGCGGGCGGGCGGCCGGGCCGTCGGCTGGACGACGTACCACGACGTGAGCGCCAGGGACGAGCGGCTGGAGATCGGCTGGACCTGGTACGGCCGCGCCCATTGGCGCACCCCGGTCAACACCGAGGCCAAGCTGCTGCTGATGGGCCATGCCTTCGAGGAGCTGGGCATGGGGCGGATCTGCTGGAAGACGGATCATCTCAACGTCAGGTCGCAGCGGGCCATCGCGCGGCTCGGCGCGGTCCGCGAGGGGGTCTGGCGCCGCCACCGGCTGCGCTCGGACGGTGTGACGTGGCGCGACAGCGTCTTCTTCTCGATGCTGGCCGAGGAGTGGCCGGAGGCGAAGCGGCGGTTGCGGGCGCGGCTGGAGGGCGGCGCGGAGGCGGGGGCCGGACGGGTCGGGGCGGGCTGACGGGCCGGGGTGGGCCGACGCTGTTCAGGGGAAGGGCGTCGGCCCACGGTCGGCGGTCGGCGGTCGGCGGCCTTCGGTCGGCGGTCGGCGGTCACGCGGGGGCCGGTCTACTCGTACTCCGTGCCGCCTTTGCGGGTCAGGTAGGCGTCGCTGACGACCTTGGCGATGGCCCGGCCGCCGAGGACGTCGCTGTACCGGTCGTCGGCCGTGCGCACCACGACGCCCTCGCGCAGGTGCAGGCCGCGGCCGGAGACCGTCTCCGTGCCCTGGGCCAGCGCCAGCACCGCCTCCTGGTCGAAGGGGCCCTCGAACAGCTTGGGCACCAGCGGCACTTCGCCCTCCAGCAGCGCGAAGGCGTCCAGCCAGCGCACCCGCCCGCCGATGTCCGCGCACACGTCGAACGCCGCGTAGCCGGGCGCTCCCTGCACACGGGCGTCCGCGCCGTAGCCGAGATCCTGCACGCCGCTGCCGTACACCTCGCCGTAGACGCCGATCCGGTCGGCGCCCAGCCGCTCGGCGAGCCGGGCCGCGACGGCGGGCAGGCCGTGGCCGAGGACGGCGCGCCAGTAGAGATTGCGGTCGGTCTCGGTGAGGGCGAGGCGTTGTCCGCCGAGGCCCTTGGACGTGACGTGCACAGTGCCGCTGCCCGCATAGTAGGTGAGGCAGCAGGCCGTGCCGTGCAGCTTCTCGGTGACGGTGACCGGGTCGCCGGGCGCGAAGATGTCCGGGTAGCGCTTGAGGTTCTCGATATCGGTCCAGGGCAGCAGGTCGGGCGCCGACTCCACGTCGCCGCTCATCGACACCGGCACCGGCGGCACCCATTTGACGATGCCGAGCCGTTCGGCGAAGTCCGCTCCCCCGGCGGCGGCGCGCTCCAGGTCCGTACCGTCGAGCGCGGCCAGCCGGCAGACGATGCCCTGCGACAGCTCGCCGCGCAGCCGGACCGCCCTGACGCGGTTCGCGGCGCTTCCGGCCAGCCTGCCGGTCAGGCCCAGCTCGGTGATCAACGGCATGGGCAGCACGGCCTGTTCCGGGATGTAGACGGCGAAGTCACCGCTGCGGTAGGCGCCTTTGGCGACCACGGCGCGGTAGAGGCCGACCTGCGCCAGTTCGAGCGCGTCGGCGTTGGGGTGGTCGAGGATGGTGAGCCGCTCCGCGGTCACGCGCAATGTGGACATGACGGTCCCCCCGTATGCGGTGGTCGGATGGTGGTGGTCGGGTGTTCTCCCCGACGATCACTGTGGCGGGGGGCGCGGGCGCCCGGCCACCGGTTTTCCGCGCGGTGCGGTGGAGGGACCGGTGCGGGCGTGTGCGAGTGTCTTGGTGTGCGATACATCATCATCGGAGCGGGAGCGGTCGGCGGCACGATCGGCGGGCGGCTGTTCGACGGCGGCCACGAGGTCGTCCTGGTGGCGCGCGGCGGGCATCTCGACGCGCTGCGCGAGCGGGGGCTGCGGCTCGAACTGCCGGACCGCACGCTGACGTTGCCCGTGCCCGTCGCGGACGGCCCGGAGGCGCTGCGGGCGCGGCCCGACGACGTCCTGGTGCTGGGCGTCAAGACGCAGGACACGGCGTCGGTGCTGACGCGGTGGGACGGGTACGGGGTCGGGTCGGACGGCGCCGGTCCCGCCGTGGTGTGCGCGCAGAACGGGGTCGAGAACGAGCGGCTGGCGCTGCGCCGCTTCGCGAACGTGCACGGGATGTGCGTCTGGTTGCCGGCCTCCCACCTGGAGCCGGGTGTCGTGCAGGCGCCGGGTGCGCCGCTGTCCGGGATTCTGACCTTGGGCCGCTATCCGTCGGGCGCGGACGACACGACGCGGCGGATCGCCGCCGACCTTGAGGGCTCGGGCTTCGCGGCGCCGGTCTCGCAGGACGTGATGGCGTGGAAGTACGGCAAATTGCTGTCGAATCTGGGCAACTCCCTGGAGGCGGTGTCCGGTCCGATCGGTGAGGGGCCGCTGTTCGAGGTGTATCAGCGGGCCCGGGCGGAAGGCGTCGCGGTGCTGGACGCGGCCGGTGTCACGCACGTCAGCCAGGAGGAGCAGGCCCGCGTGCGCGGCGACCGGGTGGAGCTGCTGCCCGTCAACGGCGGTGAGCGCGGCGGCGGTTCGTCCTGGCAGAGCCTCACCCGGGGCACCGGCTCCATCGAGGCCGACTACCTCAACGGCGAGATCGTGCTGCTCGGCCGCCGCTTCGGCGTGCCGACGCCCGTCAACGAGGCGCTGCGCCGTACCGCCAACTCCTTTGCCCGCGACGGCCGCCGCCCCGGTGACCTGACGGCGGACGAGACGGCGGCGCTGGTCGCCGCGAGCCGGGCGTAGGCGGCGCGGCGGCCAACGGACGTCGGCCGCAGTAGCCGTGCGCCCGGGACCGCCCGCTCCCTACGGCACCGTCTCCGGCCGCATCCGGAAGTCGTACGCGGCGGGCAGCGGGTGTTCCGCGCGTGCGCGGGTCCTGATGTCGTCGGTGACGGGGCCGCCGCCCGCGACAAGGCGTTCGGCTATGGCGTACCAGGTGTCGGTCAGCGCCTCGGCGCCCTCGTACAGGTCCTCGACGACGAAGCCCTCGTCGAACAGCGCGCGGGCCTCGGCGACTTGGCCGCGGGCGAGCGCGGTCTGCGCGCGCAGCAGCCGTAGCCGCCCGCAGTCCGGGCCGTGCCGGTCATCCTCCGGGGCCGGGTCGGGATCGGCGAGGACGCGTTCGGCGTCGGCGGCGCGGCCTGCGGCGAGCAGGACGGGCACGGCCTCGACGATCAGGGCGCGCCGGACGTCCGGGCGGTCCGGGAGCGCGGTGAACGTCGCGCGCAGGCTGTCGTACGCGGCCAGGTAGCGGTCGGCGGCGCGGTCGGTCTGGCCCGCGTCGGCCTCGGCGACGGCCAGGGCGCGCAGACCCCACGGCGAGGGGTGGGCGGCGACCGACCGTTCCCAACTGCGCACGGCCTGCGCGCGGTCGCCCGCGGCCCACTGGGCGATGCCGAGGTAGTAGTCGCGGAACCACTCGTTGCCGGGATAGGTGTCGGCGGACTCCAGCAGTTCGCGCCACTCCGGGGAGACGAGCGCGGGTCCTGGGGGTGCGTCTGCGGCGGGTCTCGGGAAGATCCCGGCGAGCAGCAGTTCCAGCCAGGGCTTCTGCGGGTCGCCGAGCGTGGTGGCGGGGAACGGTGTGCCGGGCAGGTGGAAGTGGCCGCGCTCGCTTTCGAGAGCGCCCCAGCCGGAGCCGGTGGCGAGCAGGTCCTTGGGGTCGGTGTCGGCGTGCGCCAGCCACGCGGTGTAGGCGGCGTCGACGGTGGCGCGCGGGAGTGCGGCCTCGAGTCGTCCCCCGGCCTCGGCGCGCGCGGCGGTCCAGTCGTCACCGTGCACGAGCGCGGGGTCGGCGGCGAGCGGTCCGTACGCCTCCAGCCAGGAGAATTCCGAATCCGCGGCCATGGGGATGTGTTCGAGCTGCGTGCGGGCGAGGCCGGCCTGGATCTCCAGGTAGCCGCCGGTGCCGGGCTCGGTCAGCCACTCCTGCCAGCGCCGCCCGCCGCGGCCGTGGCCCCACAGGAAGAGCTTGCGTCCGCGCAGCAGGTCGGTGGAGGTCTGGACGAGGCCGTGTCCTTCGCCGTCGAGCGCGGTGATCCAGCGGCGGTCGGTGTCGGCCACGTCGAAGAAGTAGTCGGCGGCGTGCTCGGAGCGGGTGGTGTAGGTGATGTCGGTGGCTCCGTCGGGCGCGGGGACCGGCACATGGCTGAGGGTGCGGCTGTAGCCGAAGTGCCAGGCGGCGTCGGCGGGGGCGAGCACCCGGGTGCGGTCGGTCTCGGGGACGGCGATGTTGGACCACCAGTAGGCGGGCACGGTGCGCTCGTGCGGATTGCGGACCCGGATGCCGACGTAGAGGAAGTCGGAGTCGGCGGGCAGCCACATGTCGATCTGGAAGGGCAGGTCGCGCAGCCGCTCCCACTCCCACAGGCGCAGCATCTCGCCGCCGTCCGGGGCGGGGACGCGGGCGGCGTGCAGCGGGGCGCAGGTGTGGGCGGCGTGGCCGGTGGCGCCGAGATTCCACTCCACGCCGCCGGAGAACCAGGCACCGGCCAGCGCGAACGCGGCGGGCTGGAACACCGGGTTGCGGTAGAGCAGTTCACGTCCGGTCGCCTTGTGGACCAGCGAGTACAGCCTGCCGCCGAGGCCGGGCAGCACGGTGGCGCGGATGCGGTCGTTCTCGATGACGAGTGCGTCGAGGGCGGCCGGGGCGCGGTCGCGGCCGTAGCCGTCGAGGACGCGGACCGGCAGCACGGAGCGCAGCGGCGCGTAGCCGAGCTGCCTGGCCATGTCGGCGGGCAGTCCCTCGCGGTCCTTGAGGTCCAGCCGGTGCAGCTCGTCGAGCGGGCGCAATGCGGGCAGCGGGTTCTCCGGGCCGAGGTCCGCGGCCGGAATGCTCACAGCGGTACGCCGCACGGTCGTAGGCAAGGCCACCTCTTCTGGCACACGTGGCCGCCTTCGGTCGCGGCGGCCGTCTGATGACCATGGAACAGGTTTCCCGTCGCGGTGAACAGAGCCCGCCGTGGTCAGGGTTGGGCAAAACCTGTGGAATCGGTCAGAAATCCGGCCACAAATTCGGCCGCGGGACCGGCCAGGCGCGGCCTTCTCGATCTTCCGCGCACCGCACCGGACATGGAGCCCGCGGCCTGTCCCGGCCGCCGGACCGGGGGCATTGTCGGTGGTCGCTGCTACAACGGTGGCCATGACGACTTCGCGCTCCTCGCAGACGCCGGCCTCGCCCGAACTCCGGTTCACCGACTGGCTCGAACTCATCGAGGAGCGGTCCACCGTCCTGCGCGAGGCCGCGCAGGCCGCGCAGGCCGCACCCGTCGAGGCCCGGATTCCGGGCTGCCCCGACTGGACAGTCCGGGATCTGCTGACGCATGTCGGCCAGGTGCAGCGCTTCTGGGCGGCGACGGTCGCCGCGGGCCCCGCCGTCCGGCCGCCGTCGGACGGGGTGCTCGGCGACCGCATGCCGGGGGACGACCTGCCGTCCTGGTCGGCCGCCTCGACGGTGCTGCTGCTCGACGCCCTGCGTACGGCCGGTCCCGACACCGGCTGTTGGACCTGGTGGGCGGAGTCGGGCAACGCGGCGACCTCGGGCTCCGTCGCCCGCCACCAGGTCCAGGAGGCGGCCGTCCACGCCCGCGACGCGCAGGAGGCCGCGGGGGTCACCAAACCGCTGCCGCCCGCCCTCGCCGCCGACGCCCTGGATGAATTCCTGCACGTCGGCTTCGGCTCGATGGACGGCTGGCCGCACGCACCGGCCCGTGTCGCGCTGGTCACCGACGAGGGCCCGGCCTGGACTCTGATCCTCGACACCACCGGTGCCTCGGCGGTCCGCGGCGGCCCCGGCGACGGCCCGGAGCCCGGTGCCACCCTCTCCGGTCCCGCCAGCGATCTGCTGCTGGCGCTGTACCGCAGGGCCCCCTGGGACGGGGGCGACACGCTCCGGCTGACCGGAGACCCCGCGCTGGTACGGCAGTTGGTGGTCTGGCCGCCGCTCGGCTGACCACGTACCGTCCTGCGTGAGGGAGTGATGCGCATGTCTGGTCGCGGGATACGAGCGTCCGGTGTGGCGTTGGGGGTGATCGCCCTGCTGTCCGCCTGCTCCTCGGGCGGTTCCACGCACCGGCCCGCCGCCACCGACTCCGCCCGCGTCACCACCGAGGCACCGCCCCCGGTCGGCAGCATCGAGCACCCTCGCCCGGTGGCGTGCGTCGAAGCCGTGCGCTCGCCCGGCGGCTCCGCCACCGAGGTGACCACGGGCAACAGCCCCGCGAAATCCACTGGTTCGACCACCATCGCACCCACCTCCCCTTCCTCTTCTTCCTCTGCTTCCGCTTCGTCTCCCGCCGCACCGGCCACCGCGAAGGACGATGTGACGGTGGGTCCCCTCACCTGGACGGGTCTGCGCGCCCTGGCCGACGGCGACCAGACCGGCCACGGCTACCACAACTCCGACGGCTGGCATTACAAGGTCGCCGCCTTTATACGGACCGAGGCGACGGTCACCTTGACCATCGGCGCCGAGCAGCGGGCCAAGGCCGGACTGGAGTACGGCCGTGCCTTCGGGTCCACCCCGGCCCCCGCGATCACCTTCGACGCCTGTCCGACGCGGCCCGTCGTCTTCATCGGCGGCTTCTTCGTCGCCGGTGACGGCCACGCCTGCGTCCCGGTGGACGTCCAGGTCGGCCAGGGCGCGCCGCAACGCGTGGTGATCTCCTTCTTCAACGGACAGTGCCCCGCTGCGTAGGCTGGGATCATGACCGAGCCGACGCCCGATCCCGCCGCCGAGAGCGAGCCCGCTCACGACCCCGAGCTGCTTCAGCTCGCCGCCCAGGTCTTCAACCTCGCCCGGCAGGGCGACACCGACAAACTGGCCGCCTACATCGACGCCGGAGTCCCCGCGAATCTCACCAACGACCGCGGTGACACCCTGCTGATGCTCGCCGCCTACCACGGTCACGGGCAGACCGTGCGGGCGCTGCTGGCCCGCGGTGCGGAGCCGGACCGTGCCAACGACCGGGGCCAGACCCCACTGGCCGGTGCCGTCTTCAAGGGCGAGCAGGACGTCATCACCGCCCTGGTCGACGGCGGCGCCGACCCGGCCGCGGGCGTGCCGTCCGCGGTCGACACGGCCCGGATGTTCGGCAAGGACGAGCTGCTGAAGCTCTTCGGCGCCCAGTGACCCCCGCGGCGCTCGTCCCCGCCTGCGTGGCCCCGGCCCTCGGCGGTGCGGCACCCACCTGGTCCTACACCGAACTCACCCACAACCAGGACAACCAGGCCACCGACGGCATCTGGCGGGTGACCGGCCCCCGCACCCTGTGCCACCTCGATGTCTGGCCGCTCAATCTGATCGCCCAGGACGACTCCCCCGCGCACTCCCCCGGCGCCCCGGCCGCCCGACCGACCGGCGGCCGTACGGTCCTGCTCGACTGGGCCTTCGTCGGGGAAGGCGCCGTGGGCGAGGACATCGCCAACCTCATCCCGGACTGTGTCGCCGACGGCCTGATACCAGGGGAGTTGCTGCCGGAGATCTCCGCCGCCGTCATCGAGGGCTATCTGGCCGGTGCCCGCGATGCCGGGGCCGCCCTGGGCGAGGACGAGCTGCGCCGCTCGGTGGCCGCCACGGGCGCCGCCAAATACTGCTGGCTCGCCCCTTTGATGCTCACCCGCCTCGCCGTCGGCGGCCGGGTCGGCTCCGCCGCCTACGACGTGGACCACGACCCCCGGGCCGTACTCCGCCGCAGGACAGGCCTCTTCGAGCACCTGGTCTCCTGGTCGGAACAGATCCTCAGCCCCGCCCGCTGAGGACCCTCCCGCAGAAGACCCTCCCGCAGAAGACCCTGCCGAACGGGTCCCCCTTCCCCCGGGGGGCCTGTCCGACGGCGGCCTCGCGCTAGCTGATGGCTTCCGTCCGCTCGGCCAGGCTGGCCGCGCCGCGCTCGGTCAGCGAGCCGTGCAGCCGCAGCCGGGATATGCCGCCGTCGGGGAAGATCTCGATCCGGACGTGGGTGGCCGGTATCGGGTTGACCAGGAAGCGGTGCACGCTGTCCGGCTGGAGCTTGACCCGCGGCAGCAGCGGGATCCACTCGCCGTCCTCCCCGTCGCGGACCGACAGCGTCGCCCAGCCCGCCGCATTGCCCTTGAGATAGGCCGTGTCGATCTCGATGGCGCGGATCACGCCCTGGTCCACGAGCCGGTACTGGATCCAGTCGTTCCCGGTGTCACGGCGGCGGCGGGTCTCCCAGCCGTCGTCCATCTTCCGGGAGCGGCCGGGCAGGATGGTGTGCTCGGGCGGGGAGTAGAAGCGGTCGGAGGCGTCCTCCACCGTGCCGCCGTTCTCCAGCGCCACCAGGTCGAAGGTGCCCAGCTCGGCCAGCCACCCCGGGTCGGGCGCCACCTCGCCGTAGACCCGCAGCCGGGCGATCCCCCCGTCGGGGTGCTGCCGCAGGCGCAGGTGGGTGAAACGCCGCTCCACATGCACCGCGAACGCGTTCTCCGCGTGCCCGCCGACCGCTGTGCGCGGGACCAGCTCGGTCCATTCCACCGCCGGGTCGAGCAGATCCTCGGGCGCCGCCGACATCGAGTGCGCGGTGGCCTCCACCGACACCGCCTGCGGGTAATTGCCCCGGAAGTGCGCGGTGTCGATCACCAGGCCGCGGATCACGCCCGGCGCCCCCAGCCGTATCAGCGCCCAGTCGTGGTCGGCCGGATCGGGGTGCGGGACCTGCGCGGACGCCCCCCGCCTGCGCCGCGTCTCCCAGCCGTCCATGATCTTGCCCTTGTGCCCGAAGCGCTCGGGGTCGAAGACCGCGGGCCCGGCCACCAGCAGATTCTCCCGCTCGGCGAAGAACTCGTCATTGGCGGCGACCACCCCCGCGCCCAGCCTGCGGTCGGCCAGGTCCGCGAGACCCGCGAAGGGCAGCTCCACGCGGCGGTAGTCCGCGAAGGGATTCCCGCCGCCGTAAGGAAGCGCGTCACCCGTGAAGGCCGTCAGGTCCGTGAAAGTGCCGGACCCCGTCCCGGCCGCCGCGCCTGCCACCGCTCCCCCAGCCGGTGCCGTCCCCGGCGCTGATCCCGCTGCCGTCGTCTCATGCGTCTCTGTCGTCGTCATGCCCTCTACTCTCGGCCGACCCGACCCTTCACGTCCATCGAAACTTACTGAAGCCATTGTTCAGTCCAACTGCATGGTCGGGTCCAGCTCTGCGGCCCGCCGCAGCGCCCCCAGCGTCCGCCGCAGCAGCGGGGCGTCCTCCGAGCCGCCGCGCACCGCGCCCACGATCCGGCGCCGCGGCCGGTCCACGTCCAGCGGCCGTACCGCCAGGTCCTGGGTCAGGGCGCCGGACGCGGACATCCGCGGCACCAGCGCGATCCCCATTCCGGCCGCGACCAGAGCGAAGATCGCGGGCCAGTCGGCGGCGGCGTGCGCCTGCTCCGGCACGAATCCGGCCTCGGCGCAGGCCGCCAGGGTGATCTCGCGCCACGGCCCGCGACTGCCGAAGATCCACGGGTCCTCGGCGAGCTGGGCCAGTCGCAGCCCCGGCGCGGCGGCCAGCGGATGCGTCGCGGGCAGCGCGATGTCCAGCGGGTCGGTGAGCAGCGGGGCGATCACGAAGCGCGTGTCGCGGGCCGTCGGCGCGTCCACGGCCAGCGACAACGCGAGATCGACGTCACCGGCGGCCAGCTCCTCGTACACCTCGGCGGCCTCCGCCTCGCGCACCGACAAGGTGATGCCGGGCGCGTCGCGGCGCAGCAGCCGGGCGGCGGGCACCACCAGGCGCGTGATGGACGTGGCGATGGCGCCGACCTTCACGACGCCCACCTCGCCCTGCGCGTACCCGTCGAGTTCGGCGCCCGCGCGTTCGAGCTGCGCGAAGACAACCTCGGCGTGTCTGAGAAGGACGTGCGCGGCGCCGGTCAGCCGTACGCCGCGACCGCGCGCCTCCATCACCGGTGTGCCGATCTGCTTGGAGAGCGCGGCCAGTTGCTGCGAGACGGCCGACGGGGTCATCCGCAGCGCGCCCGCGGCGGCCGTGACCGTACCGGTGTCGCGCAGCGCGCGGAGGATTTGCAGCTTGCGGAGATCCCAGTCCTTCATGCAGCCAGCCTAAACAATTCAGGCCCGATACCCCGGCTCAAACCGAACGGTGCGCGGGACGCAGGACTCGCACGAGGCGCCCGTACGCGCCCCCGAAGGCCCCCTCGCGCCCGCCGGACGGATCAGGACGCCGCGCTCCCCTCCGCCACCACACCCTCGCGGTGCTGCTGCGGGCTGATGCCGCGTACGCGCTTGAAGGCGGCGCTGAGCGCGAAGGGGCTGCCGTATCCCACCTTGCGGGCCACGGCGCCAATGGTGGCGTCCGGCTCGCGCAGCAGGTCGGCGGCGAGGGAGAGCCGCCAGTTGGTCAGGTACGACATGGGCGGTTCGCCGACGAGATCGGTGAAGCGGCGGCCGAGGGAGGCGCGGGAGACGCCGGTCCTGGCGGCCAGCGCCGCGACCGTCCACGGGTGCGCGGGGTCGTCGTGCAGCAGGCGCAGCGCGGGGCCGACGACCGGGTCACCCTGGGCGACGTACCAGGCGGGCGCACCGGCCTCCGGGCGGGAGAACCAGGCACGCAGCACCGCGATCAGCAGCAGGTCGAGGAGCCGGTCGAGGACGACCTCCTGCCCCGGCTCGTCCCTGACGATCTCCTCGCGGAGCAGTGCGGGCAGCGGGCTGGCCCAGGCGTCGCCCGGCATGACCAGGACGTGCGGCAGGGCGGAGAGCAACCGCTGGCTGATCTCGCCGCGCATCTGATACGTCCCGGTGATCATCACTACGGAGTCCTCGGCGGTCCCGGCGCCCCTCTGACCTGCGCCGACGCCGACGGCTCCCGACACGGACCGCACCGGTCCCGGCGCCCCGACCGTACCCAGCGCCTCGGGCGGCACATCACCCCACGTCCGCACCCCCAGGTCCATCTCCTCGCACAGTTCGACGCCCTGCGGGGTCGCGGAGACCTGCCCGGGACGGATGACGATCTGCGGCTCGGTGGCCGGCGCGTCCGCGACTGTGTACGGCTCCGGGCCGCGGATCACCGCGATGTCACCGGGGCACAGCCGTACGGGGTCGCCCTTGTCCGGCACCACCCAGCCGTCGCCGCGCACCATCAGTGCCAGCGTCAGCGGCGCCCGGTCCTCGATCCGCAGCGACCAGGGCGGGGTGAGGATCGACCGCAGCAGGAAGGCGCCTCGGGCCCGCGGCCCGTCCAGCAGATTCGCCAGTGCGTCCATGCGCCCAGCCTAGGACTGGACGCCCGCGCATGGGGGTGAGCTTTTGGACGATGGTCCCGCCGACCTCGCCGCCGTTTCACTGAGGCCATGACACCGAACGCGCACACCGCGCCCCGCGACCGGACACCTCAGCGGGCGCCTCGACAGCCGCCTCAGCAGGCTCCGCACCAGCAGTTCGCGGCGCGGCCGTACGGCACGCCGCCGCCTCAGCCGGTGTCCGGCGGCGGCGCGGCGGACCCGAAGCGGCAGCCGCGCTGGGAGCAGCCGCTTCCGCAGGACCGGTCCGGTCGTGACCACCAACCCGCCTACCAGCGCCCCGAGTCGGGTCGGAACCCGACCGCTCGTCCCCGAGAATCCAGAGGAGTTGTTATGTCCGGCGACATCCGCAGTCTCGTGCTGCTCGCCGCCACGCTCGCCACCGGCCTGATGGCGGGCCTGTACTTCGCCTTCTCCGTCGCCGTCATGCCGGGCCTCGCCGCCTCGGACGACCGGACGTTCGTTGAGGCCATGCAACGCGTCAACGTGGCCATACTCAACGGCTGGTTCAGCCTCGCCTTCGGCGGCGCCCTGGTCCTGGGCGGGATCGCGGCGGCGCTGCACTGGCGCGGCGACGGACGGCCCGCGCTGCCGTGGATCATCGCCGGGGTGGTCCTCTACGCCGCCTCGCTCGTCGTCACCATGGGCTTCAACGTCCCGCTCAACGACAAGCTCGCCGCCGCGGGCGACCCGTCGAAGATCCACGATCTCGCCGCCGTCCGCGAGCAGTTCGAGTCCGCCTGGCTGCGCTGGAACGTCGCCCGCGTCCTGACCACGACCGCCGCGCTCGGCTGCCTGGCCTGGGCCCTGCGGCTGGGCCGGGGATGACCCTCGCCGGGCCGACGGGCGAACGGCGCACGGCCTCGCGGCCGTTACGCCCTAGGCGGTCACCGCGGTCGCGATCCGCCGCGCCACCTCGTGGGGGGCGACATCCGCCGTCTCGACGATCTCGCCCTCCTCGCGCAGCCAGGGGAGGGCGTCGGCGTACGGGGCGACGTGGTCGTGCCGCCAGCGCCTGATGCCGGTCCCCTCGGGGTCGTTGTCGATCCGCGCGGCGAGCGTCGACGGGTCGGCGTGCAGCACGAAATGCCGCAGCGGAATGCCGGACTTCGCGAACCCGTCCCGCAGTTCGGTCCAGTACGCCCGCACCAGCACCGACTGCGGTACGACCAGCGTCCCGCCGACGTAGCCGAGGATCTGCGCGGCCGTCTCGACCACGAGCGCGCGCCACGGCGGATGGTCCTGGAAGTCGGCGACGGGGACCGAGGCGAGGACGGGGCGCAGCATGCAGCCGACCGTCTCGGAGTCGAAGATCCGCGCGTCGGGGAGGAGTTCGGTGAGCGGCCGGGACGTCGTGGTCTTGCCGACGCCGAAGGTGCCGTTGAGCCACACGATCACGCTCGCGAGCATAACGGGCACGTGGGCGGCCCTCCGGGGACCCCCGACAGGACTACGGCGTGGGCGCCTACGGCGGGCGTTCGGCGTCAGGTGAACGATCCGTGGCGGCCCTCGCCGGAGGCGAAGCGGGAGGCGCCCGCCGCCGCCTCGGTCAGGGAGATCCGGCCGTGCGCCAACTCCACGGCCAGGGCGGCCTCTTCGGGCAGACCTTCCTGCTCCAGCAGGGAGAGCCGGTCCTCGCGCAGGCAGGTCTGGGGGAAGGCGGCGATCTCGGCCGCGAGTCGCTCGGCGGCGGCGCGGGCGGTGCCGGGCGGGACGACGCGGTCGACAAGGCCGATGGCGAGGGCTTCCGCGGCGTCGACCGGACGGCCGGTGAGGACGAGGTCCATCGCCCGGCCCGCGCCGATCAGCCGGGGCAGCCGTACGGTGCCGCCGTCGATCAGCGGAACGCCCCAGCGGCGGCAGAAGACGCCGAACACGGCGTCCTCCTCGGCGACGCGGAGGTCGCACCAGAGCGCGAGTTCGAGGCCGCCCGCGACGGCGTGCCCGGAGACGGCGGCGATCACCGGTTTCCCGAGCCGCATACGGGTCGGCCCCATCGGACCGTCGCCGTCGTCGGCGACCGTGTTGCCGCGGGCGGTACCGATCGCTTTGAGGTCCGCGCCCGCGCAGAAGGTGCCGCCCTCGCCCCAGAGGACGGCGACGGCCGCCTCCTCGTCCGCGTCGAAGGCACGGAAGGCGTCCGCGAGCGCGGCGGCCGTGGGCCCGTCCACCGCGTTGCGGGCCTCCGGCCTGGACAGCACCACGGTGGTGACGGCGCCTTCGCGCTCGCTGCGTACGGACATCTCTCGCGCCTTCCGGTCGGTCGTCTGCGTGTTTACGCGTTTACGTGTCCATGTGTCGCGGGCATCGTGCATGAACCGCGTACCCGCAGCGTTAACACGCGGGCACCCGCCTGAGCAAGACACCCCCTGGGGGTATATCGTCAACCGGGTGACAGCGGACGGCGACGGTACGGCACACGCGCGCCGACCGCGTACGCCCCGGCTGTTGACGGTGTCCGCGGTCCTGCTCGGGCTGTTCTTCATGCACGGCGCACCGGCTTCCGCGAGCGAGGGCTGCCACGGCGTGCCCATGACCATGGACATGGGCACGGACATGGACAGCGCGCGGATGTTCGCTGCCGTGCCTGCTGACGCGACCATCGCCGCGACCACCCACTCGATTCCGCACGTACGGCCGCATGCCCCCGCCCCCCCACGTCGCCAAGAGCGGCTCCGGCGGCACCTGTTGGGCCACGCCCGTACGCGCGCGGGCACCGCTCACCGGCTGGACGCAGGTCGCGTTCGCCGTACTGCCGTGGGCAGGCGCGGGTTTGGCCGCCTCCGGCACCGCGCCGTCTCGCCCACCGCGTCCATGCCCTCGGAACCCTCCACGCCGTCCACGCCCTCCATGAACGGCATGGACGCCCCGGCCGCCGCCAACGGCCTGTCCGCCGGCCGCGACGGCTACCGCCTGGTCTCCCCCGACGCACGGCTGCCTACCGGCGCGCCCGCCACGTACCGCTTCTCCGTCACCGCGCCCGACGGCAGGCCGCTGACGGCCTTCGCGCTCGACCAGACGCAGCGGATGCGCTTCTACGCGGTCCGGTCCGATCTCACCGGCTTCCAGCACGTGCGTCCGGGGATGGCGAAGGACGGCACCTGGACGGCGCGGCTGGCGGCGCTCGCGGGCGGCGCGTGGCGGTTCTTCGCGTCCTTCACGCCGGACGCGGGCCCCGGCAAGGGGACGGACGTCGTCCTGAGCCGTACGGTCACGGCCCCCGGCGCCGCCTCGTCGCCCGTGCCGCTGCCCGCGCCCAAGACCAGCGCCAAGGTGGACGGTTACACGGTGACGGTGAAGGGCGCCGCCATGGCGGGCATGGCGGGCATGGCGCATCCGCCGGCCGTGACCGCGACCAGGAACGGCCGCCCGGTGACCGATCTCCAGCCGTACCTGGGGACGTACGCGCACCTGGCCGCGTTCCACACCGGCGATCTGGCGTTCGCGCACCTGCATCCGACGACGGCGGTGAACGGCGATCACGGCGGCCCCAACTGGCCTTCCGCGCCGAGCCTCCGACGGCAGGCGACTGGCGGCTGTTCCAGTTCCGCACGCAAGGCACCCTGCACACGGCCGCGTTGACGCTCCGCGGGCTGACGCGCCGCGACCACGGGCGCTGCACACGGAGTTGACTCAGGGCAGCGTCAAGCGTCAGTGGTGCTCCTGGACGAGCACCGCGAGGGTGTCCGGCTCCAACGCGCGGAAGATGTGCGGCTCGTCGCCCGGATAGGCGATGTAGTCACCGGGGTGGAGTTCGACGGGATCGTCCGTGAGGCCGACCAGCGCGCGGCCAGTGCTGAGCACCACGTGCTCGATCATGCCGGGCGCGTGCGGGTCGGACTCGCGGGCGGTGCCGGGCTGTACGGACACCAGATAGAGGTCGCGGCGCGCGTGCGGCGGGCAGGAGGCGAGGAGCGTGGCCACGTAATCCGCGCGCTCGGCGGCGAAGGCGACGCCCTCGCCCGCGCGGACGACGCGGACGCGGGGGCGGGGCGGGTCGACGAGCTGGGCGAAGGCGACGTTCAGGGTGACGCTCAGCGCCCACAAGGTCTCGACGCTGGGGTTGCCGGTGCCCGATTCGAGCTGGGAGAGCGTGGATTTCGCGATGCCCGCGCGGCGGGCGACCTCGGCGAGGGACAGGCCCGCGCGGCGGCGCTCGCGCTGGAGGGATTCCGCGATGGCCGCCAGCGGGGCCCGCCCGCTCTGCCGCTCCCGTCCGCCCTCGTCCGCGCCGCGTCCCGGCTCCCCTCGCTCCCCTGACGCGTGCGCCCCCTTGTCCGCCACCATCGCCACACCCTTCGTTCGCCAAACAAGTCCATTCGTTCGCCTTGACGAACGACCCTCGCTCCGTTCATTATAGGCGGCGATGCGTTCGATATGGCGAACTCCGGAGAAGGACCTGGTGCAGGACATCGCCCTGGTCTGCGTCGCCGATGCCGTCGTCGGGGTGTCGTTCGGCGCCATCGCCGTGGGGCTCGGCCTGCCGGTGTGGCTGCCGATGCTGCTGTCGGTGGTGGTCTTCGCGGGCGCGTCGCAGTTCATGTTCATCGGCATCGTCGCGGCGGGCGGCAATCCGGTGGCGGCGGTCGTCGCGGGCCTGCTCGTGAACGCGCGGCACGTACCGTTCGGCTTCGCGGTCGGCGACGTCTTCGGCGCCGGGCCGCTCCGCCGCATCGCGGGCAGCCATCTGATGGCGGACGAGACCGTGGCCTTCACCCTCGCCCAGCGCGAGCCGGAACGGCGGCGGGCGGCGTACTGGGCGTGCGGCATCGGGCTGTTCGTCTGCTGGAACGCCGGTGTCGTCCTGGGCGCTGTCGGCGGCGGCGCGGTCGGCGACACCGACGCCTTCGGGCTGGACGCGGCCTTCCCCGCCGTGCTGCTGGCCCTGGTGCTGCCGTCCCTCGGTGACTCCGCGACGCGCAGGGCAGCGCTGGCCGGAGTGGTGATCGCGCTCGTCGCGACGCCGTATCTGCCCGCCGGACTGCCGGTGTTGCTCGCCCTTGCCGGGGTCGGCGCGGCGCGGGCGGGCGGTCCTCGCGAGGAGCCGGACTCCGCCGTGCGGACCGGAGCGGGACGATGAGTACGGGGACGAGCCTGCTGCTCGCCACCGTCGCCCTGGGCGCGGGCACCTTCGCCTTCCGTTTCGCCGGGCCCGTGCTGCGCGCCCGCGTCACCCTCTCGCCGCGCCTGGAACGGCTGATGGCGCTCTGCGTCGTCGTGCTGCTCGCCGCCCTGGTCGCCACGTCCGGCCTCACCGAGGGCCACGGCTTCGCCGGAGTCGCCCGCCCGGCCGGGGTCGCCGTCGGCGGTCTGTGCGCGTGGCGCCGGGCGCCCTTCCTCGTGGTGGTGCTCGCCGCCGCGGCGACCACGGCGGCGCTGCGACTGCTGGGCGCGAACTGAAAGCGGTACGGACGTGACGCGGGCCCCACAACGTACCGAACCGCCCCTGACGTGGCGTCAATTGCGTTGAAGATCGGCTCGATTCGTAGCTGACAGCCGGATTCCAGATCGTGTTACGTGACATGTCTCCGTCGATTCACGCTCGGCAGTCACCGTCCGGACGGAGAGACACCCCCCACTGGAGGACACGTGACCGGTCCGCTGTCCCGACGAGTTTCCCTACGACTGCGCACGGCGCTGCTCGGCGTGCTCACCACATGCCTGGCGTTCACCGTCGCCGGAGCCGGAGGCGGCGCATCCGCGTCCGCCGCGGACACCGGCTCCCTGCCGTTCTCGGGCGCCACGACGTCCGGCCTGCACAACACCTACGACCCCGCCGCCTTCCCGTACCTCGCCCAGGCGTTGGACACGGGCACGTCGCTGATCGAACTGGACGTGTGGGACGACTTCTTCACCCAGGAGTGGAAGGTCAGCCACTCCAGCCTGACCAGCAACGGCAACAACTGCGTGGACGCGTCCTCGCCGTCGCAGCTCTACACGGGCGGCGCGAACAAGGACCTGGAGAGCTGCCTGGACGACGTACGCGTCTGGCTCGGCGCGCACCCCGGCCACGCGCCGCTGATGATCAAGCTGGAGATGAAGGCGGGCTTCCAGGCCAACCTCGGCATGAGCCCTGCCAAGTTGGACCAGTCGATCAGCGCGCACCTCGGCAGCCTGGTGTTCAAGCCGTCCGACCTGCTGGCCAAGCCCGGCGGCGGCAGCTACAGCACGCTCGACGAGGCCGCCCAGGCGGGCAACTGGCCGACGCGGCAGCAGCTCGCGGGCAAGGTGATCCTGGAGATCATCCCCGGCACCGTCGAGGAGAACAACCCGACCGACACGCTGTGGACGGACGTCGAGTACGCGAGCTACCTCAAGGGGCACGTCTCGACCGCCCAGGTCTTCCCGACCGTGCACAACGTGCAGTCGGGCGACCCGCGTTCGCGGTACTCCGACGCCTCGCTGCGCCCGTGGTTCGTGATCTTCGACGGTGACGCCTCGGCGTTCCTCAACGTCGACACGAACTGGTACGACGCGCGGCACTACCTGCTCGTGATGACCGACTCGCAGAATGTCGCGCCCGCCCTGGACGACGTGAATCCGTCCCCGGCCGACGCGCAGGCGCGGATCGCCCAACTCGCCGCGGCTCACGCGACGATCGCCTCGAACGACTGGAAGGGGCTTCCCCAGATCCAGTCGCTCGTCCTGCCGCGCGGCAACGGCTGACGGCCCTGGTTCCGGGGCCGGCCGCGGCCGCGCACACCGGCACCCCACGGCGACCGCCGGCCGTGGGGTGCCGTTCCCTTCTCCGCCGGCGTTTCCCGTCCCGCTCAGACGGGGACGACGCCGCCGAACGCGGGCGCCCGGTGAGTGTCGAGGTGGGCGGCCTTCGTCCCGGCCGCCTCCTCCCGGTGCAGGCCGCGGACCGCGGGCAGCGCCGCCGCCAGCGTCCGCGTCGACGCCTCCGTCCACGGGCCGCCCGGCATCAGCACCACGTGCCCGATGCCCAGACCGGCGAAGTGGCGGCAGTGCGCGACGAGTTCGTCCGCCGACTCCTCCGGCCGCAGCCTGACGCTGACGGACGTGTCGATGTCGCCGAGCGGGCGGCCGATCTTGCGGCAGTGCACGGCGAGGATGTCGAGCTTGCGGCGGATGGTGGCGCCGCCGTTCGGCACGTCGAGCAGATTGCAGGCGTCGGCGTACCGCGCGACCAGCGGCAGCATCCGGGCCTCGCCGTTTCCGCCGATCAGCACCGGCGGGTGCGGGCCGCTGAGCGGCAGCGGACTGGCGTACGGCCTGGCCAGGTCGCAGTGCGCGCCGCGGAAGGGGCTGTCTTCGCCCGACCACATCCGGTGCGCGAGCCGCAGCACGTCCTCCATCCGCTCGAAGCGTTCGGGGGCGCCGGGCGCGGGCGGCCCCATCGCGGCGGCCTCGTGGTCGGCGTATCCGGCGCCGATGCCGAGCCAGGCCCGGCCGCCGGACAGGACGTCGAGCGTCGTGACCGCCTTGATCAGCAGGTCGGCCGCGCGGTTGCCGACCGGGCTCGCCATGGCGCCGAGCCGCACCCGTTCACTGCGCGACGCGAGGAGTCCCAGCGTCGTGTACGCCTCCAGGACCGCCTCGTCCGGTGAGCGCGTCGGGTCGGTCCGCGTCAGGTGGTCCGCGACCCACACCGTGTCGAGCCCGATCTCGTCGGCGGTGGCGACGACCCGCTCCAACTGCCGTGCGGAGCCCCGCGGTCCCTCGGGCCAGGCGTCGTGGGCGACACTGATACTGATCCGCATGGTCTACGCCTCCGGTCCCGGACGGTCGCCGGTCGGACTGAGGTGAAGCGCGGCCAACCGCCATACGCCGTCGGTCTCGACGATCGTCTGCGTCACCCGGAAGTACCCGTCCGCGTCCCGCCCGTCGAAGTCGCTCTGCTGGCCCTGCACCCCGGTGGCGACGGCCGCCCGCCCGTACTGACGAATCGTCACCTCGGCCCAGGTGAAGGCGTCGTGGACGAGCGCGCCGGAGGCGTAGCGGTCGAGCCACTGCTTCTTGTCGAGGACGAAGCCACGCGGTCCCACCGCGCTGAAGTCGTCGGTCAGCAGCGCGTCCAGCGCGGTCACGTCACCGCGCCGTTCCGCCTCGGTCCATCGGCGCGCGAAGTCCGTCAGCTCCTGCTCGTCTTCCATGGCCGTGCCTCCTCGCGAGCGGGTGCGAAAGCCCCGGCGGAGGCCGGACTCCCGGCCACCCGTCTGCCGGTCCGGGGTGCCTCACCAGACTCCCCCGCACGCCGCCGCGCCGCATCGCCCGGCGGTATGCCTCTGCCGTACTCCCCCGGTCAACCCGCCCCGCCCCCACCCGTACTCCCCAGGGAGTAACGCCCTGCCCCCGCCCTCCCCTCACCTCCTTCGCCGGGCCTCCCCGCTCCACAATTCGCTGGCCACCCCCACCGCCTCCACTGCACTGTGTCCCCATGCGAGAACCCGCCCGGCGCGTCCGCGCCCTCCACACCCCCACCACGATCACCGTCTACCAGGCCTACGCCCCCGCGATCGGCCTCCCCGCCGCCCGCGACGGCCGCTTCCCCGCCGCCTGGAGCCGGGACCGCATGACGTGGATCAAGCCGTCGTTCCTGTGGATGATGTACCGCTGCGGCTGGGCCGCCAAGGCGGGGCAGGAGACGGTGCTCGCCGTGGAGATCACTCGTGACGGATTCGAGTGGGCGCTTCGGCACGCGTGTCTGTCCCACTACTCCCCTGACGTGCACGCCGACCGGGACGCGTGGCGTCGGCAGCTCAAGCGCGCTCCCGCGCGGGTGCAGTGGGACCCCGAACGGGACGTGCGGCTGCGGCCGTTGCCGTACCGGTCGCTGCAACTCGGGCTGTCGGGTGAGGCGGTGCGGGAGTACGCGGACACGTGGATCGTGGGGATCAGGGATGTGACGCCGCTGGCGCGGGAGGTGCACCGCTTGGTCGGGGTCGGGGACGTCGAGGGGGCGGAGCGACTGGTGCCGGAGGAGCGGGCGTATGACGTCGTGGGCGGGCTGCCGGAGCGGGTGGGCGGGAGTTCGGGTGTCTGACCCGTGGGAGGCGGTGGGCGGGGCCAGGGACGACGGTGTCGCCCTGTGGGTCTTCTCGGTCGTGTTCGGGCTGGTCACCGTCGGCATGGTGGCGCAATTCGCGGTGCGCTGGCGGGCGTCCCCCGCGCCGTCGAACTCTGCGAACGCTGGGTCCCTCGGACCTGTGGTTCGGCCGGCGGACCCAACTCCCCGGCTGCGAAGGCGCACCGGACACCGAAGGCCACGCCCGCCGCATGCGGGAGCGCCGTGAGGTCACGCGCTGAGCAGGGCGGGCGTGCGGATGCGCGGCCTCGGCGATCCGTCAGCAGGCGCGGAGACCGGGAGAGGACTACGCCGACAGCGAGGCGTGGTCGCCCATCACGATCACCGGGTGGTCCGCCGGGGCCAACGTGTGCAGGAGGTCGACCATGTGCGCCGCGGAGACGCTGACGCAGCCGTGCGTCGGGCCGCCGTGGTCGACGTGGACCCAGATGCCGCCACCACGGCTGGCACCGAGCGGCTGGGTGCCGTCGAGCGGGGACGTACCGGGCACCCGGTTGTAGTCGATGGCGATGACGTAGTCGAAGGCGGCGTCCAGCGGCTCGCCGTCGAAGCCGACGCCGCCCGCGCGGAAGGCGGACGAGTGGTGGTACGGCAGCTTGGCGCCCGGATCGGCGTCGAAGCCGCCCGCGTCGCTGAGGGTGAACACGCCGATGGGGCTGTGCAGATCGCCCGAATGGTGGTTGTCGGTCCAGCCGCGCAGCGCGTTGTGCGCGGGCCAGGCCGCGCCCGCGCTCCAGTGGCCGTCGGCGGTACGGGACCACAGGGTGACGGTGGAGTCGGCGGAATTCTTGGCCTTGCCCGAGGCCACCAGCACCTGCCGGGTGGCGGCGGGGATCGCGGAGCGGGTCTTGGGGCCGAGGCCCGGAATCACGGTGGGCGCCTCGTCCTTGACGCTCAGGGTGCCGGGGCGCACGGCCTTGGCGGACGCGCTGGGCGCCGCCGCCCGGCCGTGCCCGGGGCCGCTGTTCCTGCCGCTGTCCGCGGCGGCGGAACCCGCGCCGTGCCGGTCCATCACCACATATCCGGCACCGACGACCGCGAGTACGACGAACGCTGCGGCGCCGATTCCGGCCCTCCGTCGCAGCACATGTTTCTGACGCCGTTGGCGGTGTCGGCCACGGCCTTCTGTGGAGCGGCTCTCAGCGAAGGAGCCCGCGGGAGCGGAAGTCATCCCGGCGATCCTCGCAAACTCAGACCCATATGCACCACCCAGGGTTACCTCTCGCCCGATTTGCCCCGCATATCCCCCACGTTCCGCACCCGCCGCGCACACCGTACGCCCTGACCGGGCGTCAGCGCACACTCAGCGGACGGCGCGGTGGATCGCGACCAGCAACCGCCACACGTGAGCGGCGAAGGCGTCCGGCGAAAGATCGAGACGGCCGTGCAGCCAGTCGGCGAGCAGACCGGTGAACACGGCCGCGGTGGCGGAGGCGGCGAGCGCGGGCGACGGGGCACCTGCGCGGGTGCGGTCGGCGAACGAACGAGCGCGGAGTTCGTCGTGCAGGAGCGCGCCGAGCGGGCCGCCGCCGCCTTCCGCGATCAGACCGCGGTAAAGGTCGGCCCGCCCGGCCACGACGCCGAGGAACTCGGCGAGCGGCGCGGGCGGCGCGTCGGGCCCCGGCGGCGCGGTCCAGGCGTGCAGCGCGTCGACCGCTTCCCGTACGACGTCGGCGCAGGCGTCGACCGCGAGCGCCTGGAGACCGTCGTAGTGCAGATACAGGGTCGCCCGGCCGACCCCCGCGCGGCGCGCCACCGCCGACAGGCTGACCTGGTCCAGCGGGCGCTCCGCGCACTCGTCGAGCAGCGCGGCCCGCAGCCGGGCGCGGGTCCTGAGCGTACGGGGATCGGACGTCGCGCGCCCCCCGCTCACCTCACCCGTAGCGATCACACCCCTCATCCAGTCACAAGCACCGCCACCAGCGCCACGACCGCGGGCGCGAACTGCACAAAGAGAATCTTGCGGGACGCGGTCGCCGCGCCGTACGCACCCGCCAGGATCACACAGCACAGGAAGAACACCCGCGCCTGGAAGCCCACCGGGTCGGAGGCGATCAGGCCCCAGACGAGTCCGGCGGCCAGGAAGCCGTTGTAGAGGCCCTGGTTGGCGGCGAGCGGCGCGGTGATCCTGGCGCCCTCGTCGTCGAGCCCGTGCAGTGCCCGGCCGCGCGGACCGCGCCACAGGAACATCTCCAGCACGAGTGCGTACACATGGAAGGCGGCGACCGCGCCGACCAGGATTCCCGCGACGACCTTCACGACCGTGCACCACGCCTTCCGTTGACCGGACTTCCCGCTCTCGGACTTCCTGGACAACTGTACAGGAAGTTGGAAGGCCCTCTCCCTGGCGGGAAGTCGCTGCGCCGGGCAGCCGCCGTTACGCGGTCGGCCGCACGCGGCTCACACGTCCCGCACCAGCGCCTGCGCCAACTCGCGCGGCCGGCTCAGCGCGAGCAGATGCCCGCCCGGCAGTTCCTCCACGTCCACGCCGATCCGCTCCTTGCCCAGCCGCCGCTGGAATTCCAGTGGGAAGAATCGGTCCTGCGCGCCCTGGAGGAAGCGGGTCGGCACATCGGGCCACGCCGTCAGCGGCCACGGCTGCGTGAAGACCGGTTCCGGCGCGCCGCCCGACGGGGCGGAGTTCATGGCCTCCTCGGTGATCTCCCGCGGCACGTCGTGGAAGAAGTCGACGCGCACGTCGAACGCGGTGTCGCGTCCCTCCTCCCGCGCGTACGCCTCGCGCGCGGCCTGCTGGCCGGTGTGGTCCCACCACTCCCCCGCCGTCTCGCCGGGCAGCGGCACCATCGCGTTGAGGAGTACGAGCCGGTCGGCGCGCAGCCGCTCGCAGGCCAGCGGCGCGGAGAATCCGGCGAGCGACAGCGCCACGAGGACCAGCGGCCGGGCCAGCCGGTCGACATCGCCGCACGCCGCCACGATCGCGTCCGCGTAGGCGTCGAGGTCGGCGGCGCTGTCCTCGGGCAGGTCGAGCGTCACCACCTCGTGCCCGCGGGCGCGCAGTTCCGGTACGAGCCGGTGCCAGCCCCAGGCGCGGCCGTCCGCGCCGGGGACGAGTACGAAGGTCGCCATCGTTCACGCCTGCTTTCGTCGGGGCGCGCCCAGGACACGGGCCCGCTGCTCCCCATAGGACCGCGGGCGCGGCCGAAACTCATCGCGGATCGGCGGCGGCCGTCCCCGGTCGGCCGGGCCGACGACGGCGGTTTCCGCGCCGCCCGCGTCGTCGTCCCGGCGCCGGTCACGACCGCCGCCCTTCCCGCCCCCGACTCCGCCCTGACATACGGCGTCGGTACGTCGTCCCCGGCCGGTCGGTCGGGCCCTTCGGGTGCCTCACCGGCTCAGCGGCTCAGCCCGAAAGTGATCCGGTACCCGGCCTCGCCCCGGCTGGTGAAGGTGCTGGTCGCGTCGTCGTCCACATACGAGTACGCGAACGGCTCGGCCTTCTTGAACACGTCCGCGTACCTCACCGGCCACTGGTCGGGCAGGCACATCGAGCGCGGCGCCCACTTGCCGCGGCAGCAGTACTGGTCGGTGTCGAAGACCCCGCAGGGCGACTGACAACCGACCACCCGGCCACCGGGCTTCACCTGGAGGGCGGCCGGACAGTCCACGGCGTGGGTGCAGCCCGCGGCCGAGCAGCCGTTCGCCGAGATCGGGTCCTTCGTCGTACCGCCGACGAGGTTGATGTACATCGGGAGGTTGGAGCCGTCGACGAGGCTGACGTCGTAGAAGTCCATCCCGTCCCACGAATTGAGGTTGAACTCCGCCAGCGTCGCCGGGATCACCCCGTAACCAGGGCACTGGAAGCGGCCGTCGCAGTCGCCGGTCTCGCAGTGGCCGCGGCCCGAGGCGTCGAAGGAGCAGCCGGTACGGCCCCAGAAGCGGCCGTTCCAGTGGTCGGGCACGCGGACGCTGAGGGTCTGCCCAGGGCGCAGGACCCAGCCGGTGGTGGTGAGCGCGGGCCGGGCGGTCTGCTCACCCGAGGCGAGCCAGATCGTTTGGTCCACGTCGTTGACGAAGGTGAACACCCTGGTGCCGGAACGGGGTGGGAGCTTCGTACCGGCGGGCGGCGCGGCGGTGCGCGACGCGGTCGGCCGCGCGGGCTGCCGGGAAGCGGTCGGCTTCGGCTTCTCGGCGGCGGTCGTCGCGGAGGCGGTGACGGTCGGTGTCACGGACGGCGCGGCCGTGGTCGTGACCTGACCCGCCGATACGGGCGCGGCGCCCGCCGTGGCCGAGGTGTCGGCCGAACCGCCGCCAGGCCGTTGGCCGGAGACCACCCAGACCGCCACGCACAGGGCCGCGACGGCCAGCGCCACCGCCGCCGACACGGCACCGCGCCGTGATCGCCCGCCGTGCCGAGCTCTGCGTCCCATCGCTTCCTCCGCGCCGTGGCCGCCGTAGCCGCCGTCAATACCGTTGATGCCTGTGGCCAGCGCATCACGTCCGTCCCGCACATGCCGACTCACCGGCGATCAGGAGACGGCCGGTGAGCGGCGGGGATAACGGATTTCCGGTACGGCGAAGGCCCGACTCCGGCCGCGGGAGGGGGCGTTACGCGTAGACCCCGGCGAGCCAGCGCGTCCAGTCCGCGCCGATCCGCTCGGCGTCGGCGCCCGGCGCGAAGTCGTGCACGCTCACGCCGACCGTCGCGCCGAAGTGGTTGCGGCCGAAGAAGCGGTACATCGCCTGGTCGGTGCGGAGCCCGATGAAGTACGGGTTGCGGAAGTCGAGCACGGCCTCCACCCGTCCCGCGCCCGGCAGTTCGACCTGTACGGTCCCGCCCTCGGCCGCGTCGTCCGCCAGCCCGAGCGCACGGGCCGCCGTCTCGAAGGCGTCGGGCGCGCCGGACGCCTCGGGGCCTTCCGCGCCGCCGAAGACGGCGATGCGGCCGGTGAAGTACCGCAGGTACTCCCGCAGGGTGTGCATGTAGAAGTCGGTGTGCTTGTTAGCGCCGTCGTACTGGTTGTCCCAGTCCTCGACGATGATGCCGCTGTGCACGTACCGCACCCATGAACCGCCGCCCTCGCGGGGCTCGATGAGGTGGTCGACCTGGTTGAAGGTCTGCACCGAGATGCCCTCGGCGTCCTCGGTGCGCCCGGTCAGCCGGTGCGGCGGGTCCCACGCGACCACGGTCCCGCCGAACGGCGCCGCGCCGCCCTCCTTGGGCTCGTACTCCATGGGCCACAACCAGCCCCCGGTACCGGTGGTGATGGCGTCCCAGACCTGCGACGGGCTGGCGTCGACCTCGAATTCACGGACGATCTCGAAGTGCTTGGACATGGTTGTTCAGAGCTCCTTGCTCCAGGGGATACGTGGACGGGGGCCGTGCGGGTGCGGGAAGGCCGGACCGGCCCTACGCCTTCCGCGGCGCGTAGACGACGTGGTGGACGCCGGACGCGAACAGCTCGGAGGAGACGACGGTGAACGGGGTCTGCGGCAGACCGTCCTGGAACAGCCGCTTGCCGCGGCCGACCACGATCGGGTGCACCAGCAGGTCGAACTCGTCCACCAGGCCCTGCCCGAGCAGCAACTGCACGAGCGTCGCGCTGCCCATCACAGTGATGTTCGCGCCGTCCCGCTGCTTCAGCTCACGGACGGCGGCGGCCGGATCTCCGCTGAGGACGGTGGAGTTGTTCCATTCGGCCTTCTCCAACGTGCTGGAGACGACGAATTTGGCGATGCCGTTCATGTGGTCGCCGCCGGGCTGGCCTGCCATCGCGGGCCACGCGGCGGCGAAGCCGTCGTAGGTGGTGCGGCCGAGCAACAGGGCGTCGGACGCGTCCATTTGGGACGACACGGCGCCGGCCATGTCGTCGTCGAAGTACGGGCCGTGCCACTCGTGGGGCGCCTCCATGACTCCGTCGGCGGACAGGAATTCACTGACGACAAGCTTCCTCATGACGCTTCCTCAGGGGGTGTGGTGGGCCGGCCGACGGCCGGTTCGACAGCGGCGGCATCGGCGCCACCGCTCGTGACGGCGGGGGCCTCGGGGGTCTTCACCGTGGGGTGCAGGGCGACGACGATCCGATGCGGACGCCCGCCCTCGGCCTCCTCGTCGTGGTACTTGGCGACCAGCGCGGCGATGCCGCGGGTCAGTTCGTCCACGAACGCGGCGCGGTCCGCCGCCGAGCCGAAGCGGACCTCGCCGTCGAGCGCGAAGGTCGCGATCCGCTGCCGCGCCCGGTCGGCGCCCGTGATCAGCGTGCCGACGTCCCGGACCAGCCGGGCGGCGACGGCCAGCAGCCAGCGCGCCGAGAGCTGGTCGCGGAAGCGGGCAGGATCGGGCTGCACGGCGGCCAGCGCCATCGGCGAGATCACGTACGAGGCCGCGGTCGCCCGCATCAGCCGCTCGGTGACATTGCCCTTCTTGCGCTCGCCCGCCAGCTCGACCAGGCCGTGCTTCTCCAACGCCTTGAGGTGGTAGTTCACCTTCTGCCGCGGCAGCCCCACCCTCGCCGCGAGCATCGTCGCCGACGCCGGGCCCGCCGCCAGCTCGGCCAGCAGCCGGGACCGTATCGGGTCCAGCGACGTCGCCGCCGCTTCGGGGTTCTCGATCACGCTCACGTCCAACATGGCTTCAGCGTCTCACCGAAAACTTTTTTTGTCCAGACGCATTCTCTTGTCGGTGGGCGGGCGCGGCCTTCGGCGTGGGTATCGGTCAGCCTGATGTAGGCACTGGCCAGTCCCATGGGGGCACCGGTCGGTCCCACCAGCGGTTCCGGGGGGCAGTGCCGGTCCGCGCGGGGTCAGTGCCGCGCGGGGTCAGTGCCACGCGGGGTCAGTGCCACGCGGGGTCAGTGCCGGGTGAGGTCAGTGCCGGGTGGGGGCGGCGTCGCGGAGTGCTTCGGCGACGACGGCTTCGAGGCGGGTGTGGTGGGCGCCGCGCCAGTAGACGCGGCCACAGGAGGCGCACGCGGCGAAGACGTCGTAGGAGCGTTCGGTGCCGCCCTCCAGGCGGTCGCGGACGGACTCCTTGTCGGCGGGGGTCAGCAGGCCGTTGCAGGCGACGCAGCGGGTCCAGGGCGCGAGGTCGGGCGCGAACCGCTGGATGATGTCGCGCAGTTGGTCGGCCGGGCGGTCGCTGTAGACGTACGCGCCCGCCCACAGTTCGCGGCGGCGCAGCAAGCCCCGGTCGCGCGTCAGCATGACCCTGCGGTCGCTCGCGGAGAGCGCGGCGAGCGCCGGGTCGCCGATGTCCTCGTTCTCGTACGCCGCGTCGACCCCGAGCAGCCGCAACCGCCGTGCCAGCGTGCCGAGATGGACGTCGAGCAGAAAGCGCAGCGGCGCGCCCGGCACCTCCTGCGGCCGTACGACCGCGTGGACCCGTACCGCCTCGCCCGCCGCCGGGACGTGCGCGTTCGGGACGTCGCGGCCGTCGACGGACAGCGCGCCGACCTCGGTGAGCGGCACGCCCAGCGACTCCACGACGTGCCCGAGCGACGACGTGCCGTCGGTGACCACGGCGCCGGGTTCCTCGCGGCGCCGGTCGGCGGCCACGAAGAGGTGCAGCTCAGCCGGGATGCTGACGGTGATGTGCGGTCCGTTCACGGACTCAGCATGCCATCGCCCACCGGGCCCGGCCACGGAGTTCCGCGCCGCTCGTAAGTGTTTTGAAGACGGTGGAACTGGGGGGTGTGATGCGCGCGCCCCGCGCCGCCGTGGTCTAGGGCTTGTCGTGTGGATCTCGGTGGGGAAGGAGCGGTGTCCGGTGGGTGCGGATGCAAGGCGGAGGAGGGAGGCGACGCGGAGCGTCGTCGACCCACGCCAACGCGGCGGATGTGCGTGCCGGGCGCCGGGACGCCGCGGAGATCCACGCAACAGGCCCTAGATGTCGTAGGTGACCGTCACCGGGGCGTGGTCGCTCCAGCGCTGGTCGTAGCTCGCGGCGCGCTCGACGACGGCGGTGGTGGCCGCGGCGGCGAGGGCTTCGGTGGCGACCTGGAGGTCGATGCGCCAGCCGGTGTTGTTGTCGAACGCCTGGCCGCGCATGGACCACCAGGAGTAGGGGCCCTCGACGTCGGGGTGGAGGCGGCGGACGACGTCGGTCCAGCCCCCGGGGCCGAAGAGTTCGGTGAGCCAGGCGCGTTCCTCGGGGAGGAAGCCGGCGGATTTGCGGTTGCCCCGCCAGTTCTTCAGATCCGCTTCCTGGTGCGCGATGTTCCAGTCGCCGCAGACGAGGGCATGGGTGCCGGTTTCGGCGGCGTGGTCGCGGAGCGCGTCGAGGTGGACGGCGAAGTCCTTCATGAAGCGCTCCTTCTCCGCCTGGCGCTCGGTGCCGACCTCGCCGGAGGGGAGGTAGAGGCTGCCGACGGTCAGACCGGGTCCGGTGCCGGGCAGGTCGACCTCCAGGTAGCGCCCGGCGGCGGCGAATTCGGTGGCGCCGAAGCCGACGCGGACGGCGCTGGGCTCCTCGCGGGTGTACAGCGAGACACCGGCCCGGCCCTTGGCGGAGGAGGGCGCGTGGAAGGCGTGCCAGCCCGCCGGGTCGCGCAGCTCGACGGTGAGCTGGTCGGGCTCCGCGCGGACCTCCTGGAGGCAGACCACGTCGGCGCCGGTCTCCTCCAGCCAGGTCAGGAAGCCTTTCTTGGCGGCGGCGCGGAGTCCGTTGACGTTCACGGTGGTGACGGTGGTCGACATGCGCTGGACGATACCGGGGCCGGTCGGCGGGACCGCTTCGGTATCCCCCGTCCGCACGTACGTACGACCGCGCACGTACGATATCGGGCGTGGAGATCAGAACGACGCGTTACGACCACCCCGACGCGGTGAAGCTCAACGACCTGGTGCAGCAGGAGTACGTGGAGCGGTACGGCGACGGGGACTCGACCTTTATGGACGCGGCCCATTTCGACCCGCCGCGCGGGCTGTACCTGCTGGCCTACGACGAGGACGGGCACGCCGTGGCCAGTGGCGGCTGGCGCGCCCAGGACGACTCGCCCGACGGGCACGCGGACGGCGACGCGGAGATCAAGCGGATGTTCGTGGTGGCACGGGCGCGCGGGCGCGGTCTCGCCCGCGCGATCCTGGCCGAGCTGGAGCGGACGGCCGCGGCGGCGGGCCGGACCCGGATGGTGCTGGAGACCGGTCAGCGGCAGCCGGAGGCCATCGCGCTGTACCGCTCGTGCGGCTACCTGCCGGTGCCGAAATTCGGCTACTACCGGCACGACGAGCTGAGTGTGTGCCTCGGCAAGCCGCTGGTCGCGCCGCCGGGACCATAAGCCGCTGATCTAAGCCGCTGATCGCACCGCACCCGCGCGTACCCCACGGATCGCGGCGCCCCGCACGAGGTCGCGGCGTCAGCGCCCGCCCCTGTTGCGGCCGCCGCGCCGCAGGTACATCCCGGCCAGCGCGCCGACGATGAAGCAGCCGAGCAGCGCCATCCACAGCGGCATCGTGACCTCGGGGATCAGCAGCCGGATCTTGACGTCGCGGGTGTTCTCGAAGATGAAGATCAGGGCGAGGACCGCGAGCACGGCCACGGTCACCCGGCCCGGGGTCATCAGCGAACCGAACCTGCTGTCGCTCGGCGGCTTCTCGGTGGTCACCACGCTCACCTGCTCCCGGTTCGGCGCTGTCCCCCTGCGTTCATGATCGGTGCGGAGGCGCCGGGGCGGGCTGCGAACTACTCCGAACGGGTGAGTGCGTCCGATGTGCGCGCCTGTGCGCTCACCTGCGTGCTCGCGTACGGGCTCCCGTGCGTACTCGCCTGCGTACTCGCCTGCGTGCTCGCCGCCAGCAGGCGCAGCGCCGCCTCGTCCGGGGTGCCGGGCGCCGCGCTGAACAGCAGCAGGCGGTGTCCCGAGCCGTCGGCGGTCCGCAGCATCTCGAAGGCGAGGTCGAAGCGGCCCACCACGGGGTGGTGGAAGGTCTTGGTGCCGGTGGTGCAGTTGCTGACCGGGTGACGGGACCACAGGGCGGCGAATTCCGGACTCTTCATGGACAGCTCGCCGACGAGTTCGGCGAATCCGCGGTCGTCGGCCGCCTCGCCCGCGGCCAGCCGCAGGGAGGCGACGGCGCGCCTGGCCTCCTCGTCCCAGTGCGGGTGCAGTTCCCTGGTGTGCGGGTCGAGGAAGAGCATCCGCTGGGCGTTGGGGCGGTCGGCCGGGCGGTCGGGCGCGTCGGGGTCGAGGTGGCCCGCGGTGAGGGCGTGGCCGAGCGCGTTCCAGGCCAGGATGTCGTAGCGGCGGCCCATCACGACGGCGGGCACCGCGTCCATGGCGGCGAGGAGCTGCCGCGTCGCGGGCCGTACGGTCTCGGCCCGCTGCGGGGCGCGGCGTCCCGCGCGGCCGGGGCGCGCGAGGTGGCGCAGGTGGGCGCGCTCGTCGTCGGTGAGCCGCAGCGCGGTGGCGAGCGCGTCGAGCACGGCCTGCGAGGCGTTGGCGCTCTGGCCCTGTTCGAGCCGTGTGTAGTACGCGACGCTGACGCCCGCGAGCTGGGCCAGTTCCTCGCGGCGCAGGCCCGGTACGCGGCGCCGGGCACCGTACGGGACGACGCCGACGTCTTCGGGGCGCAGCCGCGCCCGCCGGGTGCGGAGGAATTCGCCCAGTGCGGAGGGGGTGCGCGCGGTGCCGTCCATACGTCCAGTCTGCCCCGGCGCCCGGCGCGGAGCCTGACCCTGCCGGTGGTAGGCACCGCCCACGTACGTACGGCCCGCGTAGGTGCCGCCCGCGTACGAAGAACGGGGGTCTGGGTACGGACCGCGCCGCCGACGAGCCTTCCGTGGTGACCGCACCACCGCTATGGAGGGCCGCAGGATGACGCCATCGACACCGACACCAGCACCCACACCCACACCCACGCCGACATCCACACCTGCACTCACACCCACACCCACACCCACATCCGCACCCGCGCCGACGGCGGGCGCGGGCCGCGCGGCCCGGACGGGGAGAGCGCGGACGGACGGGACCGGGACACCGGACACCGCCCCGAGGTCCGGCCCGCCGCCGATGAGCGCGCGGCAGCGCTGGACGCTGATGCTGCTGCTGGGCGCGCAGTTCATGATCGCGGTGGACTTCTCGATCCTTAACGTGGCGCTGCCGGTGGTCGGCCGCGGTCTCGGCTTCTCGCTGGCGAATCTCCAGTGGATCGCGACGGCGTTCGCGCTGGCCGCCGCCGGTTTCACGCTGCTGTTCGGCCGGGTCGCGGACCTGTTCGGGCGGCGCCGGGTGTTCCTGGCCGGGATGGCGGTGCTCGGGGTGTCGTCGCTGGCCGGCGGGCTGGCGACGGATCCGGCGATGCTGCTGGCGGCGCGGGTCGCCCAGGGGCTCGCGACAGCGGCCGTGACCCCGGCCGGGATGGCGCTGCTGACCACGTCGTTCCCGCAGGGGCCGCTGCGCGACCGGGCGCTCGGTCTGAACGGGGCGCTGATGTCGGCCGGTTTCACGGCGGGCGCGGTGCTCGGCGGGGTGCTGACCGACCTGCTGAGCTGGCGCTGGGCGTTCTTCGTCAATGTGCCGGTGGTCGCCGTGGTGCTGCTCGCGGCGCCCGCGCTGATCGCCGAGAGCCGCCCCGTCGCGCGGCCACGGCTCGACGTGCCCGGCGCGGTGACCGTCACCGGCGGGCTGCTCGCCGTCGTCTACGGCTTCACGTCGGCGGGCGAGCGCGGCTGGCTCTCCCCGGTGACGCTGACCGTCCTGCCGGTGGGCGCGGCGCTGCTGGCCGCCTTCGTCGCGGTGGAGCGGCGGACCCCGGCGCCGCTGGTACCGGTACGGATCCTGCGCCGCCGGTCGGTGGTGTGGGGGAACGCGGCCGGGCTGATCGCCTTCGTGACGGAGACGTCGCTGGTCTTCCTGATGACGCTCTACCTCCAGAAGGTGCTGGGGTTCTCGGCGCTCGCGACCGGTCTCGCCTTCGGTGTGCTGGGGGCGGGCACCGTCGTGGGCGGGGTGCTGGGGGCGCGGGTGATCGGCCGGATCGGGACGCGGGCGACGCTGATCGCGGGCGGCGGGGTCCAGGCGGTCGCCACCGCGTCGCTGGTGCCGCTCGGGGAGGGCCGCGGGTGGCTGGGGCTCCTGCTGGCGGCGACCTTCGTCGGCGGTGTCGGCAACATGCTGGCGATCGTCGGCTTCATGGTCACCGCGACGTCCGGGTTGCCGGACGAGGAGCAGGGTCTGGCCACCGGCCTCGCCACGATGACGCAACAGGTCGGCATCACGCTGGGCATCCCGGTGATGAGCGCGGTCGTCACCGCCCGCGCGGGCGCGGCCTCGTCGGCGGCGCCGCACGTACTCCTCGGCGGGATCTCGCTCGCCGTACTGGTCAACGCGGCCCTGGTGACGGCGGGAGCGGTGGCCTCTGCGGTGTTCCTGCGGTCGCCGAAGGGGCGTGAACCCGTCCGCGCGCGGGGGTGACGGGGAGGGGGCGCGCGGGGACAGGGACGGGTGGCGGGGCACGGGGGCAGGGACGGGTGGCGCGGCACGGGGACACGGGCAGGGACCGGTGGCGCGGCACGGCCGCGTGCCCGTGCCCCGTACGTCCGTCGTGGACTCGCCCGCCGCGCCCCCTGCTGGCAGCATCGGACGCATGGACCACAGCCACCGCTCGGACCGCAGGGACGTCCTCACCGACCTCAGGGAACCGCCGGTGCTCGGGGCGGGCGACTACACGTTGCGCCCGTGGTCGATGGCCGACCTGCACACGGTGCGCGAGGCGTCGACGGACCCGCTGATTCCGCTGATCACGACCGTGCCGCCGGTCTACAGCGACGCCGAGGGGATCGCCTTCGTCGAGCGGCAGTGGGGACGGCCGGCGGCGGGCCGCTACCCGATGGTGATCGCGCGGGCGTCCGACGGGTGCGCGGTCGGCAACGTGGGGCTCGACATCCTCAGCGCGGACCGCGCCACGGTCGGCTACTGGGTGCTCGCCTCGGCGCGCCGCGCGGGCGCCGCCGGTTCGGCACTGAAGGCGATCACCGAGTGGGGCCTGCACGAACTGGGCATCGCCCGGCTCGACTTGTACGCCGAGCCGTGGAACACCGGTTCGCTGCGCACCGCGGAGAGCGCCGGTTACCAGCGCGAGGGGCTGCTGCGCGACTGGGCGCGCGTCGGCGGGGAGTTGAAGGACGTGGTCATGTACGCAGCTCTTCGTACACCGCGATGACGCTGCGCGCCTGCTGCTCGACCTGGTCGGCGATCGGCACCCAGCGCGGGCGGTAGGCGCTCTCGTACGCCGCGCACCACTCGTCCACCAGGCGCGTGACGCGGGGAACGTCGGCGACCCGGCGGAGCATCGCGGCGGCGCGCAGCGGGACGCGCTGCGCGTAGACCTCGATGCTGGTGACGCGCGCGGTGGTCATCGGCGGCAGCGGGAGCGCGCCGGGCGGGCGTACGGCGGGGTCCCAGTCGGCGGACAGCCGCGGGCCGATGCCGACGAGTTCCTTGACGGTGCGCAGCATCGGGGAGTCCGCGCCGACCAGGCGCGGGTCGAGGTTGTCCAGGACCCGGGCGACCCGGGGCAGGTCGCGGCGCAGTGCCGCGCCCGCGACGCGCAGCGCGTGGTCGGGCGCTGGGTGCGGGGAGATGTCGGCGGTACGGTCGCAGGCCCACATGGGCACTTCGACGACGGCGGTGACACCGTCGTAGCGGCGGGCGTGGGCCCAGGTGGAGTTGGCGCCGTCGCCGACGGTCGCGGGGTCGCCGTCCGGCGGCATCACGTAGACGCCGGGTCCGGGGCTCGGCCACTGGAAGGCGTCGGAGGACCCGCTCTCCAGCGGGATGTCCAGCTCGGCGGCCGACTTGCCGATCCGCGCGGGCACGCCGGGGATGTCGCTGGTGAGCTGCACGAAGCTGCCGCCGACATCGATGCCGTGCAGCGAGCACTGCAACACCGGGCGCAGCGCGTCCAGTACGCCGAGCAGCGCGCGGGTCTCGGGGAGCGACGCGTCCGGGGCTCCCGGCGGCGGCAGCCATTCGGGCTGTTCCGCCGCGCACGGCCGGAAGAAGTGCTCGTAGTGGCCGCGCAAGGTGTAAGGCCCGCACAGCCAGGGCTCGTTGAGCACCGCGCCGTCCGGGTCGATGCAGAGCAGGAAGTGCCAGGCGGTGCCGTCGCCGTGGCCGCCCTCGCGCTCGGCGGCGAGCTGGTACGCGAGCCGGAGCACCGTGGCACCGCCGACCGCCGCCTCGTTGGCGTGCGGTCCCGCCACCACGAGCGCGTTCCGCTCGCTCCCGCCCTCCGCCTGATCCACTGTCAGCATGAGCAGGGGCCGCCCGGCCCGCGACCGGCCGACAGCCCGCAGACGGCACAGTCTCGGATATCGCAATGTCAACAGCCGTGCGCCCTGGATGACTTCGGCCGTCGTCGGATAGTGCTCTCTCGCCACCGCATTCCCCCAGAAGCCGAAGCGCGTACTGGCTGCGACTGCGTGACGACGTCGGGTACAGCCCCCATGACCCCGTCCACCGCGGCCGTCGGGCGGCTTCGGTGACGGCGGCACAGAACGTGCGCGTATCGCGGGTGCCGAAGGGGCCAATGCTGAACGGCCGGGCAAGCACTAAGTACGACACGGCGACGGCAGGGTGTCAACGGTGCTACCGCAGGTGTTCCGGCGCACAACGGCGCCCGCGACGACGATCAGTGCGGCGGCTCCGTACGCGGTTGCCTGGAGCACATTTCCATGGGCACCGGCGCCCATCGCGTTCCCGGTGTAGAGGGCGAGTCCGGCCAGCGGCAGGGCCAGCCACTCCCAGCGGCCGTCGAGCGCGACGAGGGCGACGACCGACAGCGCGTACCAGTAGTAGGAGGGTGAGGTCAGCAGCAGCGCGGTGCCGGTCACGAGCAGGGCGCCGCTCCACGGCCGGTTCCGGTCGCCACGCCGCAGTACGTACACCACCACCGCGAGGACGGCCGCGATCGCGGCCGGGCCCGCCGCACCGTCCGGAAGCACCAGCCGCAGCAGGGCGAAGCGGCGTACGCTGCCCGGCTCGTATCCCTCCTCCTGGAGGTAGCCGGGCAGGTAGCCGAGCACCCCGCCGCCGGACGCGACGACGTACGGCAGATAGGCGAGAACGATTACGGCGACGGCGGGGAACAGGACGCGGAGCGCCTCGCGCGGGGTGCGGCGGGCGAGCGCGCCGGGCACGGCGAGGCCGGGCAGCAGCTTCACGGCGACGGCGGCGCCCAGCAGCGCGCCGCGGCGCACGGGCCGCGCGGTCGCGCCGAGCGCGAGGACGGTCAGGAGCACGCCGAGGGTGTCGATGTGCGCGTCGTTGACGGCCGCCACGGGCACGATCGGGCACCACGCCCACAGGGCGGCGCGGCGCGGGTCGGCGCCGCGCCGCCGCAGCGCCAGGAGCAGCGCGCCCGTGGTCGCCGCGGCCAGCAGCGCGCCGCCGGCCTGCATCGGCTTGTACCGGGTGCCCGGCGGCGACAGCGCGTGCACGGCGAGGAACCAGCCCTCGGCGACGGGCGGGTAAATGGTGTGCACGGACGGCCGGTTGATCCGCGTGCAGTCACCGGCGGTGGTAGGGATCTGCGTCCAGTCCGCGCAGCGGCCGTCCACCTGGCGGGGGAAGAGCCATGGCTCCCGCAGCCGTTCGAGCTCCGGCGCGTTCGGCGGGTACGCGTACGGCGAGACACCCGAAGCCTGCACCGCGCCGTCCCACGCGTAGCGGTACATGTCGTTGCTGGTGCGGGGCGCCGTGGCCAGGCCGGTCAGGGCGAGCGCGACGCCTCCGGCGGCGACGAGGACGGTCGCGGCGCGGCGCGGCACCTTGCGGAGCGCGAGGAGGGCTGCCGCGAAGAGGGCCCACGCGGCGGCGTACCAGTACGGCAGGCGGTCCGGACGGCCTTCGGTGCCGCCGACGGCGAGGGTCGCCGCAACGACGGCGACGAGGGCGGTGAGGAGCAGGGCGACGAGGGCGGTCGCCGGTCGGTCGCGGCTCGGGGGTGCGGTGTCGGCGCCGCTTGGGCGGGTGGTGCCGGCGGCGGCCCGGCGGGGGGCGGCGAGGAGCGAGGTACGGATTCCCACAGGTCACACGCTCGCATCCGGTCGTGGCGAGCGGGAGTCGCACCGCTGCGACGTACGCGTTCCGTAAGGAGTCGCGCGCTCCTGCGGGGGCCTCGGCGGGGGTGAGATGGCCTCATGACCGATACACCTCCTCCGCCTCCCGAACGGCCCGCCCCGCAGGCCCCGAAGCCTCTCGCTCGGCCCGCGGAGGTGCTGTTTCCGGCGTGGGCGCGGGTGGGGCCGCTGCGGGAGGGCGCGTTCAGGGGGCGGCTGCACGACGCGCGTACGGCGGTGTCGCTGGGGCGGGTGCTGGGAGCGGCGCTGGTCGTCTGTTTCGTGACCGGGCTGGTCAGCCATTATTTGCAGCAGCCGCCGAATTGGGCGGTGAACCACCTCCCCAGCCGCCCGAGTTGGGGCTACCGGCTGACCCAGGGCACGCATGTGGCGACCGGCATCGCCGCGATCCCGCTGGTGCTGGCGAAGCTGTGGACGGTCTATCCGCGGCTGTTCGCCTGGCCGCCGCTGCGTTCCGTGCTGCACGGCCTCGAGCGGCTGTCGATCCTGGTCCTGGTCGCGGCGACGCTGCTGCAACTGGTCACCGGCCTGCTCAACACCGTGCAGTGGTACCCCTGGCCGTGGAATTTCCGCCCGGCCCACTGGGCGCTGGCGTGGGTCGTGGTGGGCGCGCTGGCGCTGCACATCGCGGTGAAGGCGCCGGAGATCACGGCCCACTGGTGGCGCCGCTCACCGGGCACGCTGCGGCTGCCCGCCGCCGACGGCCCGGAGCGGCGGGCCTTCCTGGCCACGGTGGGCGCGGCGGTCGGCGCCGTGACGGTCACGACCGTCGGGCAGAGCCTCACACCGCTCAAGGACCTCGACCTGCTGGCCCCGCGCCACCCCGACCACGGCCCGCAGCACCTGCCGGTGAACCGTACGGCCGCCGCCGCGGGCATCACGGCGGCGCGCCTGGCCGACTGGCGTCTGACCGTACGCGGCCCGCGCCCGTACGAACTGACGCTGCCTCAACTCCGCGCGCTGCCACAGCGTTCCGTCGTGCTGCCGATCGCCTGCGTCGAGGGCTGGAGCAAGAACGCGCACTGGTCGGGCATCCGGATCCGCGACCTCCTCGACCGCGCGGGCGCCCCGCACCACGCACGGGTCCGCGTCGTCTCGCTCCAACAGCACGGCGCCTACGCCGTGATGGAGATGGGCGACCTCTACGCCCGTGACCCGCTGACCCTGTTGGCACTGTCCCTGAACGGCGACGTCCTCTCCCCCGACCACGGCTTCCCCGCCCGGATCATCGCCCCCAACCGGCCGGGCGTCCTCCAGACCAAATGGGTCACCCGTCTTGAGGTGCTGACATGAGACGCCCCACCGCCGTACGCCCGAAGACCCTCCTGCGGTACGGCGTCGGCGCCGTCGGCCTCGCCGCTATGGCCTTCGGCGCGACGCTGCTCCTGACGGACCCTCACATCTATGGCTGGCCCGCGGTTGTGGAGTGGCTCGTGGGCGCCGTCGTGCTCCACGACGGTGTCCTGGTCCCCGCCGTCCTCGCGCTCGGCGCCCTGGCCGCCACCCGCCCCGGCCTCCGTCCGCGGTGGCCCTTCGTCCTCGCGGGCAGCCTCGTCCTGATCGCCCTGCCCGTGCTCCTGCGCCCCCGCCCGACCGCCAACCCGTCCGTCCTCCCCCTGGACTATCCGCGCGGCCTCGCGATCGCGGTGGGTACGGTCCTGGCCCTCGCCCTGTGCGGGGCGGTCGGCCGCCGGGGATGGGCGCGGCGGCGCGAGCTGGGGCGGAGAGTACGCGGTGCGGGTCTACGGCTGAGAGCGGCCGGGACGGCGGGGGCCGCCGCGGCGGGACGCACGGCGCGCGGGCGCCGCCGGTGACCTTGTGCTCCGGCCCTGGGACCGCGCCTTCGAGCGGCCCGGCCACGGGGAGTCCAGGATGGGGGCATGACGGTATTCCCCGATGTCCCCGGCGCCTGGCACGGACGGTCCGGCTTCCGGCTCATGCCCACCGACCCCTTCCACGAGGCCCCCGCCGGCGCCCGGGTCGTCCTCGGCGCCGCCGGTCACCTGGCCTGCGTCACCTACACCTGGCAGCACCCGGACGACGGACCGCAGGACGGCATGCTCACCGTCGGCGCGACCGAAGAGAACACCCGGCTCACCGCGCTGTGGGCGGACTCCTGGCACCAGCAGCCCGCCCCGCTGGTGATGCACGGCACGCCCGGCCCGCACGGCATCGACGTCGAGGGCGAGTACGCCGAGGGGTGGATCTGGCGCATCGCGGTCGACGCGGGTGAGCCCGGCACGCTGCGGATCCGTATGGACAACGACATCCCGTCCGGCCGCTACCGGGTCATGGAGGCCGCACTGACGCCGGGTTGACGCTCCCGGCCCCGCGCGGGGACACGGCTGCCGGTGCCGCCGGACGCGGATGCGCGGCTACCGCACGCTGACCAGAGCGGCGAAGCGGCGGCCCGACGTCGACCACTCCTCCGCCACCGACCAGCCGGTGGCGCGCGCGGCGGCGCGCAACGCGAGGGGGCCGAGGCGGGCCCACGGGAAGTCGCGGCCCTGCCGTCCGTGGGCGTCCTCGACGCGTACGGTCACCCGCTCGTCCACCTCGTGCGGCGCGGCCTCGGCGAGCAACCGGCCGCCGGGGGCGAGGAGTTCACGGACGCGCGCGAGGAGTGTGTGCGGGTCGCCGCCGATGCCGATGTTGCCGTCGGCGAGCAGCGCGGTGCCCCAACGACCCTCCGCGGGAAGGCGGTCGAAGACCGAGCGGCACAGGACCGCGCCGCCCGCGCCCTTGGTGCGGGCCACGGCGGCGGGGCTCACGTCGAGCCCGAGGACCGGCACCCCGTACCCGGCGACGGCGGCCACCAGCCGTCCCGGACCGCAGCCGATGTCCAGCACCGGTCCACGGCAACGGCGCAGCATCGTACGGTCGGCGGCGTCCGGCGGCGCGCACCAGCGCTCGACCTCGAGCGGCAGCAGCCACCCGTCCTCCCGCCGCAGGAACAGGGGCCCGCGCCCGCTGACCAGGGCGCGCGCGTACGGATCGCCGCCCCAGGTGGTCGCGGTGGCGGGCCGCGCGACGGGTACGGAGGTGGTCACCGGGCGGCACCGGCGGCCGGGGCCGGAGCGGCGGGCGACGTGGCGGCGGCGGGACGGCTCATGGTGGCGAGGCGGCGCCAGGCCGCGGCGAAGTGCGTGGCCGGTGCCAGGGCGGCGACGTCGGCGGCGTCGGACGGGGTGTCCACGTCCCGCAGCCAGGGGAGGTCGTGGACGCGGAGTCCGGCGGAGGTGAGGCGGGCACGCTGGACGGTGCCGGTGTGCGGGGTGGACATGGGGACGCCGAGGAGGAGGTCGGGGCGGGCGGGCTCGGCGAGGCCGAGTGCCCAGAAGCCGCCGTCGGCGGCGGGTCCGAAGAGGGCGTCGTGGGTGTCCCACGCGTCCGGCCGCAGCACCGACTCCAGCAGGGCGGCGGTGAGTTGAGGGGTGTCCATGCCGACCAGCAGCGCGGGTCCCTTGCACAGGGCGAAGGCCCCGGCCAGTCGTTCGTCCAGGCCGCCGCCGGTCTGCGGTGCGACCTCGTAGCCGTCCGGCAGCCACTGTCCCGGAGCGCCGTCCAGGACCAACACCCGTCGGCTAACGGGGAGTTCGAGACCCACGGCCAGCGTGTCCCGGAGCGCCGCCTCGGCCAGGACGGCGGCCTCGGCGGCCGTGCAGTACGGCGTCAGACGGGTCTTGACGCGCCCGGCCACCGGCGCCTTGGCGATCACCAGCAGCGTCGTCGCAGCCTTCATCGAGCACCCGCCGTAACCGCCGGGTCGTTACCTGCGGTGGCGTGACCGGCCGACTCGCTGCCGACCGTCGCGTGACCGGCCTTCTCGCCACCGGCTCTCTCGTCACCGGCCTTCTCGCCACCGGCTCTCTCGTCGCCGATCTTCTCGCCACCGGCCTTCTCGCCACCGGCTCTCTCGTCACCGGCCTTCTCGCCACCGGCTCTCTCGTCGCCGGCCTTCTCGCCACCGGCTCTCTCGTCGCCGATCTTCTCGCGACCGGCTCTCTCGTTCAGCACCGCCGTCATGTCGCGGACCGCGTACCAGGTGCCGCGCCAGGTGCCGGTGACCTTGGAGCGGCCGGTGCGCGGCGCGTACGGGACGGGGGTCTCGCGGATCCGCCAGTCCGCATCGGCGGCGCGGACCACCATCTGGAGCGGGTAGCCGGAGCGGCGGTCGGTGAGGGCGAGCGCGAGCAGGTCCTCGCGGCGGGCGGCCCGCATCGGGCCGAGGTCGTGCAGGCGCAGACCGGTGCGGCGGCGCAGCAGCCGGGCGAGTTGGAGGTTGGCCAGCCGGGCGTGCGGCGGCCAGGCGCGGAAGGTGGTGGGGCGGCGGCGGCCGAGCACCAGGTCGGCGGCGCCGTCCAGCACCGGCCCCGCCACGGTCGGCAGCAGCGCCGGGTCGAGGGAGCCGTCGCAGTCGCAGAAGCAGACGATGTCGGCGGTCGCGGCGAGCAGTCCGGCGTGGCAGGCGGCGCCGAAGCCGCGTACGGGCGCGTGCACGACGTACGCGCCGTGTTCCGCGGCGATCCGGGCGGAGCCGTCCGTGGAGCCGTTGTCCACGACGATCGCGCGCCAGCCGGGCGGGACGCGGTCCAGCACCCAGGGCAGGACGGCGGCCTCGTCGAGGCACGGCAGGACGACGTCCGCGACAGCGGGGGGACGGGGGCCGGGGCGGGAGCCGGAACGGACATCGGGGCGGACGTCCGGGCGGAGGTCGGTCGGGACGCCGGACCGGACGTCACCGGTGATACCGGGGACGCCGGCCACGGTGGGCGATGGCTTGGTCACACGGATCACCCTACGGAGACGCAAGGGACATAACGGACCCGCGATCCTTACGAAACACGGACGGCACCGCTCCCCGCCCTCCGGCCCGGCGTCACTGTCCGTGGCGGGTGTCAGACTCGACAGCATGACCAGCGCCACTGTGCCCGCCGCCCCGGCCCCGCGCCGCCGGGTCCTCGTCGTGGACGACGACCCGACCGTCGCCGAGGTCGTCGCGGGCTACCTCGACCGGGCGGGCTTCGCCGTCGAGCGCGTCGCCGACGGCCCCTCCGCCGTCGCCCGCGCCGCCGCTCTCCGGCCCGATCTGGTCGTCCTCGACCTCATGCTGCCCGGCATGGACGGCCTCGAGGTCTGCCGCCGTATCCGCGAGAACGGACCCGTGCCGGTCGTCATGCTCACCGCCCGTGGCGACGAGGACGACCGCATCCTCGGGCTCGAAGTCGGCGCGGACGACTACGTGACCAAGCCGTTCAGCCCTCGCGAGCTGGTGCTCCGCGTCGAGTCCGTCCTGCGCCGCGCGGGGAGCCCGCCCGACCCCGCCTCCGCCCCCGGCGCGTGGCTGCGTTCCGGCTCCCTCGCCCTCGACCCGGCCGCCCGCCGCGCCACCCGCCACGGCGCCGAACTCCCCCTCACCATCCGCGAATTCGACCTCCTCGCCTTCTTCCTCCACCACCCGGGCCGCGTCCTCGGCCGCGAGGAACTCATGCGCCGCGTCTGGGGCTGGGAATTCGGCGACCTCTCCACCGTGACCGTCCACGTCCGCCGCCTCCGCGAGAAGATCGAGGCCGACCCCGCCCGGCCCCGTCTGATCACCACCGTGTGGGGCGTCGGCTACCGCTTCGACCCGTCCGACCCCGCGGACGACCCGGTGAGCGACGGGGACATGGGCGCGGCCCCGGCTTCGGGCGGGGGGCACGATGCGTGACGTGGTGCTCATCGCCGCCTACGCGGCGGCCGGGGCGGGGGCGGCCGGGGTGCTCGGAGCGGTCGCGCTGCGGCTGCTGCGGCACCGGTCGGTGGCGTTGTCGCTCGCCGTGGTCGCCGTCGTGACGGTGGCGGCGATGCTCGCGGGGACGCTGTCGGTGGCGTGGGCGATGTTCCTGTCGCAGCACGACCTGGGTGTGGTCACGACGGTGTGCGGGATGGCGGCCGTGGTGTCGCTGGGCGTCACGCTGCTGTTGGGGCGGCGGGTCGTGGCGGGCAGCCGCGCGCTGGCCGCCGCCACGCGGGCCTTCGGCGACGGCGACGCCTTTGCCGCTCCCGCGCACGCTCCCACGGCCGAACTCGCCGAACTCGGCCGCGAGTTGGCTGTCACCAGCGCCAAGCTCGCCGACTCGCGCCAGCGCGAGCGCGCCCTTGAGGCGTCGCGCCGCGAGCTGGTCGCGTGGATCTCGCACGACCTGCGGACGCCGCTCGCCGGGCTGCGGGCGATGACGGAGGCGCTGGAGGACGGCATAGCGGAGGACCCGGCCCGCTACCACAAGCAGATACGCGCCGAGGTCGACCGGCTCAGCGGCATGGTCGGCGACCTCTTCGAACTCTCCCGCATCCAGGCGGGTGTTCTCGCCCTCTCCCCCACCCGCATGTCGATGTACGACCTCGTCGGCGACGCCATAGCGGGCGCCAATCCGCTGGCGCGCGAGCACGGTGTACGGCTGGTCGGCGACGGGGTCGAGCCGGTGCCGGTGGAGGTCGACGGCCGTGAGATGACGCGGGTCCTGGCCAACCTCCTGGCCAACGCCATCCACCGCACCCCCGCGGACGGCACCGTCGCCGTTTCCGCTCGGCGCGACGCCGCTTCCGGCTCCGTCGTGCTCTCCGTCACCGACGGCTGCGGCGGCATCCCCGCCGACGACCTTCCCCGCGTCTTCGACACCGGGTGGCGCGGGACCGGGGCTCGGACGCCTCCGGCGGGGGCGGGGCTCGGGCTCGCCATCGTCCGTGGCATCGTCGAGGCCCACCATGGGCGTGCCGCCGTGCACAACGTCCCCGGCGGCTGCCGCTTCGACGTCGTCCTCCCCGCCGCCCCCCTCTAACGCCCCCAACGACCTCACTCTGCCGGGGACCTGCGCCCCGTAGCGGCGGTGGGAACTGCGCGCTCAGCCACGACGCTCCCGCAGGTCACCACCCGCCCCGGCGGGGCAGATCGGTTGTCCCCTGACCACCGGCCGGTGGAGGCGGGCCGCGCAGTTCCCCGCGCCCCTGAAAGACCAGGCCCGGCGCGAAGCCAGCGCACCACGTCCTCGACCGTGAGGTCCTGGCCCTGCGCAGGGGGAACGTGCTGGGGGCCGCGCGCCCGGGGGCGCACCCACCTGCGGGACGGGGGGTCCTGGCCGGCTAGGTCGAAGGGCGTTGGGGGGCGTGGGCGAAATCGGTGACGCCCTGGGTGAAGGGGATGCGGGGGGACCAGGCGAGTTCGTGGTGGGCGCGGGCCGCGGAGGCCGTGACGTGGCGGACGTCGCCGAGCCGGTACGCCCCGGTGACGCGGGGCGCGGGCCCCCCGGTGACGGCGGACAGCACGGTGGCCATCTCGCCGACGGTCCGCGGCGTGCCGGTGGCGATGTTGTAGGGGCGCAGGCCGCCGGGCGGCAGCTCGCCGAGCCGGGTGAGGGCGGCGACATTGGCGGCGGCCACATCGGCGACGTGGATGAAGTCCCGGCGCTGGCGGCCGTCTTCGAAGACGGCGGGGGCCTCGCCGCGGGCGAGGGCGGAGCGGAAGAGGGCGGCGACACCGGCGTAGGGGGTGTCGCGGGGCATGCCGGGCCCGTAGACGTTGTGGTAACGCAGGGAGACGGCCCGGCCGTCGGCGGCGCGGGCCCAGGCGGCGGCGAGGTGTTCCTGGGCGAGCTTGGTGGCGGCGTAGACATTGCGGGGGTCGGCGGGCGCGTCCTCGTCGACGAGACCGGGCGCGAGCGGTTCGCCGCAGCGGGGGCACGGCGGCTCGAAGCGGCCCGCGTCGAGGTCGGCGACCCGCCGCGGCCCCGGCCGTACGACGCCGTGCCGCGCGCACTCGTAACGCCCTTCGCCGTAGACGACCATCGACCCGGCGAGGACGAGCGACCGTACGCCCGCGTCGGCCATGGCGGCGAGCAGCACGGCGGTGCCGAGGTCGTTGCAGCTCACGTAGTCGGGGGCGTCGGCGAAGTCCTTGCCGAGACCGACCATGGCGGCCTGGTGGCAGACCGCGTCGGCCCCGCGCAGGGCCTCCTCGACGGCGGCCCGGTCGCGGACGTCGCCGTGTCGCCATTCGACGCCGTCGGGCACGGGCGGCGGCGGGGCCCGGTGGGCGGCGGGCAGCAGCGCGTCGAGGACCCGTACCCGGTGTCCGGCGGTGCGCAGCGCGGTGACGACGTGCGAGCCGATGAAGCCCGCGCCTCCCGTGACAAGTACCAGCATGGGCCCGACCGTACGGTCCCGGCCGGGCCGATGGGCCGGGCCCGGCCGGGGCGTCAGCGCTCCGTAAGAACTCCCCGTGCCGCCTCACACCAGCGCGGGCACCTCGTACGTGAGCGTCGCCGCGTCCGCGTCCAGCACCGCGGGCACCCCGAGCGGCACGGTCAGCGTGGACTCGCAGTGGCCGAAGCCGAATTCCTCGACGATCGGTACGCCGAGGCCGCCGAGGAGGTCGGTCATCAGGGACCGGACGGCGGGGTAGGGGCCGCAGTCCTGCCAGGAGCCGAGGACGATTCCGGCGACGCCGTCGAGCCAGCCGGAGCGCAGGAGTTGGGTGAGGATGCGGTCGAGTCGGTACGGCTCCTCGCCGATGTCCTCCAGGACGAGGATGCCGCCCGCGGCGGACGGGCGGGAGTACGGGGTGCCGAGGTCGGAGGCGAGCAGACTGACGCAGCCGCCGAGGGTGACCCCGGCCGCGCGGCCCGGTACGAGGGTGCGCGCGGTCGGGGAGGTCGGCGTCAGGGTCTCGTCGGGCGTGAAGAGGGTGCGCCGCAGGTGGTCCTGGGTGGGGCCGTCCTTGAGGAAGGTCTCGGTCGCCGCCATCGGGCCGTGGAGCGTGGCCAGGCCGAGCCGGGTCGCGAACGCCTCGTGGAGCGCGGTGATGTCGCTGTAGCCGATGAACGCCTTGGGCGTGGCCGCGCCCATGGCGTCCCAGTCGAGCAGGTCGACCATGCGCTGCGCGCCGTAGCCGCCGCGGGCGCACAGCACGGCCGCCAACGACTGGTCGCACCACGCCTGTTGGAGGTCGTCGGCGCGGTCCCGGTCGGTGCCCGCGAGGTAACCGGAGGGGTGGTCGTCCAGGACGTGCGGTGCCACAACGGGGTCGAGGCCCCAGCTCCGCAGGATGTCGAGGCCCGCGTCGAGGCGTTCGCGCGGTACGGGGCCGCTGGGCGCCACGACGCCGATCCGGTCGCCGGGCACCAGCCGCCGGGGGCGGATCAGCGCGGGCACCGGCACGCGGACCGGATCGGCCGCCTGCCGCGGTCCGCCCCCGGAGCCCCGTCCGGCGAAGGCGTCGGCGGCGGAAGCGGAGGAGGCGGCAGCAGCGGAAGAACCATCCGTCATGTGTGCAGCTCCAGCGGCGCGACGCCCTCCGGTGTGAAGCCGAAGACCTGCCCGTAGAGGGCGAGTTCGGCCTCCAGGCAGGTGACCATGGTGTCCAGGCGGCGGAAACCGTGGCTCTCGCCCTCGAAGGTCAGATACGCGTGCGGGATGCCGCGTCCGGCGACGGCCTCCAGGAACCGCTCGCACTGCACGGGCGGGCAGATCACGTCGTCCAAGCCCTGGAGCAGCAGGAACGGCACGTCTATCCGGTCGCCGTGGTGGACGGGCGAGCGGTCGCGGTAGCGCTCGGGCACCTCGTCGAGCGGCCCGATCAGCGACTCCAGGTACTCCGACTCGAAGTCGTGCGTCTCACCGCCCGCCCGCGACCAGCCGCGCAGGTCGAGGATCGGATAGATGACGGTGCCGCAGGCGTAGGTGTCGGTGGTGGTCAGGGCCGCGGCGCTGGTCCAGCCGCCGGCGCTGCCGCCGCGGATGGCCAGCCGCGCGGGGTCGGCGACGCCTTCGGCGACCAGCCCTTCGGCGACGGCGGCGCAGTCCTCGACGTCCACCACGCCCCACTGTTCGCGCAGCCGGTTGCGGTAGGCGCGGCCGTAACCGGTGGAGCCGCCGTAGTTGACCTCGGCGACGCCGATGCCGCGGGAGGTGAAGTAGGCGATCTCCAGGTCGAGGACCATCGCGGCGCGGCTGGTGGGTCCGCCGTGCACCCAGATGACGTAGGGCGCGGGTCCCTCGGCGGTGACCAGCGGATTGCGTGGCGGGTAGACCTGCGCGTGCACCTCGCGCCCGCCGGGGCCGGTGAACGTCCTGGCCAGGGCCTCGGGCACGTAGGCGGGGTCGACCGTGTCGTGGTGCGCGCTGCCGATGACGCGGGTGCGGCCGGTCTTGACGTCCAGTTCGACCAGTTCGTACGAGGTGCGGGCGCTGCCCGCGACGCCGATGACGCGGCTGCCGGACGCGGCGAGGGTCGGATTCCACTCGGTCCAGTGCCCGGGGGCGTCGGTGACCTCGCCGGTAGCGGGGTCGAGCAGGCCGAGCCGCAGGGCGCCGACGCCGTGCAGGACGGCGATCAGGCCGTCGTCGAGCGGGGCGAACCAGTGGTGGCCGAGTTTCCACAGCGCGTTGCCGAATTCCTCCTGGCGTGCGCAGAGGTTGACGGCTTCGCCGGTGGCCGGGTCGACCCGGTGCAGATTCCACCAGCCGGTGCGGTCAGTGGCGGCGAGCAGAGTGCCGTCGGCCGCCCAGCCGACCTGGGTGACCGATTCCTCGGGACCGCCGATCAGGGTGCGGGCGGCGGTGAAGGTGCCGTCGGCGGTGACGTCGGCGATCCGCAGTTCGGTGCCGTCCCAGGGCATCAGCGGGTGGTCCCAGGCGGTCCAGGCGGCCCGCGTGCCGTCGGGCGACAAGCGGGGTCCCGTGACGAACCGGTGGGTGGCGGCGGCCAGTTCGCGTACGGCCGCGCGGTCGTCGGCGGCGGAGCCGTCGAGCGGTACGGCGGCGGGCACGCGGCGTACGTCGGTGGGCCTGTCGCCGGTGAACTCCTCCAGGACTCCCCAGACCTCACCGCGCTCGCGGTGCAGCGTCAGGTCGGCCCAGCGCAGTCCGCCGCCGACGGCGCCGACCGGGGTCAGCGGGCGCGGCGGGGTCTGCGGCTCGTCGGGGCGGAAGGCGTAGAGCCGCTGGTCGGCGAAGTTGGCGAAGACCACCAGCGGGGCGCCGTCCACGACGGCGCCCGCCCAGGGGGTGCCGCCGTATTCGATGACGCGGCTGCGGACGTTCCACGGCGCGGGCAGCGGGCAGTCCTCGGTGCCGTCGGGCCTGCGGCGGATCAGCGCGCGGCGGCCCCCTTCGGCGGGGCGGGGCGCGGTCCACCAGACGTCGTCGCCGACGATGCCGACGTATTCGGGGCTGCCGTCGTGTGCGGCGGCCGTGGTGGCGTCGACGGGTGAGGGCCAGGCGCCGTGCGGGGTGGTGCTCCCGGTGGTCGTGGTCACGCTCCGGCCTCCGTTCCCGTGGCGCGCAGGAAGCGGTCGAGGACGTGGACGCCGAAGTGCAGCGCGTCGACGGGCACCCGCTCGTCCACGCCGTGGAAGAGCGCCTGGTAGTCGAAACCGGGGGGCAGCCGCAGCGGTGAGAAGCCGTAGCCGGTGATGCCGAGCCGGGAGAACTGCTTGGCGTCGGTGCCGCCGGACATGCAGTAGGGCACGACGTGCGCCTGCGGGTCGAAGTGTTCCAGCGACTCGCGCATCGCGGCGTAGGTCGGGGAGTCGACCGGGGCCTGGAGCGGGATCTCGCGGTGGTGGAACTCCCAGTCGACGTCGGGTCCTGTGAGCCGGTCCATCGTGGCGGCGAACTCGTCCTCGGCGCCGGGCAGCATGCGTCCGTCGACGTAGGCGGTGGCGGAGCCGGGGATCACGTTGACCTTGTAACCGGCTTGCAGCATCGTCGGGTTGGCGCTGTTGCGGACGGTGGGCCTGACCAGGTCGGCCGCCGCGCCGAGCCGTTCGAGGAGGGTGTCGACGTCGTCCAGGGCTGCCTGGTCGGCGGGGACGCCGTAGAGCGCGGCCAGTTCGGTGAGCGCGGCGGTGACGGTGGCGGTGAGCCGGACCGGCCAGTCGTACTCGCCGATCCTGGCGATGGCGGCGGCCAGTCGGCTGACCGCGTTGTCCCGGTTGACCTTGGAGCCGTGGCCCGCCTTGCCGTGCGCGGTGAGCTTGAGCCAGGCGGTGCCGCGCTCGCCCGCGGCGACGGGATAGATCCGCAGGTCGTCGCTGGCGTGGAAGGTGAAGGCGCCGGATTCGCTGATGCCTTCGGTGCAGCCCTCGAAGAAGTCGGCGTGCTTCTCGGTGAGGAAGCCGGAGCCGTAGGAGGCGCTGTCCTCCTCGTCGGCGGTGAAGGCGAGCACGATGTCGCGGGTGGGGCGGTGTCCGGTACGGGCCCAGGCGCGGACGGTGGCGAGCACCATCGCGTCCATGTTCTTCATGTCGATGGCGCCGCGGCCCCAGACGACGCCGTCCCTGATCTCGCCGGAGAAGGGGTGCACGGTCCAGTCGGCGGCCTCGGCGGGCACGACGTCCAGGTGGCCGTGGACGAGCAGCGCGTCGGCGGCCGGGTCGCTGCCCGCGATCCGGGCGAGCACGTTGGCGCGGCCGGGCGCGGATTCCACGATCTGCGCTTCGATCCCGGCGTCGGAGAGCTGCCGGGCGACGTATTCGGCGGCGGGCCGTTCGTTGCCGTCGCCGCCGCCGCGGTTGGTGGTGTCGATCCTGATGAGGTCGGACGTGAAGGTCACGACCTCGTCGAGTGCCCGCGCGTCCACGGCGTCGTGCCGGACGTCTCGCTCGGCGGTCCGCTCAGCCATACTGCTCCTCCACCGCTTGCGACACGAGTGTGGTGACCGCCTTGAAGGCCCTGATGCCCTCGTACATCGTGGGCAGCGTGTAGGCGACACGCCGCTCCCCCGTCCGCTCCACGCCGGGCACCACGGTGGCGGCCCCGGCCAGGTGGACGGCGTCGAATTCCAGCTCGACGGTGAAGGGCCCGGCCTGCGCGGGCTCGTGGCGCACGGCCAGCGCGGCGGCGTCCTTGGCGGCGGCCCTGATGTCGGCGGCGGTGCGCGCGGGCGGCCGGCAGACGGCCGCGTAACGCGACACGTAGTCCTTCACCGCGACGGTACGGGCCTGCGGCGCGTACCCCTCGGCGTCGATCCCGGTCCTGTCGTCGCCGGTCACCAGCACCACGGGGACGCCGTACTCGGCGACGACCAGCGCGTTGAGCCTGCCCTCGCTGGCGGCGACGCCGTTGACCCACACGCCGGTGATGGAGTTGGCGAGGTAGGTGTGGGCGAGGACGCCCTCGGTCCCGGCACCGGTGTGGTAGCCGACGAAGGCGATGCCGTCCACGTCTCCGTGCTGGACACCCTCGACCATGGACAGGTCCTTGTGGCGGCCGGTGAGCATCTGGGCGCGCTCGTCCAGCTTCTCCAGCAGGAGATTGCGCATGGTCCAATGCGCCTCGTTGACCAGCACCTCGTCCGCGCCGCCGTCGTAGAAGCCCGCGACGGCGGCGTTGACGTCGGAGGTGAACATATGGCGGCAGCGCTGCCACTGCTCGCTGCCGGGCAGCACGTCGGCGGGCCAGGTGACACCCGTCGCGCCTTCCATGTCCGCCGAGATCAGGATCTTCATGTTGCGTCACGTTACGCGGCGGCCGGAGGGCGCACCAGGGCCGGGCCCGGCCTGTGGATAACTTCAGTGGTCCAGACCAGTGAAACGGGCGGGGGAATCAGCCGGTACGGCCCGCCACCAGCCACTTCGACGGTATCTCTATGCGTGTCCCGTCCACCCTGAACTCCGTTGTCACCAGGGGCTGTTCACCGTCGGCCAGCACTTCGAGCCCGGCGGCCCGGAAGAATTCGGGCAGCGCCGCGTCCGACACCTCGCCGGGCGCGATGCCGTGCGCGAAGATCGCCCCGAGCTTCTGCGGCGGCCCGGCGGGCCCCTGCGCGAGCCCCATCAGCACCGGCTTGGCCGCCTCCGCCAGCTCCAGTGCGAAGGCCCGGCCGCGGTGCCCGGTGAGCACCGCTATGCCGTCCGCCAGCCGCCCGCGGTCCTCCGGCTCGCACTGGTGCAGCACCCCGCGCATGTAGACGTTGGCGTCGCCGATCTCCTCGTGCAGCCGCTCCACCGCGTCGGTGTCCACCGCGTCCAGCCGCTGGTACTGCGCCACCCCGTGCGGATCGTCGCGCCTGGCCCGGTCGATCGCCTCCCGCGAGAGGTCCACGCCGACCACCCGGTCGTACCGCTCGGCCAGGAAGCGGGTCTGCGTCCCGTTCCCGCAGCCGAGGTCCACCACCGGAAGGCCGGGGTCGAAGTACGCCCGGAAGTGCGGGTAGTGCTGTTCCGCCGCGAGCTCGGGGTCGGAGTCCCAGAAGACTCCGCCCGGCTCGTGGGGCGCGTCCTGCCAGAAACTCTCCCACGCCTGCTCATACCCGCTGGACACGTTCACGCGTACTCACCACTCCCCAGGACCGCGATCGGAGAAAAAGACACAGGCACGGCCGCCGACCGTGCCCGCATCAGGAGCTACCGGACCGTCACTTCGGAGTCAACGGCCCGGGCGGAATCGACGGCGCCGACGGGATCAGCGCCTCGCACGGAATCGACGGCAGCGGCGTATTGAACGCCTCGGACGGAATCGACGGCGCCGACCGGATCAGCGGCTCCGGCCCGGCAGCGGCTGCTCGAACCAGACGGACTTGCCCTGCGCGAAGCGGCTGGTGCCCCACTCGCGGGCGAGCCTGCTGACGATCCGCATGCCGCGCCCGCCCTCGTCGTCGGGCCCGGCGCTCAGCAGGACGGGAACGGCGTGGTCGTCGTCGGTCACCTCGCACAGCAGCGCGCCCGCGCGGACGAGCCGCAGCCCGATCCGCCGGGTGTGCGCGTGCCGCACCGCGTTGGTGACCACCTCGCCGACCAGCAGCTCCGCCGTCTCCGAGATCTCCGCCAGGTCCCAGCCGAGCAGCGTCTCGCGGACCAGGCCGCGGGCCCGCGCCACCTCGCGCGGGTCCGGCTCCAGCTCCCAGGTCATCACGTCGTGCCGCGGGATGCCGTTGAGCCGGGCCATCAGCAGCGCCACGTCGTCCTTGCGACCGCCGCGCGGGTTGAGCGCGCGGATGATCGTGTCGCAGGCGTCGTCCATCGACGCGGCCGGGTGCGCGGCGCTCTCGCACAGCGCGGCCAGACCGGTGCCGATGTCCTGGCCGCGCACCTCCACCAGGCCGTCGGTGCACAGGATGAGCCGGTCGCCGGGCGCGACCGGCACCCGTACCGTCTCGAACGGCACCCCGCCGACGCCCAGCGGCGCGCCCGTGGGCACGTCGAGCAGCTCGCTGCGGCCGTCGACGGCGCGGACCAGCACCGGCGGGATGTGTCCCGCGTTGGCGATCAGCAGATCGGACTCGACCGGGTCGTAGACCGCGTAGAGGCAGGTCGCCAGATACTGCTCGCCGAGCCGCTGCGCCAGGTCGTCCAGATTGCGCAGCAGTTGGGCCGGTGGCATGTCGAGCCCGGCCATGGTCTGCACGGCGGTACGGAACTGGCCCATCATCGCGGCCGAGTTCAGCCCGTGTCCCATCACGTCGCCGACGACCAGCGCCAGCCGCGAGCCAGGCAGTTTGATGCTGTCGAACCAGTCGCCGCCGACCCGGCCCAGCCGCTCGCCCGGCAGATAGCGGGTCGCCACGTCACACCCCGGCATCCGCGGCGCGATGTGCGGCAGCATGCTGTCCTGGAGGGTGTCGGCGACATTCTCCTGATACGTGTACATGCGCGCGTTGTCGAGGACGAGCCCGGCGCGGGCGGCCAGTTCCGCGCCCGTCACCCGGTCCATGTCGGTGAACACCGCCCGCTCGCGGTGGCGCAGCAGGATCATGAAGCCCAGCACCACATCGCGCGCCTTCAGCGGGACGACGAGCATCGAGCGGTTGTTGATCAGCGGGCTGATGTCGCGCTTGGGGAACTGCGCGGCGATCGCGTCGCCCATCGGCTCGCTGATCCGCGGCACCAGCACCGGATCGCCGGTGGTCATGCACTGGAAGAACGGCGTCTGCGCGGGGAAGGGCATGGACTCGCCGACCGGCACCACGTCGTCCCAGCGGCCCGGTTCGTCGGTGTGCTCGACCGCCACGCGGTACCACATGGTGGTGACATCGGGCGGCCCGTCGGGGAAGCCCTCACCAGCCAGCACCTGCTCGCGCAGATATGTGCCCGCCACATCAGTGAAGCGCGGCACGACGGCCGCGCTGACTTCCTGAATGGTCCTGGCCAGATCCAGCGAGGTGCCGATCCGGCCGCTCACCTCGTTGAGGAATTCGAGGTGCTCGCGGACCGCGGCGTATTCGAGGTCGGGCGCCAACTCGTCGGCCGGGACGGCCTGCGGGTCGGCCGCCGCGGCGGCCTCGGCGGCGCGCCGTCTGGCCTGCCGCTCGGCCCGGCGCGGCACGCCCCAGTCCGGGGTGACCGGCACCCGGTCGTGCTGGCTTATCTCCAGCACCGGATAGCCCAGTTCCAGCACCTGCGCCACGATCCGCCCGCTCTCCAGCGGATTCATGCTCGGCAGGATCTCCGGCAGTTGCTTGGCCAGTTGGTCGGAGCCGGGGAATTCGGTGTGCAGCGCGAAGCCGGGCGCTATCCGCTCCGAGCAGTCCGCCGCCCCCGACCTGTCGGTCTCCGCCGCGTCGGGGTCGGTCATCGCGGAGGGCGTCCCGGCAGCGGCGGAGGAAGAGGAACCGGCCGCGGAGGAGGCGTCGGTGGCCAGCACGAGCAGCCGCTCGGGGCCCGGACCGACCAGCGGGTAGGCCCACCACAGCACGTCCAGGGGGACGCGCCCGTCGCCGTCGCCGTCCGTACGCCGCACGCAGTCGTACAACCGGGCGCGGCCCGCCGTCGGGTAGGAGCTGGCACCGGCCAGCGAGGACTCCAGATCGGGCCCGGTGACGTCGTACGGGTACGCGGTGCCCGCCGTGCCGGCGCCCAGGGCGGCGTCCGGGGGCACGTCGAGTGCGCCGCCCACCGGTAAGAGGTCGAGCGCGTTCCGCCCGACGGCCTCTTCCCGTGTCCAGCCGAACAGCCGGCGCGCACCCGTACTCCAGTGCGACACCAGCCCGGCGGCGTCCACGACGATCACCGCGAGCGGGATACGTCCGGACGGCTCCGGCGGTTGACGGCGGTCCATGGTTCGTCGGGCTCCTTCCCTCGGCCCCGCGGTCCGGGGCCGGAATGCGGTGGGAACCGCCCCGGCACAAGATCTACGATGCCGTTAACCACGGTACGACCGGTCCGGGTGCCAGGGGAGGGAAAGTACGAATCCGGGCGCACGCCCGCGCGCGAGCAACCAAACTGCCCGTGCTAGCGTCCAAACCCTCTGTTCGAACTCTCTCAAGTCGGTGGAGTTCGACCCCCTCGCCGGAAGGGATGCCGGCCGGGGCGCACCGCATCCGCGACTGGAAGAGGCCACGTGACCACCTGGCAGCCTGCGCGCTGGACCGCCATGAGGGGACCGGGGGCCCTTTTCCGGCGGGTCGACCTGCGCAATCCTGTCGTGGCCGCCACGGTGCTCGCCGCGGTCCTGCATGTGATCTGGGCCTATTTCCTGGCCAAGGACTCCGGCGACATGGCCGCGCAGTACGCCTGGACGGACTTCATAAGGGCCCACCCCTCCGCCTCGTACAACCTGTCCTGGTACGGCGGCATGCACCCCGCGTCGTACAGCATTCTGTCGCCGTACATCATGGCCGGGCTCGGGGTGCGGACCACCGCCGTGATCGCGGGCACCTTGTCCACGACGGCGGCGACGCTACTGCTGATCCGGGCCCGGATCAAGCGCCCGATGCTGCCCGCGCTGTGGACGGCGTTCGCTCTTTGGGGTGACGTGCTCTCCGGGCGGGTCACCTTCGCGCTGGGCGTCCTCTTCGGTCTGATCGCCACGCTGCTGCTGTTCCCCACCGACCCGCCGGCCGGCGCGCGCCGCAGCCCGCGGCTGCTGACCGCCACGCTGATGGGCGCGCTGGCCACCATGTGCAGCCCGGTCGCGGGGCTCTTCATCCTGGTGGTCGCGGCGGCGCTGTTCCTCACGGGGCGCCGCAAGGACTCGTATGTGATGGCGGTCTGCCCGCCCCTGGTGGTCGGCGCGACCTCGCTGCTCTTCCCCTTCTACGGGGTGCAGCCCTTCAAGTGGTTCTTCGCCATCATCCCCTTCGCCACGGCCGTGGCGATCGCCCTGGTGGTGCCGCGCGAGTGGCGTGTCGTACGCGCCGGGAGCTGGATCTACGCGGCCGGTGTCGCGCTGACGTACGTCATCCCGTCGCCGATCGGCAGCAATGTGGAGCGGCTGGCCCTGTTGTTCGGCGGCACCGTGCTGCTGATCGTGGCCATGACGTGGACCAGGGGCGGCCGGATGGCACTGATGCTGTACCTGGCCTTCCTGGGCGTCGCGGGCTGGCAGGTCTCCAAGCCCGTGGTGGACCTGGTGAACACCTCGGCGCCCTCGTCCACGGTCGAGCACGCGGCGCCGCTGATCGCGCAGCTCACCAAGGTGCGCGCGGACAAGGGCCGGGTCGAGGTCGTACCGCTGCGCTCGCACTGGGAGGCGTCGGGCCTGGCCCCGCACGTCAACCTGGCGCGCGGCTGGAACCGGCAGGCGGACGTCGAGCGCAATCCGCTCTTCTACGACGGCACGCTGACCGCGGAGACCTACCGGCAGTGGCTCCAGCGCTGGAGCGTCGGATACGTGGTGCTGCCGTCTGACACCCCGGACGGCGCGGCGGTGGCCGAGGCGAAGATCGTGGCGGCGGGCCAGAGCTGGCTGACGCCGGTCTGGCACGACGACTACTGGAAGCTCTACAAGGTCGCGAACGCCGATCCGCTGGCCGATCCGCCCGCGATCGTGGACGAGGCGAGTCCGGCCGAGCTGACCGTGACGATGCCGACCAGCGGCTCGGTGATCCTGCGCATCCCGTGGTCCCCCGTGCTGGGCATCGAGGGCGCCAACGACAACAAGCACGGCTGTCTCATCCAGGACGGCGACTGGACGCGGCTGTACGCGCCCTCGCCCGGCACGTACCGGATCGGCGGCACGTACGCGCTGATCCGCGGCACGCAGTGCAACAAGAACGACGTGGACGGCAGCGGCAGCCCGGAGGGCGCGACACCGGCCGGGCGCTGACCGGCCGGCTGTCCGTCCTGAACGGCCTGCTGTCCGACCGGCCGACCGGCGCTCGACGGCCGCGGTGACCGGGAACGACAACGGGCAGTGACTCTCACTCTTGTGGAGTAAGGGTCACTGCCCGTTCCGTACGGCGGTGGATACGGCCGCGCGTCCCCGGCGGATACGGCTGCGGCGCCGTCCTCGTCGGCGGGTACGGCGGGTCCGGTGCGGCCTAGTCGGCGTGTCCGAGCTGGAGGTCCCGCTCGGTCCTGCCGCCGCCCGCGACCTGGAGGACGGTGGCGACCGGCGGGTAACCGGCGGCGATCACCGTGTACTCACCGGCGGCGAGGTCCACGAAGCGGAAGTGCCCGTCGGGGCCGGTGGTGACCGAGTCCACGACATTGCCCGCCGCGTCCAGCAGGGTGACCCGCGCGTCCTCGACCAGCCGCCCGCCGGGGGCGCGTACGGTCCCGCGCAGCACCGCGCCGCCCGCCAACTCCACGTCCTGCCGGGTCTCCCGCGACGCCTGCACCGACACCGGCAGCGCGGCGGGCCTGAAGGCGGGCGCGCTGGCCGCCAGCGTGTACTCGCCCGCCACCAACTCGCTCAGGACGTAGGCGCCTTCGCGTCCGCTGCGGGAGGTCGCCACGACGTCGCCGCGGATGTCGGTCAGGGTCACGATGGCGTCCCTGACCGGGGTGCCGTCCGCAGTGCGCACGGCGCCCGCCAGGCGTCCGGCGCCGCCGAGCACCACGTCGAGTTCGACCGGGCGGTCGGCGACGGTGATGCTGACGGCCTGCGGCTGGTGGCCGCCCGCGGCGGCGATCAGCACATAGCTGCCGCTGCCCGGGGTGCTCAGCGCGTACCGGCCGTCCTCGGTGGTCGCGCCGCGGCCGATCTGCCGCCCCGTGACATCGATCAGGGTGAGCGCGGCGCGGCCGACGGAACTGCCGTCGGAGTGCTGGACGGTGCCGCACACGGGCACACCGCCCGTATAGCTCTTGCGGGCGCCCGGCACGGCCGAGTCGGTCACGGTGAAGCCGGGCGCGCCGTCGGCGCCGGTGAGGGTGTCGGTGGCGGTGTCGCCGTCGTACGTGGTCGTCGGGGAAGCGGGGCCGTGCTGGGTCACCAGGGGTTTCTCCTTGAGGAGGAAGGCGAAGAGGAAGCCGAGCGCGAGCACCGGCACCAGGTAGAGGAAAATCCGCGGCATGGCCTCGGCGTACGCGTTGACGTACCCGTCGCGCACAGCCGCAGGGAGTGTGCGGACCAGTTGGGGGGTGACCGACTGGGCGTCGGGCAGGTGGGCGCCCTTGGGGAGTTCGACCGCGAGACGCTTGGCGAGGCGGTCGGCGAAGAGCGTGCCGAAGACGGCCGCGCCGACCGAACCGCCGATCTGCCGGAAGTAGTTGTTGGCGCTGGTGGCCGCGCCGATGTCGGTGGGGCGCACCGAATTCTGCACGGCGAGCACCAGCACGGGCAGCATCAGGCCGATGCCGAGGCCGAGTACGGCCATGTAGACGCTGTACTCGGCCTGCGGGGTGTCGGCGTCCATCAGCGACAGCAGATACATGCCGGCCGTCGACAGGGCGCCGCCGATGATCGGGAAGATCTTGTAGCGCCCTGTCCTGCTGATCAACTGCCCGCCGACGATGGAGGCGAGGACGACGCCCATCATCATCGGCAGCATGAGGAGCCCTGATCCGGTGGCGCTCGCGCCGTCGACCATCTGGAGGAAGGTCGGCAGATAGCTGGCCGCGCCGAACAGGGCGATGCCGACGATCCCGCCGATCAGGGCTGTGGTGTTGAAGACCCCGTCGCGGAACAGCCGCAAGGGGATGACCGGTTCCGCGGCGAACCGCTCGACGAGCACGAAGAGCAGCGCGCTGACCACGGCGCCCGCGCCGAGGCCGAGGATCTCCCGGGACTGCCAGCCGTACTTGGAGCCGCCCCAGGTGGTGACGAGCACCAGGCAGGTGGAGCCGACGGCGAGCAGCAGGGCGCCGAGCACGTCGAGACGGGGCCGGACGGCGGGCTTGGGGAGTTTCAGCACGAGGCTGATCACGACGAGGGTGACCAGGCCGAAGGGCACGTTGATCGAGAAGCACCAGCGCCAGGAGGCGTGGTCGGTGAAGAAGCCGCCGAGCAGCGGTCCCGCGACCGACGCGAGACCGAAGGCGGCGCCGATCAGGCCCATGTAGCGCCCGCGTTCCCGCGGCGGCACGATGTCGGCCATGATCGCCTGCACGCCGATCATCAGTCCGCCGCCGCCGATGCCCTGGATGGCGCGGAAGGCGATGAGTTCGTCCATGGTGCGCGACCAGGCGGCCAGCGCGGAGCCGATGACGAAGGTCATGATCGCGAACTGGAAGACGATCTTGCGGCCGAAGAGGTCGCCGAGCTTGCCGTAGATCGGCAGTCCGATGGTGGACGCCAGCAGATAGGCGGTGACGACCCAGGACATCTTGTCGAGGCCGTGCAGCTCGCCGACGATCTTCGGCAGGGCGGTGGCCACGATCATCTGGTCGAGCGCGGCCAGCAGCAGCGCCAGCATCAGGCCGACGAAGACCAGCCGGACCCGGCGCGGTGTGAGGTCGACCGCGGCGCCGTTGCCGCCGGGCGGTCCCGAGGCGCCGCCCGCCTCCTCGGCCGCGCCCCCGGTCCCCTCCCCCGGCCGTTCGTCGTCCACGGCCGCCGGACGCTCGATCAGCGTGCTGCCACCCACTGCCACTCCCCTCGTCGCGCCTGCCTGGCCACCGTTTCCCGCATTAAGCGACAACGACGAGCAAGCGCGACGATTCTCGGGAAGTACGCGAAACCACCCGTATCAGTGAACGATCACGAAACCAGCGGCACCGTAAGGGACTTCACTCCCCCGCGGTTCACTCCCCTCACTTCACTCCGCTCAGCCCCATTCCGCTCGGCGCCTCACTTCTTCTCGACGTCGGCGGCCAGCGAGGCGAGCAGCGCGTCGTAGATACGGCCGAGGCCCTTGGGCGCGAAGGTGCGCTCGAAGAAGCCGCCGACGCCGCTCGCGCCCTGCCAGGTGGTGACGACGACCACCTTGCTGCGGCCCTCACCCGAAGGGGTGACCGTCCAGGTGTTCACGAGCGTCGAATTGCGGTCGGTCTCGACCAGCGTGTCCGCGGCGGGCGCGGAGACGTCGAAGAGGCAGTCGCGGATCCGCTTACTGGTGGCCTGGAGCTTCCAGTGGACGACGGTGCCCGCACCGTGGCCGCCCTCCCGGACCTCGTACTCGCTGAACTGCTCAGGGAGCACCCGGCCGCGGGTGCCCGCGTAGTCGGCGACGGCGGCGTACACCCGCTCCGGCTCCGCGTCGACGATCCGCTCCGTGGTGGCCTCGACCAGCGCCATGACTTCTCCTCAGGTCCGTGCCAGGTCGCGCGCCTTCCCGGCGCGCCGCACAAGCCAACCACACGCACTTATCGAATCTGTGTTCTATTGTGGACGGACGGGCGACCGGAGACGGCCGGCCGGAAACAACCGGAGGAGGGCGCGATGCGCTGGGACCATCTGAGCGGCGACGACGCGGCGGCCGGTGGCGCGCCCGCGCTGTTCGGCGCCGACGCGGTCACCCGGACCTTCGACACGCCGGGCTTCCGCGGCATCACCTTCCACGAGATACGGGCGAAGTCGATCATCAACCGGGTGCCGGGTGCGTCCCGGATGCCCTTCGAGTGGACGGTCAATCCGTACCGCGGGTGCAGCCACGCCTGCGTGTACTGCTTCGCCCGCAAGACGCACAGCTATCTCGATCTCGACACCGGGATCGACTTCGACTCGCAGATCGTGGTGAAGACCAACGCGCCGGAGCTGCTGCGCCGGGAGCTGGCGTCGGCGCGCTGGCAGGGCCAGCACATCGCGATGGGCACGAACGTGGACTGCTACCAGCGCGCGGAGGGCCGGTATCAGTTGATGCCCGGCATCATCGCCGCGCTGCGCGACCGCGCCAACCCCTTCTCGATCCTCACCAAGGGCTCGCTGATCCTCCGCGACCTGGAACTGCTGCGGCAGGCCAGCGGCGTCACCGATGTGTCCATCGCCCTGTCGGTCGGCTTCACCGACGGCGAGCTGTGGCGCAGCGTGGAACCGGGTACGCCTTCCCCCGAGACCCGGCTGGCGGTCTGCCGCACCCTGCGGGCGAACGGGCTGCCGCCCACCGTGCTGATGGCACCCGTCCTGCCCTTCCTCAGCGACTCCCCCGAGCAGTTGCGGGCCACCGTCCGCGCCATCGCCTCGGCGGGCGCCGCCTCGATCACGCCTCTGGTCCTCCATCTGCGGCCGGGCGCCCGCGAGTGGTACATGGCGTGGCTCGGCCGGCACCACCCGCATCTCGTACGGCGCTACGAGACGATGTACGCGGGCGGCGCGTACGCCCCGACGTGGTACCAGCGCCGGGTCACCCGCCAAGTCCACGAATTCGCCACGGAGTTCGGCTGCGGGCCTGCGCATCGCGAGGGCACGCGGCGCTTCCGGAAGCCGGGCGAGCCGGAGGCGGGTCTGTCCGGCGACCAGGTGCCCGCAGCACGGCCTGCCGCGGAAAACACCCAGCTCACGCTGCTATGACCTCGTGCGGGTTCGGACAGGCCCTAGGCGTCGGCCAGCGCCGCGCGGGCGGCCGGGGCCAGTGGCGGGTGGGCGGTCGCGGCGCGCAGCGCGTGCCGGGCGGCGGGGGGCGCCTCCCGCGCGCACAGTGCGCCCAGGCCCTCCACGCAGGCCAGCGCGATGCGTTCGTGGGGCGCGGGGGTCGGCCGGGCGAGCAGCTGCTCCAGGGTGGCGGTGAGGGCCGGTACGGCCTCGGGCGCCCGCATCCGGACCAGGAGGCGGATGGCGGGCAGCGCGTACGCGACCCGCAGTTCGTTGGTGGCCAGCGCGGCGGCGGCCCGCCCGGTCCGCGGGTCCGCCAGCCGCGCCAGCGCCTCGGCGGCGCGGCTCGCCCGCGACTCGTCGCGGTAGTTCAACAACAACGCCAGCGTCTCGAACGCCCGCCGGTCTCCCGCCTCCGCCAACTCCACGGCAGCCGCCTCCCTCACCTCCAACGGTTCACCCACGGCGGTGAGCTTGCGAGCGAGGCGTTCACGGGTCTCGACGTCCATCTCCCCACTGTAGGAGCCGAGTTGCCCGTTACCGGGCGATTGAGCCGAAGCCCTCCCCGCACGTCACCCCGCGCACCTGACGGGGCGCACCGCTTTTCGCCCGGGCGGCGAGCCGATCCTTTCAGGGGCGCGGGGCTGTGTCTGATCTGCGGCTGCCGCCGCGTGGGCGCGACAAGCCACGACGCTCCCGCACGTCACCACCCGCCCCGGCGGGACAGATCGGTTGTCGCCGGACCACCGGCCGGTGGGGGCGGGGCGCTCAGATGGGGGCGGCGCAGATCACATGGGCACAGGACTGGCGGGGAAGTTACTCGCCGGTTACGCTCGGGGGACGTGCATGGTGGTCGGTGACGCAGCCGCCGTGGACGGGAACATTCGTCGGTTCGGCATCATCGCGGCGCGGCCCCGGGACAGGGCTCGCCCATCTCTTCGCGCGGGCACGCACCCCTGCACTTCCGGCCCGCGACTCCACCTCACTCCTTCAGCCGTGTGCGCGCGTGGCGCGCCCCGGTCTCCCCAGCGTCTGGAGTCACGCGATGGACCGTCCGTCCACACCCTCATCGTCAGCAACCGCATCCTCACCCCCCGCCGCGAGCGCGACGCCCCTGGCGACCGTCGCCGTCGTGGGCCTGGGCACCATGGGCACCGGCATCGCCGAGGTCATGGCCCGCGCCGGTCACGAGGTGATCGGCATCGACATCGACCAGAGCGCGGCGCGCCGCGCGGTCACGGCGCTGGAGCGTTCCACGGCGCGCGCCGTGGAGCGCGGCCGGAGCACCGAGGCGGAGCGCGGCGACGCGCTGGCCCGCTTCCGTACGTTTCCCGATCTGCGGGCCGCCGCCGAGGCGGATCTGGTGATCGAGGTGGTCGACGAGCGCTACGACATCAAGCGCGAGGTCTTCACGGAGCTGGACCGGCTGGCCAAGCCAGACGCGATCCTGGCGACCGGCACGAATGCCCTGTCGGTGACCCGGCTGGCGGCCGAGACCTCCCGCCCCGATCGGGTGCTAGGGCTGCATTTCTTCGCGCCCGCGCCCGCCATGAAGCTGGTCGAGGTCGTGTCGACGGTCCTGACGTCGCCGGAGACCACGGCGGCCGTCACCGCCCTCGTGCTGAGCCTCGGCAAGGAGCCGGTGCCGGTCGGCGACCGGCCGGGCTTCATCGCCGACGGCCTGCTCTTCGGCTATCTCAACCAGGCGGCGGCGATGTACGAGGCGCGGTACGCCACCCGCGAGGACATCGACGCGGCGATGCGGCTGGGCTGCGGGCTGCCGATGGGCCCGCTGGCGCTGCTCGACCTGATCGGCGTCGACACCGCCACGACCGTCCTCGAGGCGATGTACGAGGCGTCCCACGACCGGCTGCACGCGCCCGCGCCGGTGCTCAAGCAGCTCACGGCGGCCGGGCTGCGGGGCCGTAAGTCGGGCCGCGGTTTCTACAGCTACCAGGCGCCGGGCAGCGCGGTCGTGGTGCCGGACGCGGAGACTCCCGGCGCCGGGGACGCCCGGCCGGCCGGGCGGCCGGTGCGCGCGGTGGGCGTCGCGGGTTCCGGCACGATGGCGACCGGTATCGCCGAGGTCTTCGCGAAAGCGGGCTTCGACGTCGTGGTGGCCGCCCGTACCCAGGAGAAGGCGGAATCGGCGCTGGCGCGGCTGGCGAAGTCGCTGGACCGCTCGGTCACCAAGGGCCGGCTGACCCAGGAGCAGCGGGACGCGGCGGTGGCGCGCGTGTCGCCGTCCGGTTCGTACGACTCCTTCGCCGACGCCGACCTGGTGGTGGAGGCGGTGGCGGAGGATCTGGCCGTCAAGCAGCAGCTCTTCCAGACGCTCGACAAGGTCTGCAAGCCGGGCGCGGTGCTGGCCACCACCACCTCGTCGCTGCCGGTGGTCGCGGTCGCGCGGGCCACCGGGCGCCCGCAGGACGTCGTCGGGATGCACTTCTTCAACCCGGCGCCCGCGATGAAGCTGGTCGAGGTCGTGCACACGGTGCTGACCGCGGACGACGTGCGGGCGACGGTGCACCAGGTGTGCGGCGCGGTCCGCAAGCACGCGGTGGACTGCGGCGACCGGGCCGGTTTCATCGTGAACGCGCTGCTGTTCCCGTACCTCAACAACGCGGTGAAGATGGTCCAGGACCACTACGCGAGCGTGGACGACATCGACGCGGCGATGAAGCTCGGCGGCGGCTATCCGATGGGCCCGTTCGAGCTGCTCGACGTGGTGGGCCTGGACGTGTCGCTGGCGATCGAGCAGGTGCTGCACGAGGAGTTCCGCGATCCGGGCCTGGCGCCCGCGCCGCTGCTGGAACACCTGGTGTCCGCGGGCTGCCTTGGCCGTAAGACCGGCCGCGGCTTCCGCGAGTATGCCCGGCGCTGAGGCGCGCCCCGGCAGCGGAACAGGGCACGGCACCGAGCGCCGCGCCGACACCGGCGGCGCGCCGTCCGGCGGGCTTGAGCGCAGGTCGGACCACGGCCGTCCGGCGGACTGGGGACGTTTCCCCCCGGCCGCCGGACGGGGGGCCGCGCCGTGTTACGTTCCCCACATGTCCCAGCCCGCGAAGTCCGACCCACCTGAGACCGCGAACGGCCGCCGCGCCGCGGCCCAGCGCCACCGGGTGCGCCAGGACCTCGCGTCGGCGGCCATGCACCTGTTCGCCGAGCGGGGTTACGAGGCCACGACGGTCGATGACATCGCGGCGACGGCCGGGGTGGCGCGCCGTACGTTCTTCCGGCACTTCCGCTCCAAGGAAGAGGCGATCTTCCCGGACCACGACGACACGCTGGTACGGGTGCAGGCGGTGCTGGACTCCGCGGAGCCGTACGAGCACCCGCTGGACACGGTGTGCCGGGGCATCACCGAGGTGCTGCGGATGTACGCGCACATGCCGGAGGTGTCGGTCGAGCGGTACCGGCTGACCCGCGAGGTGCCGACGCTGCGGGAGCGCGAGATCGCCTCGGTGGCCCGGTACGAGCGGCTGTTCACCCGCTATCTGCTGGGCCACTTCGACGAGGGCGCGCACCGGGACGGCGACGACGACCCGCTGCTGGCCGAGGTGGCCGCCTCCGCGGTGGTCGCGGCGCACAATCACGTCCTGCGGCGCTGGCTGCGCAATGACGGCAAGGGCGATGTGGAGGCGCAGCTCAACCACGCCTTCGACGTCATCAAGGCCACCTTCGGCAGCGGCATCGGCGCGGGCCGGATACCGTCGCGGGTCGCGGTGGAGCCTGCGGCGACCGTGTCGCGGCAGGGTGAGGTGGTGGTCGCGGTCGCCCGCACCGACGCCTCCCCGGCCGAGATTCTGCGGACGATAGAGCAGGCCCTGCGCCGCGCCTGAGCGCCCCGGGTGCCGTCGGCGCCCGCCCGGCGCCCGAGCGCCCGCCCCACCGCACCCGCAACCACGGCAGCGGCCGACCGGAACCCCGGTCGGCCGCTGCCGCTCGTTTGTGGCGTCCCGGTGACACGTGGGACAACTTTTTGGCACGCAGTGTCTTTACGACTGGCACTGCGTGCCATACCGTGACGGTAGTCCGGGCGGCCGGCGTACGGATATCCCGCGTACGCCGACTGTCCCCAAGGCCCGGACCCGCCTGCGTCACAGGTATCCCCGCGCCACCGCGCACATGGTCAGTTCCACCGCCGTACCCGCCGGACCGACGACGGCACCCCCAGCCATCCGCCCCTGCGTTCCCTCGAGCGTCAACGCAGCAGCACGCTTCGCCGGAGGTCAGACACCATGAAGGAAATCCTGGACGCGATCCTCGCGCCGGACAGCTCGGCCGCCGACTTCGCGGCCCTCCCGCTGCCGGAGTCCTACCGCGCCGTCACCGTCCGCAAGGACGAGGCCGAGATGTTCGCCGGACTCACCACCCGCGAGAAGGACCCCCGCACCTCGCTCCACCTCGACCAGGTCCCGCTGCCCGAACTCGGGCCCGGCGAGGCCCTGGTGGCGGTGATGGCCAGCTCGGTCAACTACAACTCGGTCTGGACCTCGATCTTCGAGCCGGTCTCGACCTTCTCCTTCCTCGAGCGCTACGGCAGGATGTCGCCGCTCGCCAAGCGGCACGACCTGCCGTACCACGTCATCGGCTCCGACCTGGCGGGCGTCGTGCTGCGCACCGGCGCCGGGGTCAACGCCTGGAAGCCCGGCGACCGGGTCGTCGCGCACTGCCTGAGCGTGGAGTTGGAGTCCGCCGACGGGCACAACGACACGATGCTCGACCCCGAGCAGCGGATCTGGGGCTTCGAGACCAACTTCGGCGGCCTCGCCGAGATCGCGCTGGTCAAGTCCAACCAGCTCATGCCCAAGCCGGAGCACCTCACGTGGGAGGAGGCCGCGGCGCCCGGACTGGTCAACTCCACGGCCTACCGCCAGCTCGTCTCGCGCAACGGCGCGGGCATGAAGCAGGGCGACAACGTGCTGATCTGGGGCGCGAGCGGCGGACTCGGCTCGTACGCCACGCAGTTCGCGCTGGCCGGCGGCGCCACCCCGATCTGTGTCGTCTCCAGCCCGCAGAAGGCGGACATCTGCCGGGCGATGGGCGCGGAGGCGATCATCGACCGCAGTGCCGAGGGCTACCGGTTCTGGAAGGACGAGCACCACCAGGACCCGCGCGAGTGGAAGCGGTTCGGCGCCCGGATCCGCGAACTGACCGGCGGCGAGGACGTCGACATCGTCTTCGAGCACCCCGGTCGCGAGACCTTCGGCGCCTCGGTCTACGTCACCCGCAAGGGCGGCACGATCGTCACCTGCGCGTCCACCAGCGGCTACACCCACGAGTACGACAACCGCTACCTGTGGATGAGCCTGAAGCGGATCGTCGGCTCGCACTTCGCCAACTACCGCGAGGCGTGGGAGGCCAACCGGCTGATCGCCAAGGGGAAGATCCACCCGACGCTGTCGCGGACGTACACGCTGGCCGAGACCGGGCAGGCGGCGTACGACGTGCACCGCAATCTCCACCAGGGCAAGGTCGGCGTCCTCGCGCTGGCCCCCGAGGAGGGCATGGGCGTCACCGACCCGGAGCTGCGAGCGAAGCACCTGCCCTCGATCAACCTGTTCCGTGACGCGACGTCCGGTGTCCCCGACTCCCCTGCCGGGGACGCCCGATGACAGGGCGTCAGAAGGATCGGCCGTGGCTGATGCGGACCTACGCGGGGCACTCGACCGCGGAGGCGTCCAACGAGCTGTACCGGCGCAATCTGGAGAAGGGCCAGACGGGCCTGTCCGTCGCCTTCGACCTGCCGACCCAGACCGGCTACGACGCGGACCACGTGCTGGCCCGCGGCGAGGTCGGCCGGGTCGGCGTGCCGATCGCCCATCTCGGCGACATGCGGCGGCTGTTCCAGGACATCCCGCTGGAGCGGATGAACACCTCGATGACCATCAACGCCACCGCCATGTGGCTGCTGGCGCTCTACCAGGTGGTCGCCGAGGAGCAGGGACTCGGCGAGGAGGGCCTCACCGCGCTCCAGGGCACGACGCAGAACGACATCGTCAAGGAGTACCTGTCACGGGGGACGCATGTCTTCCCGCCGGTCCCGTCGCTGCGGCTGACCACCGACATGATCACGTACACGGTCAACCACCTCCCCAAGTGGAACCCGATCAACATCTGCAGCTACCACCTCCAGGAGGCCGGGGCCACACCGGTCCAGGAGATCGCCTACGCGATGTCCACGGCGATCGCCGTCCTGGACGCGGTCTTCGCCTCGGGGCAGGTCCCGGAGGAGCGCAGGGGCGATGTCGTCGCGCGGATCTCCTTCTTCGTGAACGCGGGCGTGCGCTTCGTCGAGGAGATGTGCAAGATGCGCGCCTTCGGCAGGATCTGGGACACCGTCACCCGCGAGCGGTACGGCATCGAGAACGCCAAGCAGCGCCGCTTCCGCTACGGCGTGCAGGTCAACTCGCTCGGCCTGACCGAGGCGCAGCCGGAGAACAACGTCCAGCGGATCGTGCTGGAGATGCTGGCCGTCACGCTGTCCAAGGACGCCCGCGCCCGCGCGGTGCAACTCCCGGCGTGGAACGAGGCGTTGGGGCTGCCCCGACCCTGGGACCAGCAGTGGAGCCTGCGCATCCAGCAGGTGCTGGCGCACGAGAGCGACCTGCTGGAGTACGAGGACATCTTCGACGGCAGCCATGTGATCGAGGCGAAGGTCGAGGAGCTGGTGGCGCTCGCCACCGCCGAGATCGAGCACATCCAGGAGCTGGGCGGCGCCATGGCGGCGGTCGAATCGGGCTATCTGAAGTCGGAGTTGGTGTCCTCGCACGCCGAGCGCCGGGCCCGGATCGAGTCCGGCGAGGAGAAGATCGTCGGCGTCAACGTCTACGAGTCCACCGAGACCAGTCCGCTGACCGCCGACCTCGGCACGGCCATCATGACCGTCGACCCGGCCAACGAGGCGCGGGTGGTGGCCGCGCTGCACGACTGGCGGGTGGCGCGTGACGAGGCGCGCGCACAGGAGGCGCTGACCGCGCTGCGCTCGGCCGCGGCGGGCACCGACAATCTGATGCCCGCGACGCTGGACTGCGCGCGGGCGGGGGTGACGACCGGCGAGTGGTCGTGGGCGCTGCGCGATGTGTTCGGTGAGTTCCGGGCGCCGACCGGGGTCAGCGGCGCGCCGGTCGCGGTGGCCGCCGAGGAGGGCAGCCCGATGGCCGAGGTGCGGCGCAAAGTCGCTGAGACGGCCAAGGAGTTGGGCGGCGGACGGCTGCGGCTGCTGGTCGGCAAGCCGGGTCTCGACGGGCACTCCAACGGCGCCGAGCAGATCGCCGTACGCGCCCGCGACGCCGGTTTCGAGGTGGTCTACCAGGGGATCAGGCTGACACCCGAGCAGATCGTGTCGGCGGCGGTGGCCGAGGACGTGCACTGCGTGGGTCTGTCGATCCTGTCCGGTTCGCACGCCGCTCTGGTGCCGGACGTGCTGGAGCGGCTGCGCGGGGCGGGGGTGGACGACATCCCGGTGGTCGTCGGCGGGATCATCCCCTCGGCGGACGCCAAGGCGCTGATCGAGGCCGGAGTGGCGGCCGTCTTCACCCCGAAGGACTTCGGAATCACCGGGATCATCGGCCGGATCGTGGACGAGATCCGGCTCGCGAACAAGCTGGAAAAGCTGGAGGTATGACGTGCAGTTCGGCCGCACTTACGAGGAGTTCGAGGTCGGTGCGATCTACAAGCACTGGCCGGGAAAGACCGTCACCGAGTACGACGACCATCTCTTCTGCCTCCTCACGATGAATCATCATCCGCTGCACATGGACGCCAACTACGCGGAGAAGACAACCGACTTCGGCCGCAATGTCGTCGTCGGCAACTACATCTACTCGCTGCTGCTCGGGATGTCGGTGCCCGATGTCTCGGGCAAGGCCATCGCCAATCTGGAGATCGAGTCGCTGAAGCACGTGGCGCCGACCTTCCACGGCGACACGGTGTACGGCGAGACGACGGTGCTCGACAAGCGCCCGTCGAAGTCGAAGAACGACCGCGGCATCGTCGAGGTGGAGACCAGGGGCTACAAGCAGGACGGCACCCTGGTCTGCGTCTTCCGCCGCAAGGTGCTGGTGCCGACCGCCACGTACATCAAGGAGCGCGGCGGGGAACAGCCCGGCCGTCCCGAGCTGGGAGAGAGCTGAGTCATGAGCCGCCTCGCGCAGACCGACGGGCTGACCGACGTCCAGGAGGAGATCCTCTCCACCGTCCGCTCCTTCGTGGACAAGGAGATCCTGCCGGTCGCCACGGAGTTGGAGCACCGCGACGAATATCCGACGGACATCGTCGAAGGGCTCAAGGAACTGGGCATCTTCGGCCTGATGATTCCCGAGGAGTACGGCGGCCTCGGCGAGTCGCTGCTGACGTACGCGCTGACGGTCGAGGAGATCGCGCGCGGCTGGATGAGCGTGTCCGGCATCATCAACACCCATTTCATCGTCGCCTACATGATCAAGCAGCACGGCACACAGGAGCAGAAGGACCATTTCCTGCCGCGTATGGCGGCGGGCGACGTGCGCGGCGCATTCTCGATGTCGGAGCCGGAACTGGGCTCCGACGTGTCGGCGATCCGCACCAAGGGCGTACGCGACGGGGACGCGTACGTCATCAACGGCCAGAAGATGTGGCTGACCAACGGCGGTTCGTCCCATCTGGTCGCGGTGCTGTGCAGGACCGACGAGGGGCAGGCGCAGGACGCGCCGCCGCACAAGTCGATGACGACCTTCCTGATCGAGAAGGAGCCCGGCTTCGGCGCCAACGCCTCGGTCCCCGGCCTCACCGTGCCCGGGAAGATCGACAAGATGGGCTACAAGGGCGTCGACACCACGGAGCTGATCCTCCAGGACGTAAGGGTTCCGGCCGACCGGGTGCTCGGCGGACAGAGCGGCCGGGGTTTTTACCAGATGATGGACGGCGTCGAGGTCGGCCGGGTCAATGTGGCCGCGCGCGGCTGCGGTGTGGCACAGCGGGCGTTCGAACTGGGCATCGCCTACGCACAGCAACGGCACACGTTCGGCAAACCCATCGCACAGCACCAGGCGATCCAGTTCAAGCTCGCCGAGATGGCCACCAAGGTGGAGGCCGCGCACCGGATGATGGTCAACGCCGCACGTAAGAAGGATTCGGGCGAGCGCAACGACCTGGAGGCCGGGATGGCGAAGTACCTGGCCGCGGAGTTCTGCAAGGAAGTGGTGGAGGACGCGTTCCGCATCCACGGCGGGTACGGCTTCTCCAAGGAGTACGAGATCGAGCGGCTGTACCGGGAGGCGCCGATGCTGCTGATCGGCGAGGGGACCGCCGAGATCCAGAAAATGATCATCGGGCGGCGACTGCTGGAGGAGTATCGTCTCCAGGGATAGCCGAAGGAAGAATGTCCGTATTTATTGATATTTACCCGAGGGGAAGGTCACACTGCGTGAGTCGTCGCGGCACGGGAACCAGCCATCGACTCGCCCTTGAGCTTGCCGAGTTGCCCGTGTCAACCGATACCATCGGGTTAAAGCCGCCGTCCCCAGAAGTAATTCGCGGCACCCTCCGCTACGAAGGTCTTCCATGCCCCACAGCCATTCCTCTGCACCACGCGACGGCCTTGTCGGCGTACGACTCGCGCGCGGAGCGTCGCCGTGGCTCCTCCCGACCGTCGCCACCGCGGCGGTAAGCCTTGTCCGCGCGCGCCGCTCAGGCCGCTGGGCGACGGTGGCCGTCCCCGCCACCGCGCTCGCCGCGGGCATGCTGTGGTTCTTCCGCGACCCCGAGCGCGAGATCGCCGAGGGCCGTGTGATCTGTCCCGCGGACGGTGTGGTGCAGAGCATCATGCCGTGGAAGGACGGGCGTACCCGCGTCGCGATCTTCATGAGCCCGCTGAACGTCCACGTGAACCGCGCGCCCCTCGCGGGCACGGTCACCTCCGTCGAGCACATCCCCGGCGGATACGTACCGGCGTTCAACAAGGAGAGCGAGAACAACGAGCGGGTGGTCTGGCACTTCGACACCGAGATCGGCGATGTCGAGATGGTGCAGATCGCCGGCGCGGTGGCGCGCAGGATCGTTCCGTACGTGCCGCGCGGCTGCAAGGTGGAACAGGGCGAGCGGATCGGCCTGATCCGGTTCGGCTCACGGGTCGACGTGTACCTGCCGGAGGGCATCGAGCCCGACGTCGAGGTCGGGCAGACCACCACGGCTGGGGTGACTCGCCTTGACCGTGGTTGAACCCGACACGCAGGCAAAGGCCCACACTCACACTCCGGTGCAGGCGCAGTCGCACTGGGTCACCGAGCTGGAGGACGAGGTAGCCGACCTTCCGCTGTCCACCCGGCTGTCCATCGCCGACGCGCTCACTCTCGGTAACGCGATCTGTGGCTTCATGGCCGTGTACTTCACGACCACCGGAGTCCTGGTCCCGCACCTGATGGGCACCACCGTCGGCGGCATGTCCAAGCACAGCGCCGCCACCGCGGTGACGCTCATGCTGCTCGCGTCCGTCTTCGACCTCTTCGACGGGCTGGTCGCGCGCAAGCTGCGCAGCTCCGCGATGGGCGCCGAGCTGGACAATCTGTCCGACCTGATCAGCTTCGGCCTCGCGCCCGCCTACTTCGTCGTCGTCTGGGGTCTGGTCGCCGACGACGCCCACGGCAAGGTGTCGGCCGCCGCCGCGGTGATGGTCGTCCTGGCCGTGGTGCTGCGGCTCGCCCGCTTCTCCTGCACCACGATCAGGGACGGTGTCTTCCAGGGCATGCCCAGCCCCTTCGGGGCGATGACGGTCGTCTCCGTCGTCCTGCTGGAGCTGCCCTTCATCCCCACCGTCGTCGCCATCGTCGGTGTCGCCTGGCTCATGGTGAGCCGCGTGGAGTACCCCAAGCCGCGCGGACGCCTCGCCGTCATCACCCTCGGCTGGATCCTCATCAGCATGGGCTGCCTGACCGCCTGGACCCTCGACGTCCCCGGCGGCCACCTGCTCCTCCAGACGGGCGCCGCCCTCCAGTGCGTGGCCGCGGCGGTCATCCCCTGCTTCGCGACCACGCGTCGCGTCAATACGATGCGGGCCAATCGTCGTGAGGCCAGGGCGGACGCTCTGCGCTGACATGTCCACCGGGGTGAATCCCTGGTGCTCCTACGGCCTGCGGCCCCTCCGCTCTCGGCGGAGGGGCCGCAGTCGTTTCCGCGCGCCTGCGCCTGGGGCTGAGGCTGAGGCTGGCGCTGGCTAGGTCAGGAAGTCGCGGGCCAGCTCGGCGGAGAGCTGTTCGAGGAGCGGACCGGCGTTGGGGATGGAGACGGCCGGGTCCGGTTCGAGGGACGAGAGCGGGTAGGCGCGGCGGATCCCGGCGGAACCGAGGGCGCTGGGGCTGAGCGCGAGACGGCCGCAGACGGCGACGACGTCGATGTCACGGGCGCGGGCGGCCTGGGCGACGCCGACCGGCGCCTTGCCGTGCAGGGTCTGCTCGTCGAGGGAGCCTTCGCCGGTGATGACGAGATCGACGCCGTCGAGGGCGGCCGCGAAGCCGAGGACGTCGAGCATGACGTCGATACCGGCCCGGAAGGTGGCGCCGAGGCCGACGAGGGCCCCGTAACCGATGCCGCCCGCGGCGCCCGCGCCAGGGGCGTCGGCCGCCGCGGAGGCGGTCGGGCCTTCGGCGAGGGCGAGGACGTCGACGTAGTGCCCGAGGGCGGCGTCGAGCGTGGCGACGTCGGCCTCGGAGGCGCCCTTCTGCGGCCCGTAGACGGCGGCGGCGCCCTTGGGTCCGAGCAGCGGGTTGTCGACGTCGCTGGCGAGGACGATCTCGGTGTCGACCAGCCGCGGGTCGAGCCCGGACAGGTCGGCGGTGGCGAGGGCGGCCAGCGAGCCGCCGCCGGGCGCGACGGGCGCGCCGTCGCGGTCCAGCAGCCGGGCGCCGAGCGCGCTGAGCATGCCCGCGCCGCCGTCGTTGGTGGCGCTGCCGCCGACGCCCAGCACGATGGTGCGGGCGCCCGCGTCGAGCGCGGCCTTCAGCAGCTCGCCGGTCCCGTACGTGGTCGCCGTGAGCGGCGCGAAGACGCCGGACGGCAGGTGCTGGAGGCCGGACGCCTCGGCCATCTCGACCACGGCGGTACGGTCACGCAGCGCGTACGAGGCGTCGACCGGCTCGCCCAGCGGTCCGGTGACACGTACTGTGCGCCGCTCGAAACCGCCGGTGACGGCGGCCTCGACGGTGCCGTCACCGCCGTCGGCGACCGGTACCGAGGTGACGGTCACACCGGGCGCGCCCTTGCGCAGCCCCGCCTCGACATGCGCGGCCACCTGCACCGCGGTCAGCGAGCCCTTGAACTTGTCCGCGGCGATCAGCACACGTCCCGTGGATCTTGTTGCAGCGTCGGACACTGTCGTACTCCCCATCCGAAAACGGAACATCGCGCCGGTGGGACCCTATCCCGGCCGGGCCCGCCTGCCCATGGGCACCGCGCTGTGTCACCGCGAGATCACCGGTTCGCGAGTTCGCCGCGCGGCCCGTGGCCGTAGGTTTGGCGGCATGACGACGACCGACTTCGCCACGTACATCGCAGGGCTGCCGAAGATCATTTCGGGGGCGAACACCCTCTTCAGGTCCGCCGACGGCCGGATCCTCATCGTCGAGCCGAACTACCGCGACGACGGGACCTGGACGCTGCCGGGCGGCACCATCGAGTCCGATCTGAACGAGACGCCGCGGCAGGCGGCCCGCCGGGAGAGCGCGGAGGAGATCGGTCTGGACATCGAGCCGGGCCCGCTGCTCGCCGTCGACTGGGTGACGGGTCCCGGCAGGCCGCCGCTGGCCAGCTACCTCTACGACGGCGGCGTGCTGGACGAGACGCGGCTGGCGGCGGTCCGGCTCCAGGAGAAGGAACTGGACTCCTGGAAGCTGGTCCCGGCCGACGAGATCGACTCCTACTTCTCGCCGGGCGCCGCCCGCCGTGTCCACGCGGCCCTGGTCGCGCTCGCCGCGGGCGCCGGTCCTGTGGAACTGGAGAACGGCCACCGGGCGGGCGTCAACTGACGTCACGTCAACCGGCGGTGCGGTGCGGCGCGTAGGGGACGTGGCCGAGGTCGGGGGCCGGGTCGGCGAGGCGAGTTCGCCTGCGGCGCTTGTGCCGTCGCACCGTCCAGCCGTCCCGTCGCACCGGGAGAAAGACCGTGCGGCTTTTCAAGGGTGTGCACCCCCTATGGGCCGGTCCTGCGCGGAACGTGCTCCGCCAGGGGCGCGTCCTTCCGCAGAGGTGCGGGCGCAAAGGCCGCCACGTCAACGCCAGGAGGGAGCCCCCACTTCGCCCTCGCGCACACACATCGCATGCGCGGCAGCGGCGAGGGGGACCGTCCGGCTCGTGCCGCCACGCGGTATATCCGTCGCCGGGTCCCGACCCCGGACCTAGGATCCTGCCCCATGACCGAATCCACGCAGCCGTCCGGGTCGGCCCCGCCGTCGGCCGCCGTGCTCGCGGCTTTCGGCGCGCCGGGGCGGCCGGTGCCGCTGCCGGGCGGGCAGGGGCAGACCTGGCGGGACGGCGAGGTGGTGCTCAAGCCGACCGGGCTCGCGGCCGAGACCGCGTGGCGGGCCGAGGTGCTGACCGCGCTGCCCGCGTCCCCGCACTTCCGGGTCGCGCGGCCGGTCCGGGCGGCGAACGGCGGCTGGACGGCGGAGGGTTGGGAGGCGTGGCAGTACGTGGCCGGCCGGTCCGACCCGGGGCGGCCCGCCGATGTGCTGCGGACGGCCGCCGCCTTCCACGCGGCGCTCGCGGACGTACCGCGGCCCGGCTTCCTCGACGCGCGCGAGGGTCCGTGGTCGTACGCGGCCCGGGTCGCATGGGAGGAACTGCCGCTCGACGGGAGCGACGGTAGCGCCGAGGTGGCCGCGCTCGTCGCCCAACTGGCTGCCGAGCGGCGCCCGTTCGACCCGTCCGCCGCACCGGCGCCGCAGGTCGTGCACGGCGACCTGCTGGGCAATGTGCTCTTCGCGGACGGCCTGCCGCCCGCGGTCATCGACTGGCCGCCGTACTGGTACCCCGCCGACTGGGCGGCAGCCGTCGTGGTGGTCGACGCGCTGCTCTGGTACGGGGCGGGGCCCGCGGTCCTCGCGCTCGGCCCCGCCGGGGACGGCCATGTCCCCGACCCCGACGCGTGGGCCCAACTCCTCGTCCGTGCCCTGCTGTTCCGGCTGGTCACCGGCGCCGTGCTCGGCCCGCACGCGCAGCCGCGACCGTACGAGCGGGCGGCGGTCGCGGCCGTACGGGCGTACGCGGCCGCGAGCGGTCAGGGCTTGGGGATGTCGAAGAAGTAGGTCAGGCCGCCGGCCAGCCGGATGTCCCCCTGCACCTTCAGCTTCCGGGTGAAGAACAGCGCCGGGCCCGAGGCGTTGCCCGAGACCAGCTTGAGGAAATCCGGCGCGGCCATCGTGAGGGTGAGCTGCGGCGTACGTCCGGTGTCCTCGGCCGTGACGGCGCAGGCGCCGTTCGCGATGTGCGTCTCGTAGACGTCGGGCGCCTCGTCCCCCGCCGTGATCCGCCAGCGGATCAGGGCGTCGCGGCGGCCCGCCGACTCCGGCTTGAAGAGGGTGCCCATCCGGTGGAAGACCTCGTCCAGGACCCGTCGGCGCTGCGCTCCGTTCATGAACTCCGCGATCCGGCGGGCCGGAAGATCCCGTACGATCCGCGCGAATTCCTTCGGCTCGACCGTGCCGAAGTCGAGGAGTTCGAGGTCGATGTCGTCGAGCGCCGCCATGTCGGGCCTTCCTGACTCCAGAGTAAGTTTACTGGTGAGTAAGGATAGGTACGGTGCGGCACCGTGGCAAGGCGTCGCCTCGGGCACCGCGCGGGCAGCGGAAATAGGCGCGCGGGGCCGAACCGCCTTCCCGTACCGTCACGGCGTGCATGCTGATCAGCCGCCGTTGCCCGACGTCCTCGCCGCCGCGCCGGACGTTCCCGTGGTCGCCATGGCCCAAGCCCTTCGGGAGGTGCCGGGGGTGGTCGGGGTGCTGCTCGGGGGCAGCCGTGCGCGCGGGACGCACCGCGCGGACTCGGACTGGGACCTCGGGTTGTACTACCGGGGCGAGCCGGACGTGGCCGCGTTGGCCGCGCTCGCGCGGGAGTTCACCGGGGAACCGGTGGAGGTGGCCGCGCCGGGCGGGTGGGGGCCATGGGTCAACGCCGGGGCGTGGCTGCGCGTGGACGGGGTCGCCGTCGACTGGATCCTGCGGGACGTCGACCGCGTCCGGCGGGTGTGGCAGGACTGCCGCGAGGGCCGCTACGAGGTCGGTATCCAGCCGGGGCACCCGCTCGGCTTCTGGTCGCCCTGCTATCCGGGCGAGGTCGCACTCGGGCACGTACTCACCGACACCGACGGGGAGTTGGCGGCGCTTAGGGCCGAGACGCGGGTGTATCCCGAGGCGTTGCGGCGGGCGCTGGTCGAGGCCGCGTGGGAGGCGGAGTTCACGGTGGCCGCCGCCGCGAAGTCGGCCGTCAAGGGGGATCACGTTCACGTGTCCCTCTGCCTGTCGCGGGCCTTCGGTGTCCTCGCGCAGGCGTTGCACGCCTGGCACCGGGTGTGGTGCCTGAACGAGAAGGGGGCGTTTCCCGCGGCTGCGGTGCTTTCCGGGGCTCCCGCGGGGTTCGCCGACGAGGTCGGCGTTCTTCTCGGCCGCAGTGGGCTCTCGGCCGAGGAGCTCTCCGCCACCGTGGCCTCGGCGGCCCGCCTGATCCACGAGGCCCGCCGCGGCCTCCCCCTCCCCTGACCCGGACCGTGCCCCGTCCGCTCCGTGCGCACGGCGGGGTGCGGGGATGTGCGCCGGGCTGGCGCAGGGCCTGTTTTAGGGGCGCGGGGAACTGCGCGCCCAGCCACCAACGGTGGCGAGCTGTGAATGCCAGCCCCAGCACGGCAGTTGCTGTGTGTTTTCGGGCTGAAAGCCCGGCGGTGGCTGGGCGCGCCGTTCCCCGCGCCCCTTAAAAGATCCGCGTGCCGCCCTGGTTGAGAAACCACCCAGGCGCCGCGCCCCTAAAAACGCGGCGTGCCGTCCACGGCACAGGCGCCGCGCCGCGGGGTTAGCGGCGGGCGGCGCGGCGGAGGTGGTGGAGGACGGCGCGGGCGGCGTGGTGGCCGGGCATGCCGTGGACGCCGGGGCCGGGCGGGGTGGCGGAGGAGCAGAGGAAGAGGTTGGGGCGGATGGTGGTGTAGGGATTGGCGGCGAGGCGCGGCCGGATGACGGACTGGAGTCCGGAGTAGGCGCCGCACGCGATGTCACCGCCGACATAGTTGGCGTTGCGGGCGGCGAGACCGGCGGGCCCGGTGACGGCGCGGGCGAGGACGAGGTCACGGAAACCCGGCGCGAAGCGCTCGATCTGGCGCTCGACGGCATCGGTGGCGTCCCCGTGCCAGTTGTGGGGGACGTGCCCGTAGGCCCAGAAGACGTGCTTGCCCTCGGGGGCGCGGGAGGGGTCGATCACGGACGGCTGGGCGGTGATGAGAAAGGGCGTCTGCGGCGGGCGCCCGGTCACGGCCCGGTTGAGGGCGTCGCCGATCTCGGTGTAGCTGGGCCCGATGTGCACGGTGCCCGCGCGCCGCGCGTCGGGGGACGCCCACGGCACCGGCCCGTCCAGCGCGTAGTCGATCTTGAAGACGGAGGCGCCGTAGCGGTAGCCGCGGTACGCGTCGCCGAGCCCGGCGATCCGGGCGAGCGCGGTCGGCGAGGTGTCGAAGACATAGGCGCGGGCGGGCGGCAACTCGTCGAGCTTGCGGACGGTGACACCGGTGCGGATGACGCCGCCCAGTTCGGTGAGGTGCCCGGCCAGCGCGTCGGAGATGGCCTGGGATCCGCCGCGGGCGACCGGCCAGCCGTTCTCGTGCGCGGCGAGCGCGAACATCATCGCCATCGCCCCGGTGAACGGCTGCGTGAGCCGGGTGATCGCGTGCCCGGCGAGCCCGGCGATCAGCGCCCGCGCCTTGGGGTCGCGGAAGCGCTGGGCGAGGACGGCGGCGGGCGGCGTGCCGGTCAGGCCGAACCGGAGGAAGCGATACGGGTCACGCGGTATCCCGGCCCACTGCGGCCGGAAGAAGTCCGCGGCGAGCGTGTCCCAGTGACCGGTGTACGGCGCGAGCAGCCGCCGGTAGGTGCCCGCGTCGCGCGCGCCGAGCGAGGCCGCGGTCTCGCCGACCGTGCGGGCGAGGACGACGGCGGTGCCGTCGGGGAACGGGTGCGCCATCGGGACTTCCGGCTGGAGCCACTCCAGGCCGTGCTTGGCGAGCGGCAGCGCGCCGAAGGCGGGCGAGCCGATGCCGAAGGGGTGCACGGCGGAGCAGGGGTCGTGCCGAAAGCCCGGCAGCGTCAGCTCCTCGGTGCGGGCGCCGCCGCCCACGGTGTCGGCGGCCTCGTAGATCTGCACGGAGAGCCCGGCGCGGGCCAACTCCACCGCCGCCGTCAGCCCGTTGGGACCCGCGCCGACGACGACGGCGTCGGCCACCACCGCGCGGCTCACCTTCCGGCCGCCATCAGCTCGGTGACCTGCCGTGCGGTGGCCTCGTCGCGGGCGAGGGTGAAGGGCAGTTCGTTGCCGCCGGGGATCGAGAAGGGCGCGCCGGACGCCGTACGGCTGACGCCGCCCGCCTCGGTGGCGAGCAGCAGTCCCGCCGCGTGGTCCCAGGGCGCTTCCCAGAAGAAGGCGACGCCGTCGATCGCGCCGCGGGCCACGTCCAGGTAGGCCAGGCCCGCGCAGGTGCAGGGGGTGCAGACCGCGCCCGAGGCGTCCAGCCGGGTCAGGGCGTCGCGTTCGTAGCCGGTGCGGTAGACCGGGTTGGAGGTGGACAGCCGCAGCGGCTCGCCCGCCTCGGGGGTGCGGGTGTGCAGCCGCTCGCCGTCCAGATGCGCGCCCCGGCCGCGCCGCGCGGTGGCGAACAGGCCGCGCTGCGGGGCGTACGTCCAGGAGGCGAGCGGTACGCCGTCGCGCACGAGGGCGACCAGGGTGGCGAAGCCGTCCTCGCCGCGGACGAAGGCGGAGGTGCCGTCGACCGGGTCGACCACCCACACCGGGTCGTCACCGCCCAGCCGTTCCAGTACGCCGCTGTCGGCGCTGACCGCCTCCTCGCCGACCACGACGGAGCCGGGCAGCAGCGCGGCCAGCTCTTCGGTGAGCCGTTCCTCGGCGCGCCGGTCGGCGGTGGTGACCAGGTCGTACGGGCCGCTCTTGCGCGAGATGTCGTCGTCGCCGAGCCGCCGCCAGCGCGGCACCACCTCGGCGGCGACCACCGCTCTGATCACGTCTTCGACGGCGGCGAGCAGTGCGTCGTCCACGCCGTCGCCGACGCCGTCCGCGCCCGCCGCGTCACCCGATACCGCACCGACCTCATTGCCCATGCCGCCATCCAATCAGACCCTGGCGCCGCGCGGTTCCCACCCTGGGGACAACGGCCGTCCCACCGGTGCGGGCAGCCGCGGCGGCGCCGCCGCGGGCCCGCTCCCCCAGGTCAGCCACGCGCAGGGACCCGGCCGCGCGATTCAGCCCAGCACCGGGATGATGTGTTCGCCGTACGCGTCGATCGTCGCCTCCTTCGCGTCGTGCATGTCGTAGACGGCGAACTGGTCGACTCCCAGGTCCCGCAGGGCCCGCAGCTTGTCCAGGTGCTGGTCGACCGGGCCGATCAGGCAGAAGCGGTCCACGATCTCGTCGGGCACGAAGGCGGTGTCGGGGTTGCCCGAGCGGCCGTGGTGCGCGTAGTCGTAGCCGTGCCGCTGGGCGATGTACTCGGTCAGTTCCTCCGGCACCAGGTCGGAGTGTTCGCCGTAACGGCTGACGAGGTCGGCGACGTGGTTGCCGACCATGCCGCCGAACCAGCGGCACTGTTCGCGGGCGTGCGCGAGGGCTTCGGGCGAGTCGTCGGCCGTGACGTAGGCGGGCGCGGCGACGCAGACGGTGACCGAGGCCGGGTCGCGGCCCGCCTTCTCGGCCGCGTCCCGTACCGCCTTCACCATCCACTCGGTGAGGTAGACGTCGGCGAGTTGCAGGATGAAGCCGTCGGCCTTCTCGCCGGTCAGCGCCAGCGCCTTCGGGCCGTACGCGGCCATCCAGACCGGCAGTTCGCCGTTCTCGACCCATGGCAGCCGCAGCGGTGTGCCGTCGACCACGGCCTCGCGGCCCTCGGCGAGATCGCGGATGACGGTCATCGCCTCGCCGACCCGCGCGAGGGTGTTGGGCTTGCGCCCGGCGACCCGCATCGCCGAGTCGCCGCGGCCGATGCCGCAGACCGTGCGGTTGCCGTACATCGAGTTGAGGGTGGCGAAGGTGGAGGCGGTCACCTCCCAGGTGCGGGTGCCGGGGTTGGTGACCATCGTGCCGACCTTGAGCCGGTCGGTGTGGTCGAGGATGCGGCTGTGGATGACGAACGGCTCCTGCCACAGCACGGCGGAGTCGAAGGTCCAGCCGTACGTGAAGCCGTTGCGCTCGGCGCGGCGCATCAGGCCGACGACGTTCGAGGCGGGTGGATCGGTCTGCAGCACGAGGCCGAAGTCCATGGCGCCGCTCCTTCTGTGAGGCTGAGGGCTAGATCAGGTACTGACAGATGCCGCGCGGCGTGTACTGGCCGTGACCGGCCCGGCCCACGTACGACCGGTCCTCGATCACGGGCACCCCGCGGGACAGCACGGTCTCGACCCGGCCGGTCGTCCGCTTGCCCTCGTAGGCGGAGTAGTCGACGTTCATGTGGTGGGTCTCGGCGGACATGACCTGCTCGGCGTGCGGGTCGTAGATCACCACGTCGGCGTCGGCGCCCGGCGCGATGGTGCCCTTGCGCGGGTAGAGGCCGAACATCCGGGCCGGGGTGGCGCAGGCGATCTCGATCCAGCGGCGGCGGCTGATGTGCCCGTCCACGACGCCCTGGTGGAGGAGGTCCATGCGGTTCTCCACGCCGGGCATGCCGTTGGGGATCTTGGAGAAGTCGCCGACGCCCATGTCCTTCTGCCCGGTGAAGCAGAACGGGCAGTGGTCGGTGGAGACCACCTGGAGGTCGTTGGTGCGCAGGCCCTGCCAGAGCGCGGCCTGGTGCTCGCGGGGGCGCAGCGGCGTACTGCACACGTACTTGGCGCCCTCGAAGCCGGGTTCGGCGAGGTTGTCGGTGGACAGGAACAGGTACTGCGGACAGGTCTCGCCGAAGACGTTGAGGCCCAGGTCGCGGGCGGCGGTGAGTTCGGCGACGGCCTGCTGCGCGGAGACGTGCACGATGTAGAGCGGGGCGCCGGCGACGCGGGCGAGCTGGATGGCGCGGTGGGTGGCCTCGGCCTCCAGCAGGGCGTGCCTGACCTCGCCGTGGTACCGGGGGTCGGTCTTCCCGGCTTCGAGGGCCTGCTGGACGAGGACGTCGATCGCGATGCCGTTCTCGGCGTGCATCATCGTCAGGCCGCCGTTGCCCGCGGCGCGCTGCATGGCGCGCAGGATCTGCCCGTCGTCGCTGTAGAAGACGCCGGGGTAGGCCATGAACATCTTGAAACTGGTCACGCCCTCCTCGACCAGGATGTCCATCTCCTTGAGCGAGTGCTCGTTCACGTCGGAGACGATCATGTGGAAGGCGTAGTCGATGGCGCACTGCGCGTCGGCCTTGGCGTGCCAGGCGTCGAGCCCCGAGCGGAGCGACGCGCCGACGCCCTGGATGGCGAAGTCGACGATGGTGGTGGTGCCGCCCCAGGCGGCGGCGCGGGTGCCGGTCTCGAAGGTGTCGGAGGCGGTGGTGCCGCCGAACGGCATCTCCATGTGGGTGTGCCCGTCGACGCCGCCGGGGATGACGTATTTCCCGGTGGCGTCGATGACGGTGTCGGCGGTCCAGCCCGCCGCGGTGTCGCTGTCGTGGGCGGCGAGGGCGGCGATCCTGCCGCCCTCGATCAGGACGTCGGCGTGCATCTCGTCGGCGGCGGTGATGACGAGGCCGCCGCGGATCACGGTACGGGTCGCGGTCACTGCGCAGTCCCTCCTTCGGATTCGCCCGGTGCCTGGTCCGCGAGTTCGCTCTGCGCCTGTTTCAGGGCCGTCTCCAGCAGGTCGGCGCCTTCCTCGGCCTCGGCGACGGTGAGCGAGAGCGGCGGGGCGATCCGCAGGACGTTCCCCGCGAGGCCGCCCTTGCCGATCAGCAGGCCGTGCGCGCGGGCCGCTTCGAGTACGGCGGAGGCCGCCGCGGGGGACGGGGTGTCGGTGCCCGGCTCGACCAGTTCGACGCCGAGCATCAGGCCGCGTCCGCGCACCTCGCGGACGATGCCCAGGCCGGCGGAGACGGCGGTGAGGCGGGCCTTGAGCAGGCCGCCGACCCGGCGGGCGTTGCCCTGGAGGTCGTGGTCGAGGAGGTAGGTGAGATTCGCCAGCGCTCCCGCGGTGGTGATCGGGCTGCCGCCGAAGGTGGAGATGGAGTTGGCGTTCAGGCAGTTCATCACGTCGGCGCGGGCCACCACACCGCCCATGGACATGCCGTTGCCGATGCCCTTGGCGAAGGTGAGGATGTCGGGCGCGCCGGAGCCGCTGTGCGCCTGCCAGCCCCAGAAGTTGTCGCCGGTACGGCCCCAGCCGGTCTGCACCTCGTCGGTGATCCACAGGATGCCGTGCCGGTCCAGAACCCGCTTGAAGGCGGCGAGCAGCCCGTCGGGGCCCGAGGTGAAGCCGCCGACGCCCTGGACGGGTTCGGCGATCAGCGCGGCGACCGTGCCGTTGGCCTGGCCGAGGATGTCCTCCAGGTCCGCGACGCACGCGGCGGTGAACTCGGCGTCCGTCAGATGCGCGTACGGCCCGCGGCTGCGCACCCCGCCGTGCACGTACAGCGTCTGGAGCGGGGACAGGCTGGTCGGCGACCAGGCGGTGTTGCCGGTGATGCCGATCGAGGTGAAGGAGCGGCCGTGGTAGCTGTTGCGCAGGGCCAGCACCTGGTTGGAGCGGCGGTAGGTGGTGGCCAGCAGCAGGGCCGTGTCGTTGGCCTCGGTGCCCGAGGTGGTGAAGAAGACCCGGGCGTCGGGGATGCCGGACAACCGGGCGATCCGCTCGGCCAGCTCCACGGCCTGACGGCTGAGGTAGAGCGTCGAGGAGTGCAGGATCTTCCCGGCCTGCTCGGCGACGGCCGCGGTGACCTCGGGCAGCGCGTGCGCGGTCATCGTGGTGAGGATGCCGCCGAAGAAGTCCAGGTAGCGGTTGCCCTCGGCATCCCAGACGTGGCGGCCCTCGCCGTGCGTCAGCTCGATCGGCCGGGCGTAGTACGTGGCCAGCCAGTCGGGCAGGACGGCGCGGTGGCGGGCGTGCAGCGCGGCGTGCGCGCTCTCGGTCGCGGTGGCCATCGCTCAGCCCTCCGTCAGGTCGCCGTAGGCGTCGGGCCTGCGGTCGCGGTAGAAGGCCCAGGTCTGCCGGACCTCGTCGATCAGGTCCAGGTCCAGGTCGCGGACCAGCAGTTCCTCCTTGGTGTCGGAGGCGGTGCCCTCCACGAACTGGCCGCGCGGGTCGACGAAGTAGCTGGTGCCGTAGAAGTCGTTGTCGCCGTACTCCTCGCGGCCGACCCGGTTGATCGCGGCGATGAAGTACTCGTTGGCGACGGCCGCCGCGGGCTGCTCCAGCTTCCACAGGTACGCCGACAGGCCGCGGCTGGTGGCCGACGGGTTGTAGACGATCTGGGCGCCCGCGAGGCCCAGGGCGCGCCAGCCCTCGGGGAAGTGGCGGTCGTAGCAGATGTAGACGCCGATCCGGCCGACTGCGGTCTCGAAGACCGGCCAGCCGAGGTTGCCCGGCTTGAAGTAGTACTTCTCCCAGAAGCCGTTGACCTGCGGGATGTGGTGCTTGCGGTACTTGCCGAGGACGGTGCCGTCCGCGTCGATCACGGCCGCGGTGTTGTAGTAGACGCCGGGCTGCTCGATCTCGAAGACCGGCACGACGATGACCATGCCGGTCTCGCGGGCCAGCGCCCGCATCCGCTGGACGGTCGGCCCGTCGGGGACGGGTTCCGCCCACCGGTAGTGCTCGGCCTCCTGGACCTGGCAGAAGTAGGGGGCGTTGAACACCTCCTGGAAGCCGATCACCTTCGCGCCCTGCGCGGCGGCGGCCCGGGCGTGTTCCTCGTGCTTCGCGATCATCGATTCCGTATCGCCGGTCCAGGTGGCCTGGACGAGCGCGGCACGCACGACATTGCTCATGAGCAGCTCCTCAGACGTGGCAGCTTCACGCCGGTAGTCCCGTTCTACGCCCGTAGATCCCAGCCGTGGGGAAGAACGTAGAAGCGCCCTACCCACTGTGGCAAGACCGCTACCGTTACCGGGCGAAGACGATCACGTTTCACCCTCGGGGAACCCGTTCGGCGGCGCGCGCCCGCGTCAGCCGCCCGTCAGGCCCGCCCGGCGCAGGGCGGCCGCGATGTCGCGGCGGCGGGACTTGGAGACGGCCTCCGCGGCGTCCAGGACGGGAGCGGCCAGGCCGGGGCGGGCTCTGACCACGGCCGCGGCGTCCTCGGGCGGACGCGCCCGGGCGAGCGTCCGCAGGAGTTCGCCCGCCTCCTCGTGGCGCCCCGCGTCGGCCAGGTCGCCCGCGATCGTGGCCAGGTCGGCGGGCGGGCGCGACGCGGCCTGGTGCAGGAGCGTGCGGCAGTCGCCGGTACGGCCCGCGGCGGCCAGTTCCGAGGCGGCTGCGGCCAGCGGGGCGCCGGGCAGCGCGGCGACCTCCCAGAGCAGGGTGGCCACATCGGCGGCCAGTTCGGTGCGCTCCAACTCCCTGAGCAGGTAGGGCAGTCGGGGCGCCGGGCCTTCCGCCGCCTCGCAGATGACGACGTAGGCGGCGCCGCTCTGGCCGGTACGGCGCAGCTCGCCGAGGCGCGCGGCCTCCTGCCGCGCCTCGGCCAGCCAGCGCGGGTCGACGGTGGGCCGCGCCTGGCGCGGTTCCGCGCTCTCCGGGGCGCCGGCGAAGCGCGCGCCGCGCGGGGTGGCGCGTACGGGTCCCTGGGCGGTCTCCGCCTGCGGGGCCGGGGCGGCGGGGGCGCCCGCGAAACGCGCGCCGCGCGGCACCGACCGCTCCAGGGGCGTTTCCTCGGCGCCGGGGGCCTCCTCGAAGGCCCCGGCGAAGCGTGCGCCGCGCGGGCGGAAGGCGCCCTTGGTGCGCGCGCCGGCCGCCTTGGCCGGCTGCGCCTGCGCGGCTTCCTCGGGGCGGGGGTCGCGGGCCCAGGAGGCGGTACGGGCGGCGGGCGCGGCGGGGTCGCGCTCGGGGGGCGAGGAGTGCTGGGCGGCGGGGTCGCCCTCTGGAGGCGGGGAGAGCTGGGCGGCGGGATGGCGCTCGGGGGGCGGGGAGGGCTGGGCGGCGGGGTCGCGCTCGGGGGGCGGGGAGGGCTGGGCGGCGGGGTCGCGCTCGGGGGGCGGGGAGAGCTGGGCGGCGGGATGACGCTCGGGGGCCGGAGACGGCTGGGCGGCGGGATGACGCTCGGGCGTCTGGCGGAACCAGTCGACGGCCGGGGGCGCGGCGAAGGCGGCCAGCCGGGCGCGGAGTTCGTCGCAGCGGGCGGCGGCCCGCTCACGGTCGTCGCGGGCCCAGGCGAGGATATTGGCGAGCCGGGCGGTGGCGGCTCCCGCCGGATCGGCGGGGGCCCGGTCGAGGGCGCGGGCCGCCTCGCGCTCGCGCAGCAGCGCCATGTCGCGGGCCCGCGAGGTCACTTCGAGCCGGAGGCGGAGCGCGCTCTCCGCGCCGGGCGCGGCGTCCCGCTCCGCGACGGCGGCGCGGTGCAGGACCCGGGCACGGGACACCTCCGCCTCGTCGAGCGGCGCCCGGACGGCGGCGGCCAGATCGTGCAGGACGGCTCCGACGACGTCCCAGGGCGGTATGTCCGCGCCGCCCTCGTAGGCGTGCGCGGCCTCCGGCTCACGCCCCGCGAACACCCCGTACCAGCCGGGACGGTCCCCGAGCGCCGCCACCATCGACCGGAAGTAGAACGTGAACTCCGTTGCCGCACCGGCCAGTTCCGTTGTCATCACACCCTCGCATCCGCCGCCCCCGCTCCCCGCGCCCGGTGGGCATTCGACACCCACAGTGTTACGGCGCTGCTACGGGGAGTTTTCAACGACGGACGATTTCGACAGTCAAACTTGCAAGTTTTCCTGTCGACGTCGTACGGTGCAACCATGCCCACTCAGGACCAGGCGCGGGTCGCCGACGAGCTGACCACGGTGATCGCGCAGCTCCAGCGCCGGTTGCGCACCGCGTCGGCCTCGGCGCAGGGCGCGCTCACGCCCTCGCAGGTCTCGGTGTTGGGGCGGATCGGCAGCGAGGGTCCGGCGACCACCGCCGCCCTGGCCCGCGCCGAGATCGTCCGGCCGCAGTCCATGCGGATGACGCTCGCGGCCCTGGAGGAACGCGGTCTCGTCGCCCGCTCGCCGCACCCCACCGACGGCCGTCAGGTCGTCTTCTCCCTCACCGAGGCAGGGGTCCGGCTGCGCGGCACCGGCCGCCGGGCCCGGCGCGGCTGGCTCGCCGAGGCGATCGGCACCGAGCTGTCCGCCGAGGACCAGCGGCGACTGACCGAGGCGCTCGGCATCCTCCAGCGCCTGGTCAAGGCGTGACCGCACAGCAAGAACCCCGCGACCGGACCAGCACGGCAACGCCGTTCACCGCACAGGGAGTTACCCGCATGACCGCCACAACGATCGACTCCCGCACCGCCCTTGTCGTCATCGACCTCCAGCGCGGCATCGTCGCGCTGCCCACCGCGCACCCGGCCCAGGAGATCGTCGCGCGCAGCGCGAAGCTGGCTGCCGCCTTCCGCGAGCGCGGGCTGCCGGTCGTGCTGGTGAACGTGGCAGGGGGCCCGCCAGGACGCAACGAGGGCCCGGCCATGAGCGGTTCGCTGCCCGCCGACTGGACGGAGCTGGTGGACGAACTGGATGTCCAGGACGGCGACATCAGGATCACCAAGCTCCAGTGGGGCGCCTTCTACGGCACCGCTCTCGACCTGGAGCTGCGCCGCCGCGGGGTCACGCAGATCGTGCTGGCCGGCATATCGACCAGCATCGGCGTCGAGTCCACCGCCCGCGCGGCGCACGAACACGGCTACCACGTGACGGTCGCCGCCGACGCGGTGACCGACACCGACGCCGAGTCGCACGCGCACGCGTTCGCCAAGATCTTCCCGCGGCTGGCCGAGACGGCGCGCACGGACGAGATCATCGCCCTGCTGCCCGCCGCCCCGGCCGCCTGAGCGGAGTAGCCGCGTCGAGGCAGGTCAGCGCGTAGGAACCACCACCAGCGCCGACCCGCCGCCGCGCCGTACCGGCTCCGCCGCGGCCAACCACCGGCCGTCGGAGAGCCGTTGCACACCGGTGGCGGCGCCGATCTCCGGATTCTGGGTGAAGTGCTGCCCGAGGGCTTCGAGTTGGGCCTTGAGCGGGCTGTCCCACAGGGCGGGTTCGAGTTCGGTCGCCGCCGCGTTGCGCTGACTGGCGCGCGGCGCGGCGATGGCGTCCACCAACGGCAGGCCCCGGTCGACGTGTTCGGTGAGCACCTGGAGCACGGTGGTGATGATGGTCGCGCCGCCGGGCGAGCCGACCGCGAAGTCCACCCGGCCGTTCTTCAGCACGATCGTCGGCGAGATCGACGAGCGGGGCCGCTTGCCGGGCCCCGGCAGGTTCGGGTCGTGCACGGCCGGACTGGCGGGCACGAAGGAGAAGTCCGTCAGCTCGTTGTTGAGCAGGAAGCCGCGGCCGGGCACGGTGATCGCGCTGCCGCCGGTCTGCTCGATGGTGAGGGTGTACGCGACGACGTTGCCCCACTTGTCGGCCACCGTCAGGTGCGTGGTGTTCTCGCCCTCGTAGGTGGTCGGCGCGGCCTTGCCGGTGGTGGCGCACGGGGTGGGGTGCGCCGGGTCGCCGGGCGGGAGCGGGCTGGTGAGCGCCGCGTCGTCCTTGATCAGGCAGGCGCGCGAGGCGGCGAAGCCCTTGGAGAGCAGCCCCGCGGTCGGCACCTGCTCGAACGCCGGGTCGCCGACCCAGCGGCCCCGGTCGGCGAAGGCGATCCGGCTGGCCTCGATGTAGTGGTGCAGATACTGCGCCTGTCCGGCGTGCGCCAGGTCGGTGTGCTCCAGGATGTTCAGCGCCTCGGCCACCGTGGTCCCGCCGGACGACGAGGGCGCGGGCCCGTACACGTCGAGGCCGCGATAGGACGTGTGCGTCGGCGCCTGGGTCTTGGCGTGGTACGCGGCCAGATCCGCGGCGGTCAGGTCACCGGTGCGCACCACGCGGGTGGACGCCGGGTCGACCGGGGGTTTGCGTACGGTCCTGACGATGTCCGCGCCGATGTCCCCGCGGTAGATCGCGTTGATCCCCTTGCGGCCCAACTCCTTGTACGTGGCCGCCAGTTGGGGGTTGCGCAGAGTGGAGCCGACCGCCGGGGGCCGTCCGCCGGGCAGGAAGAGCGCGGCGGTGGCGGGGAAGTCCTTGAAGCGGTCCTGGTTCGCCGCGGTCTGGGAGTTGAAGGTCGCGTCCACGGTGAAGCCGTCGCGGGCGATCCGCTCCGCGGGCTTGAGGACGTCGCCGAGCGAACGGCTGCCCCAGGAGTCCAGGGCGGTCTGCCAGGTGGCGGCGGTGCCGGGCACGCCGACACCGCGCCCGCTGGTGACCGCGTCGGCGAAGGCGAGCGGCTGGCCGTTTTCGACGAAGAGCTGGTCGGTGGCGCTGCGCGGGGCGGTCTCGCGGCCGTCGATGGTGGAGACCTTGTGCTGCCGCGCGTCGTAGTAGACGAAGTAGCCGCCTCCGCCGATGCCCGAGGAGTACGGCTCGGTCACGCCGAGCGCGGCGGCGGTGGCGACGGCCGCGTCCACGGCGTTGCCGCCGCGCCGCAGCACCTCGATGCCGGCGGCCGACGCGTCGGCGTCCACGCTGGCGACCGCTCCCCCGTAGCCGACGGCCAGCGGGGTCTTGGCCGCGGAGCCGGGCGGATGCGCGGGGCCGCCGTGCCGGGCGGGCGCCGCGGCGGTGACCGCCGCCACCGCCGCGGTGACGGCGAGCGCGGCGACCGCGCGTACGGCGGTCCTGCGGACGCGGGACCCGCGGACGGCCGTACGGGACGCGCCCGGACCGCCGTCCGGTCCGCTGTCCGAACGCGTGCCCGCGGCCCTGTCCCGAGCGCCGCCGGGGCTGCCGCCCGGACCGCTACGGAGACCGGTGTCGCCACCACTGCTGTCACTTGTGCGTCGCATTGCGGAGTCCTCCACTCAACGGGCGTCCCGGAAGAGTAACTTCACCTCTCCTGTCCCGTCAGGACCGCGTATCCCCGCGGTGGGTCGAACACCGCTACGATGCCGCGCCATGAGCGACGACCTCCGCAATCTCGTCCTGGGCCTGGTGGCCCTCGCTATCGGGGCCGCCCTGGGCTGGTTCGCGCGCACCTACCTGCTCAGCCGCAGGCTCCAGCGCAAGCAGCGCTTCTTCGGCCTGCCGAAGGACTCCGAGTGCCTGCTGGTGGTGCCGCGCGACCCCGGCTCGCGGGGCTGGAGCCTGGCAAGGCACGACGCCTTCGCGCTGCTGGAACTGGCCGCGGTGATCAAGGAGTGCGGGGCGCACGCCGAGGTGCTGGCGCACGACACGGCCTGGCAGGGCTTCGGCGCGCGCACCGAATTCTGCATAGGCGGCCCGGCCGCCAACCTCCGGCTGGCCGCGCATCTGCGCTCGATGCTGCCGGGCGTCGAGATCGACACCGACCCGGCGCCTGGTCCCGAGCAGGGCGCGATCAGCGTCGGCGGCGAGACGTACCTGATGGAGAAGGGCGCCGTCGAGTACGTGCTGCTGGCCCGGCTGGCCGCCGCCCGCGACTCGGGCAACGACCGCCCGGTCTTCCTCTCCTCCGGCCAGCGCGGCATCGCCAACCAGGCCGCCGTCCGCTATCTGGCCAGGCACCAGGTGCGGCTGGCCCGCAAGCACGGCGCCGACGCGACCTTCTGCCTGCTGCTGAAGGTGGTCAATTCGCAGGCGTACGGCTCCGACGTGGTGGAGCTGGTCGCGGACGTCACCAAGGCCGCGACGACGGCGCCGAAGGCGCCCAAGGGCGGCAAGGTCAGCCCGCCAGACCGATCACCAGCCACATGAGGGACGCTCCGCCGACCGTGCACAGCAGCGTCGAGGTCGACGGGTGCGGGCTGTGCGCCTCGGGGAGGATGTCCGAGGTCGCCAGGTAGAGCAGGAAACCGGCGAAGAAGCCGAGGTAGAGGCCGAGGACACCGGCCGGGATGGTGAAGGCGAGGGTGACCGCGGCGCCCGCCACCGGCGCCAGCGCGTCGGCGCCGAGCAGCAGCCGCGCCCTGCTGTGGTCGTTCCCGTACATCCGGGTGATCGTGTACGTGTTGAAGCCGTCCGCGAAGTCGTGCGAGACGACCGCGATGGCCACCACGATGCCGACGGTGCTGCCCGCCTGGAAGGCCGCGCCGATCGCGAAGCCGTCCATGACGCTGTGCCCGACGAGCGCGGCGCCCGCGGTGAGGCCGATGCCCTTGACCGGGGCGTGGGCGTGCCCGTGGCCGTGCGCGTGCGGCGCGTACTCGCCCTCGTGCGCCCGGTGGATCGCCACCGACCGCTCGACGATGTGCAGGGCCAGGAAGCCGGCGACGAACATCAGCAGCGCGGCGGGGACGCCGAAGACGTCCCGCGGCTGCATGTCCAGCGCCTCGGGCAGCAGGTCGAAGCCGACGACGCCCAGCATCAGACCGGCCGCGAGGCCGAGGACGAGGTGCCTGCGGTCGCCGATGCGCTGGGCGACGAACCCGCCCACCAAGGTCATCGCGAACGCGCACGCGGCTATCAGGACCGGCATGAGGTCATGATCCATGACGCCCGGCGCGCCCGCGACTCAGGGGTACCCCTGAGCCTTACCGACCGTGACCGGCGCGGTGTCCCGTCCCGACCGTCCTCAGCACCGCTTGGGCCATCGACTGCTCGCCCTTGGCGTTCGGGTGCGCGGGCGCGGCGGGTGACGCCGGGGCCAGCGGCTCGATCCAGCGGTCGGCGGGCGCCTTGCACATGTCGTGCCCGACGGTCGGCTTGTACGTGTCGACGTAGCGCGCCCCGCCGAGCAGTGCCTCGACCCGCAGCATCGCGTTGAGCTTCTTCTCCACGTCCCTCAGATACGGGAAGTCCCCGGCCGCGAAGGGCACGGACGGGAAGCAGCCCACGCCGTCGTCGGGCAGCAGGTCGGGGTAGCCGACCAGGACGACCTCCGCGTGCGGCGCCCTGCTGTGGACCGCGCGCAGCACCTGGGCGATCTTGGGGGCCGTCTGGAGGATGGTCACGGTGAGCTGGTCGACGCCCGTGGCCCGGTAGTGGTCCTTGCACGGGCTGCCCGTGACGTCGGTGACGCTCAGCCCCGCGCAGGTGGCGATGATCGGCCCGAAGCCGACGTCGTTGCCACCGATCTGCACGGTGACCAGCGTCGTGTCCCGGTGGACGGCGTCGAGCTGCGGGCCGTTGGTGCCCTGCGGCTTCCACATCTCGGCGGTGGTGGCGCCGCCGCAACTCACGTCGGTGAACGACGCGAAGACGTTCGCGTCGTTCACCAGCGACGGGTAATTGCGGTCGGAGCGCGCGCAGTTGGCGTCGACCTGGGTGGGGATGGCCGGGCCTGAGGTGTACGAGTCCCCGAGCGCGACATAGTGGACGGCCGGTGCCGGGTGCCCGTGCGAGGGCGGGCGGCCTCCTGAGTGGGCCGCCGCGGGCGAGACGGTGGCGGCGGTGAGCGCGAGCGCCCCGCCGAGGGCCGCGGCCACGGTGACGGCGGTGCGCCTGCCGGACGTCCTGCCCCGTACGCTCCCGGCCGCGGTGAACCTGTCGCCGGTGGTGCCGTTTCCGTTGCCCAGACCTGCGGCCATCGAGCCCTCCCCTGGTGTCGTCATTGACGATGATCAGGCTCGGGTGTGCCGCCATCGCTGTCAATGGCCCGTCGCTCCCGCGTCGTTCGGGCTTCACGTTCCGTTCCGGCGTCGGTGATGTCGAGGAACACCCGGTCGGCGGTGATCCACTTGGCGTGGATGTCGCGCCGGATGCGCAGGCTGACCTCCTCGACCCGCTCGCTGTCCAGGCCGGCCACCAGGTCGATCCTGGCGGCCACCAGGGTGGAGTCCAGGCCGAGCCGCATGGTCAGCAGTTCCTCGACGGTGTCGATCTCCGTCTGCCCCAGGAGCAGTTCGCGGATGCCGTCGCGCAGTTCGGCGTCGACCGAGACGCCGATGAGCTGGTGGTGGGCGGTGCGGCCGAGGGTGAACGCGACGACCATCAGCAGGGCGCCGATCGCCATCGAGGCGATGGCCTCGCCCAGCGCGTTGCCGGTCGTCATGTGGACGACCATGCCGGCGGCGGCGAACAGCACACCGATCACGGCGGTGCTGTCCTCGGCCAGGACCGTCCGCAGCGCCGGGTCGTCGGCGCCCTCGTCGGACCGGCGCGCCTGGACCACCGCCTTGAGCAGCGAACCGCCCTCGGCGAGCAGCGCGATCAGCAGGACGGCCAGACCCGCCACGTATCCGCTGCGGGACTCGTCCTCCGTGCCGCCGAGCGCGTGAATGCCCTGGTAGAAGGAGAAGCAGCCGCCGAGCACGAAGATGCCGACGGCGGCGAGCAGCGACCAGAAGTAGCGTTCCTTGCCGTAGCCGAAGGGGTGGTCGCTGTCGGGGGCGCGGCGGCTGCGGCGCAGCGACAGCAGCAGAAAGACCTCGTTGAGGCTGTCCGCCACCGAGTGCGCGGCCTCCGAGAGCAGCGCGGGCGATCCGGAGAAGAGGCCCGCGGCCGTCTTCGCGGCGGCGATCACCAGGTTGGCGCCGAGCGCGACGAGCACCGCGCCCTTGGTGCCCTCGTCGCGCTCGCCGCCGGCGTCGTCCGCGCCGGGCTTCGGCGGTCCGGACGCCGCACGACCGGTGTCCGTGTCACCGGTGTCCGTACCGCTCACCTCCGTAGCGCCGGTCTCCGTACCGCCTGCCTCCGTGTCGCCGGTCGCAGTCTCGCCCCTTCCGGTGTGCCCGGAAGGCCCCGGGTCGTCGCCGGTCAGGTTCTGGTCGGTGCTGGTCAGGGTGGGCTCTCCACTCATTCGTGCGTGTGCCCGATCAGCGTCCGGGCCGCGGCGGCGATGGCGTCGGCGTCGATGCCCGCCGCGTGGAGCTGTTCCTCGGGGGTGGCGGAGCCGGGCATGGTGTGGACGGCCAGGCGGGTGAGCAGCGGCATCGGGTGGCCGTTGCCGAAGGACTCCAGGACCGCGTCGGCCAGGCCGCCCTCCGGGTGGTGGTCCTCGACGGTGACGAAGCGGCCGGTGTCCCGCGCGGCGGCGCGCAGCGCCTGGGTGTCGACGGGCTTGACCGAGTAGAGGTCGAGCACGCGGGCGCGGATGCCGTCGGCGACGAGCCGGTCGGCGGCGGCCAGCGCCTGGTGCAGGGTGACGCCCGCGCCGATGAGGGTGACCTGGTCCTCGGGGTGCTCGCGCAGCAGCTTGCTGCCGCCGATCGGGAAGTCCTCCTCGGGCCCGTAGATCACCGGGGTGGCCCCGCGGGTGGCGCGCAGATAGCCGACGCCGGTGCGGTCGGCCAGCGCGGCGACGAGCTTGGCCGTCTGGTTGGCGTCGCAGGGGTACAGCACGGTGCTGCCGTGCACCGCGCGCATCATCGCCAGGTCCTCCAGCGCCATCTGCGACGGGCCGTCCTCGCCGATCGCGACGCCCGCGTGCGTGCCGACGACGTTGAGGTCGGAGCGGCTGACCGCGGCCATCCGCAGGAAGTCGTGCGCGCGGGTCAGGAACGCGGCGAAGGTGGCCGCGTACGGAGTCCAGCCGCGTACGCCGAAGCCGACCGCGGCGCCGATGAGCTGCTGCTCGGCGATGTAGCACTCCACGTACCGCTCGGGGTGCTCCTTGGAGAACAGCTCGGCCTTGGTGGAGTCGCCGACCTCGCCGTCCAGGACCACGACGTCCTCGCGCCGGGTGCCGAGCGCGGCCAGCGCCTCACCGAAGGCGGTACGAGTGGCCACGTCCTCGCCGATCCGGTACTCCGGCAGCGCGGCGGCCGGGTCCCCGCCGCGCTCGCGGCGCTCGGCGTGCGGCGGGCGCCGTACGTGGACCCGCAGGTCGCGTACGCCGCCGAGCTCGCGGATCGCGGCCTCGGCGTCCGGCAGCGGCTTGCCGTGCATGCCCTCGCGGTCCTCGACGGCCGCGACGCCGCGGCCCTTGCGGGTCCTGGCGATGATCGCGGTGGGCGCGCCGCGGTTGGTGCGCGCGGTGGTCATCGCCTCGTCCACGGCGGCGATGTCGTGGCCGTCGATCTCGACGGTGTTCCAGCCGAAGGCGCGGATACGGCGGGTGTAGGCGCCCAGGTCCCAGCCGTGCCGGGTGGGGCCGCGCTGGCCGAGCCGGTTGACGTCGAGGATCGCGGTGAGATTGTCGAGCCCTTCCATGCCGGCGTGCTCGAACGCCTCCCACACCGAGCCCTCGGCCAGCTCGCTGTCCCCGCACAGCACCCAGGTGCGGTACGGCAGGTGTTCCAGGCGCTTGGCGGACATCGCGACGCCGACGCCGATCGGCAGCCCCTGGCCGAGCGATCCGGTGGCGACGTCGACCCAGGGCAGCCGGGGCGTGGGGTGGCCCTCCATGCGGCTGCCGAGCTTCCTGAAGGTCAGCAGTTCCTCGTCGGTGATCGCGCCCGCGGCCTTGTAGGCGGCGTAGAGCAGCGGTGAGGCGTGGCCCTTGGACAGGATCAGGTGGTCGTTGCCGGGGTGGTCGGGGCGGTCGAAGTCATAGCGCAGATGGCGGGCGAAGAGGACGGCGGCCAGATCGGCCGCGGACATCGACGACGTGGGGTGGCCGGACCCGGCGGCGTCGGCGGCGCGTACCGCGTCCACCCGCAACTGCTGGGCGAGTTCGGTGAGCTCGGCTGTGTCGACCGGTTCGGTGTCGTGCGTGGTGACGTCGTTCATGGCGGCGTCTCTCCCTTCGTGGCGTGGTGGCCGCCTCGTGCCGCCACCCGCTCCCGTGTGTGCCGCTCTTCCTGCTCTCCCCCGCTTTCGGCCGCTGTCCCCCCGCGGTGCGGCTGCCCGGCCCGGGGCCGGACAAACGGGGCGGCGGCGCGGTCTGTCGCGCCCCTGGTGTCGCACCTTCCCCATCAATCGTTACCCGTGCGTAACATGCACGCGAGTTACCTTCGGTAAGCCCGCGTGGTTACTCTCCAGTCACTTTGCATCCGGCGTGTCAGGAGCAGTCCATGAGAGCAACCACAGCGGGTGTCGTCGGCGCGGCGCTGCTCGCCTCCACGGCCCTCGGCCTCGCCCCCGCCGCGACCGCGGCCCCTGCCCCCGTACCGAAGGTGTCCGCCGCCGCGGCCCCGGCCGCCGCGTCGGCCCTGCGCTTCGTCGACATCCCCGGCTCCGGCGGCATCACCCTCAAGGCGAACGTCTACACCCCCGGCGGATACGACGGCTCGCAGCGCTACCCCGTCGTCGTCCTGCCCAGCAGTTGGGCGATCAACGACCTGGAGTACCTCGCCCAGGAGAAACTGCTCGCCGACTCCGGCTATGTCGTGGTCAGTTACACCAGCCGCGGCTTCTGGCTCTCCGGCGGCGAGATCGAGACCGCGGGCCCGCCGGACGTCGCCGACGTCTCGAAGGTCATCGACTGGACCCTCGCCAACACCCCGGCGGACCCGGCGCGGATCGGCATGGCCGGTGTCTCGTACGGCGCCGGGATCGGGCTGCTGGGCGCCGCGCACGACCCGCGGATCAAGGCGGTGGCCGCGCTCAGCGGCTGGGCCGACCTCGTCGAGTCGATCTACCAGGGCCGCACCCCGCACCTCCAGGCGGCGGCCCTGCTCGGCGGCTCCGCGTATCTGACCGGCCGCCCCAGCGCCGAGCTCCAGTCGATCCTCGCCAATTTCCTCAGCGCGAATCTGGCGTCGGAGGACACCATGATCGCGTGGGCGAAGCTCCGCTCCCCGCTGACCTACGTGGACCGGCTCAACGCCAACCACACCGCCGTCATGCTCGCCAACGCCTGGGGCGACAGCCTCTTCCCGCCCAACCAGTACGCGGACTTCTACGAGAGGCTGACCGGCCCCAAGCGGCTGGAGTTCCGGCCCGGCGACCACGCCACCGCGGAGGCGACCGGACTGCTCGGGCTGCCCAACGACACCTGGACCGACGCCCGCGCCTGGCTCGACCACTATCTGAAGGGCACCGACAACGGGATCGACCGCCAGCCGCCGGTCCAGCTCACCTCCCGCTCCACCGGGGCCTACGAGGGGTACGCCGACTGGTCCTCGGTGCCGTCGCGGACCGAGAAGCTGGCGCTGGGCGCCAAGGGCGCGCGCACCGGGGCGCTCGGCGGCGACGCGGGCACCGGCTGGCACACCACGATCGGCACCGGCGTGGACTCCGGCGCCGACGGCGGTGTCATCTTCCTGTCCAGCCTGCTCGACCAGTTCGCCAAGGCCCCGCCCACCGCGTCGATCCCGCTGCTGCCGCGCGCCTTCGCCGGGGTGTGGCAGTCGCAGCCGTACGCCACCGCCCAGCACGTGCGCGGCACGAGCGTGCTGCACACCACGCTCACCCCGTCCGCGGCCAACGGCACGGTGGTCGCGTACCTCTACGACGTGGACGCACTCGGCACCGGCAAGCTCGTCGCGCACGCGCCGTACACCTGGATCGGGAAGACGCCGGGGAAGGCGTTCGGCACCGACATCGCGCTCCAGGCGACGGCGTACGACGTACCGGCGGGGCACCGGCTCGCGCTGGTCGTCGACACCGTCGACCCGCTCTACATCGGGGAGAATCCGGCGTTCGCGACGGTGGGCTTCTCCTCCCCGGCCGGCGACCCCTCGACGCTGTCGGTCCCGCTCGACGACAGGTGAACCGCTGAGCGGGACTTCGGGCTCAGATCTCCGGCGGTGTGGCGACCGTGACCGGCACGTCCTTGGCCTTGGGGCTGTGCCGTTCACGGTGCGCCAGCCAGTTGGCGAACCACGACAGCAGCATGCACATGCCGATGTAGATCGGCGCGATCACCATCACGACCGGGATGAAGGGCAGGTCGTAGTCGAGGTTGGTGGCGATCAGCTTGCCCGCGTACAGGAACTCCTCGTAGGTGATGAGGTAGCCGAGCGAGGTGTCCTTGAGGGCCACCACGAGCTGGCTGACGATCGCGGGCAGCATCGCGCGGGCCGCCTGCGGCACCAGCACCTGGGCCATCACCTGCGTCTTGCGCATGCCGAGCGCGACGGCGGCCTCGCCCTGGCCGCGCGGCACGGCGTTGACACCGGCCCTGAACACCTCGGCGAGCACCGAGCCGTTGTACAGCGTCAGGCCGATGACCAGGGCCGTCATCGGCTCCAGCTTGAGGGCGATGAAGATGAAGAAGATCATCACCAGCAGCGGCATCGCGCGGAAGAACTCCACCACCAGCGTGCTGAACCAGCGCACCGGCCGGTGGTCCGAGAGCCGTCCGGCGGCGAAGACCGCGCCGAAGACCAGCGAGAGGACCGCCGCCCAGCCGAACGCCTTCAGCGTGTTGGCCAGGCCCTTGAGCAACAGCCGCTGGATGCCCGCGTATTCGAAGGGCCGCCACTTCACGGCGGAGAACTGCCCGGTGTCCACCAGCTTGTAGACGACGAAGCCGACCAGCGCCGCGAGCACCGCCGTGGTGAGCCACGCGTACAGCCGGTGCCTGGCCAGCGCCTTGGGCCCCGGAATGTCGTACAGCGCGCTGCTTCCGCTCATCGCGCGACCCCCAGCTTCCGCTCCAGCACGTTGAAGACCGCGCTGATGGTCAGGGTGACGATCAGATAGCCGACGGCGATCCAGACGAAGGTCCACACGATGCTGTAGCCCAGTTCGTTGAGCGGCTTGTACGTGCCGAGCAGTTCGGTGACCGAGAAGGACCCGGCGATGGCGGAGTTCTTGGCCAGCGCGATCAGCGTGGAGCCGATCGGCGAGATCACCGCGCGGGCGGCCTGCGGCAGCACCACCAGGCTCAGTGTCTGCGTGAAGGTCATGCCCAGGCTGCGGGCCGCCTCGCCCTGGCCGAGCGGCACGGTGTTGATCCCGGCCCTGACCGCCTCGCAGATGAACGCCGAGGTGTACGCGCCCAGCGCCAGGATCGCGAACACCCGGAAGGGCAGCACGAGTCCGAAGCGCGGCAGGCCGAGCAGCACCGCGAAGAACAGCAGCGTCAGCGGGGTGTTGCGCAGCACCGTCACCCAGGCGGTGCCGAACGCCCGGAGCGCTTTGACGGGCGACACCCGGAATCCGGCGACGATCACCCCGACGACCAGCGAGAGCGCCCCGGCGAGCAGGGTGAGCTGGACGGTGCCCCACAGGCCCTTGCCGAAGAGCGAGTAGTTGTCGGTCAGGACGTTCACGCGGTGTGTCTCCCCCTCAGTACCGGTCGACCGGCGGCGGTACGGGCGCCGGGACCCCGGACAGACCCAGCGTCGCCGCGTACGCCTTCTTCCAGTCGCCGTCGCGCTCGTGCGCCACGATCGCGTCGTCCAGCGCGCCCCGCAGCGCCGTGTCGCCCTTGGCGAGTCCGATGCCGTACGGCTCCTTCGAGAACGGCTTGCCGACCAGCTTCATCTCGTTCGGCGCCTTGGCCGCGTAGCCCAGCAGGATCGAGTCGTCGGTGGTGACCGCGTCGACCTGGTAGGTCAGCAGATTGTCCACGCACACCGAGTACGTGTCGTACGTGACCGGCGTGGCGTCGGGGTAGTCGCGCTCGATCCGCTGGATCGGGGTGGAACCGGCCGCCGAGCAGACCTTCTTGCCCTTCAGGTCCTGCGGCCCGTTGATGTTCTTCTCGTCCTTGCGCACCAGCAGGCCCTGCCCGGCCATGTAGTACGGGCCCGCGAAGCCGACCTGCTTCTTGCGCAGGGCGTTGATGGTGTACGTGCCCACGTAGTAGTCGATCTGGCCGTTGCTCAGGGCGGTCTCCCGGTTGGCGGAGGCGATCGGCTTGTACTGCACGCGGTCGGCCGCGAAGCCGAGCGAGGCGGCCATCATCTTGGCGATCTCGATGTCGAAACCGGAGTACGTGCCGGTGGCCGGGTCGCGCTCGCCGAGATACGGCTGGTCGTCCTTGACGCCGACCACGAGCCTGCCGCGCCGGTGGGCGGCCGACCAGGTGGCGGAGGCCGGGAGCGAGAAGTCGCGGTTGACCCGGTAGGCGGGCAGGGCGTCGGCGCGGGGGCCCTTGGCGGGCGGGCTGCCCTGCTTGCCGCAGCCGGTCACAGCGGTCAGCGCGGCCAGCCCGGTCACCGCGGCCAGCGCCACGAGACAGGCCACGGCTGCCGGGCGCGCCGGACGGGCGGGCCGGTGAGTGCGTCGCATGGCGGTCCAGGTGCTGATCAGTGGTGCAGGATCTTGGAGAGGAAGTCCTTGGCGCGCTCGCTGCGCGGCGCGGTGAAGAACTCCTCCGGCACCCGGTCCTCGACGATCCGGCCGTCCGCCATGAAGACCACCCGGTGCGCGGCGGACCGGGCGAAGCCCATCTCGTGGGTGACCACGACCATGGTCATGCCCTCCTCGGCGAGCTGCCGCATCACCTCCAGCACCTCGTTGATCATCTCGGGGTCGAGGGCCGAGGTGGGCTCGTCGAAGAGCATCGCCTTGGGGTTCATGGCCAGTGCGCGGGCGATGGCCACCCGCTGCTGCTGGCCGCCGGACATCTGCGCGGGGAACTTGTCCTCGTGCCCCACCAGGCCCACCCGGTCCAGCAGTTCGCGGGCCTGCCGCTCCGACTCGGCCTTGCCCCGGCCGCGCACCTTGACCGGCGCGAGCATCACGTTCTGCAGGACGGTCTTGTGCGCGAAGAGGTTGAAGGACTGGAAGACCATGCCGACATCGGCGCGGAGCCGGGCCAGCTCGCGGCCCTCGGCGGGCAGCGGCACGCCGTCGATGGTGATCGTGCCCGACTCCACGGGTTCGAGGCGGTTGATGGCCCGGCACAGCGTGGACTTCCCGGAACCCGAGGGACCGATGATCACGACGACCTCGCCGCGGCCGATGGTCAGATCGATGTCCTTGAGCACATGCAGCGGGCCGAAGTGCTTGTTGACCCCGCGCAGGACGATCAGGGGTTCCCGGGTCATCCGCGCGCTCAGCCCAGCACGCGATGGACGAGGGTGTCGCGTTCGGTCTGCGGGATCGCGGTCCAGCGCATGCCGCGCAGCGCGCCCTCCAGCGCGAGCAGCGTGTGCGTGCAGGCGTCTTCCGGCAGTTCGGGCCGGATCTTCTCGAAGGCGCGGCCGGAGCCCAGCCGTCGCAGTTCGCCCGCGTCGTCGACGCCCGCGCGGCGCAGGCGGTCGGCCAGGACCGACCCGATGTTCGGGAGCTGCTGAAGGGAGTCCACGTCGTGCCTCCGGTACCGAGCTGGTGGGGACTGGTGCGAAAAGGGGGACCTTCGGCGCCATCATGCACGTCCTCTAGTGCCCTGCGCGGCCATCGCGTGGTGACACGCCCTGGACCGCACCCCACTGTGTGGTGACGACCACTGGATCGGGTGACAGCCGCACCGCCGTACGGGCTCAGTCTTCCGACGACTCCGCGAGCACCTGGGACAGTTCTGGGCTGCCGCTCTCGGCCCAGGCGTGGCCGATCGCCACGGTGTCGATCTCGCGGCCGGACGCGAGCCGCACCACGGGATGGCCGTTGGGCAGGATCTCCCACGCCGCGTCGGGGACCGTGAGCACCATGACGGTGCCGAGGTAGAGGCCCGCGTCGTTGCCGAGGTCCGACAGCACCTCTTCGTCGTCCCGCCAGCTCGGCGCCAACTGGTCGAGGGCCGCGAGCGATTCGGGGGTGTCGTCCAGGTCCACCCCGTCGTCGGCGGCGCGGGCGCGCAGCAGTTCGCACTCGCCGAGCAGTTCCGCGACGCCGGTCGCGTCGGGGGCGCCGTCGGTGTACACGGCGAAACCGCGGGCGACGCCGTGTCTTCTGCGCCACTTGCCGATCAGGGGGATGTCCATGTGGTCAGCGTCGCACCTGCCGTGCCGCCGCGACCACAGGCGCGCGTGCCGGGAACGGCCGGCCGGAGCGCCCCCGCGCGCCGCGGCGGCCCCCGGTCAGACCTCCAGGTCCACCACGACCGGCGCATGGTCGGAGGCGCCCTTGCCCTTGCGCTCCTCGCGGTCCACGTACGCGTCGCCGACGGCCTTGGCGAACGGCTCGTTCCCGTACACCAGGTCGATCCGCATCCCGCGGTTCTTGGGGAAGGCGAGCTGCCGGTAGTCCCAGTACGTGTACGGGCGGTCGTACTTCAGCGGGCGCGGCATCACATCGGTGAGGCCGGTCTCGCGCAGGGCGGCCAGCGCGGCGCGCTCCGGGGCGGTGACATGCGTCTGACCCTCGAAGACCGACAGGTCCCACACGTCCTCGTCCACCGGCGCGACATTGAAGTCGCCGAGCACCGCGAAGGGCCGCGGACCGGCCGCGTCCTGCGCGACGGCGGTGCGCAGCGCCTCGAACCACTGGAGCTTGTACGCGTAGTGCGGGTGGTCGACCTCACGGCCGTTGGGCACGTAGACCGACCAGAGACGGACGGCGCCGCAGGTCGCGGAGACCGAACGCGGCTCGTGCACGCCCTCCCAGTCGGGTCCGCCGGGCAGGCCCTCGACCACGTGCTCCAGGCCCACACGGGAGACCAGCGCCACCCCGTTCCACCTGCCGGTGGCGTGCACCGCCGACTCGTACCCCAGCTCGCGCAGCTCGTCGCGCGGGAACTGCTCGGCGGTGCACTTGGTCTCCTGGAGGCACAGGACGTCGGTGCCGCTGCTCTCCAGCCAGGCGAGCAGCCGCGGAAGGCGGGCGGTGATCGAGTTGATGTTCCAGGTCGCGATGCGCATGCTCCCCAACCTAACCGGTGGGTCCGACAGCGACCCGGTGGCGGCGCTGCTACGCCTGCGTGCTCTCGCCCGGCGCCAGCCGGACGTGGTCGGCGCCGCCGAGGCCGCCGATCTGCGTGTCGTAGATCGGCCGGGCCAGGTCGGTCAGCAGCGCGTCGTGCACGTCGATGGCGCGGCGCGGCTTGACCTCGCGGACGTAGTCGATGACCTCGGAGATCTTGCTCCAGGGGGCCTGCACGGGCAGCAGCAGGGTGTCCACGGCGGCGCCGGGCAGGGTCAGCGCGTCACCGGGGTGGAAGAGCGAACCGTCGATCAGGTAGCCGACGTTGGTGATCCGCGGGATGTCCGGGTGGATGACGGCGTGCAGCTCGCCGTGCACCTGGACGTCGAAGCCCGCGGCGGTGAAGGTGTCGCCGTCGCCGACGGTGTGCACGCGGCCGGGGAAGGCCGCGGAGACCTCGTCGGCCACCGCGCGCAGGGTCCACAGCTCCGCGCCCGGATTGGCTTCGAGCCCGGCTCGCAGCCGGTCGGCGTTGAAGTGGTCCAGGTGCTCGTGCGTGACCAGGATGACGTCGGCGCCGACCGCCGCGTCCTCCTCGCTGAAGGTGCCCGGATCGATGACGAGCGTGCGCCCGTCCTTCTCCAGCCGGATGCAGGCGTGGCGCTTCTTCGTGAGCTTCACAGGGTCCGTCCTCGGCAGCGCGTTCTGGGCTTCTCTGGTACTCGGGTGCAGGGCTTTTCGGGTGCTGGGCGTCTCGGGTGCTGGATCTTCGGATGCTGGGCGTTTTCCGATACGCCTCCATCTTGCTACGGGTGCGCCCCGGTCTCCTGCCGGATCACCGTACGCGCGGTGTCCACGGCGGCCCTGGCGGCGGGCAGGCCGCAGTAGAGCGCGGTGTGCAGCAGGACCTCCTCGATCTCCGCCGGGGTCAGGCCGTTGCGCAGCGCCGCCCTGGTGTGGTCGGCCAGCTCCTCCAGCCTGCCGGTGGCGGTCAGCGCGGTCAGCGTCACGAAGCTTCTGGTGCGCCGGTCGAGGCCGGGCCGCGACCAGACCTCGCCCCAGGCGTAGCGGGTCAGGAAGCTGTCGAAGTCGGCGCCGAAGTCCTCGGCGCGGGCCAGCGCCTGGTCGACCTCCGCGTCACCGATCACCTCGCGCCGTATCCGCAGCCCTTCCTCGTACGTGTCGGGCGCCACCGCGGCGGGCGGCGCGGCGACGGCCTGCGGCGGTACGACGGGGGCCGGGGGTACGGCGACGGAGCCGGTCGACACGGACACCGGCTCGGTCCACACGCTGCCGAAGTGCGTCGCCAGCAGGTCGCCGACGGCCACGGGCTCCTCGACGGGCGCCAGGTGGCCGGTGGCCGGGACGACCGCGAGCCGGGCGTCCGGTATTCCGGCGACCAGCAGCCGGGCGTCGGCGGGCGGGGTCTCGGTGTCGTCGGCGCCCGCCACCACCAGCGTCGGCACCTTGATGCTGCCGAGCGCGTCCCGGATGTCGAAGGCGGCCAGCGCCTCGCACCCGGCGATGTAGCAGTCCGCGTCGGTGGTCCTGACCATCTGCACGGCCCAGTCGGTGATCGCGGGCTGGGTGGCGAGGAAAGGGCCGGTGAACCAGCGCTCGGGGCTGGCCAGCGCCGTGCGGTCCAGGCCGTTGGCACGGACCACGACGCCGCGCTGCCGCCACACGTCGGCGGTGGCGTACCGCGCGGCGGCCGAGACCAGGGCGAGCGCGGCGACCCGGTCGGGGCGCAGCAGCGCGAGCCGGGCGCCGATGGCGGCGCCGAGCGAGCAGCCCGCGTAACCGAAGGTGTCGACGCCCTCGTCGTCCAGGACGGCGAGCAGCCGGGCGGCCAGGTCGTCGACCGAGGCCGCGGGGTGCGCGGGCGCGCCGCCGTGGCCCGGCAGCTCGTAGCGCAGCACCCGCCACTGCTCGGTGAGCGCCGGGAGTTGCCGGTCCCACATGTGCCAGGTGGCGCCGAGGGCCGGGCCCAGGATCAGGACGGGGGCGTCGGCGGGGCCGTCGAAGCGGTGCTGAAGGGGGGGCCGCGGGTCCAGATCGCCGTCGGTCGAGTCGCTCATCGCCTCACGCTACCGAGTGGAGTGTGTGCTTCCGAAATCCGAGTGGCCCGCTTCCGCGGGCCCGCGAGGGCTGTCATGGGCCATCGTTGTCATCGCCCCTGACATCGGCGCCCCGCCGCCGTCATCCCTTGAAGCCGTGCCGGAAGTTGACGGTGGAGACCGCGTACACCGTGGGGACGTCCGGGTCGGTGAGGTCCACCACGATGTTGCGGTCCGGTTTGTCGCCGGCCTGGTGCATGCTGATGCCCACATACGTGCGGCCGGTGAGGAAGTTCCAGCCCGCCGTCCTGGCCTGCGCGGCGGTGATCGCGTCCTTGCCCCCGCGCAGCACGTTCCGGGCGCTGCCGACCTGCGCGAGGAAGGTGTCCAGGCCGCCTGAGGTGGTGGTGAACTGGACGTACAGCGCGCTGGTGTCCCAGGAGTTGGTCTCCAGGTAGCCGGGGCCCGTGGTGCCGTCGGGGAAGGGCAGTTGGTATATCTGCCGCTGGAGGATGGTCGGAACGGCCAGCTCAAGATGGCTGAGGGCCGCCTCCTTCTGCTTGGTGACCCCGCTGTCCCGGCTCTGCTCGGCGGAGATCAGCACGTACCCGATCGGTACGAGGACGAGCAGCGGGACGACGGTCCAGCGGACCCAGCGCGGCGGGTTCCGCGGCGGAGGCGCGAGCCGCGCCCGGCCCGCGTCGCCGTCCGCGGGCGGTCCCCCGTCGGACTCGGGGCCCGGCTCCAGGGTGTCCTGGTCGAAGGGTGTGGTGGTCACGACTGGGCTCCCTGCCGTCCGTAGACGCGGCCGTAGCGTTCGTACCGCTCGACGCGGCGGCGGGTGGCGCGGCGGAAGCGGCGGGCGACCAGCCGGGCCAGGTCGGCGGCGCCGACCATACCGGCCTCGGGGCCCAGCTCGGCCTTGGCGATCCGCGCCTCCGGCCGGTAGCCGCGGCCGGTGAGATTGCGCCGGAAGGCGTCCCTGGCCGGGTTGATCAGCAGGCCGTCGGCGGCGCTGACGCCGCCGCCGATGACGAAGCAGGACGGGTCGAGGGCGGCGGCGAGGTTGGCGATGCCGATGCCCAGCCACTGGCCGATGTCCTGGAACAGCTCGACGCACATCGCGTCGCCCTCGCGGGCCAGCTCGGTGATCAGCGGCCCGGTGATCTCGCTGATGCTGCCGCCGACCCGGTCGATGATCCCGTAGGCGACCGGGGAATCCGCGGCAGCCATCTCGCGGGCCTCCCTGACCAGCGCGTTCCCCGAGCTGTACTGCTCCCAGCAGCCGCGGTTGCCGCAGGCGCAGCGGTGGCCGCCCTGCACCACCTGCATATGGCCGAACTCGCCCGCGACGCCGTAGCGGCCCCTCTTGACCTGGCCGTCCTCCAGGATCGCGCCGCCGATGCCGGTGCCGAGGGTGATCATCACCAGGTCGGCCTCGCCGCGCCCGGCGCCGAAGCGCCACTCGGCCCAGGCCGCGGTGTTCGCGTCGTTGTCGACCATGACGGGGACCAGCAGGCGCTCGGCTAGCCGGTCGCGCAGCGGCTCGTCGCGCCAGGACAGGTGCGGGGCGAAGAGCACCCGCGAGCGGTCGGCGTCGACCCAGCCCGCCGCCCCGATGCCGACCGCGTGCACGTCGTGCCGCTCCGACAGGTCCAGGACCAGCTCGACGATGGTGTCCTCGACGACCTTGGGGCTCTTGGACTTGTCGGGCGTCTCGGTGCGGATCTTCTCCAGGATCACCCCGTCCGCGTCGACCACCCCGGCCATCACCTTGGTGCCGCCGATGTCGATACCGACGGTGGGGACGCGGGGCGCGGTCAGATGCGAGCGCCTCTCGCGGCGGCCGACGGTCTGGAGCACCGTCGCCCTGGCGGCGCCGCCGCGGTACACACGTTCACGATTGGCACTCAAGCGGAGGTCTCCGGGTCGGTCGCCGGTGGCGTGGTGGTCGTCCGGCGCATCAGTTCGTGGGTCAACTCGTCCAGCTCGCTGCCCCCGGCCATCTCTCGGGTCAGCTCGTCCAGCGTAATGTCCTTCTTCAGGTGGCTGCCCGACATCGCGCCTCGCTTGAGCAGAATGAACCGGTCACCGACCAGATACGCGTGGTGCGGATTGTGCGTGATGAGTACCACACCGAGCCCCGCGTCGCGCGCGGCGGCCACGTATTTCAGCACCACACCCGACTGCTTGACGCCGAGCGCGGCCGTCGGCTCGTCCAGGACCAGCACCTTCGCGCCGAAGTGCACGGCGCGGGCGATGGCCACGCACTGGCGCTCGCCGCCGGACAGGGTGCCGATCGGCTGGTCGACGTCGCGCAGGTCGATGCCCATCCGCAGCAGCGCCTGGTGGGTGGTGGCGCGCATGGCGGACACGTCGAGCCTGCGCAGCGGGCCGCGGCCGAGGGTGGGCTCGGAGCCGAGGAAGAAATTCCGCCAGACCGGCATCAGGGGGACCACCGCCAGGTCCTGGTAGACGGTGGCGATGCCGCGGTCGAGCGCCTCGCGCGGCGAGCTGTGCCGTACGTCCTCGCCCTCGATGGCGTATCTGCCCGTGTCGTGCTGGTGCAGCCCGGCGATGATCTTGATGAGGGTGGACTTGCCCGCGCCGTTGTCGCCGAGGACGCAGGTGATCTCCCCGGCACGTACTTCGAGGGAGACGTCCCGCAGCGCGCGGACGTTCCCGTACGACTTGGAGACGTCGGTCAGCTCGACCAGCGGGGCGCCGGCGGGCGCGGGGACCTTGTCGAGGACGGGTTCTGCGCTCATGCCGCGGCCTCCGCCCGCTTGCGGACCCAGGCGTTCAGCAGCGTCGCGAGCAGCAGCATCGCGCCGAGGAAGAACTTGAACCAGTCCGGATTCCACTGGGCGTACACGATGCCCTTGTTGGTCATGCCGAAGATGAACGCGCCGACCGCCGAGCCGATGGCGCTGCCGTATCCGCCGGTCATCAGGCAGCCGCCGATGACGGCCGCGATGATGTACAGGAACTCGTTGCCGACGCCCTCGCCCGACTGCACCACGTCGAACGAGAACAGCAGGTGCTGTCCCGAGATCCAGGCGCAGAAGGCGACCGCCATGTACAGGCCGATCTTGGTACGGGCGACGGGGACGCCGACCGCGCGGGCCGCGTCCGCGTTGCCGCCCGCGGCGAAGATCCAGTTCCCCGCGCGGGTGCGCAGCAGCACCCAGGTGGCCACGGCGACCAGGCCGAGCCACCACAAGATGGTGACCTGGAGGTCGACCGAGCCGATCGTCCAGTGCGAGGCGAACAGGTCGCGGGCGGTCGGGAAGCCCTCCATGTCGGCGATCGTCTTGGTGGAGACGGTGCCGCTGATGAGCTTGGTGAAGCCCAGATTGAGGCCGGTGAGCATCAGGAAGGTGCCCAGCGTGATGATGAAGCTGGGCAGTTTGGTGCGCACGAGCAGGAGGCCGTTGAAGAAGCCGATGGCGAGGGTCACCAGCAGCGACACACCGACGCCGACCCAGACGTTCGCGGTCATCTGGTAGCTGAACATCGAGGAGACCAGCGCGGAGCTGGTCACCAGGACACCGGCCGACAGGTCGAACTCGCCGCCGATCATCAGCAGCGCCACGGGGACGGCCATGATGCCGATCGTGGAGGACGCGTACAGCACCGTGCCGAGGCTGGATGCCCGCAGGAAGGCGTCGGCGACGACGGAGAAGAAGACGAAGACGGCGACCGCGCCGACGACGGAGCCCAGCTCGGGCCTGGCCAGCAGGGCGCGCACGACGGATCTCGGCGCCAGCCGCTCATCGTCCACCGGGCTCACCAGCAGGTCCGGGGCGCCGCCGTCCGGGGTGCGCGTGCCCTGCCCGCTCAACGGGTGCCCCGCTTGGTGTACGACAGCAGGGCTTCCGCGTCGTCCTTGGTGACGATCTGCGGCCCGGTCAGGACGGGCTGGCCGCCGCCGAGGGTGTCGCCGTTGTAGCGGTACAGCCACAGCAGGTCGATCGCCTCGTAGCCCTGGAGGTACGGCTGCTGGTCGACGGCGAAGCCGATGGTGCCCGCCTTGAGGGAGGCGGCGACCTGCGCGTTCAGGTCGAAGGTGTCGACCTCGGCGGAGGAGCCCGCCTGGTCCTTGGCCTTGACCGCGGTGGCCGCGAAGGGCGCGCCGAGGGTGACGACGGAGTCGATGCTCTTGTCGGCCTGGAGCTTGGCCTGGACGGCGGACTGCACGTCGGGCATGTTCGTGCCGTCGACGTAGAGGTTGTCCATCGTCCCGGAGAAGGTGGCCTTGGCGCCCGCGCAGCGCTGCTCGTGGCCCACGTTGCCCTGCTCGTGGAGCACGCACAGGGCGTGCTTCCTGCCGCGCTTGTTCAGCTCGTCGCCGACCGCGCGGCCCGCGATGGTCTCGTCCTGGCCGATGTGGCCGAGCGTGCCGAATTCCTTGGACTCCTGCGAGCCGGAGTTGATCGTGATGACCGGGATACCGGCCTTCTCCGCCTTGAGCACGACGGCCTTCATCGCGTCGGGCTTGGCGAGTGTGACGATCAGCCCGTCCACGTGCTGGTCGATGGCGGCCTGGACGAGCTGCGACTGCTCGTTGGCCTGGTCGCTGTTGGAGTAGAGGAACTTGATGTTGTCCTTGTCGGCGGCCTGCTTGGCGCCGCTCTGGACGATGTCCCAGAAGGTGTCGCCCGCGCCGGAGTGGGTGACCATCGCGAAGGTCCAGTGCGGTGTGTTGACGGCGGAGCCGTTGGCCGCGGCCTGCTTGGCCCGGTCCTCCGCGCGCTTGCCGCCGGTGCTGCTGCACCCGGCCAGGCAGACCGCGCCGAGCACCGCCGCCATCAGCGCGCCCACCACCCGTGTTCCCGCCCTTGCCATCGCCACGAGGCCCTGCCTTTCCCTGCGGTTCCTGTTACTGCCGGGATGAGAGTGTTGCGAGCGACCATCCCGGCGGCCCAAGTATCCGTCAAGGGGTACGGCGCGATGCCCGGCGGGCCGGTGCGGCGGGTTGGCGGGGGTGCGGTAGAAGGGGCCTCCACGGGGGCGGCGAGGGGGTCCGTACGCGGTCGGCGGGCGTCTTCGCACCGGTCCTGCCTCAGGCTCTGACCAGCAGCCGGAACTCGAAGGTATAGCGCGAGGCCCGGTACAGATGGGAGCCGAACTCGATCGCGCGGCCCCGGTCGTCGTACGTGGTCCGCTGCATCGTCAGCAGCGCCGCGCCCGGCGGCTCGGCCAGCAGCCTGCTCTCCTCGGCCGTGGCCGCGCGGGCCCCCACGGTCTGCTCCGCGCTGTGCAGGGTGATGCCGTGGTGCCGCATCAGCGCGTACAGGCCGTTGGTCTCCAGCTCGCCGGTGGCCGGTTCCAGCAGGTCGCAGGGGAGGTAGTTGCACAGGTACGCCATCGGCTCGCCGTGGGTGAGGCGCAGCCGGTGCACGACGGCGACCTGGCAGGACTCCGGCAGGCCCAGGGCGGCGGCGACCGCGGCGGGCGCGGGCCCGCGGGCGTTCGCGAGCACCTGGGTGCTGGGGTGCCGACCCGCGGCGAGCAGGTCGTCGTACAGGCTGCTCAGTTCCAGCGGGCGGGCGACATGGCTGTGCACCACCTGGGTGCCGACGCCCCGGCGGCGCACCAACAGACCCTTGTCGACCAGCGACTGGATGGCCTGCCGGACGGTCGGCCGGGACAGGCCGAGCCGCGCGGCCAGCTCTATCTCGTTGCCGAGCAGGCTGCCGGGGGCGAGCGCGCCCTCTTCTATGGCGGCTTCGAGCTGCCGGGCGAGCTGGAAGTACAGCGGTACGGGGCTGGCGCGGTCGACGGCCAGCCGCAGATCGCGCTGGACGGGCCGCGCCTGCGGGCGCCCACGGCCGGGCGGCACGGATTCGCGACCTGGTTCGTGTGGGGGTGCGTGCGTGGGCTCCTGCTTGGGCACGGAGGGAGCGTATCGGCCCCCCATGATCACCGGAAGTCCTTATGTCCGGACAAAGCGTTGACAGGGGGCGGGCGGCGCGGGAGGTTGGGACAGCGCGCACGTCTCCCGCGGTGAAGGGGCAAGTAGCAGCTATGCGGATCGGACTCATCGGCGCCGGGCGGATCGGCTCCTTCCACGCCGCCACGCTGGCCGCCCACGAGGACGTCGACGAGGTGACGGTCGCCGACACCGAGGCGGGGCGCGCCCGGCAGGTCGCCGCGTCGGTCGGCGGGCGCGCGGCCCTTTCGGTGGACGCACTCTTCGACAGCGCGCCGGACGCCGTCGTCATCGCCTCCGCCACCGCGTCGCACGCCGCGCTGATCACCCGCGCCGCCCGCGCCGGGATTCCCGCCTTCTGCGAGAAGCCGGTGGCGCTCGACCTCGCCGGTACGGTGGCGGCGCTCGACGCCGTCGAGGCCGCGGGAGCCGTGCTCCAGATCGGCTTCCAGCGGCGCTTCGACGCCGGGTACCGCGCGGCGCGCGAGGCCGTACGGGCGGGCAGGGTGGGCCGGCTGCACACCGTGCGCACCGTCACCTCTGACCCGGCGCCGCCGCCGGCCGCATACGTCCCGCTCTCCGGCGGCCTCTACCGCGACTGCCTCATCCACGACTTCGACGTGCTGCGCTGGGTCACCGGCCGGGAGATCACCGAGGTGTACGCGACGGGTGCCAACGGCGGCGACGACTTCTTCCGCGCGGCGGGCGACGCCGACACCGCGGCGGCGCTGCTCACCCTGGAGGGCGGTGTCCTCGCGACGGCGACGGCGACCCGCTACCACGGCGCGGGGTACGACGTCCGGATGGAACTGGCCGGGACCGACGACCAGATCGCGGTGGGCGTCGGCCCGCGGACGCCCTTGCGCTCGATGGAGCCGGTCGCGGTCGCGGCCCTGCCCCCGGCGCCCTGGCCCGGCTTCCTCGACCGGTTCGCCGCCGCCTACCGGGCCGAACTGGCCGCCTTCCTGCGCGTCGTACGCGGCCTTGAGCCGAATCCCTGCGAGGGTCGTGAGGCGTTGCGCGCGCTGCTCGTCGCCGAGGCGTGCGAGGTCTCGCGCCGCGAGAGACGTCCGGTGACGGTCGCCGACGTGGGCATGCGCGTGTGTGAGGGCGACGTGAGCGGAGTGGTGGCATGAGCCGGGCAGGACGGCGGCGCCCGCGGGGCGGGTCCACGGGACACCGGAGGTGGTGACGGCATGAAGCGGGAGCGGATCGCGGGGGCGCCGATTTCCTGGGGTGTGTGCGAAGTGCCCGGCTGGGGGCACCAGTTGACGCCCGAGCGGGTGCTGGCGGAGATGACGGAGCTGGGCATCTCCGCCAGTGAGTTCGGGCCCGACGGCTTTCTGCCGGGGCCGCTGCTGGCCGCCCACGGCGTCACCGCGGTCGGCGGCTTCGTGCCCGCCGTGCTGCACGATCCCGGCCACGATCCGCTGCCGGACATCCGGGCCGACCTCGACCGCTTCACCGCCGCGGGCGCCCGCACGCTCGTCCTGGCCGCGGCCACCGGGCTCGACGGCTACGACGAACGTCCCGCCGTGTCGGCCGACGGCTGGCGCACCCTGCTGGACCGGCTCGACGCCGTCACCGACCTCGCCGCCTCGCTCGGCGTCACCGCCGCCCTCCACCCCCATGTCGGCACCGTCGTCGAAGGGCCCGCCGAGGTCGACCGCGTCCTCGACGGCAGCCGGATCGGGCTCTGCCTCGACACCGGGCACCTCCTCATCGGCGGCACCGACCCGGTCGCCCTCGCGCGCCGGGCCGCCTCCCGCGTCACGCACGTCCACCTCAAGGACGTCGACCCCGCCGCCGCCGGCGCCGTCCGCGGCGGCCGCACCACCTACACCTCCGCCGTCCAGCAGGGCCTCTACCGCCCCCTCGGCCAGGGCGGCCTCGACCTCACCGCCCTCATCACCCACCTCGAATCCGCCGGCTACCCCGGCTGGTACGTCATGGAGCAGGACACCGTCCTCACCGCCCCCCCACCCCCCGGCCAAGGCCCCCTCCCCGCCATCCGCGCCTCCCTCCACTGGCTCACCCACCAATGACACCCCCCACCGACGGGAGCCAGCCCCTTGCGAACAATGCGCGCGCAAGCGGGCGCGCGACCCAGGCCGACGTGACCCGCCCTCACCGGCCGCCCGCCGCCGGCAACGCCCCACCCCACCCCGCTCAGTCGCGCCCCGCCGCATCCCGATCCCAGCCCCCGCAGCCGAGCCACACCCCGTCTCCCCCCTGCCCCCCGCAGTCGCACCCCGCTCCCCCTCCCTCCCAACCCCCGCAGCCAGACCCGGTGCCCTCTCCGCCCCAATCCGCCCAGCCAGATCCCCTCGCCTCGCCGCCCCAACTCTCTGAGCCCGTTGGGCGATTGAGGACACAGGGGCGGGCGGGCGGGGGAGAGAACCCTCCCGGGGGCGGGGCGTATGACGTGGTGACCTTGGGGCGGGTGGGGGTGGACCTTTATCCCGAGCAGAGCGGGGTGGGGCTCGCGGAGGTGCGGACGTTCGCGAAATCGCTCGGCGGGACGGCCGGAAACGTGGCGGTGGCAGCGGCCCGCCTCGGGCTGCGAACGGCCGTGCTGACGGGCGTGGGTGACGACCCGTTCGGCACGTACGTCCGCACGGCGCTCAAAGGCTTCGGCGTGGACGACAAGCTGGTCACGACCGTGCCCGGGGTGCAAACCCCCGTCGTGTTCTGCGAGTTGTTCCCGCCCGACGACTTCCCGATCTACTTCTACCGGCGCCCGGTCGCGCCCGACCAGTGCCTCGAACCGGACACGCTGGACCGCGCGGCGGTCAGGACGGCGCGGGCCCTGTGGATCACCGGCTCGGCCCTGGCGGTGGAACCGACGCGCTCGACCGTCTTCGCGGCGCTGGACGCCCGCGAGGGCGGCGAGGTGTGGTTCGACCTGGACTGGCGCCCCGGCTTCTGGGAGGACCCGGCGCAGGCCCCCGCGCTGTACGCCCGCGCGCTGTCGTACGCGACGATGGCCGTCGGCAATCTGGACGAGACGGAGATCGCGGTCGGCAGCCGCGACCCGGAGACGGCGGCCGGGCTGCTGCTGCGGCACGGCGTGCGGACGGCGGTCGTCAAGCAGGGCCCGGCCGGGGTACTGGGCAGAACCGCCCGCGAGCAGCACTCGGTGCCGCCGGTCCCGGTGAAGGCCGTCAACGGCCTCGGGGCGGGTGACGCCTTCGGCGGAGCCCTGTGCGCGGGCCTGCTGTCCGGGGCGCCGCTGCCCGACGTGCTCCGGGCGGCGAACGCGGCCGGCGCCCTGGTCGCCTCCCGCCTGGCGTGCGCCGACGCGATGCCGACCCGCCGGGAGATCGACGAGCTGCTGCGCGAGCCCGCGCCACCCACCGCGCCCGCCGCGCCCACCGCGCCCGCCGAAGGAGTTGAGCCCCAGTGACCCATCTGGCCGCGGGCACCACGGAAAAGGACGGCTTCGACCTGTGGGTGGATCCGGCCGTCGCGGGCTGGTCGTACTCGTCCCTGCGGACCCTGACCCTGGCGCCGGGCGCCCTGCGCCGCTTCGCGGCCGGGGACAGCGAGTGGATCGTGCTGCCGCTGGCGGGCGGCTGCGCGGTGACGGTGACGCAGGCCGACGGCACCGAAGCCGCCTTCGAACTGCGCGGCCGCGTCAGCGTGTTCACCGGCGTCAGCGACTTCGCGTATGTGCCGCGCGACGCGGAGGTCACCGTCGTGAGCCCCGGCGGCAGCCGCCTGGCGCTGGCGGGGGCGCGCTGCGAGCGGCGGCTGCCCGCGCGGTACGGCCCGGCCTCCGCGGTGCCGGTGGAGCTGCGCGGAGCGGGCGGCGCGAGCCGCCAGGTCAACAACTTCGCGGCGGCGGGCGTCTTCGCCTGCGACCGGCTGATCGCGGTGGAGGTGCTGACGCCGGGCGGAAACTGGTCGTCGTTCCCGCCGCACAAGCACGACGAGGCGGGCCCGCACGAGTCGGTCCTCGAAGAGATCTACTACTACGAATTCGGCGGCGGCCCGGCAGCGCTGGGCTACCAGCGCGTCTACCCCTCCCCCGCCGGTGCCACCGACGTCCTCGCCGAAGTCCGCACCGGCGACGCGGTGTTGATCCCCGACGGCTGGCACGGCCCGAGCATGGCGGTCCCCGGCTACGACATGTACTACCTGAACGTGATGGCGGGCCCCGGCGCCGAACGGGCCTGGCTGATCAGCGACGACCCGGCACACGCGTGGGTCCGCGCGTCATGGGCGGACCAACTCCCCGACCCCCGGCTGCCGTTGTACGAGGCGCCGGTCACGAAGCAGGAGGGCGGCACCGTATGAGCGTCAGACTGACCGTCGCACAGGCCCTCGTCCGGTTCCTGTCCGTCCAGTTCACCGAGCGGGACGGCGTGCGCCACCGGTCGGTGGCCGGGATGTGGGGCATCTTCGGACACGGCAATGTCGCGGGGGTCGGCCAGGCGCTGCTGGCGGCCGGTCCTGAGGCGATGCCGTACCACCAGGGGCGCAACGAACAGGCGATGGTGCACGCGGCCGTCGGCTACGCCCGGACCCGGCACGGGCTCTCGGCGATGGCGTGCACGACGTCGATCGGTCCCGGCGCGACCAATCTCGTCACGGGCGCGGCGCTCGCGACGATCAACCGGGTGCCGGTGCTGCTGCTCCCCGGTGACGTCTTCGCGACCCGCCCCGCCGACCCGGTGCTCCAGCAGCTCGAAGTGCCGTGGGCGTACGACATCACCGTCAATGACGCGCTGCGGCCGGTGTCGCGCTGGTTCGACCGGATCTGGCGGCCCGAGATGCTGCCCGCCTCGCTGCTCCAGGCGATGCGGGTGCTGACCGACCCCGTCGACACGGGCGCGGTGACGCTGGCGCTGCCGCAGGACGTGCAGGCGGAGGCGTACGACTGGCCGGACGAGCTGTTCCGCGAGCGGGTCTGGCATGTGCGGCGGCCCGTGCCGGACGCGGACGCGGTGGCCGAGGCCGCCGCCCTGCTGCGCGGCGCGCGTCGGCCGCTGATCGTCGCGGGCGGCGGGGTGCGGATCTCCGAAGCGGCGCCCGCGCTGGCCGAGTTGGCGGCGGCGACCGGCATTCCGGTGGCCGAGACGCAAGGGGGCAAGGGCGCGCTGCGGTGGGACCATCCGCAGGCGCTCGGCGGCATCGGGCACACCGGTACGGCGCCCGCCGACGCGGCGGCGCGGGAGGCCGACGTGGTGCTCGGCGTCGGCACCCGCTGGACGGACTTCACCACGGCGTCCGGTGCGCTCTTCGCGCCCGACGCGCGCTTCGTCAGTCTCAACGTCGCCTCTTTCGACGGCCACAAGATGGCCGGACTGGCGCTGGTCGGCGACGCGCGGGCCGGGATCGCCGCCCTGGCCGCCGAGTTGACGGGCCATCAGGCACCCGCGCGGACCCCCGACGCGCGCCGCGCGCTGGCCGACTGGCGCGCCCGTACGGACGCGGCCTTCGGTGACGGCGACGGCCAGGGACCGCCGTCGCAGAGCGAGGTCGTCGGGGCGCTGGACGCGGTGCTGCACGACCGGGACGTGGTGGTCAACGCGGCCGGTTCCCTGCCGGGTGACCTGCACAAACTGTGGCGCGCACGGGACGTGGGGCAGTATCACGTCGAGTACGGCTTCTCCTGCATGGGGTACGAGATCCCGGCCGCGATCGGCGTGAAGCTGGCGGCGCCCGACCGCGAGGTGTTCGCGCTCGTGGGCGACGGCACGTACTTGATGCTGCCGACCGAGGTCGTGACCGCCGTCCAGGAGGGCGTCCCGATCAATGTGGTGATTGTCCAGAACCACGGATACGCCTCCATCGGTGGCCTGTCCGAGCAGGTCGGCGCCGAACGCTTCGGCACCGCCTACCGGTTCCGCGCCCCTGACGGGTCCTTCGCGGGCGAGCCGCTGCCGGTGGACCTCGCGGCCAACGCCGCCAGCCTGGGCCTTGAGGTCTTCACCGCCTGTACGGCCAAGGAGTTGCGCGCCGCGCTGGCCGCCGCCCGGGAGTCGCCCCGGGCGACGGCCGTGTACGTCGAGACCGACCCCGCGCGGCCCGGACCCGGCGCCGAGGCGTGGTGGGACGTCCCGGTCGCCGAGGTGTCGGACCGCCCGGCCACGCGGGCCGCCCGCGAGGCGTACGACCGGGCGCGCCCGGCACCCGGGACCCGGCCCCGCCTCTAGGGCGTGTCCGGCGGATCACGGGCGGTCCAGGCGGCGCCTGGCGCGTGCGAGCGCAAGGCGCCGGGACGGCCTCATAGCGGAGCTATTCGGGTATTCCGGCAACGCGGCGGGCGTGCGTGCCAGGCGCTGAAGGGGCCGTTCGTGATCCGCCGGACACGCCTTAGGGCGTGTCCGAGGGGCCCTGGGCCGGACCGCCGCATGCGGCGGCCGGGATCGGCACGCCCTTGCGGGCGAGCAGCGACTTGAGGGACTGGATGATCGGGAAGACCTCGTTGTTGAGGTCGGCGCCCTGCGTCTCGTAGGCGCGCTGTTCCGCCTCGACGATGACGCGGTCCTGGCCGAAGATGCCCTCGGTGAAGAGCGTGATGACCGGCCACAGCAGGTGGATCACGCCGGGGACCGGGGGCTTTTGGATCATGATCAGGCCGTAGGTGTGATTGTGGTGCTGGGCCCGGTCGGTGGGCATGTAGGCGTTCCAGAGGTCGAGGGCCGGGGGCTCCTCGCGCTTGCCGTCGGTCCAGTAACGCAGCGTCTGGTACGGGTAGCCGGTGCGGATCGTCATCAGGTCCGCGTACTTGTCGTCGTTGCCGCTGCCGATGATCAGGCGCTCGCCGAGGGACTGCTTGCCCTCGGTGCGCGAGAAGGAGTAGTCGGCCTCCAGCCAGTCCTCGCCCTCGCGGACGTCCAGCAGCTTGGCCCGGATCCGGCCCATCAGACTGCGGTGCAGGAACTGGTGGTTCATGTCCATCAGGTTCTCGTGCATGAACGAGTAGTGGCAGGCGATGTCCCGGTCGAGCACGCGCGTCTTGTACCGGCGGTCGGCGTACGAGGGCAGTTCCGGCATCGGCGTGACCTCGGCCAGTTCCTGATTGCCGGGGAAGACGAAGACGAATCCGTACGCCTCGCGACACGCGTAACTGCGCACGCCGTTGGGCAGTTTCCGCTTCCGGTCCAGATAGGGGATGTTCACGCACGCGCCCGTGCGGTCGTACGTCCAGCAGTGGTAGCCGCAGAGCAGTCGCTCGTCCTTCACCACGCCCATGCTCAGCGGGACCTGGCGGTGGGCGCAGCGGTCCTCCAGGGCGTACGGCGCGCCCTTCTCCGGCCGGACCAGGACGATCTCCGTCCCGGCGTACTTCACGGCCAGCGTCTTGCCGCTCTTGAGGGCGCGGGACCGGGCGAGCGGATACCAGAAGTCCGGGTCGAGTCCGGTCGTGCGGGTGGTGGGGACGTCCTCCTCCGGTGCCACGTCGCGGTATTTGCGCAATGGGGGCTTCGTCTGCGGGAGCGTCATACCAGAAATACGAACGTACCGGTCAGTACGTTCGCGTGGCGGCCCCACCAAATCGTCATGACTTGGTCAAGTCCGCGTCCACGCGTAGATTTCCGGTGCCGATTTCGTGATCATCTCCGGGACCGGCGGCGGAATTCCGCCGGGTCCGGCACGGGGACCGGCGGCGCGGAACATCACTGGGGGCAGATGTGGACTGGGGAACGCTCGTCGCGACGCTCAGCGGCGGTGGCATCGCCATTTCCGGCACCGTGCTCGCCGACCACCTGCGCCGCCGTCACGAGGACGGGCGGGGCACCGACGCGCGGCGCCGGGCGGTCTACATCGACTTCATCAGCGCCACCGGGGTCTGCCACGCGGGCCTGCGCCGGATCGCCCAGAATCCGGGCGCGGAGCCGGACGTGGACGCCGCGTCGCGTGCCGCGCTCGACGACGCCGGGATCTACGAGGCGCGCGAGCGGCTCTTCATCGACGCCTCCACCGCCGTCGCGGGCGCGGGCCAGGCGATGTTCGAGCACCTGCGCGCCGTTCAGCGGGCGGTCGCGGCGGGGGCCGCTTCGACGTCCGTCGCCTTCCACGAGGTCTATCACCCCTATCTCGGCGCGGTGTGGACCTACCGGGTCGCCGTGCGCAGGGAGTTGGAAGGTCTTTCCCTTTCACCGGAGGCTTTCGGCTGGTCCGAGTGGGACGGCAAGGACCGGTGCCCGATCTGCCGGACCGCGCTCGGCGCGAGCTGATTCCGGAAACGGGCACCCGGCGCGGCCCACGGACACCCGACATGCCGTAAAGGCATTATCCGGACAGAAATTGGCGTTCTTTCGTCCGCGCGGCAACCTGTGCGCGCTCGCGTCCCTGTTCGCAGGTAGACCCAACCGCACCTGGACGCGAGGAATTCGATGACGCATACCCAAGGCAGCCGACGTCTCAGGCGCTCGGCTCTCGTGGCCGCGGCGGTTTTCGCCGTGGTCGCGGGCGGCGTCGGCGCCGCACCCGGCGCCGGAGCGGCGACGCCCGTGACCCCCAAGCTGAAGCTGGTGGCCGCCTCCACCTCGATCACCGCTGACCGCTACGACGGCGACACCGGCGTCTACCTGGACCTCGGCGCGTACCTCACCGCCGACAAGGCGCCGTTCGAACTCCGCGTGACGCGTAAGTCGTACAAGGACCCGGTGGTCGTCGCGCAGGTGACGCACAGCGGCTCGAAGACGGTCACGAAGAAGCTGCCCGCCGGGCTGGTCAAGGACTTCGCCGGGCTGCCGGGCTTCCTCCAGGTGACGATCACCAACAGCAAGGGCGTGAAGGTCGCGAGCACCAGCGACACCTTCTGCCCGAACTCCGCGTCGGGCCGCATCCGTCCGGACGCCCCGGCCACCTCGCCGTACCCGGACGGCTGCTCCGACAACCCGTTCACGCTCGGCTCGGTGTGGGGCGTCCAGAAGGGCTGGGCGGCGGCGGCCTCGCAGGGCATCGGCCCGGACGGCGGGGTCGACCTGAAGGCCGGCACGTACACCGCGAAGATCTCCGTGGCGAAGAAGTACCGGGACGTGTTCGGTATCCCGAACGACCAGCCGACGGTGAAGGTGACCGTGCGGACCGTGCAGGACGGGTCGGGCGCGGCGCGGTCGCGGATGTCGGCCGCGCTGCCGGGCGGACAGCCGCGCGCGGGCTCCGTGCCGCGCACGCTCAGGGCCGACGCGCACCGGCCGACGGGCGCCGCGGGCGTGCCGTCCAACGTGCCGAAGCCGGACCTGCGGGCGCTGCCCGCGTACGGCATCGCGATCACCGACGGCAGCGACGGCGGTGAGGGCGACACCCCGGCCACCGGCACCGACTACCTGGCCTTCAGCGCCACCGTGTGGGACGCGGGCCCGGCGCCGCTGGTCGTGGACGGCTTCCGCACGCCCGGCAAGGAGAAGATGGACGCCTACCAGTACTTCTACGACGCCAAGGGCAAGCAGGTCGGCTACACGCCCACCGGCACCATGGAGTGGGACCCGCGCGTCGGCCACCAGCACTGGCACTTCTCGGACTTCGCCAGCTACCGGCTGCTGAGCTCCGACAAGAAGCTGATCGTCCGCAGCGGCAAGGAAGCGTTCTGCCTGGCCAACACCGACGCCATCGACTACACGGTGAAGAACGCCAACTGGCACCCGAACAACACCGATCTGGCGACCGCCTGCGGTGAGCACAGCGCGCTGTCGGTGCGCGAGGTGCTGGACGTCGGCAACGGCGACACGTACTCGCAGTACCGCCCCGGCCAGTCCTTCGACATCAGCAAGCTGGCGAACGGCACGTACTACATCCAGGTGATCGCCAACCCCGACCACCGGCTCAAGGAGAGCAGTTACGGCAACAACGTGGCGCTGCGCAAGGTGATCCTGGGCGGCACGCCGGGGCACCGCACGGTCAAGGTGCCCGCGTACGAGCTGGTCAACGCGCCCTGATCCAGCGCGTGTTGACCATCCGGGGTCCGGCCGCCTCCCCTCCTCGCGGCCGGGCCCCTCTTTCGCGTCCTTCGCGTCCTTCGCGCGCGGGCCGCAGGCCCTAGGGTGACGTGATGGTCGAGATTCCCGAGGACTTCGCGCGCGGCACGGTGGCGCGGGAGGCGGACCGGGGCCGCGAGTGGATCGCCGGGCTGCCGACGCTCGTCGACGAACTGCTCCAGCGCTGGGACTGCGTTCCGGAGGCGGCCGTCGTCCACGGGCAGGTCGGCGTGGTGCTGCCGGTACGCGACGGCGAGGGCCGGTCCGCCGTCCTCAAGGTGTCCTTCCCGCACCCCGGGAACGTCCACGAGCCGGACGCCTTCGCCGTGTGGCGCGGGCGCGGCGCCGTCCGGCTGTACGCGCGCGACGACGCGCGGTTCGCGATGCTGCTGGAGCGGGCCGAGCCGCGCTCGCTCGCCGAAGTCCCCGACGTGGACGAGGCGGTGGCCCTCGCGGGCGCCCTGGCGCGGCGGCTGGCCGTGCCCGCGCCCGCCGAACTGCCCAGGCTGCGCGACCAGGCGGAGACCTGGGCGGCCGAACTGCGCGCGGACCTCGCCGAGTTGGCGCAGCCGCTGCCCGCCCGTACGGTCGACGCCGCGCTCGCCACCCTCGCGGAGCTGGGCCCCGACCAGCCGGACACCCTCGTCCACGGCGACCTGCACTTCACCAATGTGCTGGCCTCCGCACGCGAGCCGTGGCTGGCCATCGACCCCAAGGGGTACGTCGGCGACCCGGCGTACGACACGGCCACGCTGCTGCGTGGCCGCTACGAGGACCTGCTGGCGGCGCCCGACCTCAAGGCGGCCCTGCTGCGCCGCGTCGCGGTCTTCGCCGACGCGGCCGGGATCGACCGCGACCGGGCCCGCCGCTGGGCGCAGTACCGCGCGGTGACGGCCGCGGTGTGGGGGCGGCGGCACGGTGATCCGGACTGGGTGGTGCGGGCCACGGATGTCCTGGCGGACCTGCTCGCCTGAGGGCCGGGATCCCGATGCCTCGACGTGCGGACGTATAAAGGAGCGCATGGACTCCTCGCAGGCCGACGCCTACCTCCAGCGCATCGGGGCCGAACGGCCCGCCGTCCCCGACGCGGCGGGGCTGCGCGATCTGCACCTGCGGCACCAGCTCACCGTCCCCTTCGAGAACCTGTCGATCCACCTCGGCCAGGACATCGTGCTCACCGAGCCCGCGCTCTTCGAGAAGGTCGTCACGGACCGACGGGGTGGATTCTGCTACGAGTTGAACGGCGCCTTCAGCGCGCTGCTGCGCTCGCTCGGCTACGGGGTGGAGCTGCTGGCCGCGCGGGTGTACGGGAAGGACGGCCGCGTCGGGCCGCCGTACGACCATCTCGCGCTGCGGGTACGGACGGCGGACGGCGAGACGTGGCTGGCCGATGTCGGCTTCGGCCGCCACAGTCACTTTCCGCTGCGCTACGCCGAGCGGGGTGAACAGGGCGATCCGGGAGGGGTGTTCCGGATCGCCGACGCCGACGCCCACTCGGACGCGGGGGATCTTGTCGTCGTGCGCGACGGTGAGCCGCAGTATCTGCTGGAACGGCGGCCCCGGCTGCTGGCGGACTTCGAGGCCACCTGCTGGTGGCAGCGCACCTCGCCCGTCTCGCACTTCCGCACGTCCCTCATCTGCTCCCGCCTCACCCCCGAGGGGCGCGCCACGCTCAGCGGGCGCACCCTCGTCCTCACTGCCTCCGGCACGCGCGAGGAGCGCGAACTCCCCGACGCCGAGGCCGTGCTCGCCGCCTACCGCACGCACTTCTCGCTCGACCTCCCCCGAGAGCCCGCCGTCACCCCACCCACACCGCCCGCAGCGTGACCTGCTCCGGGGCGCGACGGCTGTGCGGGCGCAGCGTCGCGTACCCGCCGGTGCAGTCCGCCCCCGTATAGACCCGCACTGTCTCCCCCGTCTCGTTCCACGGCGCGTACGCCGCCCCGTACGCCCTCGGCCCGATCACCTCCGGCAGCACGAGGCACTGACCGCTCGGCGGGTCGGTCAACACACTGGTCAGCGGCCCCTGCCGCGTCATGAACGTGTACGAGAACCTGCCGGTCGCGGCTGCGGCGCTTCCGTCAGGCAGACACGTCGCTGCCGCGAGCAGGCTCGTCGTCAACGCGACGGCGGCGGTACGCGTGCGCATTCGGCCCCTCCCAAGGTCGGCTTCTCCTCCCCCGAAGCTACGGCCGGCGCCGTCCTCTCCCCGCAAAACCGTTCCCCCCGGCGAGCCGCCCCCTTCTGGGGCACAGGAAGGTGCGTTCCGCCGGCGCAGGTCCAGGCTTTGAGGGACGCCGCGCGCTGAAAGATGGGCGCCTCCACCGTCGCGAGGTGGGGGTACGAGGGCGCGCCCTGGGAGGGGGTGGGTGCGGGGCGGAATGGGGGGCAGGCTTACCGCAGGTCTCATGCTCCTCTCATGTCACGTTGCGGTGACAGCTGCCCCCACCCCCGCCGAAAGGCGAGGCGGCTGCCGGTACCGTGCTGATCGCGTGCACCGCCCCACCGGCGCACGGTCCGTTCGCGCCCGCGCGCTTCGGTGCGCCCGCGCAGCAGCCCGCAGCCTCAGGAAGGACGGCGATACGCCGTGTACCGCTGGGAGACCACGCGAGCCGCACTGGCGCAGCGGGTGTTCGCCACGATCCGTAGCGAGAGTTACGACCAGGCGGCGGCGACGGCGGACACGCTGCTGTCCGCGGGGCTGACGACGCTGGAGATCTCGCTGACGACGCCCTTCGCGCTGGAGGCGGTGACGACGCTGGTGCGCGAGGTCGGGGACGACGCGGTGATCGGCGCGGGGACCGTACTGGACGCGGTGTCGGCGCGGATGGCGATCGACGCGGGCGCGCGGTTCCTGCTGTCGCCGAGCCTGGACGAGGACGTGCTGAAGACCGGCCACCGGTACGGCGTACCGGTGTTCCCCGGGGTCGCCACGCCCGGCGAGGTGGTGCGGGCGATGGAGCTGGGCGCGGACGCGCTGACGCTCTATCCGGCCACCTCGTTCACCCCCGCGTGGGTCACCGACGTGCTGGCGATCATGCCGCAGGCGGCCCTGCTGCCCTGCGGCGGCATCACCGTGGCCGACGCGCCCGCGTGGGTCGCGTCGGGCGCCGTCGCGGTCGGCATGGGCTCGGCGCTGACGTCGGGCGACCGCGAGACCGTGACGAAACGGCTGACCGAGCTCCTGGAACGGCTGGCGGACACCGCCTGAACGCCGTGCTTCCTGGTTAGGCTGGTCCGTGGGGGACGCGGACCCGAGGGGGAGCTGTGAGCACACCGGAGACGGTGGATCTGCATGTCTACGCCCGCGCGTACGGGGAGGACTTCACCGCCGACCCGTACCCCGTCTACGCGCGGCTGCGCGAGCGCGGCCCCGTCCACCACGTCCGGACGGCGGACGCCGGCGCGATGTGGCTGGTCGTCGGGCACGACGAGGCGCGCGCCGCGCTCGCCGACACCCGGCTGAGCAAGAACTGGCAGTCGCTGCTGCCCGGCGGCGACGTCTCGGGCGGCTTCGCCAGCCACATGCTGGACGCCGACCCGCCCCGGCACACCCGGCTGCGCAAGCTGGTGTCACGGGAGTTCACCCCGCGCCGGGTCGAAGCGCTGCGCCCGCGGGTCCAGGCGATCACCGACGACCTCGTCGAGGCGATGCTGCCCGGCGGGAGCGCCGACCTCGTCGACGCCCTCGCCTTCCCGCTGCCGATGACCGTCATCTGCGAACTGCTCGGCGTGCCCGATCTGGACCGCAAGGCGTTCCGCGGCTGGTCCAACGAGATCGTCGGCCCCACCGGCCCCGAGGCCGAGGCCGACGCGGTCCAGGCCATGTCGGAGTACCTGGTCGAGCTGATCGAGGACAAGCGGTGCACCGCGCCGCGCGACGACCTGCTGAGCGCGCTGATCCGTACGCGGTACGAGGACGGCGACCGGCTCTCGTCCGACGAGTTGGTGGGCATGGCCTTCCTGCTGCTGGTCGCCGGGCACGAGACGACCGTCAACCTCATCGCCAACGGCGTCCTCGCCCTGCTCCGGCACCCCGACCAGCTCGCCGCCCTGCGCGCCGACCCCGGACTGCTGGACGGCGCCGTCGAGGAGATGCTGCGCTACGACGGTCCGGTGGAGACCACGACATGGCGGTTCGCCCGCGAGTCCCTGGAGATCGGCGGCGTACGCGTCCCCTCGGGCGACTCCGTCCTGATCGCCCTCGCGTCCGCCGACCGCGACCCCGGCCGCTATCCGGCGCCCGACACGTTCGACATCCGCCGCTCCCCGCAGGGGCACCTCGCCTTCGGCCACGGCATCCACTACTGCCTCGGCGCGCCGCTGGCCCGGCTCGAAGGCCGGATCGCCGTCAGGACCCTGCTCGACCGCTGCCCCGGCCTGGCGCTCGCCGCCGACCCGGCCGCCCTCACCTGGCGCCCCGGCCTCCTCATCCGCGGTGTGCACCGCCTCCCGGTGACCTTCTGACAGCTCTCCCCGGACAGGGCCCTTGCGGGGGCAGCCTCTAGAATCACGGCGGCGGCCGAGCCGTACGCGCGCGCCCCTTACCTGCCAGGAGGCACCCCGTGTCAGTCGTCGCCGTCCCCGGTTCCAAGTCGGTGACCGCCCGGGCGCTCTTTCTCGCCGCCGCCGCCGAGGGCACCACTGTGCTGCGCCGGCCGCTGCTGTCGGACGACACCGACGGGTTCGCGGAGGGCCTGACCCGGCTCGGGTACCGCGTCGAGCGTGACCCGCAGGCGTGGCGGATCACCGGCCGCCCGTCGGGGCCCGCCGTGCCGGAGGCCGACGTGTACTGCCGTGACGCCGCCACCGCGGCCCGCTTCCTGCCCGCGCTGGCCGCCGCGGGCCACGGCACGTACCGCTTCGACGCGTCCGCGCAGATGCGCCGCCGCCCGGTCGCGCCGCTCACGACGGCGCTGCGCTCGCTGGGCGTGGACCTGACGCACGAGGAGGCCGAGGGGCATCTGCCGCTGACGGTGGTCGCGGACGGTCTCAAGGGTGGGGCGATCGACCTGGACGCGGGGCTGTCGTCGCAGTTCCTGACGGCGCTGCTGCTCGCGGGGCCGCTGATGGACGAGGGGCTGCGGATCCACGTCACGGACCTGGTCTCCGCGCCCTATGTGGAGATCACGCTGGCGATGATGCGGCGCTTCGGCGTCGAGGTGGCGCGCGAGGGCGCGACCTTCGTGGTGCCGCCGGGCGGCTACCGCGCCGTCGACTACCCGATCGAGCCCGACGCCTCCACGGCCAGCTACTTCTTCGCCGCCGCCGCGCTGTCCGGCCGCACCGCGACCGTGCCGGGGCTCGGCGCCGACGCCCTCCAGGGCGACCTGCGCTTCGTGGACGTCCTGCGGCGGATGGGCGCCGACGTCGAGATCGGCCCGGACGCCACCACCGTCACCGGCACGGGCCGCCTGAGCGGTCTCACCGTCAACATGCGGGACATCTCGGACACGATGCCGACGCTCGCGGCCATCGCGCCCTTCGCCGACGGGCCGGTCCGTATCGAGGACGTCTACAACACCCGCGTCAAGGAATGCGACCGGCTGGAGGCGTGCGCGGAGAATCTGCGGCGCCAGGGTGTCACCGTCACCACGGGACGCGACTGGATCGAGATCGCGCCGGGGACCCCCGCGCCCGTCGAGATCGCCTGCCACGGGGACCACCGCATCGCGATGAGCTTCGCGGTCGCCGGGCTGCGCACGCCGGGCACCACCTTCGACGAGCCGGGCTGCGTCAAGAAGACCTTCCCCGACTTCCACTCCTTCTTCGCCTCGGTGCGCGCCGACTGGGGCGTGTGACCGACGCTCCGTGCCGGACCCCGCCCCGGCCGGAACGGCGGCGGCCGGGGTCAGCCCGCGTGCGTGGAGAACAGACCGCCGGTGGGCCCCTGCTTGTCGCCGCCCTGGGACTTCTTGAGGGCGTTGGCGAGTCCTTCGATCGTCATGGACTGGAGGATGACCCGGCCGTTGCCTTCGAGGGTGGCCAGGGACAGGCCCTCGCCGCCGAAGACGGCGTTCATGACGCCCTGGCGGTTGAGGCCGCCGATGCGCTGGACGCCGTACTGGATGCCTTCCTCGAAGGCGACGATGCAGCCGGTGTCGACCTCGATCCGGCCGCCGAACTCGGCGGGGTTGAGGTCGATGAAGTTGCCCGCGCCCGCGATGATCACCGTGCCGGTGCCGGTGAACTTCTCCAGGACGAAGCCCTCGCCGCCGCTCATGCCCTGGCGTCCGCCCGCGAAGGCGATGCCGAACTGGACGGTGGACTCGGCGGCGACGAAGGCGTCCTTCTCCGCGAACCAGGCGCGTGAGCCGGTCAGTTCGAGGGCGCGCATCTCGCCGGGGAGCACACCGGCGAAGCCGACGGTGCCCTCGCCGCCCGAGGCGGTGAAGTACTGGAAGGCCAGCGACTCCCCTGCCAGGGCGCGCTGGCCGACCTGCATGGCGGTGCCCATGGCCTGCCGGAGCATGCCGCCCACACCGGAGCCGCCGGACCCGGAACCTGAACCTGAACCGCCCGAGCCGGGGCCGCCCAGCCGTGTCTCCATCGACACGTTGGCCGTCTTGAACAGGAACTTCCCCGCCTCGCAGTACACCGTCTGGCCCTGGCTGAGGGTGCAGACGGCCATCTGCATGGCGTTGCCGACGATCTGCTGCTGGAGGGTCACAGCGGTACTCCTAGGACGACGGGCCAAGGTGCGGCGGGCGGGTGGCCGCCGGCCCGAGCGTAGCCCCGGCGCGGCACACCACCAGTGCCTCACCGTCAACGTATCGCCCGCGCGATCCGGTTCCGCGCCGGAGCGGGGCCGCCGTGTGCCGGGCCGCCGCCGTCGGGCCCTGCGGGCTGCGCGGGCAGCCGTACGGTCCGCTCGCCGCCCGCGTCGAGGAAACGGGCCAGCGGCAGTGTCGCGGCGCCCACGGTGACCGCGTCGGCGCCGAGCCTGCCCAGTTCGATGGAGGTCTGCGCGCAGGGGTGGTGCAGGGAGTACGCGGCGGCGACCTCGCGGACGGTGGGCAGCAGCCGGGGGCCGAGCAGCAGGCCCGCCCAGCCGCCGATGACGATGCGCTGCGGGTTGAAGAGGTTGATCAGGTCGGCGATCCCGGCGCCGAGGTATTCGGCGGCCTCGGCGAGCAGTCCCCCGGCCTCGGGGTCGTGGTCGGCGGCGGCGATGAGCGCGGCCAGGCCGGTCTCCTCGCTGACCCCCGTGGGCGCCGACGGCCAGCGGCCGAGCAGCGCCTCGGCGCCGACGTACGCCTCCAGGCAGCCGCGTGAGCCGCAGCGGCAGGTGCGCCCGCCGACCCGCAGCGTGGTGTGGCCCCACTCCCCCGCGCTGCTGCTCGCGCCGCGGTACGGGGTGCCGTCGGCGACCACGGCCGCGCCGACGCCGGAGCCGATGAGGGCGATGACGACGTTGCCCGAGCCGCGTCCGCCGCCGAACCACATCTCGGCCTGGCCGAGGGTCTTGGCACCGTTGTCGATGTAGAGCGGAAGGGCGGTCCCGGCGCGCAGCAGGCGGCCGAAGGGGACGGCTTCCCAGCCGATGGTCTGGCCGTGCACGACGACGCCGTCGCCCTCGCCGGGCGCGTTGTCGCCCTGCTCGACGATGCCGGGGACGCCGATGCCGACGCCGAGCACCTCGCTGTCGTCGATCCCGGCCTCGCGGACCACGGACTCGATGCCTTCGAGCGCGAGCCGTACGACGTGGTCGACGTCGTGGCCGCTGTCGGACAACGGCAGGTCGGCCGCGGCCCGTTCGGTCAGCGCGAGGTCGAACAGCTCGACCCTGACGCGGGTCTCGCCGACGTCCACGCCGACCACGTATCCGTATCCGGCGGAGACCTGGAGCAGGATGCGCGGCCGACCGCCGTCGGACTCGACGGCACCCGCCTCCTCGACCATGCCGTCGGCGATCAGCTCGCCGACGACGTTGCTGATCGACCCGGCGCTGAGGCCGGTGTCCCGGCCCAACTCCTGGCGGCTGAGGGGTCCCTCGAAATACAAATGACGCAGAAGCGATGCACGGTTGCCCCGCCGCAGGTCACGCACTGTTCGCTTGCCGCGTTCAGCCACTTTGTCGCCCTCCCGTCTCGTCCGGCGTGAATCTATCGCTGCACGGGGTCTTGACGCCACCTTTTCTCACAAGTTAAATCACGGCCTGAATTAAGGCACAGGCGCTGTTCACTTCCTGAAGCGAACCCACCTCTGAGAGGGACCCGTTATGCGCACCTCCAGCACCTCCAGCAGACTCCTCGCGGCCACTGCCCTCGTGGCCGCGCTCGGTCTCACCATCTCCGCCTGTGGCGGCTCGGACAGCAGCGACAAGGGCGGCAAGACCAACACGGGCGGCGGCGGCAAGACGCTGACGTACTGGGCGAGCAACCAGGGCACCAGCCTGGACAACGACAAGCAGGTGCTCACCCCCGAACTCGCCAAGTTCACCCAGCAGACCGGCATCAAGGTCAAGCTGGAGGTCATCCCGTGGTCCGACCTGCTCAACCGGATCCTCGCGGCGGCCACTTCCGGCCAGGGTCCCGACGTGCTGAACATCGGCAACACCTGGTCCGCCTCCCTCCAGGCCACCGGCGCCCTGCTGCCCTTCGACGACGCGACCTTCGCGAAGATCGGCGGCAAGGACAAGTTCGCGCCCGCGTCGATCGCCGCCGCCGGCGCGGCCGGCAAGGACCCGGCCGCGGTGCCGCTGTACTCGATGGCGTACGGCCTGTACTACAACAAGAAGATGTTCGCCGACGCCGGCATAGCCAACCCGCCCAAGACCTGGGACGAGCTGGTCGCCGACGGCAAGAAGCTCACCAAGGACGGCCACTACGGCCTCGCGGTCGAGGGCGGCAACGGTTCCGAGAACATCCACCACGCCTTCGTGCTGGCCAAGCAGCGGGGCTCCGACTGGTTCGACGCGTCCGGCAAGGCGACCTTCGACAGCCCGAACAACGTCGCCGCGGTGAAGCAGTACGTCGACTTCATCGCCAAGGACAAGATCGCCGCGAAGGGCAACGCGGAGTACGCGCAGAACCAGACCATCACCGACTTCGCCACCGGCAAGGCCGCGATGATGATGTGGCAGTCCGCCGCCACCTCGATCAAGTCGCACGGCATGAACCCCGACCAGTACGGCGTGGTTCCCGTCCCGACGCTCCAGGCGGGCGCGACCGGCGACGCCGGTGTGACCTCGATGGTCGCCGGTATCAACCTGGCGGTCTTCAAGAACTCCAAGAACATCGACGGCGCCCTGAAGCTCGTCAACTTCATGACCAGCGACGCCGAGCAGAAGACCCTCAACTCGACGTACGGTTCGCTGCCGCCGGTCAAGGCCGCGCAGAGCGACCCCGCCTTCCAGACCCCGGACCTGAAGACCCTCGCGAGCGTGCTGGGCAGCTCCGCCGCCCCGCTGCCGCAGGTCGCCAACGAGGCCCAGTTCGAGACCCTGGTCGGTACCGCGGTCAAGGACCTGTTCGCGGACGCCGCGGCAGGCAAGGACGTCTCGACCGACTCCGTCAAGGCCGCGCTGACCAAGGCGCAGCAGCAGATGCCCGCTTCCTAAGGATCGGCTCCATGACTGCCACTGCCCCTCCTCGGAGCGCTCCCGAGGCCGGCCCCTCCGACGGCAAGCCCGTCGGAAGGGGCCGGCTCCGGCCGCGTATTCCCGCTCGGCTGCGCCGTGTCGGCGTGCCGTACCTCATGCTCTTCCCCGCACTGATCCTGGAACTGCTGATCCACCTGGTGCCGATGGTCGTCGGCATCGTGATCAGCTTCAAAGGGCTCACCCAGTTCTTCATCCGCGACTGGGGCAGCGCGCCCTGGACCGGTCTCGACAACTACCGCATGGCGGTCAAGTTCAACCAGCCCGTCGGCGAGGCGCTGCTGCACTCGTTCTGGGTGACCGTCATGTTCACCGTCCTGTCGGTCGGCCTGTCCTGGCTGATCGGCACCGCGGCGGCGATCCTCATGCAGGACGCCTTCCGCGGCCGGGCGATCATGCGCGCGATCTTCCTGGTGCCGTACGCGCTCCCGGTCTACGCGGCCGTCATCACCTGGGCGTTCATGTTCCAGCAGGACACCGGCCTGGTGAACCACGTACTGCACGACCAGTTGCACCTCACCTCCAACAAGCCGTTCTGGCTGATCGGTGACAACAGCTTCTGGGCGCTGGTCATCGTGTCGGTGTGGAAGTCCTGGCCGTTCGCGTTCCTGTGCCTGATGGCCGGTCTGCAGAACATCCCGCGCGAGCTGTACGAGGCCGCGGCGATGGACGGCGCGGGCATCTGGCAGCAGATCCGCAAGATCACCCTGCCGTCGCTGCGGCCGGTGAACCAGGTACTGGTCCTGGTGCTCTTCCTGTGGACGTTCAACGACTTCAACACGCCGTTCGTGCTCTTCGGCAACTCCGCACCGCACGCGGCCGACCTGATCTCCATCCACATCTACCAGTCGTCGTTCATCACCTGGAACTTCGGCTCGGGCTCGGCGATGTCCGTGCTCCTGCTGCTCTTCCTGCTCGTGGTGACCGCGTTCTACCTGCTGTTCACACGGAAGCGGGAAGTCGATGCCTAGGATCCCCGTGCAGCCGTCGCCGATGGCCTCCCCGAAGTCCTTCCTGTGGACCCGCCGGGTCGTTCTGACCCTGCTGCTGCTCTTCGTGCTCACTCCCGTGTACGTGATGCTCAGTTCGTCGCTGAAGCGGTTGCAGGACGTGCAGGGCACGTTCCACTGGATACCGAACGGCCTCACCCTGCGGCCGTACGTCGACATCTGGAAGACCGTGCCGCTCGGGCACTACTTCATGAACTCGCTGATCGTGTCGGTGAGCGCCACCCTCTTCTCGGTGGTCATCGCGATCTTCGCGGCGTACGGCGTGAGCCGCTACCGCTTCCCCGGCCGCCGGTTCTTCACCGTCACGGTGCTCTCGACGCAGATGTTCCCCGGCATCCTGTTCCTGCTGCCGCTGTTCCTGATCTTCGTCAACATCGGGAACAGCACGGGCATCCAGCTCTACGGCAGCAGGCTCGGCCTGATCATCACGTATCTGACCTTCTCCCTCCCCTTCTCCATCTGGATGCTGGTCGGGTACTTCGACTCCATCCCGCGCGACCTCGACGAGGCCGCGAAGGTGGACGGCTGCGGCCCGCTCGGCGCGCTGTTCCGGGTCGTCGTGCCGGCCGCCATCCCCGGCATCGTCGCCGTGTGCGTCTACGCGTTCATGACGGCGTGGGGCGAAGTGCTCTTCGCGTCCGTCATGACCAATGACTCGACCAGGACGCTCGCCGTGGGTCTGCGCGGATACGCCAGCCAGAACGACGTGTACTGGAACCAGGTCATGGCCGCGTCGCTCGTGGTGAGTGTGCCGGTGGTCGCCGGATTCCTCCTCCTCCAGCGTTACCTCGTCGCCGGGCTCACCGCCGGCGCCGTCAAGTGACCCCACCGAAAGGCTGCTTGTGAACGACCTCAGCTCTCTTCCCGCCGATTTCGTCTGGGGCGCGGCCACCGCCGCCTACCAGATCGAGGGCGGGGTGGACGAGGACGGCCGGGCCCCGTCCATCTGGGACACCTTCTCCCGAACCCCCGGCAAGGTCGCGGGCGGCGACACCGGCGACGTCGCCTGTGACCACTACCACCGCTGGCCCGAGGACCTGGAGTTGATGCGCGCTCTGGACCTCGACTCCTACCGCTTCTCGATCGCGTGGCCGCGGGTGATCCCGCAGGGTTCCGGCGCCGTCAACGCCGCCGGACTCGCCTTCTACGATCGGCTGGTCGACGCCCTGCTCGAAGCGGGCATCACGCCCAACGCCACGCTGTACCACTGGGACCTGCCGCAGGCGCAGCAGGACAGGGGCGGCTGGCCCGAGCGGGAGACCGCCGAGCGGTACGGCGAGTACGCGGCCGTCGTCGGGCAGGCGCTCGGCGACCGTGTCAAGGACTGGGCGACGCTCAACGAGCCGCTGTGCTCGGCGTGGATCGGCCACCTGGAGGGCACCATGGCCCCCGGCTGGACGGACCTGACGGCGGCGGTCCGCGCCTCGTACCACCTGCACGTCGGCCACGGCCTGGCCGTGCAGGCGCTGCGCGCGGCCCACTCCGATCTGCGGATCGGCATCGTGAACAACCTCAGCCCGTGCGAGCCCGCCACCGACCGCGACGCCGACGTGGCCGCCGCCCGGCGCGCGGACGGACACACCAACCGCTGGTGGCTGGACCCGATCCACGGCCGCGGCTACCCGCAGGACATGGTGGAGCTGTACGGCGTGGACCTGCCGATCAAGGACGGCGACCTGGAGTCGATCGCCGCTCCGCTGGACTGGCTGGGTCTGAACTACTACTTCCGCAATGTCATCACGGACGACCCGACGGGCCCCGCGCCGTACGCCAAGTCGGTGTACCTGCCGGGCGTCCGGCGGACCGCGATGGACTGGGAGGTCAACGCCGACGGCCTGGAGCAGCTTCTGGTCCGGCTCTCCGAGGAGTACGGCGCGAGCCGGATCTTCGTGACGGAGAACGGTTCCGCCTACCACGACACCGTCGGTCCCGACGGACAGGTCGACGACCCGGAGCGGGCCACCTACCTGGAGGAGCACCTGGCCGCCTGCGCCAGGGCGATCCGCCGCGGGGTGCCGCTGGCCGGTTACTACGCCTGGTCGCTGCTGGACAACTTCGAGTGGGCGTACGGCTACGACAAGCGCTTCGGTCTGGTGCACGTCGACTACCCCACGCAGAAGCGCACGATCAAGGGCAGTGGTCGCCGCTACGCGGACATCATCGCCGCCCACCGGCGCCGGGTGCGGCGCGCGGCCTGAGATCGCGGTCGCGGATGAGGGGTGCCGTCCCGGGGATGCGGCACCCCTTCCGCGCGCCCGCCCCTGACGGGCCTCAACTCCCGTCGGCCGGCCGTTCGATGAGCCGGCCGACGGGCTCGCCGGTCACCGCGCCGTGGTCGGCGATCCGCTCGCCGCGCAGCCAGGTACCGCGTACGACACCGTGCAGGGTCCTGCCCGCGTAGGCGGTGATCGGGTTGCGGTGGAGCAGGCGGGCCGGGTCGACGGTGAAGGTCTCCTCGGGGGCGAGGACCGCGAAGTCGGCGTCGTAGCCCACAGCGATGGCGCCCTTGGCGGTGAGTCCGGCGAGCCGGGCGGGTCCCGCGGACATCCAGCGGGCGACGTCGGCGACGGTGTGGCCGCGGCGCCGGGCCTCGGTCCAGATCGCGGGCAGGCCGAGTTGCAGCGAGGAGATGCCGCCCCAGGCGGCGGCGAAGTCGCCGGTGTCCTTGCGCTTGAGGTCGACGGTGGACGGCGAGTGGTCGGAGACCACGCAGTCGATGGTGCCGTCGGCCAGCGCCCGCCAGAGCGCGTCCTGGTTGGCGGCCTCGCGGATCGGCGGGCAGCACTTGAACTCCGTTGCCCCGTCCGGGACTTCCTCCGCGGTCAGGGTGAGGAAGTGCGGGCAGGTCTCCACGGTGACGCGGACGCCCTCGCGCTTGGCCGCGGCGATCAGCGGCAGCGCCCCGGAGGAGGACAGGTGCAGCACATGGACGCGGGCGCCGAGCCGCTTGGCCAGCGCGATCAGACCGGCGATGGCGGTGTCCTCGGCGGCGCGCGGCCGGGAGGCGAGGAAGTCGGCGTAGTGCGGGCCGCCGCGCCGCGGGGCGCCGTCGATCAGCCCCGGGTCCTCGGCGTGCACGATGAGCAGGGCGTCGAACCGGGTCAACTCGGTGAGGGCTTCCTCCAGTTCGGCCGGGGCGAGCTGCGGGAACTCGTCGACGCCGGAGTGCAGCAGGAAGCACTTGAAGCCGAAGACGCCCGCGTCGTGCAGGGGTTGGAGGTCCTTGACGTTGCCGGGGACGGCGCCGCCCCAGAAGCCGACGTCGGTGTGCACCCGGCCGCGCGCGGTGTCCTGCTTGACCGTCAGATGCGCGGTGGTGGTGGTCGGCGGGACGCTGTTGAGCGGCATGTCGATCAGCGTCGTGATGCCGCCCGCCGCAGCCGCCGCGGTGGCCGTCGCGAAGCCTTCCCACTCCGTGCGGCCGGGGTCGTTGATGTGCACGTGGGTGTCGACCAGGCCGGGCAGCAGGACGTCGTCGCCGAGGTCGACCACGCGTGCCCCGGCCGGGTCGGGGGCCTCGTACGGCCGCACCGCGCTGATCACTCCGCCGCTGACGGCGACCACCGCGGGCCGTTCGCCCTCCGGCGTCACGACGCGCCGCGAGCGCAGGATCAGTTCCTCCGCGTCCTTCACGTACCCTCCCACCACACCTTCAACAATTCGTTGAAACGCAATGTGCAGGAAGATCCCGCACACCGTCAAGGGCGTGTAAGCTTCCGCAGAGCGGAAACCGCATTTCGCAACACCGTCGGCACGGCTGGTGACCTGGCCGCCGACGCCTTCGCGCACTGCGCACCGCCATGATTGCCGACGAACGCCGACCTTGCCGAGGGGATCGCACGTGTCTGCTGACCGCGCCGGGGGCGTCCAGTCCCTCGAACGGGCCTTTGACCTGCTGGAGCGCATGGCGGACGCGGGCGGCGAGGTGGGGCTCAGCGAGCTGTCCTCCAGCAGCGGGCTCCCGCTGCCGACCATCCACCGCCTGATGCGCACCCTCGTGAGCTGCGGATACGTCCGCCAGCAGCCGAACCGCCGCTACGCACTCGGCCCCCGCCTGATCCGCCTCGGCGAGACCGCCTCCCGCCTGCTCGGCACCTGGGCCCGCCCCTACCTCGCCGAACTGGTCGAGGCCACCGGCGAGACCGCCAACATGGCCCTGCTCGACGGCGACGAGGTCGTCTACGTGGCCCAGGTCCCCTCCCGCCACTCCATGCGCATGTTCACCGAGGTCGGCCGCCGCGTCCTCCCCCACTCCACCGGCGTCGGCAAGGCCCTGCTCGCCGACGTTCCCCCGGAGGAGGTACGCGCCCTGCTCGCCCGGACCGGCATGCCCGCCGCCACCGACCGCACCATCACCGACCCGGACGACTTCCTCACCGAACTCGGCCGCATCCGCGCGATGGGCTACGCCGTGGACGACAACGAACAAGAGGTCGGCGTCCGCTGCCTCGCCGTCACCGTCCCCAACTCCCCCACCGCCGCCGCCATCTCCATCTCCGGCCCGGCCGGCCGCGTCACCGAATCCGCCACCGACAAGATCATCCCCGTCCTCCATGACGTGGCCCAGGCCCTGTCGCTCGCCCTGGCCACCACCACGGCGCCGTCGCCGTCCTCCTGAGGCGCACCGCCTCCGCCTGTCCATGGGTCGGTGCCGGTCCGGGGCACCTCCTCGAAATGCGGCTGCCGGGCCCTGGCGTATTCGGCGCCCTTCTTGTCACCGCTTTTCTGCGGGGGCACCCCGCACCGTCCCCTCGGGCCAGTCGGCGGCTCGCTACTCGTCTCCCCCTCAGCCACAGCAGACCGGTCGACGCACTTCTGCGGGGCACCCCGCACCGTCCTCTCCGGCCCATCGGCAACTGACGGTCCGCCGGTTGGATCACAACGGACCGGCGGCCGACGACGGTCGGGAGGGGACGGGCCGGGGTGCCCCCGCAGGGGGACGAACGGGCAACGCCAGAAGCAGGCGCAGGTGCCCGCAGGTTCGTCGCCCGAGGAGGTGCCCCGGACCGGGACCGACCCACGAACAGGCGGCACCCGCACAGGACGGCACCCGCGACGTCAGCACGTCGGCGTCGCGCGCTCCACCGTTTCGTGCAGCTCCGCGAGCGGTTCGGTCAGGGCGCTGACCGAACCGAGAGCGGCGGCGACGAGTAAAAGAGAGTGCCGAACGGCCTCGGCGTCGCGTATCGCGGCCGGCGCCGGCTGCGCGGCGAGCCGCGCCAGGACGGCCAGCTCGTCCTCCGCGACGGCGCGGTCCGGCAACGCCGGGCGATACGCCGCGAGTTCCCGTTGAACGCGAGCCACCGCCGCCCGTAATTCCGCCGCCCCCGGCGCACCGACCACCTGTGTCTCCCCCACCGCGTACTTCTGCCTCACACCCACTCCGCCCCCGGTTCTCCGACGTGGCCTCCGGGGCCGATCAGTTAACGCGAAGCGGAGCCGGTCGCGCTATACGGTCTTCAAAAAATGCGCCAAACTCACTGTGCCGAGCGCTTGTGGGTTTGGAATGCCGTCCTGGTTGGCCTCGGCGCTGCGCCCCTCGGTCCGCCACACGGTGACGTCCAGACTGGCACTGGGTGCCGGAGCGCCCTCCGGCGTCAGCGTGCGGAAGACGACCAGTGCGACCGTGCCGTCGGCGGACTGTACGCAGACGCGCGAGCCCGCGCTCACCGAGTCCCGTGGGATGGAAGGGCTTGCGGCGGCGCCGCGGCAGCCCGCGAGGGTGTCGGGCGCGGCCGGGTCCAGCAGGGCGACGGTGCCGTGGGCGGGGTCGGTACCGAACGCCTCGGGCTCCGGGGTGAAGCCGATGTCCCCGGTGAAGGGGCCGGGGAGCACCACGGGCGGGTCCTGGGTCAGCGAAAGGCCCGAGCCCGCCGGGAGCCGTATGCCCGCGTAACGGATGCCGCTCGGCTGCTCGGGGGCGCCGGTCGCGTCCCCGCCACCGGCGCCGGAGTCCGGCGGCGAGGTGGTGGGCGCCGCGGCGGGCGCGGTGGACGCGCCGCTCGCGCGGTGGTCGTCGTCGGAGCGGTCGAGGAGGACGGCCCCGACGGCGGCCACGACCGCCAGGGCGGCGACCGCCGCCAGGACGGTGCCGCCCCGGCGCCGGGCGGGCGGGCGCGGGAGGTGCGGCAAGTGCGGCAGGTGGGGGCGGTACGGTACGTGCCCGGCGGTCGGCCGCGCCCACCCGTAGTGCAGCGATCCCGGATGCCCGGTCGGCGGCGCCACCGGTATCGGCGGCGCGGGCGGCGGCATCGCCGGAACGATCGCCGCCAGCAGCGCCGGCGGCAGCCACCGGTCCGCCCGCCGCCGCGACGCGTCGGGCGCCGCCTGCGCGCACATCGCGATGATCTGCGCGGGTGACGGCCGCAGCGCGGGGTCCTTGATCAGGCACCGCGTCACGATCTCCCGCAGCTCCCCCGGCAGCTCGTTGAGATCCGCCTCCCCGCCCCCGACGGCCGCCCCTCCGACGGCCGCGTACGCGGCGATCAGCCCCAGCGAGAACACGTCGGCCGCGGGCCCCCCGGCCTTCCCCGCCACCTGCTCGGGCGCCAAGAACGCCGCCGCGGCGGGCGGCTCGTCGGCGACGGATTCCCCCATGAGCGAGACGGGCACCGGCCCCTCGGCGGGCGAGCCCTCCGCGGCAACGGATCCGGCGGCTGACGTATCGGATGCGGCCACACCCGTCAGGGCGAAGTCCTTGACGCGGGGGCCGTCGGCGGCGAGGAGGACGTGGGCGGGGGTGAGGGCGGCGTGGGTGAGGCCGCGGTGGTGGATGGTGCGCAGCGCTTCGGCGATTCCGGCGACGAGCCGCAGGACGCTGGGGACCGGGAGCGGCCCTGTGGTGGTGACGGCGGTGCGCAGCGAGAGGCCGGGGACGTAGGCGGTGGCGAGCCAGGGGCCCGCGCCGGGGTCGTCGGTGCCGCCGTCGACGAAGGGGACGACGTAGGGCCCGTGGACCTGCCGCAGGGCGTGCACGTCGGGCGGGAGCCGGTCGATCAGGCGGAGCGCGACCGGTATGCCGCCCGGCGCGTGCGCGAGGTAGACGCGCCCGCCGAGCCGCGCGCTGATCCGGTAGCCCGGGACGCCGGTCGGATCCTCGGCCGTCAGCGGCTGGAAGTGCTGAGCGCCCATCAGTCCCCGTTCCCTCGGCCGGTCACCGCCCCTTCCGGCCCTCACGCCGACGATACCGGAACACGCCATGCCGACCGCGGCCTGTTCGGCCCTGGTCCCGTCACGGTATGCAGGAGTTATGCACACAAAGGGCGAGGTAGCCGGACTGCTGCTGGCGGCCGGTGGCGGGCGGCGGCTGGGCGGGCGGCCGAAGGCGCTGCTGCCGTACGAGGGGCGGCCGTTGGTGGAGCACGCGGTACGGGTGCTGCGCGCGGGCGGCTGCGGCCCGGTGCACGTGGTGCTGGGCGCGGCGGCCGACGAGGTGGCGGAGCGCGCCGACCTCTCCGGCTGCGTGGTGGTGCGCAATCCGCGCTGGGAGGAGGGCATGGGCTCCTCGCTGCGGGCCGGGCTCGCCTCGCTCGCGGCGTCGGCCGACGCCCCGGCCGCGACGCTGATCACCCTGGTGGACCAGCCCGGCGTGGGCGCGGCTGCCGTCGCCCGCGTGCTGGCGGCGGCCGGTGGAGGCGAGGCCCTGGTGTCGGCCCTGGCCTCCGCGGTGTACGACGGCAGGCGCGGCCACCCGGTGCTGATCGGCGGCGCCCGCTGGGCCGGGGTCGCGGGCAGCGCCACCGGGGACCGCGGGGCGCGTACGTATCTGCGTGAGCACGCCGACCACACCGTGCTCGTGGAGTGCGGTGACATCGGCGACCCGGCCGATATCGACACCCCCGCCGACCTGGGGCTTCTCCGGCCCGCCCCGGACCGGGCGGACCCTGCGGCTGCACCCCGTGCCACAAAGCGTTGAACTTCCGCACTGTGAAATCTATACTCCACCTTGCAGAACCGCCCGTACCTCGGACCGGCCCTGGCACCCGGTGCCAGTCCCGCACCCCGGCGGGCGCCAGGCACACTCGCACTCTGGAGCAGTGACAGCATGCCCGCATCAGCGCCGTCTCCGGCCGTCGTCTCCGAGGCCGCCGGACCCGTCCCCCGCGCGGAGGAGGTGCTGACCCCCGAGGCGCTGGTGTTCCTCGCCGAACTGCACCGCCGTTTCGCGCCCCGCCGCGCCGAGTTGCTGGCCCGCCGCCAGGAGCGGCGCGCCGGGATCGCCCGCACCGGCACCCTCGACTTCCTCCCGGAGACCGCGCACATCCGGGACGGCGACTGGCGGGTCGCCCCCGCGCCCGCCGCGCTCGACGACCGCCGGGTGGAGATCACCGGCCCCACCGACCGCAAGATGACCATCAACGCGCTGAACTCCGGCGCGCGGATCTGGCTCGCCGACTTCGAGGACGCCTCCGCCCCCACCTGGGAGAACGTCATCGGCGGCCAGGTCAACATGATCGACGCCTACGAGCGCAGGATCGACTTCACCTCCCCCGAGGGCAAGACGTACGCGCTCGGCGACCCGGCGGACCTGGCCACGGTCGTCATGCGCCCGCGCGGCTGGCACCTGCCGGAGCGCCACCTCACCGTGGACGGCGAGCAGATCCCCGGCGGCCTGGTCGACTTCGGCCTGTACTTCTTCCACAACGCCCAGCGGCTGATCGACCTCGGCAAGGGCCCGTACTTCTACCTGCCCAAGACCGAGTCGCACCTCGAAGCCCGGCTGTGGAACGACGTGTTCGTCTTCGCGCAGGACTACGTGGGCGTCCCGCAGGGCACCGTGCGCGCGACCGTGCTGATCGAGACGATCACCGCCGCGTACGAGATGGACGAGATCCTGTACGAACTGCGCGACCACGCCTCGGGGTTGAACGCGGGCCGCTGGGACTACCTCTTCTCCATCGTCAAGAACTTCCGTGACGGCGGCGCCCGTTTCGTGCTCCCGGACCGCAACGCGGTGACGATGACGGCCCCGTTCATGCGTGCGTACACCGAACTGCTGGTGCGCACCTGCCACAAGCGCGGCGCGCACGCGATCGGCGGGATGGCCGCCTTCATCCCGTCGCGGCGCGACGCGGAGGTCAACAAGGTCGCGTTCGAGAAGGTCAGGGCGGACAAGGACCGTGAGGCCGGGGACGGTTTCGACGGCTCGTGGGTCGCGCACCCCGACCTGGTGCCGATCGCCCGCGCCTCCTTCGACGCGGTCCTCGGCGACCGGCCGAACCAGAAGGACCGGCTGCGCGATGACGTGCACGTCACCGCCGCCGAGCTGATCGACATCGCCTCGCTGGACGCGAAGCCGACCTTCGACGGGCTGCGCAACGCGGTGCAGGTCGGCACCCGTTACATCGAGGCGTGGCTGCGCGGCCTCGGCGCGGTGGCGATCTTCAACCTGATGGAGGACGCCGCCACCGCCGAGATCTCCCGCTCGCAGATCTGGCAGTGGATCAACGCGGGGGTCGTCTTCGAGAACGGCGAGAAAGCGACCCACGACCTCGTGCTGCGGGTGGCCGCCGACGAACTCGCCGCGATCCGCGAGGAGATCGGCGACGAGGCGTTCGCGGCGGGCAAGTGGACCGAGGCCCATGAGCTGCTGCTGCGCACGGCGCTCGACGCGGAGTACGTCGACTTCCTGACGCTGCCCGCCTACGAGTTGCTGGCGGACTGAGCCCCGGCGCCCGGGAACGGCCGCCGCGCCGAAACGCGCTTGCACCCGGCGCCGGCGGCCGTTCATGCTGCTCCGCATGCTCATCCGTGATGTGACCGAGGCCGACTGGCCGCGGATCTGGCCGTTCCTGCGGCGGATCTGCGCGGACGGCGAGACCTTCAGCTATCCGACGGACATCCCGGAGGCGACGGCCAGGGACTACTGGCTGCTCGCGCCGCCCGCGCGGACGGTCGTGGCCGTCAGCGACGACGGCACGGTGCTCGGCACCGCCAAGATGAACGCCAACCAGGGCGGCAACGCCGCCCATGTCTCCAGCGCCAGCTTCATGGTCGACCCCGCGCACTCCGGCCGCGGTGTGGGTCGCGCGCTGTGCGAGGAGGCGCTGCGCTGGGCGGAGCGCGAGGGCTTCCGCGCCATGCAGTTCAACGCCGTGGTGGAGTCCAACACGTACGCGGTGAAGCTGTACGAGTCACTGGGCTTCCGGGTGATCGGTACGGTCCCCGAGGGGTTCCGGCATCCGCGTCTGGGCTATGTCGGCCTGCACGTCATGCACCGGGCGCTGTGATCCCCGGCTTCCTGGGCGGGGTGCGGGCGGCGAGCCAGGAGTCGTAGGTGATCCGGCCGTCGGCGTGATCGGGGGTCAGATTGCCGCCCGCGCGCAGCGCGCCCGCCAGGGCGCCGGGCAGCCGCAGCGGTACGACAAGCCTGCGGCGGCCCGCCGCGCGCAGGGTCGCGCGGGTCAGATCGGCGGCGCTGCGGATCTGCGGACCGCCCAAGTCCGGTGCGTGGCCCAGGGGTTCGCCTCCGGCCAGGTCCGCGAGCCGGTCCGCGACCTCGGTGACGTCGACCGGCTGGAAGCTCACTCCGGACAGCGTCAGGATCGCGGGCAGCCGCCGCTGCGCGACGGTGAGCCGGGCCACCAGGTCGTGGAACTGCGTGGTGCGCAGCACCGTCCACGGCAGCCCGCACTCCTCCACGACGGTCTCCGCGGCGAGTTTGGCGCGGTAGTAGCCGAGCGGGACGCGGTCGACGCCGACGATCGAGATGTACACCAGGTGCGGGTCGCCGCCCGCGCGCACCGCCGCTCCGGTCAGCCGCTCGGTGGCCTCGACGTCGCCGCGGCCGTTGGTGGTCGCGCAGTGCGCGATCGTGCCGACGCCGTCGAAGAGCGCGCCGTCGATGCCGACGCCGGTCCGCAGGTCGCCGACCGCCCACTCGCACGGCCGCGCGTCGTCGGCCCCGCGCGGGCCGCGGCTGAGCACGCGTACCGGGCGGCCGAGGGCGAGCAGCCGGTCGACCAGCGCGCGGCCGAGGGTGCCGGTGCCGCCGGTGACCAGGGTGACGGCCCCCGTGCCGGGCTCGGCGGCGGAGCCTTCGGCGGATACGGGCTCGGTCGGGCTCACGGGCGCTCACCTCTGGCTGTGGCGGGATCCTGCCTGCCGCGCCCCGCACCCGGCGGGGCGCGGACGTCCGGCTGAACGCATAGTAAACGGCGCGGAGCGGGAGGTCGTCGCGTACCCGCCGTGGCACCCGGCCCGGCGCGCGCGCCGGGGTGCGGGCTGTGGTTTCGGGGAGGCGCCGCCCCCGGGGCCGTGGGGCCGACCGTGGTCCCACGGTCCGGGGGCGGTGTCGCCGGACCCGTGTCAGGACAGGGCCCGGCTACCGGTCGGGGGCCGTCCCTCCCCGACCGGTCGCTTTCGCGGCGGTGGCCACGGTGTTACGCCAGGCCCGCGATCCGCGCGAGGCGCTGCGCCTCGGTCCTGGTCAGCCGCGCGACGGCGTCCTCGTCGGCGCGGGTGAGCCGGTTGTTCTCGACCACCGGCACGCCGTTGACCAGCGACAGGGTGACCGGGGCCGCGGCGCCGAAGACCAGCGCGGCGACGGGGTCGGCGATCGAGGCGTGCGCGATGCCGTCGAGCTTCCACAGCACGAGGTCGGCGAGCTTCCCGGCCTCCAGGGAGCCGATCTCGGCGGTACGGCCGAGCACGCGCGCGCCGCCGTACGTGCCCAGGCGCAGGGCCTGACGGGCGTTCAGCGCCTTCTCGCCGCCGCCGAGGCGGTTGATGAGCAGGGCATTGCGCAGTTCGGTGTGGAGTTCACCGGACTCGTTGGACGCGGTGCCGTCCACGCCGAGGCCGACCGGGACCCCGGCGGCGAGCATGTCGGGCACCCGGGCGATGCCCGCGGCGAGCCGGGCGTTGGACGACGGGCAGTGCGCGACGCCGGTCCCGGTGCGGGCGAAGGCGGCGATGTCGGAGTCGTTCATGTGGACGCAGTGCGCCATCCACACGTCGTCGCCGAGCCAGCCGGTGGACTCGAAGTAGTCGGTCGGGCCCATGCCGAACAGCTCGTGGCAGAACTTCTCCTCCTCCACCGTCTCGCTGCCGTGCGTGTGCAGCCGGACGCCCTTGCGGCGGGCCAGCACCGCGGCCTCGCGCAGCAGTTCGGTGGAGACCGAGAAGGGCGAGCAGGGCGCGGCGGCGATGTGCAGCATCGAGCCGAAGGAGGCGTCGTGGTGGGTGTCGATGGCCTCCTCGGTCGCGAGCAGCGCGCCCTCGGTGGTCTCCACGGCGAAGTCCGGCGGCAGTCCGCCGTCGCTCTTGCCGCGGTCCATCGAGCCGCGGGCGGCGGTGAAGCGCACGCCCAGTTCGGCGGCGGCCCGGATCTCGGCGCCGAGCAGGTCGCCCGCGCCGCGCGGGAAGACGTAGTGGTGGTCCATCGCGGTGGTGACGCCGCCGCGGGCCATCACGCCGAGCGACCCGGAGGCCGCCGCGTAGACCATCGGCTCGTCGATCCGCGCCCAGGTCGGGTACAGCTCGACCAGCCAGTTGAAGAGGTTGCTGTTCTGGGCGAGGCCGCGGGTGATCCACTGGTAGAAGTGGTGGTGGGTGTTGACCAGGCCGGGGGTGACCAGGTGTCCGGTGCCGTCGATCCGGCGGGTGACGTTCTCCAGGCCGGCCGGTGCGGGGCCCGCTCCGACGGACTCGATCAGATTGTCCGCGACGACGACGTGCCCGGTGGCGTACTCGGTGTCGTCGGCGTCGACGGTCGCGACGCCGCAGTTCTCGATGACGATGCGGTTGCTCATGGTGGTGCCTCTCAGTCCGTCACCGGGATGCGGGGCTCGGCGCCGTCACGCAGCACGGTGCCCTCGATGAGGCCGTACGGACGGTCGGCCGCGAGATAGACCTCGTTGTCGTTCTTGAGGCCGAACGGCTCCAGGTCGACCAGGAAGTGGTGCTTGTTGGGCAGCGAGAGCCGGACCTCGTCCACGTAGGAGCGGCTGGTGATGACCCGCGAGCCCATCGCGTAGAGGGTCTGCTGGAGCGAGAGCGAGTACGTCTCGGCGAACGCCTCCAGCAGGTCCGTGCGGACCTGCCCGTACGCCTTCTCCCACTGCGGGGCGCGCCGCTCGTCGCTGGTCCAGTTGAAACGCCAGCGAGCGGTGACCTCGGTGGCGAGGATGCGGTCGTACGCCTCTTTGAGGGTCGTGTACTCGTCCTTGACGAAGCCCCAGAACTCGGAGTTGGTGGAGTTCATGACCACCAGGTCCTTCAGGCCCGAGACGACCTGCCAGTTCTCGCCGTCGTAGCTGACCTCGGTGGTGCGGGTTTCCTGGCCCTTGCGGACGAAGGAGTGCTGGATCTCGTCGGCGCCGATGAAACGGGAGCCCGCCTCGGAGGCGGCGATCCGCTCCCAGGAGTACTCCTCTATCCGTATCCGCGCCCGCTTGATCGGCTCCTGGCTGGTGACGAAGTGCCGGGCGAGGTGGATGCCGAACTGCTCGGCGGACTCGATGCCGTGTTCCTTGGCGAAGGCGAACACCGTGTTCTTGGTGGTGTCGGTCGGCAGCACGTTGGCGTTGGAGCCGGACAGGTGCACGTCGTCCATGTCGCCGGAGAGCGCGACCGAGACGTTCAGGTCCTTGATGTGGTGCGTGCCGCCGTCGCGGGTGATCTTGACGACGCGGTTCTCTGCCTTGCCGTACTGGTTCTGGCCGAGAAAAACCGGGTGGGACGGGCGGGAAGTGGCGGTCATCGGTGCTAGCTCCCTCGGTATACGGAGTAGCCGAACGGATTGAGCAGCAGCGGTACGTGATAGTGCTCGCCCGGCCTGACGGCGAAGACGATCGCCACCTCCGGGAAGAAAGCTCCGCTGTCCCTTGCGCGGGGGGCGTCCTGCTGTGCGTTGGCTTGGCGGGTGAGGTACGGCTCCACGTCGAAGTGCAGCCGTACGTGGGTGGTGCCTTCCGGCAGGGCCGGGAGATCCTTGCAGCGGCCGTCGCCGTCGGTCTTCGACGACCCGTGCGGCGACCAGATCTCGCCGGACGAGGCGCGCACCGACAGATGGACGGGCACGCCCTCCGCCGGGCGGCCGACGCTCGTGTCCAGGATGTGCGTGGACACCGACGTGTCGGTCATGAGGGATCTCCTTCGGACGCGGCCTCGCGTGCGGCTCCGGGTCCGGCGGTGGCTCCGGTCCCGGTTCCGGGTCCGGGTCCGGTCCCGGGTCCGGCTCCGGCTCCGGCTCCGGCTCCGGCGAGGCGGGTGAGCCGGATGCGGTTGATCTTTCCCAGTTCGGCGCGGACGATCTCGCGTTCGGTGTCCGTGTCGTTGCCGATCCGCTCCTTGAGGGCGGCCAGCATCTGCTCACCGGTCCTGCCGGTGGCGCAGATCAGGAAGACATGGCCGTGCGCGTCCTGGTAGGCCAGGTTGAGCGCGAGCAGTTCCTCGCGCTCGGCCGCGCCGACCCCGCTCTGCTCCCGCGCCGAGGTGGCGTCGCCCGGGGTCGGGCGGCCGATCGGCGGGTGTCCGGCCATCGCCTGCGCGAGGTCGTCCGCGGTGAGCGCCGCCATGGCGGTGTCGCTCGCCGCGAGCAGGTCGTCGAGGCGGTCGTACGGCCGTCCGGCGGCCAGCGCGGCGGCCCACGCCGTACTGGCGCACACCTCGTGGAGCAGCGCGGACGCCGCTGACGAGGTGGCCTCATTGAGCCGGGACAGACCCGGCGATGCGCTGGAAGTCACAGTCGCAAGCTAAGAGCCGCCGCCGTACGACGTCAACAGTTTGTTGAAAACTTCCGGTAACAAAGCCGTCCGGGAGCGGACGGAAGAGGAAACAGCGGCCGGTCACTCGCTCTCGCGGGCGCTCTTCTCGCTGTTCAGAGCGTTCTCCCTGTTCAGGTAGTTGTAGACGGTGAAGCGGCTGACGCCGAGCGCGGACGCGACGGTCTCCACGCCGTGCCGCACGGAGAAGGCGCCGCGCTCCTCCAGGATGCGGACGACGGTCTGCTTGTCCTTGCGGCCCAGGGCGGGCAGCGAGCCGTGCCGGCGTTCGAGGTCGGCCAGCAGGTGGTCGAGGGAGTCGGCCAGATGGGGCAGCCTGACGGCCACCACCTCCTCGCCCTCCCAGCTCAGCACCACGTCGTCGCCGCGCGCCTCGTCCGGCGCGACCATCTCCGCGCCCATCGCGTCCACCAGCGGCTTCACCGCCGCGGCGAAGGGGTGCACCCCGGTGCCCGTCACTTGCCGTCCTCCTGCGCCCGCCCGGCCGCCGCGACCACGTTGACCTGGAGCGACACCCGGGTGGCGCCCGCCGCCAGCGTGCGCCGCAGCAGCTCCGCGACGGACGCGACGACCGCGTCGGCCTCGCCCTCGGCGGTGTTGCCGAACGGGCCGACGTCCACCGCGTCGAGCGACGCGCCCTCGACCACCTCGCGGGCCACCACCGCGTGCTCGGGCGGCTCGTCCAGGTCGAACGGCTCGGTCGTGAATTCCAGCCTCAGTCTCACCAGGGCCCCTCGGGTGGCTGCGCTACGTGCCCGCCGTCCCCCGCCCTGCCGGACGGTCCTGCCGGGACGGCGTCGTCGATACGCTCGACGCGGTCGATGCGACCTTAACCGACGGCATACGGGCCTGTACCGCCACAGCCATCGCCGCGATACCCGCTTCGAGGGTGAGGCGGGGATGCGGGGCGAAGCGCGGCGAGTGGTTCGGCGGCAGCGCCGCCAGCCGTCCGGCCGTGTCCGTGTCGCCGCGGCCCGCCTCGACCCACTGCCGGGGGCCGACCGCGCCGAGCATCCAGTAGCCGGTGCGTATCCCCGGCACGCCGTGCAGCGCGCGGCCCGCGTCGCCGTACAGCGCGAAGTCCTCCGTGGCCGTCGACGGCTGCCAGCGGGTGACGCGCTGCGGACCGAAGGCGGCCTCGTGGGCGCGGCGCACGGCGGTGGTCAGCTCGGCGTCGGGCACGGTGGGGCAGGAACGGGACAGGACGCGCAGGTCGGGGGCGGGCGGCTGCGGGTCGGGCGAGGCGGCGGACTCGGCGCGCGCGATCCGGTGGACGGCGGCCACGGCCCGGTCGAGCGCGGCGTCGGAGAAGGCCCGCACGGTCACCTGGAGGGTCGCGGAGTCCGCGATGACGTTCCCCGCGCCGGGCGTGCCCGCCCGTACCGAGCCGACCGTGAGCACCAGCGGCTCGCCGGGACCCGTCTCACGGGACACGACGGTCTGGAGGCGCAGGACGACGGCCGCCGCCGTGATCACCGGATCGGCGGCGAACTGCGGTGTGGAGGCGTGGCCGCCGCGGCCGTACAGCACGATCTCCAGGGTGACGCTGCCCGCGAGCAGCGGGCCCTGCGCGTGCGCGACCATGCCCGCGGGCAGCGGCACCACGTGCTGCGCGAGGACGTCGTCGGGCACGGGGAAGCGCCGGTAGAGGCCGTCGGCGAGCATGGCGGCGGCGCCGCTGAGCGTCTCCTCGGCCGGCTGGCCGACGACGACGAGCGTGCCCTGCCACCGGTCGGCGGCCCCCGCGAGCGACGCCGCCGCGCCCGCCGCGCACGCCAGGTGCATGTCGTGGCCGCAGGCGTGCATGACGGGGACGGGGGCGCCGTCGGGTCCTGCGGCGGTGGCGGAACTGGCGTACGCCAGGCCGGTGTTCTCGCGTACGGGGAGGGCGTCCAGCTCCGCGCGGAGCATGACGACGGGGCCGGGGCCGTTGGCCAGCACCCCGACCACGCCGTGGCCGCCGACGCCGCGCTCGACGCGCAGTCCGGCGGCCCTGAGCGCGGCGGCGAAGCGGGCGGCGGTGCGCTCCTCGGACCCGGACAGCTCGGGGTGCCGGTGCAGGTCGAGATACAGCTCGGCGGCGCGGGTCAGGACGGCGTCGGAGACGGTTCCTGAGACGGGCGCGGATACGGGCGGGGGTCCGGACGTGGGTACGGGTCCGGCTCCTTGTGCGGCTTGGGACGTGGGTACGGAGGGGGGTCCGGATACGGGCGCGGGTCCGGTCGGCGGGTTCATCGGGCGCTCCGGGCGGGGGTCGGGGGCGGGGGTGCCGGAATGCGGGTCACGTGACAGGGGCGGCGGGCGGTGCAAGCGGGATGACAGCGGGCGGCAGGGTGATTCGCCAGTGGACGCGCGTAGAAAGATGGGGCCGGTCCGTCGCGGACCGCGCTCCCTGCTGAGAAGGAGTCATCATGGCTGACATCTCCAAGCTGGACACGCCGCTCGCCTCCCTGGCCCAGGAGATCCTGGAGCTCGAGTCGGAGACCTTCGAGATCACCGACTACTCGGACGCCAGCGAGGTCATGCTCGGCTCGTCGACGAGCTGCTCCAGCACCAGCACCTGCTCCAGCACCACCAGCACCACGAGCTGCACCGCCTGACGAGCCACCACCCGCTTCACGCTCCGCGGACCGGCCTCCCCGGTCCGCGGAGTAGTCATGTCGCGGCGTCGTCATCGTCGGTTGCCTCGAAGATTCCTCTGGGATTCCTACGGGAACGGGTGCGGCACGCGGCGCACCTCGTCGTCGCGCAGGTCGTCGGGGCGCAGGCCACCACGGCGCTGCGCGGTACGCAGCCGGGGCATGGTCAGCGCGCGCTGCCGGGGCCAGCCGAAGTCGATCGGCAGCAGCCCGGGCGCGAGCGTGCAGACCGTCCGCAGGCCCATCCGCCGCTGCTCCGGGGTGGACTGGTCGACCACGACGACATCGCATCCGGCGCGCGCCAGTTCGTCCCGGCACCACAGGACGTCGTCGCGCAGGTCGAGCCCGCGCGGCCGGTCCCGCTCCCACCGCGCGTAGACCTCGTCCAACGGCCTTACGGCGGGCGGCTCCAGGTAACTGCCGACGTGCTCCCTCATCCGCGGCAGGCCGAACAGGGCCGCGTGGTCAGGGAGTCGGCGGACGAGGTCGAAGTCCTCGGCCATCGCCTCCAGTTCGGCCGGACGCTCCGTCACCTGCCGTGGCAGGTGCGGGAGATACGTCAGGATCTCGGAGACCGCCGACTCCACCGCGGTCTCCGGGTCGAAGGCGGCGCCCGCGGCGAAGGCGAGCGTGCCGGGGCCGCCGTCGCGGCGGACGGCGAGGCCGGTGACGACCGGCACGGCGAGGTCGATGCGGTTGTCGAAGGCGTGCACGTCGTAGCCGCACAGCGCGGCGCGGTCGGTCATGGCGCGCACCACCGGGCTGCGGCAGGAGCCGAGGTCGATCTCGGTGAGCCGGGCGTTGCCGTACCAGCCGAGCAGGAACGCATCGCGCTCGATGAGTTCGAGCAGGCCGAACAGCACGGCCTCCTCCAGGCAACTGCCGATCGCGCAGCCGTTGGAGCACTCGAAGACGAAGTGGTCGGCGGCGGTGCCCGCGCTGTAGTAGACCAGCCGGGCCGGGACCAGCACCTCCCGCTCGTCGCGCAGCGACCAGCCGCGTACCCACGGGATCGGCCGCGCCGGGTCGAAGGGCGCGATCATCGGGTCGGCGGCGTAGGTCTCCGGCGTGTAGAGCCCGCAGTCGCGCGGGTCGAGGGCCGCGTCGCCGAGGTTGTCGTACGAGTCGGTGACGATGCCGCCGGTCTCCCTGCGGTGGGTGCCCGCGTACCGCTCCAGCCCTTCGAGGAACGCCAAGTCCCTGCTGTGCGCGAAGGAGTTGGCCTGGCCGCTCCACGTGACGTCGGTCAGGCCGGCGTAACCGCGCATGAAGACGCTGCCCGCGACGGGCGCGGTGGTCGGCGAGGTGACATCGCTCCAGGTGCCCGCGCCGAGCACACCGCACACGGGGTTGGCGAGCGCGGCGGTCGGCAGGGCGTACGCGCCGGGTGACCGCAGCCGGTAGCTGTCGGGGGTGGGCTTGTGCCGCGAGACGGGAAAGGGCTCGGCCTCCGGCCCGGCGGCGAGGAAGGATCGGGGCCCGGACGGGTGGGGCCCGAACGGGCCGGTACCGGATACGTGGCGGCCCGCTGCGTCGGCTGCTGGCAGGTCGGGGCCGGTCGGTGCGGTCGTCGCGGGCGGTGCGCCGTGCGGGTGCGGGCACAGCGGATCGGCGAGCAGCGGCACGGTCTGGACGAGGCCGGTCTCCAGGTCGTACCGGGTGACCCGGGGCAGGTCGTGGCCGCCGGTTCCGGCCCCGGTCTCTGAACCGGTCCCCGCCTTCCGCCCGAGGGTCAGTTCGTAGAGGGCCCAGACCGCGTCGACCGTGAAGTCGGGCAGCACGGGCCAGCGCCCGGCGGCGGTACGGGCGAGGCCCGTCTCCAGCGCTTCGCGTTCGGTACGGGTGCGCAGCCGCTGCCAGCGGATGGCCAGGCAGGTGCCACAGGCGGCCTCGGCGGGCGAGCCTCCCCAGGGGCCGATGAGCACGGCGTCGGCGGTCAGGTGCACGGTGGCGCGGGCGCGCTGCCCTGCGGTCTCGGCCGGTTCCGGGCGCAGCACGTCGGTGCCGCCGACGACGGCGGTCCTGGGCGCGGGCGCGGTGGCGCGGGCGGCCCGCGCGGCCAGCCGCCGTTCCAGGTCGCGGCCCGCGGACTCCAGCGGCGTCTGCCCGGGGACCTCGGGCACGTGAGCGGGCCGTACCGCGGTGTCGAGGCTCATGTCCGGTTGCTCCAGCGGAAGGTGCGGGCGGCGATCAGCCCGAAGACGACGGTGAATGCGGCCAGGCCGCCGCAGTCGACGGCGAGCGAGGCGAAGTCGGCGCGCCCCGCCAGCACATCGGTGAGTCCGTGGTCGAGGTAACGCAGCGGCAGCACCCACGACATGGTCTGGATCCAGCCGGGCAGCAGGTCCGCCGGGTAGAAGGAGCCGGACAGGAACGCCATCGGCACCATCACGCAGTTGGCGATGGCGGCGACCGCCTCCGGGGTGTCGGCGAGGCTGCCGACGACCAGGCCCATCGCCAGGAAGGCGGCGACGCCGAAGACCAGCAGCGGCAGCGCGAGCGGCCAACTCCCGTCCAGGTGAAGGCCGAAGAAGGGCAGCAGCGCGACCGCCGTGAACAGCACCGCCTGCGACAGGCCGACCACGACGGCGACCACGAAGCGCGAGGCGAGGACGGTGGGCAGCGGCGTCGGCGTACGCCAGATCAGCCGCAGGATGTCGTCGCGCCGCCAGTGCATCAGCGCGAAGGCCGGGCCGAACAGCGCCGCGTTGCCGACGCCCCACGAGAGCACGCCGGGTGCCACGTAGTTGATGTACGCCAGGCCCCCGTCGACCGACTGGCCGCGGAAGAGCAGTCCGAAGACGACCAGGAAGACCAGCGGGAAGGCGAAGGTGAAGAAGACGGTGGTGCGGTCGCGTATCGACGCCAGGTATGTGGCCCTGGTCAGCGCGGAGTAGGCGGTGGTGGTGGTCATGGACGGTGCTCCGTTCCGACGGCGGCCGTCGTGGTGGCGGTCCCGGTGTCGAGGTCGGTCCCGGTCCCGGTGTCGGGGCCGGTCCCGGTGTCGGGGCCCGAGGCTTCCGCCTTTCCGGCTCCCCCGGCTCCCGGTCCCGTCAGCCGCAGATACGCGTCCTCCAGGGTCGCGGTCCTGGTCTGGATCGCGTCCATGTCGACGAACTCGCCGAGCGCGACCAGTACCCGGTTGGCGTGCCGGGTCTCGACGACGACCTCGGCGCCCTCAAGGAACGCCCGGTCGACGCCCTCGACGGCGCGCGCCTGGTCGAGCGTGATCCGGCCTGCGGGGATCAGCAGCCGCGCGGGCGCGGCCATCGACCTGATCAGCGAGCCGGGGCTGTCGAGCGCCACCACGCGGCCGTCGGCGATGATCGCCACCCGGTCGCACAGCGCCTCCGCCTCGTCCAGGTAGTGCGTGGTGTAGACGATGGTGCGGCCCTCGCCCCGCAGGTCCCGCAGCACCGACCACAGGGCGCGGCGCGCCTCGGGGTCGAGCGCGGCGGTCGGCTCGTCGAGGAAGATCAGGTCGGGCTCGTGGACCAGCGCGGTGGCCAGCGCCAGGCGCTGCCGCTGGCCGCCCGACAGGTCGTCGACCCGGCTGCGCTCCTTGTCCCGCAGCCCGACCAGGTCCATCGCGTGCCGCGCGGCGGCGCGGTCCACGCCCTGGAGCGCGGCGACCGTCTCCAGGTGCTCCCACGCGGTCAGCCGCGTGAAGAAGGCCGACGCCTGGGTCTGCACCCCGATCCGCCGCAGCAGCGCGATGTTCCGCGGCCACGGGCTCTGGCCGAACACGGCGACCTTGCCCGCGTCGGCCTTCCGCATCCCCTCCACGATCTCCACGAGCGTGGTCTTTCCGGCCCCGTTGGGCCCGAGAACGCCGAAGAACTCGCCCTGCTCGACCGTCAGCGACACCCCGTCGAGCGCGTGCACCTCGCCGTACCGCTTGCTGACCCCGACCAGTTCGATCGCCGGCCCCGTCGGACGTGCGGTTCGTTTCATGTCGCCTTTCTCCCGCTCCTGAGGTGTCCCCGCTGACGCGGGCCGTTCAAAGTCCTTCGCGCCCGCCGCCGCGCCCGCGGCGCCCGAGGCGGTCGTCGCGGACGACGGCAGGGCGTGCGCCACGCCGGACGGTCGCGCCCCGTCGGCCGCGGACTCCCGCCGCCCGGCCGGTGAACCGGTGGGTGCCGACACTCCCGCGCCGACGGTGCCCGAGACGGTCGTCTCGGAGCCGCTGCCCGGCCGGAGGTCAGCCGTCTCCCCCGGCGTCCGACGCGCGAGCGCCCCCTCGCGCATGGCCGCGGCGCGCAGGCCGAGCAGGCGCAGGAGGAGGGCCGCGGCGACCAGGGCCACCGGGAGGTACGGGGTCCAGGTCCGCCAGTCGTCCGGCAGCGCCGCGCGGCACAGCAGTCCGGCCACGGCGAGCGCCGCCAGGGCCAGCACCGCGCAACACGCGGCGTATCCGCCGTAGATGACGCGCAGCCGCGTGGGGTAGGCGGCGAGCCGCGCGCGGGCGTTCCGGCCCGAGCCGGGCCGGCTTGTCGTCGCGGCAGCGGCAGCCGCGCCGTCCCCGCCGGAGTCGGCCCTCCGCCCGAGCAGGGCACGCGCGGTCACGCCGAGGAACTGGCGGCTCTCGGTGGCCAGTTGGAGCGTGCCCAGGGTGTAGCCGAGGGCTTTGTAGCCGTCGAGCGGCGGGAGCGGGAGGAGGTTGAGAAGGGCCATGGCGGTGCCGAGGAGGATGAGGCCGCCGAAGAAGGGGAGGGCCTGGGCGTGTTCCGGCAGAAGGGCCCAGACGAGCCAGAAGGGCGCGAGGAAGAGGAGGTTCATGACGGCGCCCGCCGCCGCGACGGCGACCTGACGCCCGCGCCGGTCGAGGAACTGGACGTCGTGCACCTCGCAGTAGAGGTACGTCATGAAGCCCCAGACCCGGCGGAGCCCGATCTCCCCGACCCGCAGCCCGTACGCCCGCGCGACCAGCCCGTGGGCCAGTTCGTGCAGGCCGAGGCTGACCCACAGCACACAGCCGACGGCGGCGAGCGCGACCGGCTGGTCGTACAGGCGCCGGGTCTGGTCGGCCAGTTCGCCGAAGCGGAGGCCGACGAGGGCGAGGACGGCGACGGCCAGCGCGAGCAGCGGGAGCAGGACGGCGCGCCTGCGGGCGAAGGCGGTGGCACCGTGCAGGGTGTCCATGAGCGCGGGGGCGTCCGCGACCATACGCGTCTTCCCGCTCAACAGCGTTGACTTGAAAGCCGGTTGGGCACTGGCGGCGACCGGCATGACGACCGCCCGGCCGCCGCCGTCGAGAAGCTGACGGGTCGACAGCAGCCGCAGCATCTGCTGCCACTGCGCGTCGCCGAGCCGCGCGCCGAACCGGTCCGCGTACTCCGTGCCGATCTCGGCGAGCGACCGGCTGCCGTCGAGCCGGGCGATGATGAAGTGCTCCTTGGCGCCGACTTCGAGCCGTACCCCGGTGACCGGGTCCTTGAGCAGATGGACGAGGGCAGGGCCGCGCATCAGGGCGGGGCCGACCAGGATGCCGGGGCGCAGCGCGGGCCGCAGTTCGAGCAGGCCGCCGGTGGTCATGGCGCCGCCGAGGGCTGCGGCTCGGACCGGTCGTCGGACTCGGCGCCGGGCGGCGTCCGGGGTTCGCGCAGCGCGCGGGCCAGGACGTACGACAGGAACGCCTCGTCGCGGACGGTGACGGACAGCCGGTTGTTGGTCATGTGCATGTACGGCGACAGCAGCATCGGCAGCGCCTGGCCGGGGTCGGTGACCGGCAGGTCGCGGGTGCCGTCCCAGGAGCGGAAGACCAGGTCGCCGCCGTCCGCCAGGGCCACGACGCGTTCGCGCAGCTCCAGGCAGTGTTCGGCCCACCCGGCGAGGAATTTCGGCAGCCGCTCGGGCGCGGGCTCCGCGACCGCCGCGCGGATCTCCTGGAAGCGCTTGGGCAGCGCCTCCATCGTGCCGTAGGCGCGGTCGTAGCCGTCCTGGGCGGTGTAGTTGGTGCCGGAGAAGGCGGAGTTCCAGAACTCGTGGTACCGGTCGAGGAATTCCAGCAGCGCGGTGTCGTCGCGCAGCAGGCACCCGGACATGGTCATCATCAACTGGGCCGATACGCCCAGCAGTACGGTCCGCAAGTGCAGGTTCATGGTGGCGAGCGCGTCGATGACCAGGTCGCTGGAGCGCTGGAAGTGCCACTCGGCCAGTTCGACCCCGGCCGGGCCGCCGTACTTCCCGTACTCGGGCTCGTAGGGCTCGGGGCTGAAGGAGTTGTTGGGCCGCAGGCGCATGCGGCCCTCCTCGTCGACCAGGCCGTTGCGCTCACCGCCGGGGAACTCCAGCTCGAAGAGGGTGTTGTACAGGTCGGCGAGGAAGCCGCCCTTGACCTCGTAGAGCGCGGGGCGCTTGCGCAGGAAGGCGTCGACGGCGGAGGTGGCGCGCGCGGTCACCACGGGTGCGGCCTGCGGTGACGAGGGGCGCAGCCGCACCCTGATGTGCGGGCCCTCCAGCCAGTAGTTGATGAAGAAGTAGCCGCTCAACAGGCCGTCGCGGGTGAGCCCTTCGACCAGCGGGCGCACGCACTGGAGCAGGAAGGGGCGGGGGCTGGCGGCGTAGAAGACGTGGAACGCCTGCCAGTCGCCGCGCCCCGAAGCGCCTGCCGGTGCGGGCACGGCCGCGGATTCGGGCGCGGACCGCGGTGTCGGGCGCGGGCCGGTGACGGGGGCGGATCGCGCCCCGGAGGTGGTCATACGGAGCTGTCCTGCCTTCCGTGGTGGCCCGCCGCGGCCGGTTCCGCCGCGCGGGGGACGATTTCGACGGCCAGTTCCGCCACGTGGTGGCCGCGCGGGGAGCGGACGTGCAACTCCTGCTCGCCCGGCAGCATTTCCTCGAAGACGGTCCTGGTACGGCCGCCGCCGGTCAGCCCGTCGAGCGCGATCAGTGACAACGGGCTGTCGAAGTCGACGAATTGCGGCTTGGAGCCGCCGAAGACCGCGCCGAAGCCGCTCGCGTCGTCGGCCTTCTCCTCGTGGACGGTGGCGAACACCCGGTCGGGCAGCCCGTGGTCGCGCCGCCAGCGCTGCCAGCGCAGATAGAACCCGGCCTCGTCCAGGCCCGGTTCGCGGGCGGGCAGCGCGCCGGGCGCCGCCGTCCACGACCTGCGGTGCAGCACCAGGCTCCGGAAGCGGACCCGGGGCCGCGCGGTGACGCCGTCGCGCTCGGGACCCGCGGGTACGCCGCGCCACACGTCGACCGCCGCGCGGGAGGTCGGCGAGAAGAGCAGCAGCGTGCGCGGCACCTCGGGCAGCACCATCGGGACGAGGTAGCCGAGGTAGAGCGGGACGACCTCGCGGCCGAGCCGCCGGGACCGCAGCACCAGCCGGTCGTCGACCGGGTCGTGTTCCGCGTACAGGTCGTCCAGGTCGATCCGGCCGGCGGCGGGCACGGTGCTGCTCTCGCCGGGGCAGACGATCTCGTGGTCGGTGAGCCGTCCGTGCAGGTTGAGATTGGTGGTGGCGGACCCGGCGGTGATCTCGGCGAACACCGCGCCGGGCGGCTGCCATTCACGCAGGGTCTCGCGCAGCCGGTCGGTGAGGCCGCCGGGTGCGGCGTCGCCGCCGTCCGCCGCCGCGTCGCCGTTCTCAGGCGCCGCGTCGAAGCAGTGCGTGAAGCGAGTGAAGGGGAAGGACAGGCCGCCGTAGGAGTTGTTGAGCACCACCAGCGGGTCCTCGGGGCGGCGGGCGAGTTGCAGGAAGTGGCTGTGCGGGGCGAAAGACGTGCCCAGCGGGGCGAGTTCGGCGGTGACGGCGGCCACCGTGTCCTCGTCCAGGCGCAGTTCGCCGCCGGGTGTCGCCGCATACGCGGCCCAGGCGTCGCGCATCCGGCGGGTGAATTCGGCGCGGGCCCGGTCCACCGCGGTGACCTCGGGCATGCCGAGCCAGTTCTCCTCCGGCGCGTGGCCGCCGTCGGCCGCCCAGGGCGACTTCATCGAGGTGAACTGGAGGTACTGCGTGAAGATGTCCTCGTGGAAGTCGTGGACGAGCCGCAGCAGGTCGTCGCACCGGCCGCCGCGGCCGTAGCGGGCCAGGAAGAAGCCCTTGAGGACCAGGCGCTGCGGGAGGGCCACGTCGAAGGCGGGCAGCATGCCGGTCAGGGCGTGCAGCGGCGCGGCGGCCAGCTCCGTCCACTGCGTGACGTCGGCCTCGACCGCGTCCTCGCGGACGTCCTCGTAGAGCAGGGTCTGCGGCAACGACGGCGCGGCGGCGCCCAATTCGGTCTGGAGGGCGGTCAGGTCACGGCGCAGCCCGGCGAGCAGCGCGCGCCGGGTGGGCACGTCGGCGGTGGCCCAGGCGTCGACGCGGGCGGCCGGGGCGTCGAGCCGGTCGGCGACGGCGTCGGCCCAGTCGCGGCCGAGGCCGCGCAGGGCGCTCTGGAAGGACCGCAGCGGGTCGGGGGCGTGCACATCGGTGGCGAGGCCGGTCATCTGGAGGATGCCGAGGTCGAGCAGGGTCGCGGCGTAGTGCGCCGCCTCGTCCCGGCTCGCTCCGGTCTCCGCCGCGAGCCAGGCCGTCAACTCGGCGTATCTGACGGGCTTTTCGCCGTGGAACAGGGCGATCATCCGCTCCAGGATGTCGCTGTGGCGCAGGAAGAAGAGCCGGTCGTGGGCCGCGTCGAAGCTGACGGCGGCGCTGTCGTCGCCCGCGGTGACCGAGCGGCGTACGTAGCGGATCCGGTTCTCGTCCAGTTCCCAGCCCGCCGACAGGGCGACGGGGAGGTCGCCGCGCCGCGTGTCGTCGGCGCCGATCAGCTCGGCGAGCCTGGCGAGCACCACGACGTTCAGCCGGGGGTGGCTGGTCCAGTCGCCGCCGGTCCGCACCTCCGGCCCGACCTCGCGGAACCGGCCCTCGGCGACCGCGGTGAAGGTGCTGAACGGGCTGGTCTTGCAGGCGGTCCTGTAGAGGTACGCCAGCAGCGAGCGCTCCTTCTTCCTGGTCCGCTTGTCCGGTACGGCGGCGCGGTCGGCGATGAACGCGTCGAGCTGGCCGTCCAGCGTCGGCGAGGCCAGGGCGAGGGCGAGCCGCAGCCGCTCCTCGCCTGCGAGGCCGCGCAGCTCCGCGCGGCTCGCGGCCAGGTCCCGGTCGAGCAACGGACCTCCGTCGCCGCGCAGTTGCTCAAGCCCGAGCCGGGACTCCAACCAGTCGGTGAGGAGTTCGCCGGTCGGGCCGCCGAGCGCGGCGGCGAGGTCCCGTACGGCGTCCGGATCGCGCGGCAGCCGGTCGTTATGGACCTGGCGGCGCAGCGCGAGCACCGCGCGCCGCTCGGTGTCGTCCTCGGTGGCCTTGACCAGGACGGTCAGCGGGTCGCTCAACTCGGCGGCGAGCGCGGCCAGTCGCTCCTCGGCGGCGAGCACGCGGTCGGCCCAGCGCCGGGTGTCGGGGCAGCGCAGCCGGTGGACGGCCTCGACCGGCAGTCCCGCCACCCGCAGCATGAAGCGGCGGTGCAGCAGCCAACTCCGTGGCGCCTCGGTGTCCTGCGCGTCGGCGATCACGCTCATGCCGCTCCTTTCTGTCCTGCGGTCGTAAGGCCCCTGCGGTCCTCGGGCCCCCGGGGCCGTGTGAGGTCGTGCGGGGTCGTGCGGGGTTTCGGACTCGGCTGCCGTCAGCGGCCGTTGCCGCCGGGTCAGGCGATCTCGTAGCGGAAGTCGGCCGGGCGGGGCCGTTCGTGGCCGATCATCATGATCAGCAGCGGCACTTCGCCGGTCTGGTCGAGCGCCAACTCCTCGGTGAAGGAGATCGCGTCGAAGCCGAGCGCGACGCCGCAGGAGAGCCCGGCCGCGGCGGACGCGGTGTAGACGGCCTGCGAGACGGCGCCGATCACGGCGTTGACCAGCCGGTAGCCGCGGTCGCCGACCGCGTCGAGCACGGCGGTGGTGCGGGCGACGGGCACGATCACCGCCCCGGCCTGCTCCAGGTTGTAGTTGGCGAGGAAGTAGTTGCGCTGGAGGAATTCGCCCGGCGCCCCGGCCTTGACCAGCCGCAGCGAACGGTGTTCCCGGTCGTAGAGGTAACTGCCCTGCGCGATGCCCGCCACATGGTTGACGAAGACGTAGGCGCGGCTGAGGGGCGGGGCGCCGGGGGTCTCGGTGTCGGTGTCGAGGCTGCTCGCCGCGTCGACCGCGGCCAGTACGGTCGACAGCGCGTCGGCGGGCAGCGGGCGGACGGCCTGGAAGCGGCCGAAGCTGCTGCGCCGGGCCCGCAGCGCCTGCCCGACGGGGGTGTCGAGGGGCCGGGGGGCGGGCAGCGCGGTCCGCTCGCCGCCCTCGGGCACGGGCAGCGCGAGCGCGGTGTCCAGCGTTCCGGGGGCCGGCCGGTCCGCGGCGCCGTCGAGAGTCGCCGCGTGCATCCGGCGTACGGTCTCGAACGTCATGGTGGTGCGGGAGCGCTCCTGGTCGGCGTGGCGGACCCGTGGCGCGGTCGGCGGGTCGCCGGCCGGAAGCGCCGGGGCCGCCGACGGGGCGCCGTCCCAGGTCAGCGGTACGACGGCGAAGACGCCCTCCTCGTCCTGGCCGAGGCCGAGCAGCCGTCCGAGCCGGGCCTCGTCGAACCACAGCGCGGCGCCGATGTGCAGTCCGCGGGCCCGCGCCCAGATCCGCCAGGTCTGGAGCAGCGCGCCGATGTCCATCGTGACGACGTGGTAGCTGAAGCTGTTGTACTTGAAGGCGTTCTGCCAGAAGCGCACGCCGAGGACGAGGAACTGGTCGCAGTCCGCGCCGAGTCGGCCGCCGAGCGCGGCGCGGACCTCCGCCGTGGCGTCCCCTGCGAGCAGCCGCCGCATGTGGTGGTGGGGCGTCGAGTAGTAGTACACGCCGGGTGTGAGCGGACCGGAGGGGCCGCTGACCCAGTGCACGCCGATCGGGTAGAGGCCGCCGCCCGAGGCGGTGCCGCGCGACCAGTTGGCCTGGGTGTACATCGGCAGGGTGCCGAGGTCGGAGTTGGCCTGTACGGCAAGACGCCTGCCGACCAGGCCGTAGGACTCCTGGAGCATCCCCGCGAGCAGCGGCAGGGTGAAGGCGCCGGTGCCGCGCGGGCCGAACAGGCCCTGCTGGACGGTGGCTTCGGCCGGTGCCTCGTCGCGCGGGAGCGGGAAGGTCTCCGCGCCGGGGAAGTGCTTGCCCTTCCTCGGCCGGTCCGCCCAGTCGGGCACGAAGTCGGCGGGTTCCATGGGATACCGGCCCCGCCGGACGATGGCGGTCGCGTACTCATGGGCGAATCCCACGGGCGTTCCTCTCTCGGTCGACGGTCGGGGCTCAGGTCTCGGGGCTCGGGGCTCGGTCGGGGTCTCGGGTCGGGGCTCGGGGCTCGGTCGGGGTCTCCGTGAAGCTGCGGGGACGGCGGGCGGCGGGCGGCGGGCGGCTCAAGGGAACGGATGCGGCGCCTGGTTGAGCTCGTCGGCCGTCAAGTCCCGCTCGCGCAGCCCCGCTTCCCGCAGCGCGGTCCGTGTCCTGCTCATATGGCGTGCGCGTTGGCGGCGCCAGCCGAAGTCGATGGGCAGCAGGCCCGGCACGATGACTCCGGCCGTGTGGAAGCCGAGCGCCCGCTGTTCCGGCATGGTCTGGTCGACGGCGATGACGTCGAACCCGGCCTTGGCGACCGCCTCGACGCAGGCGGCGACGTCGTCGGCGAGGTCATCGGCGGGCGGTACGGCGCCGACCCCGGTCGTGGTGAGGTCGCCCAGCGCCACGCGCGGCCGGTCGTCGCCGCGCAGCAGGAAGTCGGCGTGGGCGGCCATCTCGGGCAGCCCGTAGAGCAGCGGATGGTCGTGCAGCACCTGGACGCGGTCGAAGTCGGCGGCCAGGGCGCGCAGTCGCGGTTCGTCGCGGGCGGTCCTGCGGCGCAGGTTGACCGCGTCGGTGGCGATCTCGCACAGTCCGGCCGCGAGCGCCGCCTCCGGGTCGAGGCCCGCGCCCGCGCCGAAGCAGAGCCGGCCGAGGCCGCCGTCGATCCGTTCCGCGACGGCCGTGACGACCGGGATCGGGAAGGTGACGCGGGTGTCGAAGAACCGGGCCCGGTAGCCGTACATCGCAAGCCGGTCGATCATCGCGCGGGTCTCGGGGCTGCCGCTGCCGCTCGCGTCGATCTCGGGCAGCGGCGCCTTCGCGTACCAGCCGAGCAGGAACGCGTCGCGCTCGACGACCTCCATCAGTCCGAAGTACACGGCCTCGGCCAGACTCCCGCCGGACGCGCAGCCGTTGGAGCTCTCCTGTACGAAGCGGTTCTCCAAGCCGCCGGGCGCGTGGTAGTACGCCAGGATCTCCGGTACGAGCACCGGCCGTTGGTCGCGCAGCGACCAGCCCCAGACCCATGGGATCGGCCGCTCGGGGTCGAAGGGGCGTACGCCGGGCTCGGCACGGTGGAAGTCGTCGGTGTACAGGCCGCAGGTGCGCGGGTCCAACACGGCTTCGCCGCTGGCGAGTTCGCTGTACGCGGCGGTGACGTCCGTCCGTTTGCCGCGCGGGCGCATCCCGGCGAATCGCTCAAGTCCTTCGAGCAGGCCGACGCGTTCGCTGGAGCGGTAGCGCGGGGTGTGGCCGCCCCAGAAGCACTCGCGCAAGTAGTCGCCGGACCGCAGGAGGAAGGAGCCGACCGTCGAGGACGTGGAGGCCGAGATCAGATCGGGCACGACCGAGGGGCCGAGCATGCCCGCCGCCGGGTTCACGAACGCCTCGAACGGCACGTCGTAGTCGTCCGCCGGCCGCGCCCTGAACACGTCGGGCGCGGGCTTCGGCGACGGCGCGAAGCCGATCCGCGCACCCTCGGCCGTATCGGCGGCGCGCTCCCCGCACTGGGGGCACTCGGCGTCCGGCACGAAGGCGAAGCGGGTGACGCGCAGGGTCTCCATGTCGACCAGGAACGCGTACGGCAGACGGCTGTCGCCGCCGGTCCGCCCGCCTCCCGCCCCGCCCCGCTCGTGGTGGGCCGCGATGAGCGCGGCGAGGCCGTCGACCCCGAAGGCCGTGGCCCGCGGCGGCCGTCCCGCGGCGCGCGTGCCCGTACCCGTCTCCAGCGCCTCCCGCAGCGCCCGCGCCCGCACGCTCTGCCACCGCCGCGCCAGGCACCGCCCGCACCCCGCCCGGCCGCCGGGCGCGAAGGGACCGACGACGGTGTGGTGCCCGTAGACGTGTACGCCGACCGCCTCGGTCGACGGACCGTCGAAGTCGCTTGCGGGCAACGTCAGTTCGTCACGGACACCGAGCGCGCTGACCACCACGGCCGGTACGGCCCGCGCCGGTGCCGGACCGGCGGTGCCGGCGACGCCACCGGACTGACCGTGCGCGCCGACCGCGCCGACGTCCACAGTCGGTACGGCCCGCGCCGAGGCACGGTCTTCCGTGCCGGCGACGCCACCGGACTGACCGCGCGCGCCGGCCGCCACCGGCGTACCGGTCGCGGCGGGCCCGGCGCCTGGGTCGGCGACAGGCGCGTGGGCCGCCAGGCCGGCGGTGAGGCGATCGGCCAGGGCCGTGCACGCGTCCGCGAGGAGATCCGTGGTCATGGCCGGTCCGGGGCGGTGGTGAGCAGGACGCGGTTGGTGTGGACGCGGCCCGCGGCCAGGTCGGGGGCGTGGGTGGGGGCGGTCAGCAGGTCGCGGCCGGTGGCGCGCAGGCGGTCGGCGACCGTGGGCCAGTCGGTGGCGGCGGCCAGGTCGGCGCGGGTCTCGGCGGTCACCGCGACGGCGCGGGGGGCGAGGTCGGCCAGCAGCGGGTCGCCCGCGTCGGGCGCGCCGCCGACCTGCACGGCGCCGAGCAGGTCGCGTACGGCGTCGAGCGCCGCGTCGCGCCAGCGCACTCCCGCCGCCACCGCCCAACGGGCCTGTCCGGTCGCCGGATCGGCGGCGCGCGCCAGCACGACCGGCAGGACGCGCTCCTCATGGGCGCCGAGGTCGAGGATCTCCAGGTCGACGCCGAGCCCGGCGGCCGAGCGGGCGAGGAAGGTGAGTTCGGCGTCCGCGCCCTCCAACTCGGCGGTGCGGACGTGCTGTACGGCGAGCGATCCGCCGACGGCACGGCGCAGCGCGTCGTGGGCGAGCGCGGTGAGCACACCTCGGGTGGCGGCCTCGGCCGGGGTTCCGCCCGCGCCGGTGCCCGCGGAGGTGGCCTCCACGATCCGCTCGCGGTTGTCGGGGCCGAACGGCCGCAGCGCCGCCGCGGGCACCAGCAGCGTCTCGCCGCTGAGCAGCGAGGTGGCCGCGCACCAGCGCGGGACCAGTCCGGCCGCGGTGCCGAGTCCGCTGGTGATGCTCAGCGCGGCCGGATCGACGGACCGCCACTTGCCGCGCGCCGCCTCCAACTCCGCTCCGGACAGGGCTTGTTGGACGGGCACGACGTGCTCCGCGTAGACCTCGGCCGCCCGGTACAGCGCGCGCAGCCGGGCGCCCGCGACATGGTGGACGTCGAAGGCGGTGATCTCCCGCCGGGCGCGGTGCCCGGTGCCGAGCACGACGGTGCTGACCTTCAGGGGCGTCTGCGCCCACTCCTCGTCGGCGTACGCCTGGAAGACGCCCGTCCTGCGCTGGACGAGGACGGACCGTCCGGTGATCTCGGCGAGGGCGGCCTGCGCGGCGTCCTCCTCGCCCGCGCCGTCCGAGACGGGTCCGCCGAGCGGCGACGCGGCGGCGCCGACCTCGGCCGCCGACTCGCTTGCCAGGGAGGCCAGTTCGAGCGGGGTGCCCGCGGAAGCCGCATCCGAGGCCGTGGTCGACTCCGAGGCCGCCGCCGTACCGCAGTGCGGGCAGCGCGGGTGCGGGAGCAGCGGTTCGGCGACGGTGTCGAGCGAGTCGATGTCCTGGACGAGGAGTTGGTTCTCCGTCTCGGCCGGGAGGACGCCGGTGGTGCGGCGGAAGACCTCGTACGCCAGGAGGTTGCCGATCATCGCGGCGAGCGGTCCGCCGACGACGGGGGCGGCGCTGTCGCGGGGCCCAGCGGGAGCGACCGCGCTCCACAGGTCGGCCGCGGCGCCCGCCTCGCCGTTGGCGCCGAGCCGCAGCGCGGCGCAGGTCCAGCAACCGGCGGTGTCGGTCGCCATGAGCGGGCCGATGACGACGGACTCGCCGAACGTCCAGGCGGGGAGCAGCAGTCGGCCGGCGGGCAGGCCCGCGTCGAGGAGCCGGGCGATCTGCCGGGGGCCTCGTTCACCGGTGACCAGGACCGTGTCGTAGCCGTCGAGGTGTTCCCAGCCGTACGTGCCTGGCGCGCCCTCCGCGTCGGCCGGGCCGTCCAGCCAGTCCAGCTCGACCGGGCAGTTCTCGGCGCGCAACGCCCGTGCCTCGTCGAGGACTTCGGCGAAGCGGTTGCCGGGGCTGTCGACGGCGCGCGGCACGGCGACGGCGGCGCAGCCGTTGCGGACGAGGCCGAGGACGGCCCAGCGGGCGAGGGCGTCGTCGCCGAGTACGGCCACGCGGGCCTGCCGGAAGCGCCGGAAGCGGTCGGCGGCGCCGTCGGTGTAGTGGTCGACGTAGTCGATCTGCGCGGCGAAGCGCTCGGTGACGGCGGGGTCGAGCGGTTCGGTGTCGCTCCGCGCGGGGACGGCGTCGCGGGCGAAACCACGCGCGTAGAGCGTGCCTACCAGCCGTACCACCATCTCGCGCTGCTTGTCGCCGAGGCCCTGGCAGAGCGCGGCCACCGTGTGGTCGCCGGTCAGGTGCGGGACGATCAGCGTCGCGAAGCGGTAGGCGGAGGGCATGACGACGCTGAAGCCGCCGCGCGCGTTGTGGAAGTGCACGCCGGTCGGGGTCTGCGTGTAGAGCACGTCCCGGCGGATCCGCGGCCGGGTGTCGGCGATCTCGTCATACGGTGACACCATGTCAGTCACGCCTCCGTAGGATGCAGTTCCACGGCGCTCGGCCGCTGCGATGGGGTGGGGGTGTGCCCGGTACGTCCGGGGGGAGCGGCGCCGCCGACCCCGTCGGCCGCCGCTGCGCGGGTGAACACCCGCAGGAGTTCGTGCATCCGGTAGAGACCGCGCGGGCCCTCTTCGAGCAGTCCCGCGCCGACCAGGCTGTCCAGGACGCGACCGCCCTCGACGGGTTCGCCCGCGACCGGGTCGGCGCCCGCGTCACGGACCGCCGCCGGGCCTCCGGATGCCGCCGGGCGCGGGTCGCCGCGGGTCACCGGCCGGCCCTGCGGCGGCGGGCTCTGCTCGGATTCACCGCGCAGGATGGCCAGTTCGAGGCGTTGCAGCGCGGGTCCAGGGTCCACGCCGAGGGCCTGCGCGAGGTGGTTCTTGACCCGCCGGTACTCGGCGAGCGCTTCGGCGCGGCGGCCGACGCGGTACAGCGCTTCCATCAACTGCTCGGTGAACCGCTCGTGCAGCGGGTGGGCGCGGGCCGTCGGCCAGATCTCGGCCACCGCCTCCCGGTGCCGCCCGCATGCCAGTTCGAGGTCGAAGACGCGCTCGATCGCGCGCAGCCATTCCTCGTGCAGCCGGGGCAGTTCGTCGCGGTGCAGCAGGTCGGAGGGGACGTTTGCCAGCAGCGGCGGTTGCCAGAGGGCGAGCGCCGAGCGCAGCAGACGCAATTCGGCGTCGGGCTCCTCGGTGGCGTACGCCTGGTCGAGGAGTTCGCGGAACTGCACCAGGTCGAGGGTCGCGGCGTCCGCCGTGAGCCGGTATCCACCGGGTACGGCTTCGATGGTGTTGCCCGCGATCCCGTATTTGCCGAACAGCCGGCGCAATCGCAGGACGCAACTGTGCAGGGCGGACTTGGCCTGGGCGGGAGTCTCCTCGCCCCAGATGACGCGTTGCAGGAAGTCGGCGGAGACGACGGAATTGGCATTCAGCAGCAATGCGGCCAGGAGTGCGGCGGGCCGCGACGGCTGAAGCACCGCGGATTCGCTGCCGTCGGTGACGGCCAGCATTCCGAGTACCGTGAATCGCGTCTGCGGGACTACCTGCGGCGGCGTATCGCCTTTTGCCGTTGGTAATCCTGCACTATTTTCGAGCGCGTTGGACCAGACCACCAATCCACCATCCCCGTTGCCCCGTTACGACCGCTGTCACACCCGGCGGGAGTGGGCCGGAGTGAGGCAGAATCCCCCTGAGGGTCATACCTATTGGCGGTCACCGAGGACAGTACGGCAGCACTCTTTGCCTTGTCCAGGGAAAAATCACGTGACACCGGGTTACCGGTCTGTTAGATGGGGTCGGTGTACCCAAAATGTGAACTCGCTCCCGGAATCGGGACACACCGGACCGTATCCCTCCGGTACGGATGCGAGCAATCGGACATACTTCGCAGTATTGCGGGAGCGTAAAGCGGCATTCTCCTTACCCCTCACCGGGCGGCTTTATGCCCGTCACCCCGGGGTCGACTTTGATTTACGTGTCAGGTTTCTGTCGGATTTTGATCGGGCGCGCTCGCCAGAGGAATAGACCAGCGCCATTCCGTGACACCCGCGCCCGGCCTGAGCTGCGGAGGGGCGCCGCCGGCCGGATCTCACGCGGACGCGCGCACGGGAGAAGGTCCGGACGGGCGGTCGGGTGCGGACCGGCGGCGGACGGGGCCGCGGAGACTTGACAGCCACTGAGGGACTGATTCAATGTTCCACAAGACAGAAAGTAACTTCCGCAATACGGAAGGAGCGCACACTAGTGAGCTTCACCGACGCGCGCTTCGATGTGAACCTCTCGATCCTGTTCACCGAACTCCCGCTGCTGGAGCGGCCTGCGGCCGCCGCCGCGGCGGGCTTCGACGCGGTCGAGCTGTGGTGGCCGTGGACCGACGACCCCACGCCGGATCAGGCCCGGCTCGACGGGCTGCGGTCCGCGCTCGAAGCGGCCGGGACCCGACTCGTGGGCCTGAACTTCTACGCGGGCGAGCTGCCGGGGCCCGACCGCGGCGCGCTGTCGGTGCCCGGCGCCGAGTCCGACCGCTTCCGCGCCAACATCGACGTCGCCGCGGACTTCGCCGCGTCCGTCGGCTGCACCGCGCTGAACGCGCTGTACGGCAACCGGGTCGACGGCGTCGACCCCGCGGTCCAGGACGGGCTGGCGCTGGAGAACCTGGTGCTGGCCGCGCGCGCCGCCCACCGAGTCGGCGCCACCTTGCTCGTCGAGGCGCTGAACGCGCACGAGTCACCGCGCTGTCCGCTGGTCAGCGCCCCGGCCGCGGTCGAGGTCATCGACCGGGTCAACGCCGCCACCGGCCTGGACAACGCGCGCTTCCTGCTGGACCTGTACCACCTGTCGATGAACGGCGAGGACCTGCCCGAGGTCATCGACCGCTACGCCGACAGGACCGGGCACGTCCAGATCGCCGACAATCCGGGCCGCGGCGCCCCCGGCACCGGCACCCTCCCGCTGGAGGAGCTGCTGGGCCGCTTGCGGAAGGCGGGCTACACCGGCTGGACCGGTCTGGAGTACAAGCCGGGCGCCGACGGCTCGGGCAGCGCCTTCGGCTGGATTCCCGGCAGGCAGCCACGCCCGTAGGCCCGCCAGGCGAGGAGAGGCGTGTCCCCGACGCGCGGGCCGCGCTCCCGTACCCCACCATCCCCTGAGAGGACCCCATGAGCACCCACCTTCCCAAGGTCGCCTGGATCGGACTCGGCATCATGGGCTCCCCCATGGCCGAGAATCTGATCAAGGCCGGATACGACGTCACCGGTTACACCCTGGAGGCGGCGAAGCTGGAGCGGCTGGCGGCCAACGGCGGCACGGCCGCCGGGTCGATCGCCGAGGCCGTACGGGACGCCGATGTGATCGTCACGATGGTCCCGGCGTCGCCGCAGGTGGAGGCCATCGCGTACGGCGAGGACGGCATCCTGGCGCACGCGCGGTCGGGGGCGCTGCTCATCGACACCTCCTCCATCACCCCGCAGACCTCGGTGGACCTGGCGAAGGCCGCCGCGGACAAGGGCATCCGCGTGCTGGACGCCCCGGTGTCCGGCGGCGAGGCGGGCGCGGTCGAGGCCGTACTGTCGATCATGGTCGGCGGTGAGCGGGCCGACTTCGACGAGGCCAAGCCGCTGCTGGACGCGCTCGGCAAGACGGTGATCCTGTGCGGCCCGCACGGCGCGGGGCAGACGGTGAAGGCCGCCAACCAGTTGATCGTCGCGGTCAACATCCAGGCGTGCGCCGAGGCCGTGGTCTTCCTGGAGAAGTCCGGCGTCGACCTGAACGCCGCCCTTGAGGTGCTCAACGGCGGTCTGGCCGGCTCCACCGTGCTGACCCGGAAGAAGGACAACTTCCTCGCGCGCGAATTCGCGCCCGGCTTCCGGATCGACCTGCACCACAAGGACATGGGCATCGTCACCGACGCCGCCCGTACCGTCGGCGCCGCGCTCCCGGTCGGCTCCGTGGTGGCCAACCTGGTGGCCTCGCTGCGCGCCCAGGGCGACGGCGGTCTCGACCACTCCGCGCTGCTGCGCGGTGTGGAGCGGCTGTCCGGCCTCCCGGTCGAGGACTGACACACCCGATGTCCTGACCCCATGAACTCCGCCCGGTGGTGCGTGACTTGTCCTGTCGCGCCCAAACGCACCGCCGGGCGGTACCACCCTCTTACTTCTTTTCGAGCGCGCGCTCGAAACACAGGGCCGTCATGCCCTGGCGTACGGGGAGTGCTCCCGGCCGTGGTCCAGGTGCGGCAAACTCCTGCACTATGGGATGTGCACGTTGTCATAGGCACATTCCGCCGCCGCAGACCGGGAGTTGTCCACATGGCAGAGAGGGTGCTCGTGCGCTGTCCGGCCTGCGACCGTGAGCACACGTACACCGCGCCCACCTTCCCGTGCGCGTGCGGTGCGCCGCTCGCGCTCCCGGTGCTGTCCGGGGGCGCGCCCGAGCAGATCGGGCACAAGACGTGGGACGACTCGTGGGTACGGCTGCGGTGTCCCGACTGCGGCCGGGCCGACGAGTGGCCGAAGCCGGAGTTCGACTGTGCCTGCGGCGCCCTGATCCGGCTGCCGGTGGCGGGCGAGGCCGCGCAGGAGGCCGGGGCCATGCCCGCGGGGGCGCGTCAGGCGGATTCGCCGCCCGAGCCCACCGGGCAGGTTCCGCCGCCGCCGACGGACCGGCCGCCCTTCCGGCCGGTCACGATCAGGACCGGCAGGGACGCGCTGACCGCCGCCGCGCAGTTCCTGAAGTGGCTGGGCTTCGGCGGGATACGGCTGGCCGGGGACCGTACGGCCAACGGCATCGACCTGCGCGGGGACGGGCTGGTCGCCCAGGTCGACCCGACCACGCAGCCCACCGCGGCCCGTGATGTGGAGTGCCTCTGGCTGAACTGCGCCAACGAGGACGCGGTGGGGGCCTTCTTCTCACTGGCCGGTTACGCGCACGACGCGCGGCTGCGCGCCGACCAGCTCGGCGTACCGCTGTTCGTGATGGATCTGACCGGCACCCCGCAGCCGGTGAACGACGCGGCGGAGGAGTTGATCAGGACGGGCCCCGGCATCTCCGGCTGACCCGTCCCCCCTTTCCGGCACCCCCGGCTGACCCACGCCCTTCACGGCGCCCCGAGGCGCCCGGCAGCGCGAATTCCCGCGCGCCGGGCGCCTTTTCGCTGCCCGGGACGCCTCTTGACGCGCGCACTGGCACGGCTTACGTTCATTCCATATCGCAGAACTACTTTTCCACATAGCGGAAAGCGTGGAGGAAAGTAGTCGCCGACAGAAGCAGGAGAGGGACCTCATGCCTCGTATGACCGCCGCCCGCGCGGCCGTGGAGATCCTCAAGCTGGAGGGCGTCGACGTCGCCTTCGGCGTGCCCGGGGCCGCGATCAACCCCTTCTACGCGGCGCTCAAGGCGTCCGGCGGCATCCGCCACACGCTGGCCAGGCACGTCGAGGGCGCCTCGCACATGGCCGAGGGCTACACCCGCACCAGCCCCGGCAACATCGGGGTGTGCGTCGGCACCTCGGGCCCCGCGGGCACCGACATGATCACCGGCCTGTACTCGGCGACCGGCGACTCCGTCCCGATCCTGTGCATCACCGGCCAGGCCCCGACCTCCGTGATCCACAAGGAGGACTTCCAGGCCGTCGACATCGCCTCGATCGCCGCGCCGGTCACCAAGGCGGCGACCACCGTGCTGGAGGCCGCGCAGGTCCCCGGCGTCTTCCAGCAGGCGTTCCACCTGATGCGCTCGGGCCGTCCGGGACCCGTGCTGATCGACCTGCCGATCGACGTCCAGCTCACCGAGATCGAGTTCGACCCGGAGACGTACCAGCCGCTGCCGGTCTACAAGCCCGCCGCGTCCCGCGCCCAGATCGAGAAGGCGCTCGCGATGCTGCTGGCCTCGCGGCGCCCGCTGATCGTCGCGGGCGGCGGCATCCTCAACGCCGACGCCAGCGACCTGCTGGTCGAATTCGCCGAGCTGACCGGCACCCCCGTCATCCCGACCCTGATGGGCTGGGGCGCCATCCCCGACGACCACGAGCTGAACGCGGGCATGGTCGGCCTCCAGACCTCGCACCGGTACGGCAACGCCACGTTCCTGGAGTCGGACTTCGTCCTCGGCATCGGCAACCGCTGGGCCAACCGCCACACCGGCTACAAGCTCGACGTCTACACCGCGGGCCGCACCTTCGTGCACGTCGACATCGAGCCCACCCAGATCGGCAAGATCTTCGCCCCCGACTACGGCATCGCCTCGGACGCCAAGGCCGCGCTCGCGCTCTTCGTCGAGGTCGCCCGCGAGCTGAAGGCCGAGGGCAGGCTGCCCGACCGCCGCGCCTGGATCGACTCCACGCTGGAGCGCAAGGCGACCTTGCAGCGGCGTACGCACTTCGACGACATCCCGATCAAGCCGCAGCGCGTCTACGAGGAGATGAACCGGGCCTTCGGCCCCGAGACGCGATACGTCACCACCATCGGCCTCTCGCAGATCGCGGGCGCGCAGATGCTGCACGTCTACCGCCCCCGGCACTGGATCAACTGCGGCCAGGCGGGCCCGCTGGGCTGGACCATCCCGGCCGCCCTCGGTGTCGCCACCGCGGACCCGGACGCGCAGGTCGTCGCCTTGTCCGGCGACTACGACTTCCAGTTCATGCTGGAGGAGCTGGCGGTCGGCGCGCAGCACCGGATCCCGTATGTGCACGTGCTGGTGAACAACTCGTACCTGGGGCTGATCCGGCAGGCGCAGATCGGTCTCGACATCGATTTCCAGGTCAATCTGGAGTTCGAGAACGTCAACTCGCCCGAGCTGGGCGTCTACGGCGTCGACCACGTCAAGGTGGTCGAGGGCCTGGGCTGCAAGGCGATCCGGGTCACCGACCCGGCCGAGCTGGGCGCGGCGTTCGAGCAGGCCAAGAAGCTGGCGGCCGAGTACCGGGTGCCGGTGGTGGTCGAGGCGATCCTGGAGCGGATCACCAACATCTCGATGAGCACGACGGCCGACATCAGCAATGTCGTGGAATTCGAGGAGCTGGCCACCGAGCCGGGCCACGCGCCCACGGCGGTCATGCCGCTGCGGGTCTGAGCTCCACGGGCCCGCCGGGTCTCAGCTCCACGGGCCGGCGGTCCGAGCCGTCACGGCCCGGCCGTCACGCGGCTTCGGGCCCGCCGGTCACGCTCCTTCGGGCTTGAAGTCCTCCCGCAGCTCCACCTTGCGGATCTTGCCGCTGACCGTCATCGGGAAGGCGTCCATGATCCGCAGGTGACGCGGCACCTTGAAGTGCGCGAGCCGGTCGGCGCAGAAGTCCTTGATCTCGGCGAGGGTCGGCGGGTCGGCCGGGTCGCGCGGGATCACGCAGGCCAGGATCTCCTCGCCGTACCGCTCGTCGGGCACCCCGACCACCTGCACGTCGGAGATCTTCGGGTGGGTGTACAGGAACTCCTCGATCTCCCGCGGGTATACGTTCTCCCCGCCGCGGATGATCATGTCCTTGATCCGGCCGACGATGGCGAGATAGCCGTCGTCCCGCATCGTCGCGAGGTCGCCGGTGTGCATCCAGCGCCCGGCGTCCACCGCCTCGGCCGTGCGCTCCGGCTCCTCCCAGTAACCGAGCATCACCGAGTAACCGCGGGTGCACAGTTCGCCGGGCTCGCCGCGCGGCACGGTGACACCGCTGACCGGGTCGACGACCTTCACCTCAAGGTGCGGCAGGACCCGGCCGACGGTGGCGGTGCGGTGTTCGAGGGCGTCGTCCATCCGGGTCTGGGTGGAGACCGGCGAGGTCTCGGTCATCCCGTAGCAGATGGACACCTCGGCCATGTGCATCTCGGCCATCACCCGCTTCATCACCTCGACCGGGCACGGCGATCCGGCCATGATGCCGGTCCGCAGCGACGACAGGTCGTAGTCGGCGAAGTCGGGCAGTCCCAGCTCGGCTATGAACATCGTGGGGACGCCGTAGAGCGAGGTGCAGCGCTCCTCCTGGACGGCGCGCAGGGTCGCGGCCGGGTCGAAGGAGGGGGCCGGGATGACGATGCACGCGCTGTGCGTGGTGATGCCGAGGTTGCCCATCACCATGCCGAAGCAGTGGTAGAAGGGCACCGGCAGACAGACCCGGTCCTCCTGCGTGTAGCCGACCGTCTCGCCCACGAAATAGCCGTTGTTGAGGATGTTGTGGTGCGAGAGCGTGGCACCCTTGGGGAAGCCCGTGGTGCCCGAGGTGTACTGGATGTTGATCGGGTCGTCGCAGCTCAACGTGGCCTCGACGGCGGCGACTTGATCCTCGGACACACCGTCTGCGGCGGCCAGCAGGGCGTCCCAGGTCGGGTCGCCGATGAAGACGACCTCGCGCAGCAGCGGACAGTTGGCGCGCACCTCGCCGACCATCCCGCGGTAGTCGCTGGTCTTGTGGCCGGTGGAGGAGATCAGCACCTCGATGCCGGACTGCCGCAGGACGTAGTCGAGTTCGTGCACGCGGTAGGCCGGGTTGATGTTGACCATGACCGCGCCGATCCGCGCGGTGGCGTACTGCACCAGCACCCACTCGGGGCAGTTGACCGCCCAGATGCCGACGCGGTCGCCCTTGATCACCCCGCGGCCGAGCAGTCCGCGCGCCAACCGGTCGACGTCCGCGCCGAATTGGGCGTACGTCCAGCGCCGCCCGCTCGCCACGTCCACCAGGGCCTCGCGTGCGGGGTGCGCGGCGATCGCCCTGTCGAGATTGCGCCCGATGGTGTCCCCGAGCAACGGCGTCTCCCCTGTCCCGTGCGCGTAGGAGGGCTCGGCGCTCCGGGCCGCCGGGCCGCCCGCCGCGCTCACTTGTAGTCCTCCTCGTGGAATTCGCCGCTCCCGTCGTGCATCGTGCGTTCGCGCAGCTCGATGCGGCGGATCTTGCCGGAGACGGTCTTGGGGAGGTCGGCGAACTCCAGCCGCCTGATGCGCTTGTACGGGGCGAGGACGGCCCGCGAGTGCGCGAAGATCGCCTTGGCGGTCTCTCCGTCCGGGGCCCAGCCCTCGGCGAGGACGACGTACGCCTTCGGTACGGCCAGCCGCAGTTCGTCGGGCGCGGGCACGACCGCCGCCTCGGCGACCGCCTCGTGTTCGAGCAGCGCGCTCTCCAGCTCGAAGGGCGAGATCTTGTAGTCGGACGCCTTGAAGACGTCGTCGGCGCGGCCGATGTACGTGATGTAGCCGTCGGCGTCGCGCGAGCCGATGTCGCCGGTGCGGTAGAAGCCGCCGCCCATCGCCTCGGCGGTCAGCTCGGGCTCGCCCGCGTACCCGGTCATCAGGCCGACCGGCCGGCCCTGGCGCAGGTCGAGGCAGATCTCGCCCTCGTCGCCGGGCTCGCCGGTCACCGGGTCGACGAGCGCGACCGTGTAGCCGGGCGTCGGCCGTCCCATGGAGCCGGCCTTGACCAGTTGGCCCGGGCTGTTGGCGACCTGCACGGCGGTCTCGGTCTGCCCGAAGCCGTCCCTGATCAGCACGCCCCACAACCGCCGTACGTGCTCGATGACCTCGGGGTTCAGCGGTTCACCGGCCGCGACCGCCTCGCGTGGCGGGGTGCCGAGCGCGCTGAGGTCGGCCTGGATCAGCATCCGCCAGACCGTGGGCGGGGCGCAGAAACTGGTCACCCTGGCGCGTGCCATCTCGGCCATCAGCCGGGCGGCGTCGAAGCGCGTGTAGTTGTGCACGAAGACGGTCGCCTCGGCGTTCCACGGCGCGAACAGACTCGACCAGGCGTGCTTGGCCCATCCGGGTGACGAGATGTTGAGGTGGACGTCGCCGGGCCGCAGCCCGATCCAGTACATCGTGGCGAGGTGGCCGACCGGGTACGAGAGGTGGCTGTGCTCGACCAGCTTGGGCTTGGCGGTGGTGCCCGAGGTGAAGTAGAGCATCAGCGGGTCGCCCGAGGGGGTCGGTCCTTCGGGTACGAAGCCGGGGTCCGCCGCGTACGCGTCCTCGTAGGGGAGCCAGCCGTCGAGGGCGCCGCCGACCGCGATCCGCGTGTAGCCGCCGGGGACTTCGGCGAATTTCCCGGTGTCCGCGGCGCGTACGACGACGTGCCGGGCGGCGCCGCGGTCGATACGGTCGCGCAGGTCGGCGGGGCCGAGCAGCGGGGTGGCGGGGATGACGACGGCCCGCAGCTTCATGGCGGCGAGCGCGGTCTCCCACTGCTCCGCCTGGTTACCGAGCATCACCAGGACCCGGTCGCCCGCGCGGACGCCTCGCGCCCGCAGCCAGTTGGCCACCTTCGCGGACCGCTCGGCCATCTCCGCGAAGGAGATCCTGACCTCGGTGCCGTCCTCCTCGACGATCCACAGCGCGGTGCGGTCGTTGCCCTTCGCGATGGCGTCGAACCAGTCCAGCGCCCAGTTGAATTCCTCGGGCTCCGGCCACCGGAAGCCCTCGCGGGCCGCCTGGTAGTCCTCACGGTGCCGCAGCAGGAAGTCACGGGCGGCCCGGAAAGCACCGGTCGCGTCCGTTGCCGCCATCTGTCCTCCTCATCGATGGACCCCTCGGTAGCATCGTGCGGTAGTGACCTGGGTCTCACTACCCCCGGACGGGGGTGAGAGCCGGTGTCCGATTCCGTCCGGCCGGGAGTCACGGGCTCCTGGCCGGGGTGGACGGTCGGGGGCGAGGAGGTGGATCGGGTGGACGGTCAGCGGGGCGAGGCGGTCGAGGTACGGGCCGCGTTGCTGCGAATGCGCAGGTCGGGGCTGTTGCCTGTGGCCTTCGGCGGGCTGGTGACCGGCGCCGCGGGCCAGGCGGGCGGCTACGGCGCCCGGCAGTTCCGTATCTCCGAGATGTCCGGTACCGACACCGAGTCGCTGCGGGGCCTCGCCATCACCACCGGCAACGGTCTGGGCGGCAAGGCCCTCGCCACGGTCCGGCCCTGCTCGGTCACCGACTACGGCTCGTCCCGCGTGATCAGCCACGAGTACGACCCGCCCGTCGCCGCCGAGGGGCTGCGCTCGGTGCTCGCGGTGCCCGTCGTCGTCCGCCGCCGGGTGCGCGGGGTGCTGTACGGCGCGCTGCGGCAGCCGTATGCCTTGGGCGACCGTCCGCTGTCCGTCGCCCTCGACGCGGTCCGCGAACTGGAGCAGGCGCTGGCCGTACGGGACGAGGCCCAGCGGCTGCTCTCCTTCTGCCAGCAGCCGTTGACCGCCGACCCCCGGGCCTGGGAGCAGGTGCGCGAGGCGCATCTCGAACTGCGCGCGCTGGCCACGCGCATCCCCGATGTGCGGCTGCGGCAGGAACTGCTGTCCGCCTGCGCCCGGTTGGCCTCGGCCGCGGTCCCTTCCGGCGCGGCGTCGCGGGTCCCGCGCCCCGCGCCGCTGACCCCGCGCGAGCTGGACGTGCTGGCCTCGGTGGCCTCGGGCGCCACCAACGCGGCGGCCGCCGCGCGGCTGCGGCTGCGGCCCGAGACGGTGAAGAGCTATCTGCGGTCCGCGATGCGGAAGCTGGGTGCCCACACGCGTCTTGAGGCCGTGGTCGCGGCGCGCCGCGAGGGCCTGCTGCCCTGACCTCGGGCGGATGAACGGCGGCGTTATTGGGGAGCCTCGGCCGGGGGCCCGCGGTTACGCTCGTCGGACCGGCGGCGCGCCGACGGCGCGCCGACGGCGCGGACGGCGGGAGTCGAGGCGTGGAGGGGGACGGGATGTCGGTCGACCGGTTGGCCGGGTTCGCGGCGATGTCGTTGGTGCTGGTGCTGATTCCGGGTCCGAGCGTGCTGTTCGTGCTCGGCCGGGCGCTCGCCCATGGGCGGCGGACCGCGCTGGGCAGTGTGCTGGGGAACGCCACGGGCGCGTATGTGCTGGTGACGGCGGTGTCGGTGGGGCTCGGGGAGATCGTCGCGCGGTCGGTGACGGTGTTCGTGGCGCTGAAGCTGGCGGGCGCCGCGTATCTGGTCTATCTGGGGGTGAAGGCGTTCCGGCAGCGGGGGGCGCTGTCGGCGGCGATGAGCGCGGACGAACCGGCCGGGGCCGCCCGGGGGGATCTCCGTACGCTCTGGGAGGGGTTCGTGGTCGGCGTGACGAATCCGAAGACGATGGTGTTCTTCGCGGCCGTGCTGCCGCAGTTCGTCGACCGGGGCGCGGGGCACGTACACGAGCAAATGCTGCTGCTCGGGCTGGTGTTCACGGTGATCGCGCTGATCTGCGACAGCGTCTGGGCGCTGACCGCGTCGGCGGCCCGTACCTGGTTCGCCCGCTCGCCGCGGCGGCTGGCGGCGGTCGGCGGCACCGGGGGTCTGGCGATGATCGGCCTGGGCGTGACGGTCGCGGTCACGGGGCGCGCCGACCAGTAGCACGGAGGCCGCGGCGCGCCGGATATGACATGTACGCGCGCAGTGGACCAGCGCCCTCACCCCTCCCGCCCGGCCGTCGCGCCTGGTGGGACGGGTACATCGGGCGATGTGATCAGAGGCACAGGGCACGCGGCAACGAAACGTTTGCGTTTCGATAGGTCGGGTCGTACCGTCGTTGGAGTACGAAACCGTTTCGTTCATGCAGCGGTTCCGGTCGGTTCCTGCCCGTCCCGTTCCTCCTCAGGAGTCCCGCCTCATGTCATCCCAGTCCACCGCCGACGCGCACGTCGGCGACTCCGCCGCGGCCTCAGGGCCCCTCGGCGCGGGCCCCACGGGCCCGGTGCAGAAGACCGAGAAGGCGAACCACCGCTGGTGGGTGCTGAGCGTCATCGCGCTCGCCCAGCTCATGGTCGTCCTCGACGCCACCATCGTGAACATCGCCCTGCCGTCCGCCCAGAACGCCCTCGGGTTCAGCGACGGAAACCGGCAGTGGATCGTCACCGCGTACTCCCTCGCCTTCGGCTCCCTGCTGCTGCTCGGCGGACGCCTGGCCGACCTCATCGGCCGCAAGATCGTCTTCCTGATCGGCGTCGTCGGCTTCGCGGGCGCCTCCGCCCTCGCCGGCGCCGCGCAGAACTTCGAGGTGCTGGTCACCGGCCGCGCCCTCCAGGGCCTGTTCGGCGCCCTGCTCGCGCCGGCCGCGCTGTCGCTGCTCAACACGACCTTCACCGACGCCAAGGAACGCGCCAAGGCGTTCGGCATCTACGGCGCCATCGCGGGCGCGGGCGGCGGTGTGGGCCTGCTGCTCGGCGGTGTGCTCACCGAGCACCTGAGCTGGCGCTGGACGCTGTACGTGAACCTGATCTTCGCCGTCCTCGCCTTCGTCGGCGGCATGGCCTTCCTGCGCAAGGGCGCTCCCGCCGACCGCCCCAAGCTCGACGTCCCCGGCACGGTCATGGTCGTCGCGGGTCTGTTCGGCCTGGTCTACGGCTTCTCGAACGCCGAGACCCACCACTGGGGCTCCCCGATGACCTGGGGCTTCCTGGTCGCGGGCGGCGTGCTGGTCGGCGCCTTCGCCTGGTGGCAGACCAGGGCCGCGCACCCGCTGCTGCCGCTGCGCGTCCTGCTCGACCGTGACCGCGGCGCGTCCTTCATCATGCTGGCGATCTCCGGCGCCGGGATGTTCGGCGTCTTCCTCTTCCTGACCTACTTCCTCCAGGCGTCGCTGCACTACACGCCGGTCAAGACCGGTCTGGCGTTCCTGCCGATGATCGGCGCGCTGATGGTCTCCGCGCAGATCGCCACCAACAACCTGATGCCGCGGTTCGGGCCCCGCCCGATCGTCCCGCTCGGCATGGCGATGGCCGGTGCCGGTATGGCCTGGCTGACCGTCCTCGACCTCAACAGCACCTACGCGGCGCACGTCCTGCCGCAGTTGCTCGTCATCGGCTTCGGTATCGGCCTGGCCCTGCCGCCCGCCATGAGCGTGGCCACCGCGGGGATCGCCGCCGACGACGCGGGTGTGGCCTCCGCGGCCGTCAACACCATGCAGCAGGTGGGCGGTTCCATCGGTACGGCGCTGCTCAACACGCTGGCCGCCAGCGCCGCGACGAGCTACCTGTCCAGCCACAAGCCGTCCCCGGCCGTGGCCGCGCAGGCCCAACTCCACAGCTACTCCACCGCCTACTGGTGGTCGGCGGGCCTCTTCGCCGTCGGCTTCGTCCTCGCCGCCCTCATGTACCGCAGCGGCCGTCCCAGCCAGGGCGACACCACCGTCCAGGCCGTCCACATGTAGGCAAGCCTCCGGGCTCCCCAAGCCCCCCGGCCCCACAGTGAGCGGTAGTGGGCCGGGGTCAAGGGGACCGGGCCGCCGGGTCATCGTGGGGACGGGACACCCGGCGCCCCCGGCCCCCCGACCGGCCGCCCGGCCCGTGCGCCGCCCCCGTGCGCACAGGCCGGGCGGCCGGTCTCTCTTTTCCCGCACCCTGTCCGACGGGTAGGGTGCGGCGCATGATCCTCCCCCACCGTGTCTAGGCAGCGGTAAGCGCCCACAGACGACCGGCCCCGCCCTGACGGCGGGTTGACGGCGCTGCGCGGCATACGCGAAACCGCCCGCCTTCCCCCGGAAACCCGAGGATCACCACCATGTCCGCGCCTGTCCAGGCTGCGTCCTACGCTGCCGTCTTCCGCCTTCCCCATGCCCGCCGCACCTTCGGTGCGGCCCTTTTCGGACGCCTCGGCTACGGCGTCGTCTCGCTCTCCCTCGTCCTGTCCCTGACCTCCGCCACCGGGTCGCTGTCGCGCGGCGGGCTGCTGGCCACGCTCTTCGCGACCGTGTCCGTCCTGCTCGGCCCCGCACGGGCCGCGCTCGTGGACCGCTGGGGCGCCAGGCGGGGCCTGACCACGCTGGCGCTGCCGTTCGCCACGACCCTGTTCGTCCTGGCCGCGGCCGTACGGGAGCCCGGTGCGCCGCTGTGGGCGTTCGCCGGGCTCAGCGGCGCGGCGGGGGCGCTGTGTCCGCCGCTCGGGCCGACGATGCGCGCACTGTGGGACGCGCTGACGCCCGACGAGGCGCTGCTGCAAAGGGCGTTCAGCGTCGACACGGTCGCGGAGGAGCTGATCTTCCTCAGCGGGCCGCTGCTCGTGGTGGCCGTGCACCCGGTGAACGGCCTGGTGCTCTCCGGCGCCCTGATCGGCTGCGGCACGCTCGCGATGGTCACCTCCCCCGCCGCCCGGCTGCTGCCGCCGCGCCACAAGTCGACCGCTTCGGCGGCCGAGCGGCTGCGGCTGTTCGGCGAGAAGGGCGGCGGTGTCCGCAGGGCCGCGTACGCCGCCGCCGGGATCGGCTGCTGCCTCGGCTGCGTGGAGCTGTTCGTGATCGCCTTCGCCGACCGGCACCACCACCCCTCGGCGGTCGGCTGGATCCTCGCCGCGCAGTCGGCGGGCAGCGCGCTCGGCGGCCTGCTGTACGGCCGGATCTCCTGGCGGCTGCCCGCCGCCGCCCGGCTCCCCGGCCTGCTCCTCGTCCTGGCCGCGCTCGTCTCGGTCACGGCCGCCGCCCCCGTACTCACGGTGTTCGGCCTGTGCGTCGCCGCCGCGGGCACCTTGACGGCGCCGATCCTCTCGACCGCCTATCTCGCGGCGGCGGGCGCGGCGCCCGACGGCGCCACCACCCGCGCCACCACCTGGGTCAACTCGGCCGTCAACGCCGGGTCTTCGGCCGGTGGCGCCCTGGCCGCGCTGCTGGTCGCCGGCGTGCCGCTGACGCTCTGCTTCCTCCTGGCTGCGGTCCCGCCGCTGCTGGCGGCCGTCGCGATCGGCTGGGCGCGGCGGACGAAGGGCGGGGCCGAGGGCCCCGTGCTCGCGAAGGAGGGCGGAGGCGTCTGAGCGCCCGGCCGCGGGGCGGCGGGCGGGCCCTCAGAGCTTGGGGGCCGCCCGGTTGAGACGCGTGGCCAGGCCCTCGTAGTGGACGACCAGACCGTCGGCGTCCACGTCGATCTCGCTGCGGTACGTGCCGGAGGCGTAGCCGAGCCGTGCCCCTGACATCAGCGGGGTCAGGTGGGTGTAGCCCTGGATGGAGGGGCGGACGGCGAGGGTCGGGACGGGGACGAAGGCCATCAGAAAGTCCTGATGGCCTTCGTCGCGGTGGAGTTGGTGCCGCAGCACCGGCATCGTGTTGGTGAGCGGCGACATGCCGAGGTCGCAGTCGAGGGCGCCGTCGAGCGCGAGGACGACCTGCCCGTTGGCCGTCCAGCGGCTGCGCTCGTCCCGGCGCAGTTCGAGGTCGTAGGTGCCGTCGACGGTGTGCGAGGTGACGTGCAGCCGCCGGGTCACGTACCCGGCGTCGGTGTCCAACTCATAGCTCAGCCAGTACGGTTCGGGCTTCAGTCCGACCGCGCGGCCGTGCGCGCGCAGCCGTCCGGCGGCCAGTTCGACCCACGCGGTCTCGTATCCGCCGGTCTCCTCGACCTGCCAGGTGAGTACGGTGTTCGGCGCTGTCATGGCGCAAACGTAACGTTCGCCCCGGATCGGACGCCATATGCGTGTCGAGGACAAATGGAGGACGGCGGTCCGGGCCGTGACCGGCGGACGCGTCACTCGATCGGCGGGTGCCGGGCGCGGGGCGGGCGGGCGGCCGAAGCGACGCGCGGGCCCGGTCGGCGCGGTGTCCACGCCTCGACCTCGCCGAATGCGCGTCCGGCGGCCGGGTTACGGTGGCTGCATGCACGTGAGCCAGCACGACGGACCCGGTGACCGGACTCCCGAAGGACAGCCCCACGAGCAGACGATCCCTGCGACGGCCCGCGAGACACCCCTCGGGCCGGTCTCGCCGACCGCGGAATCCGTGCCCGTACCGGAAGGGCCGCTGTATGTGCCGGTGCGACAGGGGCCTGCGGGCTATGTCGTACGGCTGTGGCGTACGCCCGTCGGCAGCAGGACGGCGGTCGCCTTCACCAGTGACCAGCGGCTGCGCTCGGTGCTGGGGCCGACCCAGCCGTGGATCAAGCTCTCGGAGAGCGCGCTCCGCGCGATGGCCGAGCCGCTGGGCGCCCGCCATCTGACCGTCGACCCGCTGTTGACCGCCCGCCCCCCGGCTTCCTGGACCGATCCGGCGGCGGGCCGCCCCTGCCCGCGGCGCGGCACCGACGGCGTCGCGGCGGGCGCCGCCGAGGAGGACGAGGGCGGCGACGGCATACGCCAGCAACCGGCGGGCCTGGCACCGTAGTTCGCCGTTCGAGACGCTCTGGGACGTCACGGGCGCCGCGGCGTCCCTCCGCGGGTACACCCCCCGGCCTCAGCCCGCGGGCTGCACCTCCCCCACCATCTGCGCCGTCACGTCCCCGCGCCCCGCGAGGTCGCCCGGCGGGATGCCCGGGTGGTGCCGGTCGGCGGACTGCGCGGTCGCGGGCGCGGCGTCGCCGAGGGCCAGCCGGGAGACGATCCGGTAGCGGTCGCCGCGGTAGACGGAGTGGACGTACTCCACCGGGCGGCCGGTGGCGTCCTTGGTGAGCCGTTCGAAGAGCAGCGCCGGTGACAGGACGGGCACGCCGATCAGCCGGGCCTCCTCGTCGTTGGTCACGGTGGGCTCGATGGACTGGACGGCCTCGTGGACGTGGACGCCGTGCCGGGCGCGCAGGAAGTCGTAGAAGTCGCCGGACTCCATGTCCGCCGCGTGCAGGCCGGGCACGAGGTCGGCCGGGACGTGCAGGTATTCGATGGCCATCGGCTCGTCGTCGACCAGCCGGAGCCGGGCGATGTAGGTGATCTCGGCGGCCGGGGAGATGTGCAGCTTGCGGCCGACGCGGGCGCCCGCCCGCACGGTGGTGAACTCCAGGACGCGGCTGGCCCAGGTGCCGGACGCCTGCGGGAGGCGGTGCGCCTGGCCGTCGAGCGCCAGCTCCTGGGTGATCTTGGCGCGGGCGACGAACATGCCGCGGCCGTGTTCGCGGAGCAGCAGTCCCGTGGTGACCAGTTCGTCCACGGCGGAGCGGAGCGTGGGGCGGGAGACGCCGAGCTGCTCGCACAGGGTGCGCTCCGACGGGATCGGGTCGCCGGGGGCGCGCGACTCGACCAGTTCCATCAGGTAGTCGCGGACCCGTTCGCGTTTCAGCGCCGAGCGCGGCGGCTCGCTGGCCATGGGGTGCACCTTCCTGCCGCCGACGGGTCACCGGTGTGCCGCCGTCGTGCGGGTGAGTTCGTATGACGTGCTGCTGAGTTCGGGGGACGTGCCGGTGGGTTCATGCGACGTGCTGGTGAGTTCGGGGGACGTGCCGGTGCGTTCATGTGACGTGCTGGTGAGCTGAGGTTATCCAGATGCTGACCAGTATGCCAGCACTCCTTGCCACCTGGCTTTCGGGGGCCTCATTCGCATACGGCCTGCGTGTGGCGGGTGCGCGGCGGGCGGCGGTTCGGCGGTCGACGGGTGCGCGAACTCTTGACGCGCTCAGTGGTCTATGCCATTTTCACTGACCAGCACCAGACCAGTTGGCAAGTGGTAAGTCCTGTTCGCTCCCTGCCCGAGGTGACATCCCCGTGAGATCCAGACTCGTTCCCGGCGCCGCGGCGCTCGTCCTCGCCGTCGCCGCGCTCTCCGCGTGCGGCTCCTCCTCCGGATCCGGCGGCTCCGGCGGCTCCGGCGACACCGGCGGTTCCGCCAAGACGCCGGCCCCCGCCAAGCTCACCGTGTGGATCATGCGCGGCAGCATGTCCGACGGTTTCCTCAGCCGCTTCAGGTCCGACTTCGAGGCCGGGCACAAGGGCACCACCCTGGACATCCAGATCCAGGAGTGGGACGGCATAGGCCAGAAGATCACCAGCGCGCTGGCCAGCAACGACGCGCCCGACGTGATGGAGGTCGGCAACACGCAGGTCGCGCAGTACGCGGCGAGCGGCGGCGTCAAGGACCTCACCGACAAGGTGACCGACCTCCAGGGCGCCGACTGGATTCCCGGCCTCGCCGACCCCGGCAAGATCGACGGCAAGCAGTTCGGCATCCCCTGGTACGCGGCCAACCGCGTCGTGATCTACAACAAGGACCTCTTCTCGAAGGCGGGCATCGCCGCGCCGCCCAAGACCCGCGACGAGTGGATCCAGGACACCACCAAGCTCAACACCGGTGGCAACGACGGCATTTACCTGCCGGGCCAGACCTGGTACGCGCTGGCCGGATTCATCTGGGACGAGGGCGGCGACCTGGCGGTCCAGGACGGCGACAACTGGAAGGGCGCGCTGGACACCCCGCAGGCCAAGGCGGGCATGGAGTTCTACAAGCGGCTCCAGGCGCTCGGCAAGGGCCCGAAGGACTCCGACGAGGCCAAGCCGCTCCAGGCCGACGTCTTCGCCAAGGGCAAGAGCGCGCAGATCATCTCGGTGCCCGGCGGCGCCGACGCCATCGTCAAGGCCAATCCGGCGATGAAGGACAAGATCGGCTTCTTCCCGATCCCCGGCAAGACCGCCGACAAGCCGGGCGCGGTCTTCACCGGCGGCTCCGACCTGGTGATCCCCGAGGCGTCCCGGCACCAGGCGCTCGCCTACGAGGTGGTCAAGGCGCTCGCGGGCGCCAAGTGGCAGACGGACATGGCCAAGGAGATGAGCTACGTGCCCAACCGCACCTCGCTCGCGGGGGTGTTGGCGGGCAACGAGGGCGCCTCGGTGATGGCGGTCGGCGCGGCCAACGGCCATGCCACGCCCAACTCGCCCAACTGGGCGGCGGTCGAGGCCAACAACCCGATCAAGCAGTACATGACGCAGGTGCTCACCGGCAGCGACCCGGACGCGGCGGGCAAGACGGCCTCGGCGGCCGTCACCAAGGCCCTCAACACCGCCTCCTGACCGGCCACGCCCCGCCCGCTCCCCATCTGATCCGCGTCCGCCCGACAGCGTCCGATCAGCGTCCCGAGGAGAACCGCCGTGCTCACCGCTCCCAACGCCGCCTCACGGCCGGCCGTCGCGGATCCGCCACCGCCACCCCGCGAACGCCGGCGCCGCCGCCGCCCGCTCGCCGCGGTCTGGCCGTATCTGCTGGTCGCCCCCACCGTGGTGGGCACGGCCTTCCTGCTGGTCTACCCGCTGGTCAGAAACACCGTCATGTCGTTCCAGCACTTCGGCCTCGGCGAGCTGATCCGCGGCGGCGCCACCTGGGTCGGCTTCGCCAACTACCGTACGGTGCTGGATGATCCGGAGTTCTGGACGGTGGTCCGCCGCACCCTGTGGTGGACCGGGCTGAACGTCGTGCTGATCATGGTGCTCGGCACGCTGGTCTCGCTGATGCTCGTCAAGCTCGGCAAGCGGATGCGGCTCGCGGTGATGAGCGGTCTGGTCCTGGCCTGGGCCACTCCGGTGATCGCGGCCACCACGATCTTCCAGTGGCTGTTCCAGTCCCGTTTCGGAGTGGTCAACTGGCTACTGGTAAAGCTGGGCTTCGAGTCGTACCGGGACTACACCTGGTTCGCGCACGGCGGCTCGACCTTCGCGATCCTGGTGACCCTGGTGGTCTGGCAGTCCGTGCCGTTCGCCGCGCTGACCCTCTACGGCGGCCTGACCACGATCCCGGCGGAGTTGTACGAGTCGGCCAGGATCGACGGCGCGGGCGCCTGGCAGACCTTCCGGCTGGTCACCTTCCCCATGCTGCGCCCGCTGTTCGCGCTGATCACCTCCCTTGAGGTGATCTGGTGCTTCAAGTGCTTCGCCCAGATCTGGGTGATCAGCGAGGGCGGTCCCAACGGGGCGACCACCACGCTGCCGGTCTACGCCTTCCAGATCGCGCAGTCCCTGCACAAGTACGACCTCGGGTCCGCGGTCTCCACGCTGACCGTCCTGATCCTGCTCGGCGTGCTGGTCTTCAACCTGCGCCGGATGTTCCGTGAGGAGGGCGCGCAGTGACCACATTCACCGCGACTGGTAAGGCCCCGCGCGCGGGCGGCGCGGGCCGTCGGAACCGGCCGGGCCGCGGGTCCCTGCGGCGGCTGCCGCTCAATCTGGCCGCGCTGTTCACGCTGGCGGTCGCCGCCTTCCCCGTCTACTGGATGGTGATCACGGCCTTCAAGCCGACCACCGCCATCCAGGCCGACACCCCGTCCTTCCTGCCGCTGCACCCCACCTTCGCGCACTTCCGCACGGCCATGCACGCCGACGGCTTCGGCACCTTCTGGCGCAACAGCCTGACCGTGACGCTCGGCGCGGTGCTGATGTCACTGGTGGTGGCGTTGCTGGCGGCCTTCGCGGTCGGCCGGATGCGCTGGCGCGGCCGGCGGGCCTTCATCCTGCTGGTCTTCACCGCGCAGATGGCACCGTGGGAGGCGCTGCTGATCCCGATGTACGTGATCGCGCGGGACACCGACATGCTCGACAAGCTGTCGATGCTGACGCTGGTCTACTTCATGACGACGCTGCCGTTCACGATCGTGACGCTGCGCGGCTTCCTCGCGGCGATCCCGGTGGAGCTGGAGGAGGCCGCCCAAGTGGACGGCTGCACAAGGCCGCAGGCGTTCCGCCGGGTCACCTTCCCGCTGCTCGCGCCCGGCCTGCTGTCCACGTCGCTGTTCGGCTTCATCACGGCGTGGAACGAGTTCGCCTTCGCCAACACGCTGATCATCAAGAACCAGGACGCCCGCACGCTGCCGGTCTGGCTCTCCTCGTTCAGCAATGTCTTCGGTACCGACTGGGGCGCCACGATGGCCGCCTCCTCGCTGTTCATGCTGCCCGTGCTGCTGGTCTTCCTCGTCCTGCAGAACCGGGTCACCACCGGAATGACCGCCGGCGCCGTGAAGGGCTGACCTCGCGACCGCTGTCCGCGCCCCCTGCCCGCGACCGCTCCCCACGCCCGCTCCCGGGTCACCTCGCTCGACGCCGTCGACCGCCGACCCCCGCCGCCCCCACTGGAGCCGCTGTGATCATTCCGCACCCCTCCCATCTCGCCCGTATCCCCGGCCACTTCACCTTCGAAGAGACCACGTCCGTACGGGCGAGCGACGGCGCCCAGGGCGCGGCGGACCTGCTGCGTACGCTGCTCGCGCCCGCCACCGGGCTGCCGCTGCGGCCCTCCCCCACCGGCCGGGTGGTGCTCGCGCTCGACCCCGAACTCGGCGGTCTCGGCGCGGAGGGCTACGGCCTGACCGTCGGGCCCGACGCGGTGCTGCTGCGGGCGGCCAGGCCGGCCGGGCTGCTGCACGGTGTGCAGACGATCCGTCAACTGCTGCCCGCGCAGGCCCTGTCGGAGCGCCCGGCGAGCGGGGTCGCCTGGCGCATGCCGTGCGTGCAGGTCACCGACGTGCCGAGGTTCGGCTGGCGCGGCATGATGCTGGACGTCGCCCGGCACTTCCAGCCGGTGTCGTTCCTGCGGCGCTTCGTGGACCTGCTGGCGTTCCACAAGCTGAACGTGCTGCATCTGCACCTGACCGACGACCAGGGCTGGCGGATGCCGGTCGCCGCCTACCCCCGGCTCACCGAGGTCGGCGGGGCCAGGTCCCGCTCGATGATCGGGCGTTCGGGCAGCGGCCGGTTCGACGACCTGCCGCACGCGGGGGCGTACACCACCGCAGAACTGCGGTCGCTGGTCGCCTACGCGGCCGAGCGCGGCGTCACGGTGGTGCCGGAGATCGAGATGCCGGGGCACACCCGCGCGGCGCTGGCGGCCTATCCGCACCTGGGGAACGTGCCGGGGCGCGAGCTGGACGTGTGGACCGAGTGGGGTGTGTGCCGCACCATCCTCGGCGTCCACGACGAGGTGCTGGACTTCTGCCGCAGCGTGCTCGGCGAGGTGCTCGACGTGTTCCCCTCCTCGTACGTGCACATCGGCGGCGACGAGTGCCCGGTCACCGAGTGGGAGGAGAGCCCGGCGGCGCGGCGGCGCGCGGCGGAGCTGGGCCTGGCCGCGCCCAAGGACCTGCGCGGCTGGTTTCTCGGGCGGATCGGCGATTTCCTGATCGAGGCGGGACGGCGTCCGCTGTGCTGGGCGGAGGACTCGGGCACGCTGCCGCCGGAGTTCACCGTGATGCCGTGGCGCGACACCGCCCACGGGCTGGCCGCCGCCCGGCGCGGCCATGACGTGATCATGGCGCCGCACCGCTCCACGTATCTGGACTACCCGCAGACCGAACAGCCGGGTGAACCGCTCGGCCAGGCGGGCGGAGTCGTCGACCTGCGGGCCGTGCACGGCGGCGAGACCGTACCCGCCGACTGGGAACCGGCCGCGGCGGCGCGGGTGTTGGGCACGCAGGCGCAACTCTGGAGCGAATTCGTGCCGACCGCTGAGCACGCCGAGTACCTGGCCTTCCCCCGGCTGTGCGCGCTCGCCGACCGCGCCTGGAATCCGGCGGGCGACTGGTCGACGGACTTCCTGCCCGCCCTGCTCCGGCACGAGGACCGGCTGGCGGCGCTGGGTATCGCCCACCGGACGATCCCGCACCCCGCGGTCCCGCCGCACGCCCCCCGAGCCACCTCCCGCACCACCTCTCCCCGGACCATCTCCCAGTAGTCCCGCACCATCACCCCCCTCTGGAAAGGGATCACCGTGTCAGGAAAGTTCCGCATGTCGACCCGCGTCCGTACGGCGATGGCCGTCTGTACGGCGGCCGGTCTCGCCTGCGCCGCGCTCACCGCGATGCCCGCCTCGGCGGCGCAGGACTCGCTGAGCGCGCAGTACCGCACCAGCGCCTCCGGCGCCACCGCCGACCAGTCGGAGCCGTGGCTGGAGGTCACCAACACCGGCAGCACCACGGTGCCGTTGAACACCGTCACCGTGCGGTACTACTTCAAGTCCGATGGCCCGAACGTCAGTTACCGCTTCGCGTGCTCGTGGGCGGTCAAGGGCTGCGGCAACATCACCGGCACCTTCGGGACGCTGGCCAATCCGACGGCCACCGCGGACCGCTACCTGGAGATCGGCTTCACCTCGGGCGCGGGTTCGCTGACGCCGGGTCAGAACACCGGTGACATGCAACTGCGTTTCTACCGCGCCGACTGGCAGACCCTCACGCAGTCCGACGACTACTCCTTCAACGGCTCGCAGACGGCGTACGCGAACTGGAACAAGGTCACGGTGCAGAAGAGCGGCGCCGTGGTCTGGGGCACCGCGCCCGCGGGCAACGACCCGACCAACCCGCCCACCACTCCCCCGACCACCCCGCCGACCGGCAACCCGACCGGTCCCGCGATGTTCGACGACTTCAACTACACCTCCAGCTCCGACCCGGCCGTGCAGCAGCACGGCTGGACGGTCAAGTCCGGTCAGGGCGGCCCCGGTGTGGCCGGCGCCACCTGGTCGCCGCAGGACGTGACCTTCGTCGCCGACGGCGCGAGCAACAAGGTGATGAATCTGCGGCTCACCACCGACGGCACCGCGGCGGGCACCAAGGAGACCGAACTCCAGACCACCGCAAGGAAGTTCAAGAACGGCACCTACGCGGCCCGGGTCAAGTTCAACGACACACCGACCGGCGGCCCCGACGGCGACCACGTCAACCAGACCTTCTTCACCTTCACGCCGCTCAACGCGCCGATGGACCCGGACTACAGCGAGCAGGACTTCGAGTACCTGCCCAACGGCGGCTGGGGCGAGACGCAGAACATCATGTACGAGACGTCCTGGGAGACCTACAACCCGGACCCGTGGAACGCGGTCAACACCCACGGCCAGCAGTACGGCAGCCTCGACGGCTGGCACAACCTCCAGATCACCATCGACAACACGAACATCACCTACTACATCGACGGCAACCAGGTCGCGCAGCACGGCGAGCCGTACCTGCCCGAGACGCCGCAGTGGATCGACTTCAACCACTGGCTGATCGACCTCGCGGGCCAGACGAGCAACACCCCGCGCTCGTACAACCAGCAGGTCGACTACGTGTACTTCCTCAAGGACCAGGTGCTGACGCCCGCCCAGGTGCAGACCCAGGTCGCGGCCTACCGCACGGCGGGCACCACCTTCACGGACACCGTGCCGTCCTCCTGATCCGGTGGCGCGGCCGGGCCCCCGGACCGGGGGCCCGGCCCGCCGTCCGGTCGCCGGCCCCCCGGACCTCCCCGCGCGGGAAGTCCGGGGGGCCGGCGGGTTTCTGTTATCCCCCTGGTCGTGGCAGCGTCTCCTGTCCGAGGGCAGATACGTGTCACCCGGCCGGAGTCCGGGCCAGGACGGAGTGTGAGCAGCATGCGCGCAGGCGACCGGGTCGGTCCCGACCCCGCGTTGGTGAGTGCCGCGCGGGCGGGCGACCAGGCGGCACTCGACCGGCTGGTCGCGGAGTGCCTGCCGCTGGTCTACAACATCGTCGGGCGCGCCCTTGACGGGCACGACGACGTGGACGACGTGGTGCAGGAGACGCTGCTGCGGGTGGTCCGCGGCCTGTCCGACCTCCGCGACCCGGCGGCGTTCCGCTCCTGGCTGGTGGCCATCGCGGTCCGCCAGGTGCGCGACCGCGAGCAGGCCCGCAAGGCGGCGTGGCACCAGCAGACCGCTTTGGACGCGGCGGAGCTGATACCGGACCCGGCCTCGGACTTCGCCGCCGTGACGATCCTGCGACTCGGGCTGACCGACCAGCGCCGGGAGATCGCGGAGGCCACCCGCTGGCTGGACCGCGACGACCGTACGCTGCTCGCGCTGTGGTGGCTGGAGGAGACCGGCGACCTCGGCCGCTCGGAGCTGGCCGACGCCCTGGGCCTGACCCGGCAGCACGCCGCGGTGAAGGTCCAGCGGATGAAGGAACAGCTCGAAACCTCGCGCACGGTGGTGCGCGCGCTCGGCGACGCGGGCGGCTGCGCGGGTCTCACCCATGTGACCGGCGGCTGGGACGGTGTGCCGAGCCCGCTGTGGCGCAAGCGCTTCGCCCGGCACATCCGCGGCTGCCCGGACTGCGGGCAGCGCGGCCGGACGCTGTTGCCGATGGACCGGCTGCTCAGCGGGCTGCCGCTGCTGCCGGTGCCGCTCGGGATGCCGTTCGGCGCGCCCTTCGGCGGGCACGCCCCGGCGGCGCCCCCGCACACCGGCCCTGCGGGCCCGCCGCCCGCGCACTCCCCGATACCCCCCTCCCAGGCCGCTCCCCAATCGGCGGCCCCGCGCACCGCTCCGCGACACCGCCCCCCACGGCGGAGCGGTGCGCCCCGGGGAATCCGCGGCAGGCTGCTGCACGGTCCGCTGAGCGTCCCGGCCGCCGCGATGGGCGCGGTCGCGGCGGTGGCGGCCGGAGCGCTGCTGGCCGTGCACCTGTCGGCCGACCGGTCCGCCGGCACCCCGGCCGCCGACAGCACGCCGATCCGTCCTTCGGTGACGATCTCGGCGCCCGCCACGACCGCCTCCCCCTCCCCCACGCCGTCCGCGACGAGGACCGGCGCCAAGCCGACGACGAAGCCGCCGCGCAAGCCCACGCCGACGACCCACGCGCCGCCGGCCGCGGCGCCGCCGCCGGTCGCGCCGGTCTCCTCGGTCCGCAAGGGCGTCGGGGTGTGGTCCTTCCCCGGTGTGAACACCGCGCTCGACCGGTCGGGCGCGGGCTGGTACTACACGTGGTCCACGACGCACGGCGGCATCAGCGGACCCGGCTTCGTGCCGATGATCTGGGGCGGTGACAGCGCGAGTCCGACGGCACTGGCGCAGGCGAAGGCGGCGGGTCCGTACCTGCTGGGCTTCAACGAGCCGGACATGGGCGGCCAGGCGAACATGACGGTGGATCAGGCGCTGTCGCTGTGGCCGAAGTTGATGGCGAACGGCAAGGTGCTCGGCAGTCCCGCGGTCGCCTACGGCGGCGACACGGCCGGCGGCTGGCTCGACCGGTTCATGTCGGGGGCTCAACAGCGCGGCTACCGCGTCGACTTCATCGCCCTGCACTGGTACGGCGGGGATTTCACGACGCCGAACGCGGTCTCCCAGCTCAAGTCGTATCTGACGGCGGTCCACAACCGGTACAACAAGCCGATCTGGCTCACCGAATTCGCGCTGATCGACTTCGCCAACGGCGTCCGCTTCCCGACCGACAGCCAGCAGGCCGCCTTCGTGACGGCCGCGACGAAGATGCTCGACGGGCTGCCGTGGCTCCAGCGGTACGCCTGGTTCGGGCTGCCCGCCGACGACAACAAGCCGAGCAGCGGGCTGTTCCACAGCGGTCCGGTGGAGACGGCGGCGGGGCGGGCGTTCGAGGCGGCGCGCTGAGCGGTCGTCAGCGCGCCGCCTCACCCCGCGGGTCGCTCGAACCGCACCTCGGGCGTCCGCGCCCGCGGGTCGGAGGCGGCCAGCAGCCGCAGGCCCTCCGCGTCGAGCGCGTCCCGGTCGGCCGGGCGCAGCGGCGCGAAGGGCGCGACGACGACGGCCGCGGTGTCCTTGGCGCGCTCGAACCGCCAGGTGCCGCCGACGAATCCGTCGACCAGCACCGTGCCGCGGATGATGCCGTTGACGGTCATCACCCGCGGCCGGTGCTCGTCGGCGAGGACGCGGGTGCGGTCGGCGTGCGAGAGCAGCAGATTGTCGAAGTCGGCGACGAAGCGCGCGGAGACCTCGGTGGCGGGGTCGGTGAGTTCCGCGTCCGGCAGGTCGTACAGCTCCTTGCCGTCCTCGGCGGTGTAGGTCCGGCAGTCCAGCGCGGTGAAGACCTTCCTGAGGCCGGTGAGTCCGCACCACTTCTGCATGTCGGCGGGGGTGGCGGGGCCGTACGCGGCCAGGTAGCGGCGGACCAGCGCGGCCGGTTCCGCGGCGGTCGCGGCGGGGTCGGCCATCGGCTGTCCCAGCCAGTCGTCCAGCAGGGCGTAGGCGGGCTGGGCGCTCGCGCCCCACAGCCCGCGCGGCGGCACCTGTGCCAGCGGCGCCCACACCCGTAGCGCGTTGATCAGCGAGGCGGGGTCCGCGTCGGGCCAGCGGGCGCTCAGCGCGGTACGCAACTCGGCCGGTCCCAGGGGCCGTTCGGCCAGCGCCTCGCGGCCGTGGGCGACCAGTTCCGCGCGGTCGACGCCCGCGGCCCCTGCCGCCCACTGCGAGCCGCGAAATCCCCGGTCCAGCATCGGCTGGATCCACGGCCGCAGCCGCAGCGCGTCCGCCGCCGTCACCAGATGCACGGTGCCGCGCATCAAGACGACGCGCACCACCGCGCGTTCGGTGAGCAGCGTGCCCAACTCGTCGAACCGGAAGCCGGTCAGCCGGGTCCACAGGCCCGGATAGGGCGAGGTGGGGTGCTGCGACTGGAGTCCGAGCAGATGGGCGACGGCGTCCTCGGCGGCCGTCCGCCGCCGGTCCAGCAGCAGCTGGCGCGCGAGCAGGGTCCGGTTGAGGGTGCGGCGGTCGAGCGGCTTGGGCATGGCTCCTACGCTAGGGCCCATCGCGGACAGCAACTGTCCGTGACGGCGCCGGTGCGGCGAAGCAAAGTGAAGCCCGGCGAAGCGGGTACGGCGTGCGGTGGGCGGCCCGGTTCTGAGCCCGGCGGCCCACCGCCTGCTGCCTGCCGCCTGCCGCCTGCCGCCTGCCGCCTGCCGCCTGCCGCCTGCCGCCTGCCGCCTGCCGCCTGCCGCCGATCCTGCACGGTCGCGCCCGGAGCGGTCAATGGTCTGGACCAAATACGGTCGGGGTACGGGTCCTACGCGGCCGGGGAGCCCAGGCGGCGGGACGGGGGCTTGGGCTCGTGGTGGATCGGGGTGCGGGCGCCGGTGAGGGGGGCGCCGGAGCCGCCGCGCGAGTGGGCGACGATCTCGGCGGCGATCGACAGGGCGGTCTCCTCGGGCGTGCGGGCGCCGAGGTCGAGGCCGATCGGCGAGTGGAGCCTGGCCAGGTCGAGTTCGGTCACCCCGGTGTCGCGCAGCCGGTCCAGGCGCGCGAGATGGGTGCGGCGCGAGCCCATCGCGCCGATGTAGGCCAGCGGCAGCCGCAGCGCCCGTTCCAGCAGGGGGATGTCGAACTTGGCGTCGTGGGTGAGGACGCAGACCACCGTACGGCCGTCCAGCCGCCGCTGCCGCGCCTCGGCCTCCAGGTAGCGGTGCGGCCAGTCGACGACCACCTCGTCGGCCTCGGGGAAGCGGCGGGCGGTGGCGAAGACCGGCCGCGCGTCGCAGATCGTCACGTGGTAGCCGAGGAACTTGCCCGCCCGTACCAGCGCGGACGTGAAGTCGATCGCCCCGAAGACCAGCATCCGCGGCGGCGGCACGCTGGCCTCGACCAGCAGGGTGAGCGGCGCGCCGCAGCGGCTGCCGTCCGCGCCGATCACGACGGTCCCGGTGCGCCCGGCGGCCAGCAGCGCGCGGGTCTCGGCCGCCGCCGTACGGTCCCGCTCGTCGTCACCGAGCGAGCCCGCGTACGAGCGGTCGGACGCGCTTGCGGACCCACCCCCGGACCCGGCCTCGGACACCAGCAGCGCCCGGCCCAGCAGCTCCGCCGGGCCCGCGACCACGCGGGCCACCGCCGCCGCCTCGCCGGAGACGGCCGCGGCCAGCGCCGCGACGACCTCGGGCCGTACCGCAGGATCGATCCGCTGCACGAAGATGTCGATCTCGCCGCCGCAGGTCAGGCCGACGGCGAAGGCGTCCTCGTCGGAGTAGCCGAAGTGCTGGAGGACCGCAGCCGCGTCGGGGCCCGCGGCCAGCACCTCCTGGCACAGCTCGTAGACCGCGCCTTCCACACACCCGCCGGACACGCTGCCGATGGCGTCGCCGCCGCCGTCGACGGCGAGCGCCGCACCGGGCTGGCGCGGGGCGCTGCCGCCGGTCGCGACGACCGTCGCGACGGCGAACGGACGCCCGAGACCGCACCAGCGGTACAACTCGTCAGCGATGTCCAGCATGGCGTTCCAGCTCCTTCTTCCTACAACTCGCTCTTCCCGGCGGTCACTTGACGCCTAGCCAGCCCTCGATCGGGTGCAGGGCGAAATAGACGACGAAGACGGCCGTGAGAATCCACATGAACACGCCCGGCTCGCGCCACTTGCCCTGCGCGGCCTTGATGGCGGTGTACGAGACGACGCCGGCGCCGACTCCCGCGGTGATGGAGTAGGTGAACGGCATGAGGGCGACGGTCATGAAGACCGGTACGGCCACGGCGCGGTCGGACCAGTCGACGTGCCGGGCGTTGCTCATCATCATCGCGCCGATCACGACGAGCGCGGCGGCGGCGACCTGGCCGGGCACGATCTGGGCCAGCGGGGTGAAGAACAGGCCGAGCGCGAAGAGGACGCCGGTGACGACCGAGGACAGGCCGGTGCGGGCGCCCTCGCCGACGCCGGTCGCGGACTCGATGAAGACGGTCTGCCCCGACGCTCCCGCGACGCCGCCGATCGCGCCGCCCGCGCCGTCGATGAACAGCGCCTTGGACAGGCCCGGCATCCGGCCCTTGTCGTCGGCGAGCCGGGCCTCGGTGCCGACGCCGATGATGGTGGCCATCGCGTCGAAGAACCCGGCGAGCACCAGAGTGAAAACGATGACGCCGACGGTCATACCGCCGATCGAGCCCCAGCCGCCGAACTCGACATGGCCGAAGAGCCCGAAGTCCGGCATCGAGACCGCGCTGCCCTCCAGCTTGGGCGCGCTGCCTCCCCAGTCGGCCGCCGTGAGATTGCCCGCCGCGTTGACGATCACGGACAGGACGGTGCCGGCCACGATGCCGATCAGGATCGCGCCCGGCAGATTCCTGGCCTGGAGCATGAAGATCAGCAGCAGGGTCACGCAGAAGAGCAGCACGGGCCAGCCGCGCAGCTGGCCGCCCGCGCCGAGGGCGACCGGGGCCGTGCCGTGCGGGTCGCCCTTGCCGACGAAACCGGCGTTGACCAGGCCGATCATCGCGATGAACATGCCGATGCCGATGGTGATGCCGTGCTTGAGCGCCAGCGGTATCGCGTTCATGACGATCTCGCGCAGCCCGGTGACCACCAGCAGCACGATGACGCCGCCGTAGATCACGCACATACCCATAGCCTGCGGCCAGGTCATGTTCGGAGCCACTTGGGTGGAGATCACCCCGGCCACGCTCAGCCCCGCCGCGAGCGCCAGCGGCACCTTGCCGACGAAGCCCATCAGCAGGGTGGAGACGGCGGCGGCCAGCGCCGTCGCGGTGATCAGCGCGGCGTGGCTGAGCTTGTGCCCCGCGATGTCGGGTCCCGACAGCAGCAGCGGGTTGAGGAGCAGGATGTAGCACATCGCCATGAAGGTCGTGATGCCGCCGCGGACCTCGCGGGGGATCGACGAGCCTCGGGCCGAGATGTGGAAGTACCGGTCGAGCCAGGATCTCCCGGCGGGCTGTCGCGAGCCTTCGCCCGCGTCCTCCGCCGCCGTCCGCGGCTCTACTGGCGTCTGGGTCATGGTGCCAACTCCCAAGGTTCACAGGGGCACTCGTACGCGGTGTACGGGATTTGGGATCTGCGTGGCCTGCACGACCCGGGGGACGGCCCGAGACGAACAAGAAAGGGGACCGGGGGGCGGGAGCCCCCCGGCCGCCTAGGTTCCGGTCAGGTGCTCCGGCCGGATCGGGGTCCGGTTCAACTCCAGCCCCGTCGCGTTCCTGATCGCCGCGAGGACCGCGGGAGTGGACGACAACGTGGGCGCCTCGCCGACGCCGCGCAGGCCGTAAGGCGCGTGCTCGTCGGCGAGTTCGAGCACGTCGACCGGCATGGTCGGCGTGTCGAGGATCGTGGGGATCAGGTAGTCCGTGAAGGACGGGTTGCGGACCTTGGCGGTCTTGGGGTCGACGATGATCTCCTCCATCACCGCCACGCCCAGACCCTGCGTGGTGCCGCCCTGGATCTGGCCGACGACCGACAGCGGGTTGAGCGCCTTGCCGACGTCCTGGGCGCAGGCGAGTTCGACCACCTTGACCAGGCCCAGTTCGGTGTCGACCTCGACCACCGCGCGGTGCGCGGCGAAGCTGTACTGGACGTGGCCGTTGCCCTGCCCGGTGCGCAGGTCGAAGGCGACGGTCGGGCGGTGCCTGAACTCCAGTTCCAGGTCGACGGCTTCGTCCTCCAGAACGTCCGCGATGTCGGCCAGCGCCTCGCCGCCGTCGGTGACGACCTTGCCGCCCTCCAGCAGGAGTTCGGCGGTGGCCCACGCCGGGTGGTAGGTGCCGAATTTGCGGCGGCCGGCCTCCAGCACCTTCTCGCGTACGGCTTCGCAGGTGTTCTTCACCGCGCCGCCGGTCATGTACGTCTGCCGGGAGGCGGAGGTGGAACCGGCCGAGCCGACCCGGGTGTCGGCGGGCTGGATGGTGACCTGGGTGACGCCGAGTTCGGTGCGGGCGATCTGGGCGTGCACGGTGACACCGCCCTGGCCGACCTCGGCCATCGCGGTGTGCACGGTCGCGACCGGCTCGCCGTTGATGACCTCCATCCGCACCCGGGCGGTGGAGTAGTCGTCGAAGCCCTCGGAGAAGCCGACGTTCTTGATGCCGACCGCGTAGCCGACACCGCGTACGACGCCTTCGCCGTGCGTGGTGTTGGACAGGCCGCCGGGCAGCGCGCGTACGTCGGCGGCTCCCCCGGCCACCTCCCACTGGCGCTCGGGCGGCAGCGGGCGGGCCTTGACCCGGCGCAGCAGTTCGGCGACCGGCGCGGGCGAGTCGACGGGCTGGCCCGTCGGCATGAGCGTGCCCTGCTCCATGGCGTTGAGCTGGCGGAACTCAACCGGGTCCAGGCCGAGTTCGGCCGCGACCTTGTCCATCTGCGCCTCATAGGCGAAGCACGCCTGGACCGCGCCGAAGCCGCGCATCGCGCCGCAGGGCGGGTTGTTGGTGTAGAGAGCCAGCGCCTCGATGTCGACGTCCTCGACGACGTACGGGCCGACCGACAGGGAGGCGGCGTTGCCGACGACGGCCGGGGAGGCGGAGGCGTAGGCGCCGCCGTCCAGCACGATCCGGCACTTGATGTGGGTGAGCTTGCCGTCGCGGGTCGCGCCGTGCTCGTACCAGAGCTTGGCGGGGTGGCGGTGGACGTGGCCGAAGAAGGACTCGAAGCGGTTGTAGACGATCTTGACGGGCTTGCCGGTGCGCAGCGCCAGCAGGCAGGCGTGGATCTGCATCGACAGGTCCTCACGGCCGCCGAAGGCGCCGCCGACGCCGGAGAGCGTCATCCGGACCTTCTTCTCCGGCAGCCCGAGGACCGGCGCGATCTGCCGCAGGTCGGAGTGGAGCCACTGGGTGGCCACGTAGAGGTCGACGCCGCCGTCCTCGCCGGGCACGGCCAGGCCGGACTCGGGGCCGAGGAACGCCTGGTCCTGCATGCCGAAGACGTACTCGCCGCTGACGACCACGTCGGCGCGGGCCGCCGCGGCGTCCGCGTCGCCGCGCACGATGGGCTGGCGGTGGACGATGTTGGGGTGCGGAACATGGCCGATGTGGTGGTCGTCGCGGTCCTCGTGGACCAGGACGGCACCGGGCGCGGTGGCGGACGCCTCGTCGGTGATGACCGGCAGGTCGACGTACTCCACCCGGATCTTCGCGGCGGCGCGGCGCGCGGTCTCCGGGTGGTCGGCGGCGACCAGCGCGACCGGCTCGCCGTGGTGGCGGACCTTGCCGTGGGCGAGGACCGGGGTGTCCTGGATCTCCAGGCCGTAGTTCTTCACCTCGGTGGGCAGGTCGTCGTAGGTGAGCACCGCGTAGACACCCGAGGTGGCCAGCGCCTGCGAGGTGTCGATGGAGCGGATCTCGGCGTGCGCGACGGTGCTGCGCAGCGTGTAGCCCCACAGCATGTCCTCGTGCCACAGGTCCGAGGAGTACGCGAATTCGCCGGTGACCTTCAGGATGCCGTCGGGGCGCAGCGTGGACTCGCCGATGCCGCCCTTGGAGGCGGCGCCCTGAGTGAGGCTGGTGGGTGTCCGGGTGACGGACGAACCGGCCCCGGACGCGGGTGTGTTGGGCATGCTCACACCGCTCCTTCGGTACGGGCTGCGGCCAGGCGTACGGCGTCGAGGATCTTCTCGTAGCCGGTGCAGCGGCACAGGTTGCCGGACAGCGCCTCGCGGATGTCGCCGTCGGACGGCTCGGGAACGCGTTCGAGCAACTCGTCGGCGGCGACCAGCAGTCCGGGGGTGCAGAAGCCGCACTGGACGGCGCCCGCGTCCACGAACGCCTGCTGGACGGTGGAGAGTTCACCGCCCTCACCGGCCAGGCCCTCGACGGTGACGACCTCGCGGTCCTGCGCCTGGCCCGCGGCGACCAGACACGAACACACCGGCACGCCGTCCAGGCGCACCGTGCAGGAGCCGCATTCGCCCTGCTCGCAGGCGTTCTTGGAACCGGGCAGGCCCATCCGCTCGCGCAGCACGTACAGCAGGCTCTCGCCCTCCCATACGTCGTCGGCTTCCTGCGGACCGCCGTTGACGGTGAAGGTCACGCGCATGGCTTGCTCCTGTCGTCCAGCTCGTGGGGCTCGTTGCCGCGGTACTGCTCCCAGGACCAGCCGAGCGTGCGGCGGGCCATGACGGCCAGCGCGTGCCGCCGGTAGGACGCGGTGCCGCGGACGTCGTCGATCGGGTTGGCGGCCCCGGAGACCAGCTCCGCGAACTGCCGGGCGACGGCGGGCGGGAGCACCCCGCGGCTCTCCCACAGCCCGGCCTCGTCCAGAGCGGCGGCCAGGAACTCCTCGGCCGTCCGCGCCCGGATCGGGGTGGGCGCGGCCGAGCCGATGCCGGTGCGGACCTCGCGGGTCTCGGGGTGCAGGGCCAGGCCGAAGGCGCAGACCGCGATGACCATCGCGTTGCGGGTGCCGACCTTGGAGAACTGCTGCGGCCCGGTCGCCTTCTTCAGCCGTACGGCGCGGATCAGCTCGTCGGGCTCCAGCGCGTTGCGCTTCACCCCCCGGTAGAAGTCGTCGATGGGGATCAGCCGGGTGCCGCGTACGGACTGCGCCTCGACATCGCCGCCGCCCGCGAGCAGCGCCGGGTGGGCGTCACCCGCCGGGGAGGCGGTGCCGAGGTTGCCGCCGACACCGCCGCGGTTGCGGATCTGCGGGGAGGCGACGGTGTGGCTGGCCAGCGCGAGGCCGGGCAGCTCGGCTCTGAGGTTCTCCATGATCCGGGTGTACGGGACGGAGGCGCCGAGCCGGACGGTGTCCTCGGCCACCTCCCACTCCTGGAGCTCACCGATGCGGTTCAGGTCCAGCAGAAACTCGGGCCTGCGGTGGTCGAAGTTGATCTCGACCATCACGTCCGTGCCACCCGCGATGGGCACAGCGGAGGGATGCTCGGCCTTGGCGGCGAGCGCTTCCTCCCAGCTGGCGGGGCGCAGGAATTCCATGGGGTTCTCTTCTCGAATCCGAGTGGGCTGTTCATGTCCTGTACACGCGGCGTGGCCCCAGTACACGGCTGTGGGGCCGTCCGGGTGCAGTCACCGAAAACATGAAGCGGTTGGCTGGCCAAGGGGTGGGTCTTGTAGATTCCTCCGAAAGGGTCCGCTCCGAAACCTCGCGGCAGCCCACCCGCAACACCGGTGTTCGACACTGCGACCCCGGACTCCCGCGACGACGGCCGGGACCGCGACCACGAACCGGCAGAGGACAAGGCGACGACTATGCGGCTGCGCGCACTGCTGGACACCGAGGCCCTCGGCCTGCGGCTGCTCGGCGGCGAGGACGAGCTGGACCGTACGGTCCGCGGGGTGATGACCACGGACCTGCGCGACCCCAGCCGCTATCTGACCGGCGGCGAACTGGTCCTCACCGGTCTGGCCTGGCGGCGCGGCCCCGGCGACTGCGAGCCCTTCGTCCGGCTGCTGGCCGGAGCCGGGGTGGCGGCGCTCGCGGCGGGCGAGGCGGGGCTGAGCACGATCCCGCAGGATCTGGTGGCCGCCTGTGCCCGGCACCGGCTGCCGCTGTTCGCGGTGGACGAGACGGTGGCCTTCGCGACCGTCACCGAGTACGTGGTCCGGCAGGTCTCCAGCGGCCGGGCGGGTGATCTCGCGGCGGTCGTGGACCGGCACCGGCGGCTGATGTCGTCAGGGCCCGCGGGCGGCGGCCCCGACGCCGTGCTCGACCTGCTCGGCAGCGACCTGGACCTGCGCGCCTGGGTGCTGTCCGCGGTCGGCCGGGAGATCGGCGGCTCGGGGCGTTCGCTGGCCGCCTCGGTCCGCGCCGAGCTGGCCGGCGCCCAGCAGGCCGCCGCCCGCACCGCCCGGCCCGCACCGCACCGCGTCGCCGTCCAGGGCGGCCGGATCTACTCGCTCTTCCCGGTCCGCGCGGGGGCTGAGGACGTACGGGCGACCGTACTGTCCGACTGGTTCCTCGCCGTCGAGGCGGACGCCGGAGAGTGGCCCGCGGAGCGCCTGGATCTGCTGCACGGCGTCACGCAGCTCATCGCGGTGGAGCGGGAGCGGCGGGACGCGGCCCGTACGGTACGGCGGCGGCTGGCCGCGGAGGTCTTCGAGCTGGTGCGCGGCGGAGCGCCGCCCGCCGAGATCGGCGCCCGGCTGCGGGCCGCGGCGCCCGTCCTGGTGCCGGGCGCGGGCGACGCCCCGCAGTGGCAGATCGTGGTCGCCCGGGTCGACTGGGCGGGCGGCGACCTGGCGCCGGGACCGGTGGCGCGGGACCTGCTGGAGGAAGTGCTGGTCGACCCGGCGGCGGCCGGGGCCGAGGCGACGGACCGGATCGCGGTGGCGCACCTGGACGACAAGGCGATGGCGCTGGTACCGCTGCCCCCGCCGGTCCCCGGCGCCCAGGAGGGCGGCGAGGACTCCCCCGCGGCCCTGCACGCGCACCGGCTGCTCGACGTGCTGCGCGGCCCGCTCGGCCGCGGGCTCGCCGACGACGGACGGCTGACCATCGGCGTCAGCGCCGCCGTGCAGTCCGCCGAGGGGCTGCGCGGCGCCCTGGAGGAGGCCAGGCACGCCCGCCGGGTGGCCGCGGCCCGCCCCGGCCGGGTCTGCGTGGCCGGGCACGAGGAGCTGGCCTCCCACGTCCTGCTGCTGCCCTTCGTCCCCGACGACGTGCGCCGCGCCTTCACCGCCCGGCTGCTCGACCCGCTGCGCGCGTACGACCGCAGGCACCGCGCCGACCTCATCCCGACCCTTGAGGCGTTCCTGGAGTGCGACGGCTCCTGGACGCGCTGCGCCACCCGGCTGCACCTGCACGTGAACACGCTGCGGTACCGGATCGGGCGGATCGAACAGCTGACGGGGCGTGATCTGTCCCGTCTTGAGGACAAGTTGGACTTCTTCCTCGCGCTGCGGATGAGCTGACGGTACGGCGGGGCGGGCGGCGCGCCCGCCGAAGAGGCCGTCGAATCTCCTTCACAAGTTCACCTGTTGGACCGTCCGACCTGCCGAACAGGCATTAGTGATCCCGTTCACAAAAGGTGATCTCCAACCCCTTGGCGTGGACCCCCGCGCCATGTTGGACTTCGGCCACTGCACGTAAGCAGGAACTCGCACTCGCTCGACGACGCGCTTGGGGGAGAGACTGTGGCGGAAACCGCCCTGTCGGAATCGGTGGTCGGGGAACCGGACGTATGGCGGCTGCGGGCTCGCGGCTGCTGGGCGGAGGCGGCGACACTGCTCGCGCCGTTCTGCGCCGACCACGCCGGAGCCGCGCTACGGAGGGCGGAACTGCTGGTCGAGGGGTGTTTCTACCACCTCGACGGCTGGTCCGAGGCGGAGGACGCGCTGCGCGCCGCCGAAGCGCTGGCGGGCACCGACGAGGAGCGCGGCGCCGCCGCCTCCGAACGGGGGTACCTCGCGTACGGCGCGACGCTGTTCTCCGTACGCGACCGCGCCGACGAGGCCAGCTCCGCGTTCGGCCGCGCCGCCGCGCTGCTGTCCCCCGCCTCTCCCGGCAGGCCGCTGCTGGACTTCCGGCGCGGCCTGGTCGCCGAGAACATCGCCGCCAATCCGGCTGCCGCCCGCGCCGCCTACCGCCGCGCCCACGCCGGCGCCGTCGCCCACGGCGACGTCTTCCTGACCTCCTTCACCTGGCGTCACCTCGCCGGGCTCGCCGCCGCCGACGGCGAGATCGCCGAGGCCCGGCACGGCTTCGCGGAGTCCCTCCGCATCCGCGTCTCCCTCGGGCACCTCGTCGGCACGGCGCCCGCGCTCCTCGCCCTGGCCGATGTCGAGGACGAGCCCGAGGCCGCACGGCTCCGCCTTGAGGCCGCCCGCCTCTACGCCCTCCTGGACGGCGTCCCCACCTGGCTCGCCCCGGCCTTCAAGGCGGCCTAGGTGTATTGACTCGCAGGGCCTGTCGTGTGGATCTCCGCGGCGTCCCGGCGCAAGAGCTGCTTTTAAGGGGCGCGGGGAACTGCGCCCCGGCCGGGACGCGACCTCAGGCCACCACCGGCCCCGGCGGGGCGGTTCGGTCCTCTCCGGACCACCGGCCGGTGGCGGCGGCCCTCCCGGACCATGGGCCGGTGGCGGCGGCCCTCCCCCGGACCATGGCCGACCCGCTCACCGGCGTACGCGGGCGTCTTCGGCCGTCTCGACCGGCTCAGCCGCGGACGGCGCCCGAGAAGTGCTCCCTGACCAGCGCCTCGACGGTGTCGATGTCCCCCGCGACGAGGGCGTCGAGCAGTACGGCGTGCTCGGTGGCGTCGGCGAGCAGTTCCGCCGGGGCCGGGCGGGCCGCGTGCGGCGGGCGCGGGACGGCCAGCGGCCACTGGGCGCGGCGGTGCAGCTCGTCGGCGACGGAGACGAGCTGAAGGTTGCCCGACAGGCCCAGCATCGCGCGGTGGAAGGCGCGGTCGGACTCGGCGTAGGCGGCCCGGTCGCCGAGGGCGGCGGCGGTCACGGTCGCCTCGGCCAGCGGGCGCAGCGCCTCCCACTGGTCGGCGGTGACGCTGCGGGCGAGGCGGAGGACGACGGGCACCTCGAGCAGGGCGCGGATCTCGGCCAGCTCCGCCAGGTCGCGGGCGCTGCGCTCGGTGATCCGGAAGCCGCGGTTGGGCAGCACCTCGACGGCGCCCTCGCGGGCCAGCAGTTGCATGGCCTCGCGGATGGGCGTGGCGGAGACGCCGTAGCGGCCGGCGAGGGCCGGCGCGGAGTGCACGGTGCCGGGCGGCAGCTCACCGCTGACCAGCGCGTGCCGCAGCGCTCCGAGCACCTGGTCGCGTACGGACAGCCGCTCGGGCATGCGCCGCGGCGCGGGCAGCTCCGACTGCCCGGCGTGCGGGTGGTCGCCGCGTACCTGCTCGGCGCCCCCGGGTGCGGCTCGTTCCACGCGGCGTCCCTCTCCGTACTCCGTGAGCGTGACCGGCGTCCTGGCCGTGACCGGTGACCAGCGCCTGGTGACGCCACTCGGGTGGCGCAGTGCGGTAAGCGTAACCCGCGGCGGTGGTGCCCCCGGCCGCCCGCGCATTACCCCTACGGGGTATCACGCGGAGCGCCGCACGCGCGCCGGTCACCGCCCGCCGACGGAAATTCCCCGCACCGGATTCTGTGCGACACATTGACGTTGGACAGGTCCAACGTCAGCTTCCGGAACCATGAGTGGACTGGTCCAACGGCCTTATCCCACACCGCCATGGGACCAGTCCTAGAGAACGGACCGGGCCGGCGAAGCCGACCAGGCGTGCGGTCTCGTTTATTCTTGTGCGACCTTGTTTACTCTCGGTTCGCTCTCGCCCATGGAGTCCGCATGGCCCTGTTCGATCTGCCCCTTGAAGAACTGCGCTCGTACCGGCCGGAGCGCCACGAGCCCGACGACTTCGACGCCTTCTGGAAACGCACGCTCGACGAGGCGGCGCGATCGGCTCCCGGCGCCGAATTCCTGCCCGTCGACACCGCGTTGACGGCGGTCGACGTCTTCGACACGACCTTCTCCGGCTGGGGCGGCCACCCGATATCCGCCTGGCTGGTGGTGCCGCGCGGCGCGGAGGGCCCGGTGCCGTGCGTGGTGCAGTACATCGGGTACGGCGGCGGGCGCGGCCTGCCGCACGACCATCTGGTGTGGGCCGCCACCGGCCGGGCCACGCTCGTGGTGGACACCCGCGGCCAGGGCGCGGTGGGCCGCAACAGCGCGGGCTCGACGCCGGACCCGCACGGCGGCGGCAACCCGCAGGCCCCCGGCTTCATGACCCGCGGCATCCTGGACCCGGAGGCGTACTACTACCGCCGGGTCTTCACCGACGCCGTCCGCGCGGTGGACGTGGCGGCGGCCCATCCCGCCGTCGACGCCGGGCGGGTGTACGTGGCCGGCGGCAGCCAGGGCGGCGGCATCGCGACCGCTGTCGCCGGACTGCACCCGGGGGTCGCCGCGGCGCTGATCGACGTGCCCTTCCTGTCGCACTTCCGGCGCGCGCTGACCATCACCGACCGGGACCCGTACCAGGAGATCGTGCTGTTCCTCGCGACCCAACGCGGCACGGACGACGACGTGTTCACGACCCTCTCGTACTTCGACGGCCTCAACTTCGCCGCCCGCGCGACGGCGCCGGTGCTGTACTCGGTGGCCCTCATGGACCAGGTCTGCCCGCCGTCGACGGTCTTCGCCTCGTACAACCACTGGTCGGGCAGCACGAAGGACATCAGCGTCTACCCCTGGAACGGCCACGAGGGCGGCTCCGCCGAGCACCGCACCACCCAACTCCACTGGCTCCGCGACCTGGAGGCCCAGCGGTAGCGGACCGACGCGACACGCCCGGCGCGGGCGGCGGCCGGGGCGGTCCGGAGGGGGGCGTGCGGGCGCGCCTTTCCCCCGAATGCCGTAGTGGCAAACACGCCGGCTTGCTCAGGGACCCTTCTCCATGAGTAAGGTAAGGCTTACCTCGTAACGATCTCGTGTCGCTCGAAACACCCGATGGTGAGCCGCATGCCCGTGTCCAGAAACCTGCCGCCCGCCGCACCGACCGGCTCGCCACTGACCATGGCGTACGACCGGCTCGCCGAGGTCTTCCCCGGCCTCGTCGTGACCGAGGTGACCGACGTGACCCGGCCGACGCCGCACGGCCCCGGCTGGGTCGGGGCGCGCGAACTGGCGGACGGCGGCGCGGCGGCGGACGCCCTCACGGACACCGTCGCCGCCCAGGTCACGGCCGACCACGGCCGCCGCCCGCGGCCCGACGTGGCGGCGGCGCTGGCGCTGCACCGCTACGCGTGGCCCGCGTGCCTGCTCTTCACCGTGCCGTGGTTCCTCAGCCGCCGGGTGCCGCGGCTGGCGGTCACCGACGTGTCCTTCCACCGCGCGGCGGGCCGGATGACCGTACGGCCGCGCTCCTTCGCCTGCCTGCCGGACGACCCGGCCGCGGCGCTCCCCCACGCCCGCGTCGTGCCGGACGAGGCGGCACTGCGCGACGAATTGCGGGCCGCGCTGGCCGAGCATCTCGCGCCGCTGCTGGAGGGATTCGGGCCGCGGTTGCGGCGCGGACCGCGTGCGCTGTGGGGCATGGCGACCGACGAGATCACCGAAGGGCTCTGGCGCGTGGGGCAGTTGCTGGGCGAGGAGGAGCGGGCCGCGGCGGAGCTGGCCGCGCTGCTGCCCGGTGGCACTACGCCGTATGCGGGAGGCGCCGCATTCCGCGAACTGACGGTCCCGACCGGTACTGACGTACCGTCACCGCCCGTCGACCGGACCCGGGACCGGCTCACCTGCTGCCGGTTCTATACGATCAGTCCGGCCGATGCCTGCACCACCTGCCCGCGGACCTGCGACGCGGACCGGATCAGGCGGCTGGTCTCGGCGGCCTGACGATCACGCTACGATCTCGCTCAACTGAGTTGCTGTGGCACGGAAGTTCGAGCAATCCATCCAAAGGCGTGCTCTTGGGCCATAACCTCTCCAGTCATCCGCGCTCTTCGCAAAGATGTCGCTCGTAAGCCGTCCCGCGGCCCGAGCGCGACGGAAGCGACACTAGGAATCGCACATGAGACTTACGGACATTTCGCTGGACTGGGCGCTCTCGGGGGCCATCGGCCTGGTCGTCCTCGTGGCCTGCGTCCTCGTCTTCCGCAACCGCAAGGCGAGTTCGAGCAGCGCCGACGGCGCCCAGGTGGACTCGTGGGAGCGCAGTGAGGAGCGCCGTCGCCGCAAGGAGGCGATATACGGCAGCGCCTCGTACGTGCTGCTCTTCTGCTGCGCCGCCGTGGCCGCGGCCCTCTCCTTCCACGGCCTGGTCGGCTTCGGCCGGGAGAACCTCAACCTGACCGGCGGCTGGGAGTACCTGGTCCCGTTCGGCCTGGACGGCGCGGCGATGTTCTGCTCCGTGCTGGCCGTGCGTGAGGCCAGCCACGGTGACGCGGCTCTCGGCTCGCGCATGCTGGTGTGGCTGTTCGCCGGCGCCGCCGCCTGGTTCAACTGGGTGCACGCGCCGCGCGGTATCGACCACGCCGGTGCTCCGCAGTTCTTCGCCGGGATGTCGCTCTCGGCCGCGGTCCTCTTCGACCGCGCGCTGAAGCAGACCCGCCGGGCGGCGCTGCGCGAGCAGGGGCTCGTACCGCGTCCGCTGCCGCAGATCCGCATGGTGCGGTGGATGCGGGCACCGCGTGAGACGTACGCGGCCTGGTCCCTGATGCTCCTCGAAGGCGTACGCACGCTGGACGAGGCGGTCGAGGAGGTCCGGGAGGACAAGCGGGAGCGCGAGCAGAACGTGATGCGCCGCCGTGACCACGACCGCCTGGAGCGGGCGCGCGTCAAGGCGCTCAACCGGCAGCACAGGAACTGGCCGCGTGGTGGCGGCCGGGGCGGCCGTCAGGTCGAACTGCCTCCGGCGGCCAGTGCCGCGGGCGGCAGCGGCCAGGCCGCATCGGAGCCTGCCATAGAGGCCCACGCGGCCGAACTCCCCGTCCGCGCCCGTCCGGCGCTCCAGCCGGTACGCGAGGACGCCGCGGCCCCCTTCACCATCGACCTGACGGCGGAGGACGACACGATGACCCTCCCCCGACTGGACTCCCTGGAACGCAAGCTGGAGGAAATGGAACGCCAATTCGGCTGATCCGAACGCTGGTTGTCGACTGCCGCCCACGGGTGGTGGGGCATGGGGAGAGATACCCGGGTCCCCGCCCCGTGGGCGCTGTCACGCGCGGCGGGCGTCGAGTTCGAACCAGACGACTTTGCCCTTGCCGCGTGAGTGCGCGCCCCAGGCGTCGGCCAGGGACTGCACGAGGAGCAGCCCGCGGCCCGAAGTGCCGTGGTCCTCGGGGGCGGTCGCCTGAGCCGGGAGCCTCGGGTGCCGCGCGAGGTCGTCGTAGACCTCGACGCGCAGCCGCTCCCCGGCCGTCCGTCCGGGGACGAGTGTGGCGGTGAGCACCGCCCCGTCGGTGGTGTGCTGGAGTGCGTTGGTGACCAGCTCGGTGGCGAGCAGCTCCGCCGTGTCGCAGAGCACGGGCACTCCCCAGTCCCGCAGATGCTCGCGCAGCAGCCGACGCACCTCGGCCACGGCCGGGAGGTCCGCGTGCCGCACCGTATGCCGCAGTATCTGCCCCGTGATGTCCGTCTGATCCCCCAGTTCCCCTGCTTCGGGCTCTTCCATGGCCCCGCTCCGGTCGCCGCCGCGATTCCCCGGTCGAACTTTCTTGCCGATAGGCATTCCCAGCCCCACAGGTTCCAGTCCTGCGCGCGTGATCCCCTGATGTGTCCCGGATGCGCCGGGGTCCGCGCCCGCCGCGCCCGCCGGCCGAAGCTGCCGGGCCACTGCCGGGCGGGTGCCCGGCGGTTGGCGGGCGGTCGGCGGGCGGGTGTCCGGCGGGCCCTCTCCGGTCCCCTTCCCGTCGCGGCCGACGTCACATCGGAGGTCTGCGGATCGCGCTGCGGCCGTCGCGGATTCTCGACCCAGGCAGGCACTCTGACCTCCGCTCCCTGAAGAGGTCCGATGTATAACCGAGTCAGCGTTGTGAAAATCCTTGACACTACGCGGTCACGGCCTCACTCTGTGGCGCACTCATCCCATGTGTCTCTTGGGTGTTGCGCCTGTGTTGTCGTCCCGTTGCCTCGGGAGGGGCCCGTGTACCCACCGCAAGGAAAACTCGGACGTCGGCGAATGATCCGACCACCCGCGCTCGTCACCACCGCACTTCTGGCGGCGGGCCTGCTCACCGCGGGCCTGCTCGTCCCCGCCGCCGCCCCGCCGGCCGCGGCGGCGACCGCGACCACGGCCTGGCAGAACGGCGGCTTCCATGTCGACACCCCCAATGTGATCCGCCGCTCGAACATCGTGCTCGGCTCGCCGAACACCGCCGCCGCGCAGTCGCTGCCGCTGGGCAACGGCTCGCTGGGCGCCGCCGCCTGGGCCGCGGGCGGCTTCACCGCGCAGCTCAACCGCGCCGACACCCTGCCGGGCCGCAAGTCGCCGGGCCAGGTGCAGATTCCGGGCCTGTCCGCGCTGACGAACGCGAGCGACTTCAAGGGCTCGCTCGACGTCTACACCAGTGTGCTCACCGAGTCCGGCGGCGGCATGATCCTCAAGTCCTGGGTGTCGGCGACCAAGGACGAACTGATCGTGGACGTCACCGGCGCCGATCCGGGCGCCCAGCAGACCGTGACGCTGAGCCTGTGGTCGGGCCGCGGTCCGCAGGCCGCCGTCTCGGGCACCGTCGGCACGCTCGCCGAGACCTGGGTGGACAACCAGGAGGCGGGCTCCTCGGGCCGTACCTTCGGCTCGCTGGCCGCGCTCTCCGCGGGCGGTCGCAACGTCACCGCCTCGGTGGTCAACTCCACCCAGGTGAAGGTCACGTTCACCCCCAACGCCGACGGCTCCTACCGGGTGATCCTCGGCGCCCCGACCTGGACCGGCGGCAACGCGGCGACCACAGCCGCGAATCTGCTCGGCTCCGACGCGACCGCCGCCGAGTCCTCGCTGCTGTCCTCCCAGAAGTCCTGGTGGTCCGGCTTCTGGGCCAACTCCGGTGTCCTTGAAGCGACTTCGGCCGACGGCACCGCGCAGTACATGGAGACGCTGCGCACCTTGTACCTGTACATGGAGGCCGCCTCGATGCGCGGCACCGTGCCGGGCAGCCAGGCGGGCGTCGGCGGCGACCCGGGCAGCGGTGCCAACGCGGCGTGCAGCCAGCCGGGCAGCCCCAACTGGAACGCCCTGAACATCACCTCGGGCGCCGAGATCAGCCTGTTCATCTGGCAGCAGTACCTGGCCACCGGCGACATCAACTTCCTGCGCACGTACTACCCGTTGCTGAAGTCGTCGGCGACCTTCCTGCTCAACTACCAGAAGGTCGGCTCGGACGGGAAGCTGCACGCGGTCGCCAACGCGCACGCCAACGGCCAGTACGTGACGGCGGACAACGCGGGCGCGGCGCCGCTGATCGCCAAGGTCGACGCGGTCGGCACCTGGGAGCAGTTCCAGCTCGTGCGCAACGGCGACGGGAGCGTCAGCCTGCGGGCGCGGGTCAACAACCAGTACGTGACGGCCGAGAACGGGGGCGCGGCGGCGCTGATCGCGAATCGGGCGGCCATCGGGCAGTGGGAGGAGTTCGATCTGATCCAGAGTTGACGGCTTTTCCTCCATCGGCCCCCTGTTCTGTTCCGCGGTACCCGTCCGGCGTAAAAGTATGACTGTGCCGCCCGGGACGCGTCCGAGATTATCGGCTGTATAGCGACGGCTGATTGTCTGGGCAACCGCTGGACCAGGACGGGGGGCGAGCCGGTGGAACGTGCCGGTCGGGGTGTGCTGGAGGGCGCGTTCGCGCTGCTCGAAGCGTTGGAGCAGGTCGGCGAGGCGGGCCTGACGACGCTGGCCGCGGAAAGCGGCCTCCCGAAATCCAGCGCACACCGATTACTCGATCAATTGATCGCGCTCGGCGCCGTGGAGCGGTCCGGTGGCGTTTATCGCATGGGCGCCCGGGTTTTCCGGCTGGGCCGTACCTGGCAGCCCTATCCGGGTCTGCTGGCCGCCGCGACCGGGCCCGTACGGCGGCTGGCCCGGACCACCGGGGCGACGGTGGGGATCAGTGTGCTGCGCGAGGGCCAGGCGATGGCGGTGGCCGGGGTGCCGGGCGAGCTGGGGGACGCGGTGCCGCTGCGGCCCGGCCTGATGTGGCCCTGGTCGACGGCCGCGGGCAAGGTGCTGGTGGCCACCGCGCCGCCCGGCCTGCCGATCGGGCCGATGCCCGCGTCCTGGCGGTGGGCGGCGGCCGAGATCCGCGAGCGGGGCGCCGCCTTCGACCACGAGGAACTGTCGCCGGGGGTGTGCTGCGCCGCCGTGCCGCTGTACGGGCCGCGCGGCGACGTGATCGCCTCGCTGTGCGCGGTGGTGCCGCCGCGCCGGGATCTCAGCAGGCTCGCCGATGCGCTGACCCGGACCTCGCGCGTCGTCGGCGCCGCCCTGCGCCGCGCGCCCTCCCCCTCTCACTCCCCCGCTTCCGCCCCCTCTCCGGCCGTCCCGCCCGAACACCCGAACGTTCCGGCCCGCTGAGCGGAACACCGGCTGACACCGCTCCCGCCCGTGTCTCACGCTGCGGTCCACAGCGGTACGTGCGACCGGCACCGCGTGCGACAGCAGTACGTGACGGCGCCCGCGCCCTGCGACGACTCCGGGGGCCACGCTCAAGGCGCTCGTCGCCACTTTCACCGGCAGGACACCGCTGACCACGCCCGGCACCCGGGACCTGGTACCAGGTGTGGACGCACACCGTGCAGGGCTCGGCCGCCGAGCGCACGTACCCGTACGCGAGCGAGCTGTTCGGCGTCTACCAGACGCTGCGGGGCTGGCTCGGATACGGGGCGACCAGCAGGCTGGGCGCGGCGCTCGGCGCGGATCTGGACCGGGCGCTGTTCAGCGGCCCCGCGGCCGGTGAACTGACCGTCGGGAAGGCGGACTCGGCCCCGCTCTCGCTGCCCGCGCCGCCGATCGAGGGCATCTTGTCGCCGGTCGGCCTGATCAATCTCTTCCGCGCGTACTTCTTCGAGTTCGACACCTTTCTCGGTACGCCGGTCGGCCATCTGTGGCTGAGCCCCGGCGGCACCGTCGAGGTCGTGGAGACCGCGACCCGCCGCACGCTGGTGGAGCGGACCGCCGAGCAGTCCGAGACGTCGACCCACAAGACCGAGGAGTCGCTGACCGACCAGACGGACGTCGCCGACGCGGCGAGGAGGCGAACGCGAACGAGACGACGCTCGGAGTGCAGGCGAACGCCGGAGGCGGGCGCGGTCCTGGTCATAACGGAGCCGAACGGGGCTACGGGCGCGGCACGTTGCGCAGATTGGAGCGCGCGAGCTGCACCATCTTGCCGACGCCGCCGTCCAGCACGACCTTGCCCACCGACAGCGCGAAGCCGCCGATCTGCTCGCCGGTGATCTTCGGCGGGATGGACAGGGCGTGCGGGTCGGTGACGACGTCGACCAGGGCGGGCCCCTTGTGCCGGAAGGCGCCGCGCAGCGCGTCCCGCAGGTCCTTCGGCTTCTCGACCCTGACGCCGTACGCCCCGGCGGCGTTGGCGATGGCCGCGAAGTCCGGGTTGTGGTTGGTGGTGCCGTACGCGGGCAACCCCTCGACCATCATCTCCAGTTCGACCATGCCGAGCGAGGAGTTGTTGAACAGCACGACCTTGACGGGGAGTTCGTACTGGACGAGCGTCAGGAAGTCGCCCATCAGCATGGTGAAGCCGCCGTCGCCCGACATCGACACCACCTGCCTGCGGCGGTCGAGGAACTGCGCGCCGATCGCCTGCGGCAGCGCGTTCGCCATCGAGCCGTGCGTGAAGGAGCCGATGACGCGGCGCTTGCCGTTGGGCGTCAGATAACGCGCCGCCCACACATTGCACATGCCGGTGTCGACGGTGAACACCGCGTCGTCCGCGGCCTCTTCGTCGAGCACCGACGCCACGTACTCCGGGTGGATCGGCACGTGCTTGTCGACCTTGCGGGTGTACGCCTTCACGACGCCTTCCAGCGCGTCGCTGTGCTTCTTCAGCATCCGGTTGAGGAATTTGCGGTCGGACTTCTCCCGCACCTTCGGCGTCAGGCAGCGCAGCGTCTCGCCGACGTCGCCCCACACCGCCAGGTCCAGCTTCGAGCGGCGCCCGAGGTGCTCGGGCCGCACGTCGACCTGCACGATCGTCACGTCGTCCGGCAGGAAGGCGTTGTACGGGAAGTCGGTGCCGAGCAGGATCAGCAGGTCGCACTCGTGCATCGCCTCGTACGCGGCGCCGTAGCCGAGCAGACCGCTCATGCCGACGTCGTACGGATTGTCGTACTGGATCCACTCCTTGCCGCGCAGGGCGTGGCCGACCGGGGCCTTGACACGTTCGGCGAAGGCCATCACCTCGTCGTGCGAGCCCGCGGTGCCGCTGCCGCAGAACAGGGCGACCTTGTTGGCGCCGTTCACGAGCCGGGCGAAGACGTCGAGTTCCGCGTCACCGGGGCGGACGGTGGGGCGGCGGGTGACCAGGGCGTGCTCGATGCTGCGCTGCGGCGCGGCCTGGGCGGCGATGTCGCCCGGCAGGCTGATGACGCTGACGCCGCCGCGGCCCACCGCGTGCTGGATGGCGGTCTGGAGGACGCGCGGCATCTGCGCCGGGTTGGAGATCAGCTCGCTGTAGTGGCTGCACTCGCGGAAGAGCTGGTCGGGGTGGGTCTCCTGGAAGTAGCCGGTGCCGATCTCGCTGCTGGGGATGTGCGAGGCCAGCGCCAGCACCGGGGCCATCGAGCGGTGCGCATCGTACAGGCCGTTGATCAGGTGCAGATTGCCGGGGCCGCAGGAGCCGGCGCAGGCCGCGAGCTTGCCGGTGAGCTGGGCCTCCGCGCCCGCCGCGAAGGCCGCGACCTCCTCGTGGCGTACGTGCACCCATTCGATGGAACGGTTACGGCGTACGGCGTCCACGACGGGGTTGAGGCTGTCGCCCACCACCCCGTACATGCGCTGTACGCCCGCGCGCACCAGTACGTCGATGAACTGCTCGGCCACGGTCTGCTTCGCCATCGGGCCCACCTGTCCTCGTCGGTGACTCCTCTCATCTCACCGGGAAGTGGGTGGCCCCGCATCCGGGACCGCCGGGGCGCGCCCGGTCACGCGTCCCAGACGGTCACCGCCGTCCGGTCGTCGGCGTAGCCCTTGACTCGGGTCTGGGCGTCGGCCAGATACGCGGCCATGCCGGGCGGTCCCGCGCCCCAGCGGCCTGCCAGGTGGACGGCCAGCGCGGGCTCGCCCCGCAGCGGTTCCGCGAGGCCGCCGCTGCACATCACCAGCGCGTCGCCGGGCTGGGCGACGGTGGCCCGGAAGCGGAACGGCGCCGCCGTCTCGTCCGGCGCCAGGTCCAGGTCCTGCCACGTGTCGTCCCTGATCCGGAACAGTCCGCCGTCGCCGACGCCGAAGAACAGCCGGGTCCGGCACTCCGGGTCCGCGGGCAGCAGCAGACAGCGCAACGAGGCGGTGTACGTGCCCTCGTCCAGGCCCAGATCCTCGCCGCGGGCCCGCAGGCGTCCGTAGCAACGGTCGGTCAGCCGGTGCAGGCCCGACTTGAGCGAGCCTCTGCGGGCCGCGCGCAGGTCGTCAGAGAGCCGGTTCCTGCTCCGGCCGACCGCGCCCGCGATCCACCGCACCGCGTCCTGCGCCGCCTTGTGCGCGTCGTCCGCCGCGCGGGCGCCGCTGGCCATCGCGACCAGCAGCAGCGCCTCGTCGCCGCTGCCGAAGCGTGCCGTGAGCAGGGCGTCCCTGCGGGGCTGGCCCCGGTACCGCGCCGAGTCGCCGCGCAGCGACACCGTCCGGACCGTCATGCGGCCGTACCGCGCGCCGTCCAGCACCGTGTCCGCCACCAGGGTGCCGAGGTCGTCCGGTTCCGCCTCCGGCCACGCGGTCGGCTCCGCCGCGTACGTCGGCGGCCCCCCGCCCACCACCTCCGGCTCCGCGACCTCGTCCCGCGCCCCCACCGCCGCCACCCACCCGGGCGGCAGTTCCGGCGCCCACCGCACCTCCCCTTCCACGAACCCCGTCTCCCGCCCCCACCCCGCCGCCGAGTCGGCACCCTTCCCGGCGCCCTCGGTCGGCCCAGTCCCGGCCGCGGCACCGTCCCGCTCCCCCACCTGCTCCTTCCGCCCGCCGACCGGCACGCCAACGACCGCGTGCCCCACCCCAGGACGGCGGGGCTCGACCGAGACGGACGGCTGCGGGGGAATGGGCTGATCGGGCCCCGATACGTCGGACTCGCCCGCCGCCGCCGGGACAGACTCGGCGTCAGCCGCCTGCGGGGACGGACCCGGCTGGGCGGGCTCCGCCTCGGCCGGGGCGACCCACGGGCGGCGGGGCTCGGCCGGGGCGGCCTCGGCGGCGGGTGCCTCCGGAGAAGGACCCGGCTGATCGTTCTGCGCTGCGGTCGGCACGCCCATGGCAGTCAGGCCCACCCATGGACGGCGGGGCTCGGGCGGGGCGGACGGCTGCGGGGGAATGGGCTGATCGGGCTCCGGTACGGCGGGCGGCTGGGCAGCCCAGGAGCGATCGACCTCCGCCCCGGGCGGGACAGCCCACGGAGAGCCGGGCTCCGGGGAGGCGGCGGGGGCCTCGCGGTCGGCCGGGGCAGGGTCGGCGTCAGCCGCCTGCGGGGACGGACCCGGCGGGGCGGGCTCCGCCTGGGTCGGGGGGGCCCACGGACGGCGAGGCTCGGGCGGGGCGGACTGCTGCTGCGGAATTGGCTGGGCGGGCTCGTCCGGTGTCGCAGGGGCGGGTGGTTGGGCCGCCGAAGGGGAACGATCGGGGTCCGGTCCGGGCGGGGCGGTCTGCGGGCTCGGGGGTGTGCTCGGCGTGGTCGGGGCGGGCGGCCAGGGGTAGTTGGGGTCCGCCGCGCCGGTCGGGGCGGTAGGCGGGCGGCGGGGCTCGGCCTCGGGGCGGTCCGGCTCGGGGGCGGCCCAGGAGTTGTCGGAGGGGGGCGGCTCGGGCGCGGGGCGGCGGGCTGCCGGGAGTTGGTCGAGTGCCGAGTCGGTCGGCGACGGCGGTCCGGAATCGTCCGGCTCGGCCGGTGCCGGTTCGGCTGTCTCGGGGGTCGGGGCCTGCCAGGCGGTGCGGGGCCAGAGGGCAGGCTCGTCCAGGGAAGCGGGTGCGGGGTCCTCGACGGCGAAGGTCGGGGTGGCCGACCAGGCGTCCCACGAGGCTCCGGGCGTATCGCCCTCCGGCGCCTCCGGCTCTTCGGCGACGGGCTCCGGAGCTGAGGCCGGCTCGGGGGCGGCCGAAGGTGAGCGGGTCCACCAGGAGTCGGACGCGGGGCGCGGCGCCTCGCGGGGCTCCGGGGCGGGGGCCGACGGCTCGGGGCGTTCCGCGAAGGTGGGAGCGGACGACCAGGCGTCCCAAGGGCGTTGCTCCGGCGGGGGCGGCGGCGCGGACTCGGGCGCTCCGGCCTCCGGAGCCTCTTCCGGTGGCGGCGGCGCCGTACCGAAGGTCGGCTCGGCCGACCAGGCGTCCCACGCGGGAGGGTCATCGACCGGCGGCGCGTCCGGCGCGGCGATCGTCGGCTTGGCGGGTGGTTCGGCCGAGGACTCGACCGGCGGCTCGACCGGCGGCTCGACCGGCACCTCGTCGACCGGCACCTCGTCGACCGGCACCTCGTCGGCCGGTACTTCGGGCGACGCGTCCTGCTGAGCCGGAATCGACACCGAAGCGGGCTCCGGAGCCGAGACCGGCACCGTGGTCGGAACCGGCGCCGGAGGCGCACCCGGCGTGCGCGGCGGCCCCGGCCAGGAAGGGGGCGGAGGCGGCGGAGTGGGCCGACGCAGTCGCAACGTGTCGGCGGCCGGCGTCGGCGGCGGAGGCGTCACCGCGTCCAGCGCCGTATCGAAGTGCGCGTCGACGGAATCCGGCGTGGCGGACGGCGTGGCCGCGTCGTCGTCGTACAACTGACGCCACCAGTCGTCCTCTTGGCTGCTGTGGGAGTCCCCCTGCTGGCTCATGCCCTTATTGTCCACCGCGCGGGCCGCCGGGAAACGTGGAACCGCCGGGCCGGCCCCGCCCCCACAGCAGGGCCGCCCGGCGGAGTCGCCGTCCCCGGCCGGGACCTCGGGAAAGATCCTCCGGGGACCGCACCGAGACCTTCGGACGCGTCCGAGACTTCTTCCGGGGGCTGCCACGGAAACCGTCCCCGGCGCCTTCCGTCCCGCCTCCCGCGAAGCCACCGAAAAGCTCCCCGTGAAGCTCTCCGCAAAGCTCGGTGTCGATCACACTGGCAGAGCGGACCTGCGGGAGTACAAGATGACCAAGGCGGGAAACCGCCGTGGCTCATTTCCGCCACCGTCACCACCACCGCAGGGAGGGGGCTCCGTGCTCGGCGCCATCGGTCTGGACGAAGTGCAGGAATCGACCTACCGGGCGTTGGTCGGCCTGGGCGCGGCCGAGGTCGGCGACCTGTCGCACCGCCTCGGGCTGAACGAGGAGGACGCGGGCCGCATCCTGCGCAGGCTGGAGGGGCACGGACTGGTCGCGCAGTCGTCGGCGCGGCCCGGTCGCTGGGTCGCCGCGCCACCGGCCGTGGCGCTGTCGGCGCTGCTGACCCGGCAGCGGCACGAGTTGGAGCAGGCGGAGCTGGCCGCCGCCGTCCTGGCCGCCGAGTTCCGCGCGGAGGCGACGGAACCGGCCGTGCACGACCTGGTCGAGGTGGTCACCGGCGCCAACGCGGTGGCGCAGCGCTTCCTGCAACTCCAGTTCGGCGCGGAGAGCGAGGTCTGCGCGCTGGTCACCGACCGCCCGGTGGCCATCACCGGTACGGAGAACGACGCCGAGCAGGAGGCGTCCCGACGCGGCGTCACGTACCGCGTGGTGCTGGAACGTTCCGTCGTGACGAGCCCGAGCGGTTTCACGGAGGTGTCCGCCGCGCTCGGCAGGAACGAACAGGTGCGGGTGGTGGACCGGGTGCCGACCAAACTGGTGGTGGCCGACCGGTCGTTGGCGATGGTGCCGCTGACCCGCCGCCTCGCCCAGCCCGCCGCGCTGGTCGTGCACGCCAGCGGGCTGCTGGAGTCGCTGATGGGGCTGTTCGAGGGAGTGTGGCGGCAGGGGATGCCGCTGAGCCTGGACGGGACGGGCACCGTGGCCGAGGAGTCCCCCGAGGCGCCGGACAGCACCGACCTGCGCATCCTCTCGCTGCTGCTGGCCGGTCTGACGGACGCCTCGGCGGCCAAGCAGCTCGACCTCGGGCTGCGCACCGTGCAGCGCCGGGTCAAACGGCTGATGGAGATCGCCGAGGTCACCACCCGCCTCCAGCTCGGCTGGCACGCCTACGAACGCGGCTGGGTGGCGCGCGGCGACACGGACATATGAGCGCGGGGCCGTACGCGGCGGACGCGATGCCCGGCGACCGGGCCGACGGTCCCGCCGGAAGGGTGAGCGCGCCACCGGACGGTTGACGGCGCGGCGGACCGACGACGTAGCCGCGGAGTACGAACGGCGTCCGAGCGGCGTACGAGCGGCGTACGCGAGTGGTCCTACGGGTCTCGGACAGGTCTCGCCTTGCGCCCCGAGGGTGATCCGCCCGGCGGACGGGCGCGTCATCGGGCAGGGTGGACTCATGGGGACCGCACAGGTGTGCCTGATCGGCGCGGTGATGCTGCTCGGACTCGTCGGTGTGCTGGCCCCCGGCGTGCCGGGGACGCTGCTCTGCTGGGCCGCCGTCATGTGGTGGGCGACGCAGGAGCACACGAGCCTGACCTGGGGCGTACTGGCCGGGGCGACCGGCCTGCTGGCCGTCGTCCAGGTGGTGGTGTGGCTGCTCCCGGCGCGCCGGATCCGCGATTCCGGCATCACCTGGCACACCGTGCTGGTCGCGGGCTCCTTCGCCATCGCCGGTTTCTTCCTGATCCCCGTGCTGGGCGCGGTCCTCGGCTTCGTCGGCACGATCTACGCGACCGAGCGCGTACGCCTCGGCGGCCACCGCGCCGCCTGGACCGCGACCCGCACCGCGATGCGCGCGGTGGGCGGCTCCGTCCTGGTCGAACTCCTGGCGTGCCTCGTCGTGGCGGGCGCGTGGCTGGGCGCGGTGATCGCGGGCTGACCGGCACCGGCACCGCGCGCAGGGGGAGGCGTACGGGGTGTGCGGTCGTACGGACATACGTATGGCCGTACGACCGCGTGTCCCCACTCGGCCTATGTCCCGGATAGGTCAAAGGTCCAATGGCCCGGTGCGCTCACCCGTGTGAGGGTGAAGGCATGGCAATCAAGACACCGAGGACAGCGCTGACCGAGGCCGAGCTGCGCTATCTGCGCACGCAGCGCCTCGGGCGGCTGGCGACCGTGGACGCGCAGGGCCGTCCGCAGGCCAATCCGGTCGGCTACTTCCTGCGCCCGGACGGCACGGTCGACATCGGCGGCTACACGATGGGCGCCACGAAGAAGTGGCGCAATGTGGCGGCGAACCACTATGTGTCGCTGGTCGTGGACGACATCGCGGGCACCGACCCGTGGACGGTGCGCGGGGTCGAGATCCGCGGCACCGCCGAGCAGGTCGTGGGCCCGCACGACCTCGGCGCGCAGATGAGCGACGAGTTGATCCGGATCCACCCGTACTCGATCATCGGCTGGGGCCTGGAGGACTGACCCCGCGCGCCGGACCTGCCGGGCGTCGCTTGCCCGACGGCCGCCCGGCCCGCACAAGGCGCACACAAGGCACACCCGTCTCACCTGCCGAACCGACACAGAGAGCGCTCTCACGCCGCGCCGGGGGACCCGTTACGCTGTGCGCGTACCGGCCCCCGGTTTTCTGTTATTTCCGCGCGAAGGAGACGTCCCTTGTCCGACCCGAGCTTCGCGCCGCGTCCTACGCTGGAGGCCGTCGCCGCGCGGGCCGGGGTGTCGCGTGCCACCGCCTCACGGGTGGTCAACGGCAGCGAAGGGGTACGGGCGCCGCTGGTGGAGCGGGTGCGCAAGGCCGTGGACGAGTTGGGGTATGTGCCCAATCAGGCGGCCCGTACGTTGGTGACGCGGCGCAACGACGCCATCGCGGTGGTGGTCGCCGAGCCGGAGACGCGGTTCTTCACCGACCCGTTCTTCGCGCAGCAGGTGCGCGGGATCAGCAAGGAACTCACCGCGCGGGACAACCAGTTGGTGCTGCTCCTGACCGAGGGGGCCGCGGATTACGAGCGGGTGGGCCGCTATCTGGCGGGCGGTCACGTGGACGGCGCGCTGATCTTCTCGCTGCACACCGACGACTCGCTGCCCGTGCTGGCCCGCAGGGCCGGGGTGCCCACGGTGATCGGCGGGCGACCCGGCTGGACCGATTTCGACAGCGACCACGGCACGTTGTACGTGGACTGCGACAACCGGGGCGGCGCGCGGGACGCGGTACGCCACCTGCTGGGGATCGGCCGCCGCCGGATCGCCCACATCGCGGGACCACTTGACCAGACGGCGTCGGTGGACCGGCTCGACGGCTTCCGTGACGTGCTGCCGGAGACCGACCCGCGGATGATCGCCGAGGGCGACTTCACCCCCGAGGGCGGCGCCCGCGCCATGGCCGAACTCCTCCAGCGCTGCCCCGACCTGGACGCCGTCTTCGCCGCCTCCGACGTCATGGCCTCCGGCGCCCTGCGCGTCCTGCGCACCTCAGGACACCGCGTCCCCGACGACATCGCCGTCGTCGGCTTCGACGACATGGTCTCCGTCGCCGAATGGACCGACCCGCCCCTGACCACCGTCCGCCAGGACATCGAGGAAATGGGCCGCCTCATGGCCCGCCTCCTCCTGCGCGCGGTGGCGCCGCCGACGGGCCCGCAGAGCGTCCCCGCCCTGTCCTCCATCGTCACGCCGACGCACCTCGTGGTCCGCGCCTCCGCCTGAGCGCCGAATCCCGGCCCGCGCACCACGCTTCCCCCTGAGCACCGCGCCGCGCACGTCCGAGGGCACTCGGCACCGCCCCACTCCGCCTGACATACCGTCACTTCATCGGATCGAACCCACACGCGAACACCGGTCCCCCACCTGTGGGTTGGGAACGTCGGGCGAAGGGAAGGTCACGAACAGGTAGCGAAGGTGAGGGCACGGTGAAGGCCGTGCCGGAGGCGAGGAGGTCCGACATGGCATACAGCGTGATTCTCGGCGTCGTGATCGTCGTGCTCGTGGTCGCCTGTGTCGTCGGCTCGTTCTGGAGTGCGGGCAGTCCGATCGCGGTGCGGCGCCGCCACCAGCAGGGTCCTGGCGGCGGCGCAGGATAGGGTCCGCCCCGTACGGTCGGCCGTACGGGACCCGGGTTCAGGACCGGCGGCGGTGGCCGCCGCCGCCGCCGCGCTTGCGCTCGTACATCTCCCGGCCCGCCGCGGTCCGTTGCTTCCACTCGCGCCGCATCTCGGAGCGCAGCCGCTGGTCGGTGCGTGAGGCGATCCACGCGTTCTCGCGCAGCAGCTTGCGGTAGCTCTCCAGACGGCGGTGCTGCAAGGTGCCGTCCTCCAGCGCTGCCAGGACGGCGCAGCCCGGCTCCGACTGGTGCGAGCAGTCCTGGAAGCGGCAGTCGCGGGCCAGTTGCTCGATCTCGGAGAACACCTGGTGGAGCCCGGACTCCGCGTCCCACAGGCCGACCCCGCGCAGCCCCGGTGTGTCGATCAGCACTCCGCCCTGCGGCATCGGCAGCAGGTCACGCGTGGTCGTGGTGTGCCGGCCCTTGCCGTCGGAGTCCCTGGTGGCCTGCACCTCCTGCGCTTCGCGCCCCAACAGGGCGTTGGTGAGCGTGGACTTGCCCGCGCCCGACTGGCCGAGCAGCACCGAGGTGCCGCCCGCCAGCAGCTCCGACAGCTCCTCGATCCCCTCGCCGGTCGTGGCGCTCACCACCAGGACCGGCACTCCGGGCGCCGCCGATTCGGCGTCCTCCAGCAGATAGGTGGTGTCCGGCACGAGGTCCGCCTTGGTCAGCGCGACCACCGGTTGCGCGCCGCTCTCCCAGGCCAGGGAGAGGAAGCGTTCGAGGCGCCCCAGGTCGAGGTCGGCCGCCAGCGACACCGCGATCACCGCGTGGTCGATATTGGCCGCGAGCACCTGGCCCTCGGAGCGCTTGGACGACGCCGACCGGACGATCGCGGTCCTGCGCGGCAGCAGCGCCCGCACCGACGGGCCCTTCGGCTGCGCCGGGTCCGGGTCGAACGCCGCCCAGTCCCCGGTGCACGCCACGAGCATCGGATCCGGCGAGTGCACCGGATCGGTGTCGGCGCGGACCGTCACCAGACCGTCCGCGCCGTCGGGGACGACGACGTCGCACATCCCCCGGTCGACCCGCACGATCCGCGCGGGCACCAGTCCGTCCGCCGCGTACGCCGAGAAGGCGTCGTCCAGCAGCGAGTCCCAGCCGTACGGGACGAGCGAGGACGAAGAAGAGGACGACGACGAGAGGGAAGAAAAGGAAGAAGACGAGAAAGACAAGGGAAACCCTTCCAACAGGGCCCCGGCACCGCGCGTCCGATCGGCGCGGCAGAAGAAGAGAGGTCAGCCGGAGACCACAGAGGTGAACTGAATGAACTTCCGCATCTGGGCAGCGCCCATCACAAAGGCAGTCATCGAGTCACACCTCCTGGCCGTACTCACGAGCCGACAGCGGCGAGCCACTTCTGCGGCTCCCGCTCCAACACCAGGGACCGTAGCCCCTCCCCCACCGCCTCCGCCACCGAATTAATGCCCGCCGCCGTGGGCGGGCAGAGAGCGCCGGAGCAAAGCGGAGGGATCTCCGGCAGTGGTACGGTCGGAGAAGCGGAGTGACCTCCGCTTGTTCTGGTGTCGCACGGGAACGGGATGCTCATGGCTTCCAGCGGGATGACCTCGGACGGGACGACGGCCGGCGGGGTGCGGCGGGCCGGAGGGGCGGGGGCGCTGGCCGGGCGGACGGTGTCGCGGGTCGGGTACGGGGCGATGCAACTGACGGAGCGGGCCGGACGGGCCGCCGCGGTCGCCGTACTGCGGCGGGCGGTCGAACTCGGGGTGGACCACGTCGATACGGCGCAGTTCTACGGCGACGGCTTCGTCAACGGGGTGATCCGCGAGGCGGTCAGGTCCGAGGACGAGGTGCTGGTCGCCAGCAAGGTGGGGGCCACACCGGATTCCGGCGCCCCGGTGCACCTGCGACTCGCGCAGAAGCCCGAGGAGTTGCGGGCGGCCGTGGAGGACAACCTCGCGAGCCTCGGCCTCGACCGGATCCCGCTGGTCAACTTGCGCCGCACCGATGTCGGGCCGGGCCTGCGGGCCGAGGGCGACCAGGTGGTCGAACTCGACGACCAGCTCGCGACGATGGTGGCGCTGCGCGACGAGGGCAAGATCGGCGCGATCGGGCTGAGCAGCGTGAGCCTGGACAATCTGCGCCGGGCGATCCCGGCGGGCATCGCGTGCGTGCAGAACGCGTACAGCCTCGTGGCGCGCGACGACGAGGACATGCTGGCCCTCTGCACCGCGCAGGACATCGCGTGGGTGCCGTACTTCCCGCTCGGCAGCGCCTTCCCCGGCCTGCCGAAGGTGACCGAGGAACCGGCGGTGATCGCGGCGGCGCGGGCGCTGGGCGCCACGCCCTCCCAGGTCGGCCTGGCCTGGCTGCTGCACCACGCGCCGAACGTCCACCTCATCCCGGGCACGTCGAACACCGCCCACCTCGAAGCGAACGTGGCCGCGGGCGCGCTCACGCTCGACGCCGCGACCCTCGCCGCGCTGGACGCCGTCCCGACCCGGCCGAACGACGCCCCGCTCACGTAACGCGGGGCGCGCGGCCGGACTCCCTCAGCGCGCCCCGAGGCTGGAGCCGCGCACGACGAGCTCCGGCTGGAGAACGACCTGGCGGTGCTCGTGGCCCTCGGGGTCCGCCGTCTCCTCCAGCAGCATCTCGGCGGCGAGCCGCCCCATCGCGACGGCGGGCTGCCGGACCGAGGTCAGCGGTACCGCCGCGGCGGCGGCGAATTCGATGTCGTCGTAACCGACGATGGCCATCTCCTCGGGGACCGCGATCCTGGCGGCGAAGACCGCCTGGAGGACGCCGAGGGCCAGCAGGTCGTTGGCGCAGAAGACGGCGGTGGGCCGGGGCGCCAGGCCGAGCAGCCGGGCTCCGGCGTCGCGGCCCGCCGAGACGTCCAGCCGCTCGGCGGACACCTCGGTCAGCGACTCGGGCGGCAGTCCGGCCTCGGCCAGCGCGGCGAGCGCCCCGGCGCGGCGGTCGCGGACCTGCGGGAGTTCGGGCGGGCCGCCGACGTAGACGATCGAGCGGTGTCCCGCGGCGATCAGGTGCTGGGCGGCGAGGCGTCCGCCGACGACGTCGTCCACCGAGACCGAGCAGACGGCGACGTCCGCCGAGACCCGGTCGACCAGGACGTACGGAATGCCCTGGCCGCGCAGCGTCTTGAGGCTGTGTCCGGTCGCGTCGGCGGGAGTGACCAGCACGCCGCGCACCCGCTGCTCGGCGAAGAGCGACAGGTACTCGACCTCCTCGCTGGTGCTCTGCGCGCTGTTGCAGACCATGACGCCGAGTCCGGCGGCGCGGGCGGCGCGCTCGGCGCCGCTGGCCACGTCGACGAAGAAGGGGTTGCCCATGTCGAGGACGAGCAGCGCGACGATACGGCTTGCCCCGGCCCGCAGTTGGCGGGCGGACTCACTCCGTATGTAGCCGAGGCGGCTGATGACCGACTGCACCCGGGTCCTGGTCTCCTCGGACACCAGGTCCGGGCGGTTGATCACATTGGAGACGGTCCCGACCGAGACACCCGCCTGCCGCGCCACGTCCTTGATCCCAACCATGGGCTCCACTGCTCCGTCCCGCCCGCCGCAGGCAGGGCTCCTCGTAACGCTCATCCGGCGTCGGCGCGACGTGCTCGACGTTCACCCGGAGTCAACGCATTGAACTTATTCAAGCACAGTGCGTGCTGGTTGATCCGGGCACGAACTGAATCGTTCCAACCTCTCATGTTCACGGAAGGTGGAACACCTCGGTGAGCGGGACCATCGCCGCGTCGGGCGCGACGCCGTCCAACTCCTCGAAGAAGCCCGCCATTTCCGCCTGCCAGCGGGCGTTCACCTCCGTACCGTCCATGGCGGCGCGCGCCCGCTCGAAGTCCTCGGTCTCCAGATAGCCGACGAGCAGGCCGTCCTCGCGCAGGAACAGCGAGTAGTTGTGCCAGCCGGCGGCGGACAGCGCCTCACGCATCCGCGGCCAGACGTCCGCGTGCCTGGCACGGTACTCGTCCAGCCGTTCCTGACGGACCTTCAACACAAAGCAGACGCGCCGCACTTGAGAATTTCCTTCCGCACACCGCCGGCCCGGACCCACAGGGCCGGCGGTCCAACTGCCTTACTGGGTAGTGCCGTCGGCTCAGAAGTTGAACTGGCCGATGTTCGCCTTGTCGAAGACGGTCGGCTTGCCGAGGACGATGACGCTGTCCTTGCCGATGGTGAAGGTGCCCATGTCGCCCGCGGTGAAGGTCTCACCCTCGGCGCCGGTGATCTGGCCGGAGGCCAGCGCGACGGCGGTGTAGCCCGCGAGCGCGCCGAGCTTGGCCGGGTCCCACAGCTCAAAGGACTGCACGGTGCCGTTGTTGACGTACGCGCGCATGTCGTTGGGCGTGCCCAGGCCGGTGAGCTGGACCTTCCCCTTGTACTTGGAACCGCTCAGGTACTGCGCCGCGGCCTTGATGCCGACCGTGGTCGGGGAGATGATTCCCTTCAGGTTCGGGTACTGCTGGAGCAGGCCCTGGGTCTGCTGGAACGACGCCTGCGCGTCGTCGTTGCCGTAGGCGACCTTGACGAGCTGGATGTCCTTGTACTCCGGCTTCTTCAGCTCGTCCTTCATGAAGTCGATCCAGGTGTTCTGGTTGGTGGCCGTCTGGGCCGCCGACAGGATCGCGATCTGGCCCTTGTTGTTGATCTGCTTGGCCATCAACTGGACCTCGGTACGGCCCAGGTCCTCCGCGCTGGCCTGCGAGACGAACGCGTCACGGCAGTTGGTGTTGGTGTCCGAGTCGTACGTGACGACCTTGACGCCGTTCTTGCGGGCCTGGTTCAGCGCGGTGCACAGCGCACCCGGGTCCTGCGCGGACACCGCGATGGCGCTGACCTGCTGCTGCGTCAGGGTGTTGACGTAGCTGACCTGGCCCGCGGTGTCGGTGCCGCTGCTGGTGCCGACCTCCTTGTACTTCTCGCCGAGCGCCTCGACGGCCTTCTTGCCGCCGTTGTCGGAGATGGTGAAGTACGGGTTGTTCACCTGCTTGGGCAGGTAGGCGATGGTCAGGCCCTTCTTGACGGGCGCGTTCGGGTCGGCGGAGGCCGACGCCTTCGTACCGGATCCGGCGGAGGCCGATTCCGAGTCCGAGCTGGACTTCTTGGTGGTGCCGCCACAGGCAGCGGCGCTGAGCGCGACGACGGCGACAACGGCGACCGCGGCCGCGGCGCGACGGGCGGGGGCGGTTCTGTACGACATGCGGGTGTCCTTTCGATGCCGCACTCGCGGCAGGTGACGACCAGGTGAGGGTGTTCGGACGACGTGCGTGGTGCGGGGGGTCAGGTGGCGGCCAGTGCGGCCGGTGGTGGCGCGTCGGCGGTTCTGCGCCGGGCTCGCGCCCTGCCCACCTGCCGGGCCACCCGCGGTGCCAGTACCGAGATCACCAGCAGGACTCCGGTGATCAGGATCTGGGACTGCGCGGAGACGTTGATCAGACTCATCACGTTCTGGAGCGCGCCGAGCAGGAACACTCCGGCGATCGCGCCGCCCAGCGTGCCCTTGCCGCCGTCGAAGTCGATGCCGCCGAGCAGCACACCGGCGATGACGGACAGTTCGAGGCCGGTGGCGTTGTCGTAGCGGGCGCTGGCGTAGTGCAGGGCCCAGAAGACGCCGGTGAGCGCGGAGATCGTGCCGGTGGCGACGAACATCGACAGCTTCAGCCGCTTGGTGCGGATGCCCGCGAAGCGCGCGGCCTCCTGCGAGGCGCCGACCGCGAACAGCGAGCGGCCGACCGGGGTGGCGTGCAGGACGACGACCGCGATGACCAGCAGGACGGCCCACGGGATGGCGGCCTGCGGGATGAAGGTGCCGCCGATCCGCGCGGAGCCGAAGTCCAGGTACTGCTGCGGGAAGTCGGTCACCGAGTTGGAGCCGAGCACGATCTGCGCGATGCCGCGGTAGGCGGCCAGGGTGCCGATGGTGACGGCGAGCGAGGGCAGTCCGAGCCGGGTCACCAGCAGGCCGTTGACCAGGCCGCAGACCACGCCGAGCAGGATGCACAGCGGGATGATCATCTCGATGGCCATGCCGTCGTTCCACAGCTTGCCCATGACGGCGCCGGACAGGCCCGCGGTGGAGCCGACCGACAGGTCGATCTCGCCGGAGATCACCAGCATCGTCATCGGCAGCGCGATGAGCGCGATCGGCAGGGTGTTGCCGATCAGGAACGACAGATTCAGCGCGTTACCGAAGTTGTCGACCAGGGAGAAGGAGCAGAGCAGCAGGACGACGAGCAGGGCTCCGACGACGGTGTCCCAGCGGAACGCGTCCCGCGCCCAGCCGGTGGCCGTACGGCCTGCGGTGGCGGGCTTCGCGCTCGCGGACGGCTTCGTACCGGCGGACGGCTTCGCGGCCTTCGCCGGACCGGTGGATTTCGTTGGCTCAGGCATGAGTTGTCGCACTCCTTGTCTGTGCGGCCCGCTTACGGAGCACCGCCGCGACCCGCAGCGCGACCACCCGGTCGACGGCGATGGCCAGCAGCAGGAGGACGCCGTCGATGGCCTGCACCCATACGGAGCTGACGCCGATCGAGGGGAGCACGCTGTTGATCGAGGTCAGCAGCAGGGCGCCGAGCGCGGCGCCGTACAGGCTGCCGGAGCCGCCGGTGAAGGCGACGCCGCCGACCACCACGGCGCTGACGACGGTGAGTTCGTAGCCGCTGCCGGTGCCGGAGTCGACATTGCCGAAGCGGGCGAGGTAGAGAGCGCCCGCCAGGCCCGCGAGGGCGCCGCAGACGATGTAGGCGGTGAGGATGCGCTTGCGGACCGGCACACCGGCCAGCCGCGCGGCCTCCGGGCTCGAACCGAGCGCGTACAGGTCGCGTCCGCTGCGGTAACTGCGCAGGTAGTACGCGGCGATGATCAGCACGACCGCAGTGAGCAGCGCGAGATACGGGACGGCGCCGAGGCCGTCGTGTCCGAAGCTGCCGAAGCCCGACGGGAGGTCGGCGGCGGTGATCTGCTTGGAGCCGAACCAGATCGAGTCCAGGCCGCGGATGATGTAGAGCGTGCCGAGGGTGACGACCAGCGCGGGCACCTGGCCGAGGCTGACCAACAGGCCGTTGACGATGCCGAATCCGGCGCCGAGGGCGACCGCGATCAGGATGGCGACCAGCGGATTGCCGCCGCCGCGCAGGAACTCGCCCGCGGCGAAGGCGGTGATGCCCAGCGTGGAGCCGACCGACAGGTCGACGTTCCGGGTGATCACCACCATGGCCTGGCCGACCGCGACGAGCACCAGGATGGTCGCGTTGAGCAGCAGGTCCTTGATGCCCTGCTGGGACAGGAAGGCGCTGTTGTCGAGCTGGGTGGCCAGCAGCATCAGCACCAGGACGACGAGGATGGCCAGTTCCCTGACCTTCAGCACCCGGTCGAGGAGGCCGCCGGCGGAGGCGGTGTCCGGCGGCGCGGCCGACGCCGGTTTGGCGGTCATGGTCATGCCGCGTTCCTTCCGCGGCCGGTGGCCGCTGCCATGACGGATTCCTCGGTGGCGTCCGCGCGCGGGATGTCGGCGGCCAGCCGGCCCTCGTGCATCACCAGGACACGGTCGGCCATGCCGAGGATCTCCGGGAGGTCGGAGGAGATCATCAGGACGGCGAGGCCGTCGGCGGCGAGCTGCGAGAGCAGCCGGTGCACCTCGGCCTTGGTGCCGACGTCGATGCCGCGGGTGGGCTCGTCGACGATCAGCACCCGGGGGTCGGTGGCCAGCCACTTGGCCAGCACCACCTTCTGCTGGTTGCCGCCGGACAGCGTGCCGACGACATCGGCGAGCCGGGCGTACTTCACCTGGAGGCGCATGGCCCAGTCGACGGCGCGGCTGCGCTCGGCGCCGCGGTCCATCAGGCCCGCGCGGGTGGTGGCCTTGAAGCCGGTGAGATTGATGTTGCGCTCGATGGACATCTCCATGACCAGGCCCTGTTCGCGGCGGTCCTCGGGTACGAGGGCCAGGCCCGCGGCCATGGCGAGGCTGGGGGCGCCGGACTTCAGCGGGCGGCCGTCGACCTCGACCTCGCCCGCGTCCCAGCGGTCCACGCCGAAGACGGCGCGGGCCACCTCGCTGCGCCCGGCGCCGACGAGTCCTGCCAGGCCGACGATCTCGCCGCGCCTGACGTCGAAGGACACGTCGGTGAAGACGCCTTCACGGGTCAGCCTGCGCACGCTCAGCGCGACGTCGCCGACCTTGGCGTCCTGCTTGGGGTAGAGCTCGTCCAGGTCACGGCCGACCATCCGGCGGACCAGGTCGTCCTCGGTGAGTCCGTCGACCGGCTCGCTGGCGATCCAGGCGCCGTCCCGCAGGGTGGTGACCTGCTGGCACAGCGCGAAGACCTCTTCCAGCCGGTGCGAGATGAACAGGACGGCGGCGCCGTCCTCGCGCAGCGCCCTGACGACGCCGAAGAGTCGGGCGACCTCGCTGCCGGTGAGGGCGGCGGTGGGCTCGTCCATGATCAGTACGCGGGCGTCGAAGGAGAGCGCCTTGGCGATCTCGACGAGCTGCTGGTCGGCGATGGACAGGCCGCGGGCTGGCTGGTCGGGGTCGAGATCGACGCCGAGCCGCTTGAAGAGTTGCTCGGTGGCCTTGTGCACGGCCTTGTGGTCGACCCGGCCGAGCGAGCGGCGCGGCTGGCGGCCGACGAAGATGTTCTCGGCGATGGAGAGGTCGGGGAAGAGCGTGGGCTCCTGGTAGATGACGGCTACACCGGCGTCGCGCGCGTCGGCCGGGCCGTGGAACACCACCGGCGCGCCGTCGAGCAGTACCGTTCCGGTGTCCGGTCGGTGCACCCCGGCCAGTGCCTTGATCAAGGTCGATTTGCCGGCGCCGTTCTCCCCCGCGAGGGCGTGCGCCTCACCCGCGTACAGCCGCAGTGAGACGTCGCGCAGTGCCCGTACCGCGCCGAAGGACTTGCTCACCCCCTCCAGCGCGAGGACCGGAGTCCGTTCCGGTTCGGGGTCGGTCATTGATGTCTCCTGGATCTCCCGGTCTTGCGCCGCGGGGTGAAATGTTTCAATGGAGTTGCCGGGACGTTAGCCCCGCTTGATCAGGCCGTCAAGAGTCCGTGGAAGCCATTTCCGGAGATCAACCCCCGACAGACGGCCAATCGCGGCTGGAAAGAGACCCTCTAGCAGTGCGTCCGGCTCATGTGACACGATTCAATAACGGCGACCGGCCCGCTATCGGGTTCTCGTCATGACCATTGACATGGCGCAGTGTCGCCTTTAAGGTGAGCCGTCAAATGAAACGATTCACAGAGGTTGCCATGACAGACCTGTCGGCCGTGAAGGCGGCGCTGAAGTCCCAGCGGATCGAGACCCCTTCGTGGGCCTACGGCAACTCGGGCACCCGTTTCAAGGTGTTCAGGCAGGAGGGCGTGCCGCGTAACCCGTACGAGAAGCTGGACGACGCCGCCCAGGTGCACGCGGCCACCGGCGTCGCGCCCATCGTCTCCCTGCACATCCCCTGGGACCTGGTGGACGACTACGCGGCGCTCGGCGCGTACGCGAAGGAGCGCGGCCTGACCCTGGGCGCGATCAACTCCAACGTCTTCCAGGACGACGACTACAAGCTCGGCTCGGTCACCAACGCCGACCCCGCGATCCGCCGCAAGGCCGTCAGTTACCTGCTGGAGTGCGTCGACATCATGGACGCCACCGGCTCGCGCGACCTGAAGCTGTGGTTCTCGGACGGCACCAACTACCCGGGCCAGGACGACATCGTCGCCCGCCAGGACCGGCTCGCCGAGGCGCTGTCCCAGGTGTACGACCGGCTCGGCGACGACCAGCGGATGCTGCTGGAGTACAAGCTCTTCGAACCCGCCTTCTACACCACGGACGTCCCCGACTGGGGCACCTCCTACGCGCACTGCCTCAAGCTCGGCGACAAGGCGCAGGTCGTCGTGGACACCGGCCACCACGCGCCGGGCACCAACATCGAGTTCATCGTCGCGTTCCTGCTGCGCGAGAAGAAGCTCGGCGGCTTCGACTTCAACTCCCGCTTCTACGCCGACGACGACCTCATGGTCGGCTCCGCCGACCCCTTCCAGCTCTTCCGGATCATGCACGAGGTCGCCAAGAACGGCGGCCTGAAGCAGGAGACCGGCGTCGCCTTCATGCTCGACCAGTGCCACAACATCGAGGCGAAGATCCCCGCGATCATCCGCTCGGTGATGAACGTCCAGGAGGCCACCGCCAAGGCGCTGCTGGTCGACCTCGACGCTCTCGGCGCAGCCCAGCGCGCCGGTGACGTGCTGGAGGCCAACGCCGTACTGATGGACGCCTACAACACCGACGTCCGGCCGCTGCTCGCCGAGGTCCGCACCGAACTGGGTCTCGACCCCGACCCGATGGCCGCCTACCGCGGCTCCGGCTGGGCCACCCGCATCACCTCGGAACGCGTCGGCGGCGAACAGGCCGGCTGGGGCGCCTGATTTTTTTCAAGGCTCGGTTCACCGCGCCAGTTTTTCAAGGCTCGGTTCACCTCCGCTGCGCTTAGTCGCTGTCGACAGTCGATCGTGCTCGGTTGCTCGTTCCTCACAACCTGCGCGCTCCCCCAGAGCTTCGCCTGGGGGTACCCCCACCTTTCGACAGCGACCGCTCCGCTTCGGTTCACTCGCCGACCCTCCTGACGGCGAGCCCACGCGGCCGACCGGCTTCGCGACGCGCAGTGGAGCCTCCGAGCCGGTCGAGCTCGTCACACCCGCACCCGTACTCATTCCTCCGAAGGACACCGCATGGCTTCCGCCTCCAGTTCCGACGACAGCACGGTCGGGGCGCTGCTCGGCCGTTCGAACCGGCTCGGATCCGATCCGCGCAACACCAATTACGCGGGCGGCAACACGTCCGCCAAGGGCACCGCGCCCGACCCGGTGACCGGGGCCGACACCGAGCTGATGTGGGTCAAGGGGTCCGGCGGCGACCTCGGTACGCTCACCGGCTCCGGTCTCGCGGTGCTGCGCCTGGACCGGCTGCGCGCCCTCACCGAGGTCTACCCGGGGGTCGAGCGCGAGGACGAGATGGTCGCCGCCTTCGACTACTGCCTGCACGGCAAGGGCGGTGCGGCGCCGTCGATCGACACCGCGATGCACGGCCTGGTGGACGCGGCGCACGTGGACCATCTGCACCCGGACTCCGGTATCGCGCTGGCGTGCGCGGCCGACGGCGAGGCGCTGACCAAGGAGTGCTTCGGCGACACCGTGGTGTGGGTGCCCTGGCGCCGCCCCGGCTTCCAGCTCGGGCTGGACATCGCGGCGGTCAAGGAGGCCCACCCGGAGGCGATCGGCTGTGTGCTGGGCGGGCACGGCGTCACCGCCTGGGGCGCCACCTCGCAGGAGTGCGAACGCAATTCGCTGCACATCATCCGCACCGCGGAGACCTTCCTCCAGGAGCGCGGCAAGGCCGACCCGTTCGGCGCGGTGCTCGACGGGTACGAGCCGCTGCCGGAGTCCGAGCGGCGCGTACGGGCCGCCGCGCTGGCACCGCTGCTGCGCTCGATCGCCTCCCAGGACCGGCCGCAGGTCGGCCACTTCACCGACTCCCCCGAGGTGCTGGACTTCCTGTCCCGCTCCGAGCACCCGCGGCTGGCCGCGCTGGGCACGTCCTGCCCGGACCACTTCCTGCGCACCAAGGTCCGCCCGCTGGTCCTCGACCTGCCCGCGGGCACGGCCCTCGACGAGGCCGAGGCCCGCCTGCGCACGCTGCACGAGGAGTACCGCGCCGAGTACGCCGCCTACTACGAGCGGCACGCCTCGCCCGACTCCCCCGCCATGCGCGGCGCCGACCCGGCGATCGTCCTCGTGCCGGGCGTCGGCATGTTCAGCTACGGCAAGGACAAGCAGACCGCGCGCGTCGCGGGCGAGTTCTACGTCAACGCCATCAACGTGATGCGCGGCGCGGAGGCCGTCTCCTCGTACAAGCCGATCGAGGAGTCGGAGAAGTTCCGTATCGAGTACTGGGAGCTGGAGGAGGCCAAGCTGCGGCGGATGCCGAAGCCGAAGCCGCTGGCCACCCGGATCGCGCTCGTCACCGGTGCCGGGTCCGGCATCGGCAAGGCCATCGCCCAGCGGCTGGTCGCCGAGGGCGCCTGCGTGGTCGTCGCGGACCTCGACGCGGACAACGCCGCCGCCGTGGCCGAGGAGTTGGGCGGTCCCGACAAGGCCGTCGCGGTCACCGTGGACGTCACCTCCGAGGAGCAGATCGAGGCGGCCTTCGCCGACGCGCTGCTCGCCTTCGGCGGGGTCGACCTCGTCGTCAACAACGCGGGCATCTCGATCTCCAAGCCGCTCCTGGAGACCACCGCCAAGGACTGGGACCTCCAGCACGACATCATGGCCCGCGGCTCCTTCCTCGTCTCCCGCGCCGCCGCGCGCGTCATGATCGAGCAGAAGCTGGGCGGCGACATCGTCTACATCGCCTCCAAGAACGCGGTCTTCGCCGGGCCCAACAACATCGCCTACTCGGCCGTCAAGGCCGACCAGGCCCACCAAGTGCGGCTCCTCGCCGCCGAGTTGGGCGAGTACGGGGTACGTGTCAACGGCATCAACCCCGACGGGGTCGTCCGTGGCTCCGGCATCTTCGCCGGTGGCTGGGGCGCCAAGCGGGCGGCCGTCTACGGCGTCGAGGAGGCCAAGCTCGGCGAGTTCTACGCCCAGCGGACGCTCTTGAAGCGGGAAGTTCTTCCCGAGCACGTCGCCAATGCCGTCTTCGCCCTCACCGGCGGGGAGCTGACCCACACGACCGGGCTTCACATCCCCGTCGACGCGGGCGTCGCAGCCGCCTTCCTCCGGTAGGCCGTCGGTGCGTCCGCCCTGCGCAGGGCCGGCTTTTAAGGGCACGACCCATGCGTTCGCCCTGCGCAGGACGTGCCCCGTCAGGGGCGCTGGGGGCACCTCCCGGCCGAAGGCTGGGGGAGGAACTGCGCGACAAGCCCCCACCGGGCCGGTGGTCGGGACACCACCGAATTGCCCCTCCGGGGCCGGTGGTGACCTGCGGGAGCGTCGTGGCTGAGCGCGCAGTTCCCCGCGCCCCGAAAAGATCGGCGCAACGCCAAGCGCAAGGACACCGCCCCCGGGCCGCGCCCCGAAAAGATCGGCCTGCCGCCCCCGGCAAAGGAGCCGCATGGGGGCGCCCCTAAAAGAAGTCGGCCTACCGACCCGGTAGGAGAGCCGTCCCGGGGCGCGGGGCGGGAAGAATGAAGCACCGCACTCCGCAGGAGTGGCCGTATAAGGAGAGGCATGATCGGCGAACCCCCATTCGCAAGCCCAGCCGCAGGCGTGTTCGCGGCGGCGGACCTCGGCGCGACGAGCGGCCGCGTCGTCGTGGGCCGGGTGGGCGGCGGGACACTGGCCCTGACGGAAGTGAACCGGTTCGCGAATGTGCCGGTGCGGCTGCCGAGCGGGCTGCACTGGGACCTGCCGGGCCTGTTCACCGGCGTTCTGGACGGACTGCGCGAGGCGGCGAGGTCGGGCGCCGCAGTGGCGTCCGTCGGCGTGGACACGTGGGCGGTGGACTACGGCCTGCTCGACGCGGACGGCACGCTGCTGGGGATCCCGTACCACTACCGGGACAGCCGTACGGCGCAGGTGGCGCCGCGGGTGCGGGACGAGATCGGCGCGCAGGAGCTGTACGCGGCCAACGGCCTCCAGCATCTGCCGTTCAACACCGTGTTCCAGCTCGCGGCGGCGCGGGACACGGTCCAACTGGCCGCCGCGCGGACGCTGTTGCTGATCCCCGACCTGCTGACGCACTGGCTGACCGGCAGTGTCGGTGCGGAGGTCACCAACGCCTCGACGACGGGCCTGCTGGACGCCCGTACGGGCGAGTGGTCGCGGGACCTCGCCGACCGGATCGGCCTGGACCCGGCGTTGCTGCCGGCGCTGCGGCAACCCGGCGACAGCGCAGGGGAGTTGCTGCCGCACATCGTGGCGGCGACAGGTCTGACGGCGGGGACGCGGGTCACCACGGTGGGCTCGCACGACACGGCCTCGGCGGTGGCGGCGGTACCGGCCACCGCGCCGGGTTCCGCGTACATCTCCTGCGGCACCTGGTCGCTGGCCGGGCTCGAACTGGACGCGCCGGTGCTCAGCGCGGCGTCGCGGGCCGCGAATTTCACCAATGAGCGCGGGATCGATGGCACGTTCCGCTATCTCAGGAACATCATGGGGATGTGGCTGCTGGAGGAGTGCCGTCGGGTGTGGGCCGCGCGCGGGGAGCCCTCCGAGTTGGCGTCGCTGCTCGCGGACGCGGGCCGCGCGGAGCCGTTCGGCGCGGTGATCGACCCGGACGCGCCGGAGTTCCTGGCACCGGCCGACATGCCCGCGGCCATCGCGGACTACTGCGTCCGTACGGGGCAGCGCCCGCCGGAGAGCCGGGGCGCGCTGGTCCGCTGCGTGCTGGAGAGCCTGGCGCTCGCGCACCGCAGGGTGCTGCGCAAGGCCGCCGAACTGGCCGACCGGGAGATCACCCACATCCATCTGGTCGGCGGCGGCAGCCGCAACGAACTGCTGTGCCGCCTCACCGCGGACGCGTCCGGGCTGCCGGTGATCGCCGGGCCCACCGAGGCGACCGCGCTCGGCAACATCCTCGTCCAGGCCCGCACCCACGGCCTCGTCGGCGATCTGGCCCAGATGCGGCAACTGGTGGCCGACACGCAGGAGTTGCGCCGGTACGAGCCGCGCGGCGACCTGCGCGCCTGGGACGCGGCCGACGCCCGTATCTCCGGCACCCTCGCCGCCCCCTGACTTCCCGTCATCCGCCCAACCGCCGTCCGCCATCCGCCCGCACGACCCCGAGGGAGCCGCGATGCGTGCCGCCCTGTTTCTCACCTGCGTGAACGACACGCTCTATCCACGGACCGGCCAGGCCGTCGTCGCGCTGCTGACGCGGCTCGGCGTCGAGGTGGACTTCCCGATGGGGCAGACGTGTTGCGGCCAGGCGCACTACAACACCGGCTACCGGCACGAGGCGGAGCCCCTGGCGCGCCGCCAGGCGCGGGTCTTCGCCGGATACGACTACGTGGTCACGCCGTCCGGCTCCTGCGCGGCGATGGTGCGGGACATCTACCCGCGCCTCGGCGAACGGGCCCGGGAGGAGGGCCGCGGCGACGAGTTGAGCGAGACGCTGGCCGACGTGGTGCCCAGGACGTACGAGTTGACGGAGTTCCTGGTGGACGTGCTGGGGGTGACGGATGTGGGCGCGTACTTCCCGCACACGGTGACGTACCACCCCACCTGTCACGGGCTGCGGATGCTGGGGCTCGGTGAGCGGCCCCGGCGGCTGTTGGAGGCTGTGAAGGGGCTTGAGCTGCGGGAGTTGGAGGGTGCGGAGGAGTGCTGCGGCTTCGGCGGCACCTTCGCCGTGAAGAATCCCGATGTCTCGGCCGCGATGGCCGCGGACAAGGTGCGGCACGCGGAGGAGACCGGCGCCGACGTGCTGTGCGCGGCCGACAACTCCTGCCTGATGCACCTGGAGGGCACGATGTCCCGGCAGCGCACCGCCATCCGCCCGGTGCACATCGCGGAGATCCTGGCCAGTACGCGGGAGCATCCGCTGACGGTCCCGACCGCCGGGGTTCCGGTCCATGTCGCCACGGGCGGCGGCGCGCGCAATGGAGGAGTGGTCCGATGAGTGGTACGTATCTGGGTCTGCCGTCGTTCCCGAAGGCCGCCGCCTCGTCCACGAAGGACACCCAGCTCCGCGCGAACCTCACCCACGCCACCCACACCATCCGCGACAAACGCGCCAAAGCCATCGGAGAACTCGCCGACTGGCCCCAACTACGCGCAGCGGGCGCCGCCGTCAAGGACCACACCCTGCGCCACCTCGACCACTACCTCCTCCAGCTCGAGGAGAACATCACCGCCGCCGGCGGCACCGTCCACTGGGCCCTGGACGCCGACGACGCCAACCGCATCATCACCGGCCTCGTCCAGGACACCGGCGAAACCGAAGTCGTCAAAGTCAAATCCATGGCCACCCAGGAAATCGGCCTCAACGACGCCCTGACCGCCGCCGGGATCACCGCCTACGAAACCGACCTCGCCGAACTCATCGTCCAGCTCGGCAACGACCTCCCCTCCCACATCCTCGTCCCCGCCATCCACAAAAACCGCCACCAGATCCGCGACATCTTCCACACCCAGATGGCCACCTGGGGCCGCCCCGCACCCGACAACCTCACCGACACCCCCGCCGACCTCGCCGAAGCCGCCCGCCTGCACCTGCGGGAGAAGTTCCTCCGCGCGAAAGTCGGGATCTCCGGCGCCAACTTCATGATCGCCGACACCGGCACCCTCGTCGTCGTCGAATCCGAAGGCAACGGCCGCATGTGCCTCACCCTCCCCGAAACACTCATCTCCGTCGTCGGCATCGAGAAGGTCATCCCCACCTTCCAGGACCTGGAAATCTACCTCCAGACCCTCCCCCGCTCCTCCACCGCCGAACGCATGAACCCCTACACCACCCTGTGGACCGGCACCACCCACACAGACGGCCCCAAAAACTTCCACCTCGTCCTCATCGACAACGGCCGCACCGACACCCTCGCCGACACCACCGGCCGCCAAGCCCTGCGCTGCATCCGCTGCTCCGCCTGCCTCAACGTCTGCCCCGTCTACGAACGCGCCGGCGGCCACGCCTACGGCTCCCCCTACCCCGGCCCCATCGGCGCCATCCTCACCCCCCAACTCCGCACCACCACCACCCCACTCGACGCCTCCCTCCCCTACGCCTCCACCCTCTGCGGCGCCTGCTACGACGTCTGCCCCGTCGCCATCAACATCCCCGAAGTGCTGGTGCACCTGCGTGAGCGGGTCGCCGAAGGCGCCACCACCACCCAGGACGGCAAACGCGTCACCATCAAGCCCGCGAAGGGGCACGCAGCCGAACGCGCCACCATGCGCGCCGCCCGCTGGGCACTCGACCACCCGGGCGTCATGCGCCAGGGCCAACGCCTCGCCACCCGCACCCGCCGCCTCCACCCACAACGACTCCCCGGACCCGGCAAGGCGTGGACCGCCACCCGCGACCTCCCCACCCTCCCCCCACAGACCTTCCGCGACTGGTGGCAGAAAAACCAACCGGCCGACCACCCGCAGACCCAGGAGAACGGCCAGTGACCTCCCGCGACACCGTCCTCACCCGCATCCGCAACGCCCTCGCGGACGTCCCCCGCGACGACCGCCCGCACGACACCCCCCTCACCAGGGACTACCTGCACACCCACGCCGACCGCACCCCGCAGGAGACCGCGACCCTGCTCGCGGAGAACCTCACCGACTACCGGGCCCACGTCCACCACACGGACGAGGCCGGACTGCCCGCGACCGTCGCCCGGCTGATCGCCGAGCACGGCAGCCGCAGCGTCGTCACCCCGCAGGGCCTGCCCGCGCACTGGCTCGACGCGATCGGCCCGGACACCGAGCGGCACACCGACCGGCCCGAGCAGACCACCTACGACCTCGACGCGATCGACACCGTGATCACCGGCTGCGCGCTGGCCATCGCCGAGACCGGCACCATCGTGCTCGACACCTCCCCCGACCAGGGCCGCCGCCGGATCACCCTCGTCCCCGACCACCACATCTGCGTCATCACCCCCGCGCAGATCGTCGCCTCGGTCCCCCAGGCCCTCCCCCGCCTGGACCCCACCCTGCCCCAGACCTGGATCTCGGGCCCCTCCGCCACCAGCGACATCGAACTCGACCGCGTCGAAGGCGTCCACGGCCCCCGCACCCTGGACGTCATCATGGTTGTGTGATCGCACAAACAAGGCGGACGGCTGGATCGTGCGGCTTATGCAATGCGCCAGGAGACTTATCCCTCGCAGATGCGTCACTATGATCGTCACAATGACCTGGTGCGCGGCAGAGAGAGAGTTCCTGTGATGATCCGTACCGAACGGCGCCGCGGCATGGTGGCGGCCGTCGGCGGCGCCGCCGTACTGCTGGCGCTCACTGCCTGCTCGTCCTCGGACAAGGGTTCCGACGCCTCGTCGTCGTCCCCCTCCGCCTCGTCCTCCGCTTCCGCGTCGGCGACCACGCCGAAGGTCACCGGTTCCGTGACCGTGTTCGCGGCGGCGTCGCTGAAGGAGTCCTTCACGACGCTCGGCAAGCAGTTCGAGACCGCGTACCCCGGCACGAAGGTGACGTTCAACTTCGGCGGCAGCGACGTGCTCGCGGCCAGCATCACCTCGGGCGCGCCCGCTGACGTCTTCGCGGCGGCCAGTACGAAGACGATGAAGATCGTCACCGACGCCAAGGACGCGGCGGGCACTCCCGCCACCTTTGTGCGCAACCAGTTGGAGATCGCGACGCTGCCCGGCAACCCGGACAAGATCGCGTCGCTGAAGGACCTGACGAAGTCCGGTCTCAAGGTCGCGCTGTGCGCGAAGACCGTGCCGTGCGGGGCCGCCGCGCAGACGGCGCTGACCGACAGCGGGCTGAAGCTGACGCCGGTCAGCTACGAGCAGGATGTGAAGGCCGCGCTGACGAAGGTGGAGCTGAAGGAGGTCGACGCGGCGGTGGTCTACAAGACCGACGTGAAGGCCGCGGGCGGCAAGGTGCAGGGCGTGGACTTCCCCGAGTCGGCGAAGGCGATCAACACATACCCGATCGTGGAGCTGAAGAACGCGCCCAACGGGACGGCCGCGCAGGCGTTCATCGCGCTGGTGCGGTCCGCCGAGGGCCAGAAGGTGCTCACCGGGGCGGGCTTCCTCAACCCGTGACCGGTCCGGAGCGGCGGGACGCCGCGGCCGGTCCGGGACTTCCCGGGCACCGGCCGCGGCGCCGCTTCGTGCGCAGCCGCGGCGGTGTCCCGCTGCCGTTGCTGCTGCCCGCGCTGATCGCGCTCGTCTTTCTGCTGCTGCCGCTGCTGGCACTGCTGATCCGGGCGCCGTGGCGGAGCCTGCCGTCGCAGCTCACCAGTTCCGAGGTGTGGACGGCGCTGCGGCTGTCGTTGGAGACCGCGACGACGGCGACCGCCGTGTCGCTGGTGTTCGGGGTGCCCCTGGCGTGGCTGCTGGCCCGTACGACGTTTCCCGGCCGCGGTCTGGTGCGCTCGCTGGTGACGCTGCCGCTGGTGCTGCCGCCGGTGGTCGGCGGTGTGGCGCTGCTGCTGGCGCTGGGGCGCAACGGTGTGGTGGGGCGCTGGCTCGACTCGGCGTTCGGCGTCACGCTGCCGTTCACGACGGCCGGTGTGGTGGTGGCGGAGACGTTCGTGGCGATGCCGTTCCTGGTGATCACCGTCGAGGGGACGCTGCGGGCGGCCGACACGCGGTTCGAGGAGGCGGCGGCGACGCTGGGCGCCTCGCGGTTCACCGCCTTCCGCCGGGTCACCCTGCCGATGATCGCACCGGGTGTCGCGGCGGGCGCGGTGCTGGCCTGGGCCAGGGCGCTGGGCGAGTTCGGCGCCACCATCACCTTCGCGGGCAGCTTCCCCGGCCGTACGCAGACAATGCCGCTGGCGGTGTATCTGGCGCTCCAGGACGATCCGGCAGCCGCCATCGCGCTCAGCCTCGTCCTGCTCGCGGTCTCCGTCGCGGTCCTGGCCGGGCTGCGCGAACGCTGGACGGCCGCGTCATGAGACTCGACAAGGGGGACGGGCCCGACGTGCGGGGCGCCGAGGACGACACCGACGGCCTCGACGCGCGTCTCGTCCTGGACCGCGGCGCCTTCCGGCTGGACGTACGGCTGTCGGTGCCGCCCGGCGAGGTGCTGGCGCTGCTCGGTCCGAACGGCGCGGGCAAGACCACCGCGCTGCGTACGCTGGCCGGTCTCGCCCCGCTGTCCGGCGGCCATCTGCGCCTCGACGGACGGACGCTGGAGGAACCGGCGGTACGGCGACGGGTGCCGGCCGAGGACCGGCCGGTCGGTGTGATCTTCCAGGACTATCTGCTCTTCCCGCATCTGACCGCGCTGGACAATGTCGCCTTCGGGCCGCGCTGCCACGGCGCGTCCAAGGCGGACGCGCGGGCGCGGGCGGCGGATCTGCTGGACCGGATGGGGCTCGCGGACCACGCGGGCGTCAAGCCGCGGCGACTGTCCGGCGGACAGGCCCAACGCGTGGCGCTGGCCAGGGCGTTGGCGACCGGGCCGCGGCTGCTGCTGCTCGACGAGCCGCTGGCGGCGCTGGACGCCCGCGCGCGGCTGGACGTACGGGCGGAGCTGCGCCGCCATCTGGCCGCGTTCGAGGCGGTGGCGGTGCTGGTGACGCACGACCCGCTGGACGCGATGGTGCTGGCCGACCGGCTGGTGGTGATCGAGCACGGGCGGGTGGTGCAGGAGGGCACGCCCGCGGAGATCGCCCGCCGTCCGCGTACCGACTACATCGCGCGGCTGGTCGGGCTCAATCTCTACCGGGGCGAGGCCGAGGGGCACACGGTCCGGCTCGGTCCCGAGCTGACCGTGACCGCCACGGAGGAGCTGACGGGGCCCGCCTTCGTGGCCTTCCCGCCGAGCGCGGTCACGCTCTCCACCGACCGGCCGGACTCCAGCGCGCGCAACACCTGGCGGGCCAGGATCTGCGGCCTGGAGTCGCACGGCGACCAGATCCGTGTCGCCCTCACCGGGAGCGCCGACGAACTGCCGCTGACCGCCGACCTGACGGCGGTGTCCGTGGCCGAACTGGGCCTGCACGAGGGCGCGCAGGTGTGGGCGACGGTCAAGGCGGCCCAGACGCACGCCTATCCCGCGTGAGCCGGCCGGGCGGCGGGGCTCAGCGGTACCGACGCGGCGGCCCTCAGCGGGAGTTCGGCGGCGAACCGGCCCCCGGTGTCACGGCCAGCAGATTGCGGGCGATGGTCAGCAGATAGGCGCGGACGGTGGCGCTGCCCGGCTCGATCCGGCCGAGGTGCAGCCAGGCGCGCAGCAGCGTCTCGTGGGCGACGTCCTCGGCCTGTGCTCGGTCGCGCACGTGGCCGAGGGCGAACGACACCAGCATCTCGTAGTGCTCGGTGTGCTGCCCGGTTTCGCGTTCTTCCGGTGTCACCGGTCGTCCCCTCCCCCGGGGGCGGCGCACGCCGCAACCCCTGTGGGAGTAATACGCGACCGGCGCGCGCCGCGTTCATCCGGGGTGGATGTGGCCTCAGGTGGGCGTGGGGCGTACGAGTACGGAGCCGGGCCGCGGCCCGGCTCCGCTCGGGTGTCGGCCGGCCGCGGAGATCAGCCCGGCCGGGGGATCAACTCGGCAGCGTCCACTGCTGGTTGGCGCCCGTGCCGCAGGTCCAGATCTGGAGCCGGGTGCCGTTGGCGCTGCTGGGGCCCGTCGCGTCCAGGCACTTGCCCGACCCGGCGTTCACCAGCGTGCTCCCGCTGCGCGTCCACTTCTGGGCGGCGCTGCCGTTGCAGTCGTAGAGCTGCACCTTGGTGCCGTTGGCCGTGCCCGCCGAGGTGACGTCCATGCACTTGCCGAGGGCCTTGAGTGTGCCGTCGGAACCGACCGCCCAGGTCTGGGCGTTGGTGCCGTTGCAGTCGTAGAGCTGTACGGCCGCGCCGTTGGTGCTGCTGGCGCCCGCGATGTCCACGCACTTGCCGCCATAGCCCTGGATGGCGCCGGTCGGGCCGCCCTGGGGCGGGGTGACCGGGCCGCTCTGGCCCGCCGCCCAGCGGATCTCCTGGATCAGCAACTGGTTCTGCTGGGCGCTGGCGAAGGTGGACGACAGCGCGGTGTTGGTGTCGTAGTTCATCGCGTTGTGCCCGAAGTTGTTGTAGACCATCTTGTAGTTCTTGTTGGTCCACACGATCGGGTAATAGCCGCTGTACCAGGTCTGGTTGGGGTCGGTCCCGATCGGGAACGTCGACTGGTCCATCGAGGCCAGGATGTCGATGTTCGGGTTCTGCCGCAGGTCGTTCTGCCAGCTATACCACTCGCTGACGGACGAGGCGATCGTGCCGGGCAGGCCCGCGGTGGCGGGGTGGTTCGGGTCCTCGATCTTCAGCGTCTCGGCGGTCGGCCCCCAGGTGTTGGACTTGAAGGTGCCGGTGCCGAGGAAGGTCTGGTGGTACCAGGACCAGCCGTTGGACGACGCGTCGTTGTAGGCCGCGACATGGAAGCCGATCCAGCCGCCGCCGTTGTTCATGTAGGTCTGGAACGCGCTCTGCTGGGCCGCGGTCTGCGGGGCGTTGTCGAGGAACATGACCACCTGGTACTGGGCCAGGTTGGCGGTGTTGAGCTGGCTCCAGTCGTTGGTCGAGGTGTAGGAGAAGCCGTACTGCGCCGCGTGCTGCGGGAACCACGCGTTCGCTTCGTGGACGAAGTTGATGTGGGCGGCGTCGTACGTGCCGTCGTAGAAGGCGATCACCTTGAAGTCGGCGGCCTGCGCGGTGTGCGCGGGCCCCGCCTGTACCCCGAGCACCACGGCGAACAGCGCGAACAGCCTCAACAGGGTGCGCGACCAGGGTATTTGTGTACGGGATCTGATCATGTGGGGGACCTTCCTTGTGCGCGACGGTGGGGGACGTGCGCCTGTACCGCGATTGAAAGGTCCAGACTATGTTCATGTCAATGACTCGCGGTCGAATCCTTGACCTAGTAACAGTGTTGACCGGGGGGTGAGTTGTTTTTCGTTCACTTCCTTGACCCAGCCCTTGACGCGGCGGCCCGGTGGGGCGATCCTTCCGAACCAACGGACAAGAAGCTTTCCTTCCACGCACCACCGCATACCTCCCCCTTACCACTGGCCCGTACTCCTCCCCGTCGGGCCCCGTCCGACCCCATCGGCCTCATCCGGCCCCATCGGCCCCATCCGGCCTTCATCAGTTCTCATCGGCCTCATCGGATCCTTCGGACCGCATCGCCCGCGGAGCACGGTGCGCGACCGCGGCGACGCTCACAACCCCGGCGGGGGCCGGGGGGCCGCAGGTCGGGTGCCGGGTGTCCGTTTCGTTCAAGACACCCGGCGCCCGGCCCGCCTAGCGTGGACGGCATGAACACACCCATCACGCCCCGTATCGATCTGATCGGCCTCGTCGTCGCGGACATGGCCGCCTCGCTCGCCTTCTACCGACGCCTGGGCATCGAGCTGCCCGCGGCGGCGGACGGGGAGCCGCACGTCGAGGTCACGCTCCCCGGCGGTCTGCGGCTGGCCTGGGACACCGTGGAGACCGTCCGCTCCTTCGACCCCGGCTGGTCGCCCGCCACCGGCTCCCGTATGTCGCTGGCCTTCGACTGCGGCGCCCCCGAGGGCGTGGACGCGGCCTACGCGGAGCTGACCGAGGCCGGGCACACGGGCCACCTCAAGCCGTGGGACGCCTTCTGGGCCCAGCGCTACGCGGCCGTGTACGACCCGGACGGCAACGCCGTCGACCTCTTCGCCGCTATGCCGGAGCCGTCGGGCGGATGAGCCGCCCGAGTGGCACGCCCGCGAGCGACATGACCTCGCGCGAGAGATGGGCCTGGTCGGCGTAGCCCGCGAGCGCCGCGACCTCCGCGAACGCGGTGCCCCGGCGGGCCAGCTCCAGCGCCCCTTGCAGCCGCAGCACCCGGCCGAGCGTCTTGGGCCCGTAGCCGAACGCGGCCTCGCAGCGGCGGCGCAACTGCCGCTCCCCCAGGCCCGTCTCGGCCGCGATCACGCCCACCGGGCGGCCCGCGGCCAGCGCCCTGGCGACGCCGCCGGGGAGGGGATCGACGGGCCCTGCCGCGCCGAGCCGCGCCACCGCCCAGGCGTCGAGGACGGCGGCGGCGTCCCGGCCGCCCAGCCGGTCCGCCAGCCGGTCCGCCAGCCGTCCGGCGCGCGCCGCAGGCCGCAGCGCGTCCAGCGGCACCCTGCGGTCGCGCAGCTCGCGGGCCGGCACTCCCAGCATCAGCGGGCCGAGCCCCGGCGCGAACCGCAGTCCCGCGTACGAGCCGCCCGGCGGATCGTCGGCGACGAACGCGCGGGTGTCGGGGCCCGCGACCAGCAGGCCGCCGTCGTACCAGATCAGGTCCATGCAGCCGTCGGGCAGCACGCGGTAGGACCCGCCGCCGTTCTCACGGGTCCACACGGTGACGCCCGGCACCGCGGCGGCACGTTCCTCGTACATGCCTCCATGGTGCACCGCGACCCGGCCGCCGGTCCCGCCGAGCCGCCCCGCGCGTCACAGCTCAGGCGGGAAGGGCGGCATCGGCGGCGGGCCCGCGGCGGGCGGCGGAGGCGCGGGCCGGGAGGCCGAGCGGTGCGGGGCCGAGTGCCGGGCGGGCGGGGGCGCCGGAGCCATCGGCGGTACGTCGGGGCGGCGGCGCAGCCGGGACCGCACATCGGCGTGCGGCAGGAATTCCGCCCACCGCTCGGGGTATTCGGCGGGCGGGTCGTCGTCGGGATCGCCGTCCTCGTCGCCGGCGTACGCGGCCCTGCGGGCGGCGGCATGCGCGACGACCTCGGCCGCCGCGGCCTCCCGCAGCCTGGCGTTCTCCTCGCGGGCCGCGGCGGTGGCCAGCGACGGCCACACCCGGTCCACGGCCGCGTTGACGGCCGCGCCGACCAGGACGGCGAAGGCGGACACGCCGATCCACAGCAGGACGGCGACCGGCGCGGCCAGCGAGCCGTAGATCGTCGGTCCCTCGACGGTGTGGGTGAGGTAGATCCGCAGGACGAAGCTGCCGACCACCCACATCAACAGCGCGATCAGCGCGCCGGGCACGTCCTCGTACCAGGCGGAGCGCACCGGCACCGACACGTGGTAGAGCGTGGTGAGGAAGGCGATTGTGGCGAGCAGGACGGCGGGCCAGTACAGCACCGCGACCGCGCCCTCGCCGCCCGGCAGCATGTCGACCACCGCGTCGGGTCCCGCGACGACCAGCGGCAGTACGGCGGCGCCCAGTATCAGCGCGACGACGTACAGCACCAGCGACATCAGCCGGGTCTTGACGATGCCGCGGCGGCCCTCCAGGCCGTACATGATGGTGATGGTGTCCACGAAGACGTTGACCGCGCGGGAGCCCGACCACAGGGCGATCAGGAAGCCGAGCGAGATCAGGTCCGGGCGGCGGCCGTGGAAGACATCGTCGACCAGGGGTTTGACGAGCTGGTTGACGCCCTTGTCGGAGAGCACGGTGGAGGACGCCGTGAGGATGTTGTGCCGGATGTGGTCGATGGTGTCGAGGCCGATGACGGTGTCGACGTAGCCGAGGGCGCCGACCAGGCCGAGCAGCAGCGGCGGCAGTGACAGCAGGACGAAGAAGGCCGCCTCGGCGGCGAGGCCGGTCACCCGGTACTCCATGCAGGAGTTGACGGTGTCCTTCAGCAGCAGCCAAGCGACCTTGCGCTTGGAGACGTTGCGGTACACCACCCGAGCCCGGCGCCACCTGCTCGGGCGACGATGGCCTCTTTCTTCGGCTGCTTGCACCCCCTTACGTTAGCTGCCATGAGCACCCTCACTCACACGGTGACCAATCAGGCTCCGCCGCTGGTCGGCCATGACGTGTACAGCACCGACAGCGCCCTCGTGGAGGCCGTGGCCCGCCACGCCGATCCGGCCGGGCTCGCGGAGATCACGGACGAGTTGAGCGAGCTGGGCAAGGCCGCGGGATCCGCCCAGGCACAGCGCTGGGGCGAGGAGGCGAACGCGTACTCGCCCGTGCTGCGCACCCACGACCGCTACGGCAACCGGATCGACGAGGTGGACTTCCACCCCTCGTACCACCGGCTGCTCGGGCACGCGGTCACCGCCGGTCTCACCGACGCCTGGTCGCGGCCCGACGGGCACCTCAGGCGGGCCGCCGGGTTCCTGGTCTGGTCGCAGGTCGACGCCGGGCACGGCTGTCCGGTGTCGATGACGCACGCGGCGGTGCCCGCGCTGCGCACCGACCCGGCGTTGGCCGCCGAGTGGGAACCGCGGCTCGGGTCGCGGGTCTACGATCCGCGACTGGTCGCGGGCGGCGAGAAGCCGGGCGCGCTGTTCGGAATGGGCATGACGGAGAAGCAGGGCGGCTCCGACGTACGGGCCAACACCACGCACGCCGAGCCGCTGGCGGAGGACGGCGCGTACGCGCTGACCGGGCACAAGTGGTTCTGCTCCGCCCCGATGTCGGACGGCTTCCTCGTCCTGGCGCAGTCGCCGGGAGGGCTGACCTGCTTCCTGCTGCCGCGCGTGCTGCCGGACGGCACCCGTAACGTCTTCGCGATCCAGCGGCTGAAGGACAAGCTCGGCAACCGCTCCAACGCCTCCTCGGAGGTGGAGTTCAGCGGTACGTGGGCGCGGCGGGTCGGCGACGAGGGGCGCGGGGTGGCCACCATCATCGAGATGGTCGCGGCGACCCGTCTCGACTGCGCGCTGGGCTCGGCCGCCCTCATGCGGCAGGCGGTGGCGCAGGCCGTGCACCACGCCACGTACCGCACCGCCTTCGGCGGGCCGCTGGTCGACAAGCCGTTGATGCGCAACGTGCTGGCGGACCTCGCGCTGGAGTCGGAGGCCGCGACGACCACGGCGCTGCGGCTGGCGGCGGCCTGCGACGCGGACACCGAGCAGGAGCGGCACTTCCGGCGGCTGGCGGTGGCCGTCACCAAGTTCTGGGTCACCAAGCGCTGTCCGGTCGTCGCGGCCGAGGCGCTGGAGTGCCTGGGCGGCAACGGCTACGTGGAGGAGTCCGGCATGCCGCGGATCTTCCGCGAGTCGCCGCTGAACTCGGTGTGGGAGGGCTCGGGGAACGTCCAGGCCCTCGACGTGCTGCGCGTCCTCCAGCGGGAGCCGCTGGCCCTCAACGCCTTCCTGGCCGAGCTGGGCCTGGCCCGCGGGGCCGACCACCGCCTCGACGGCGCCGTCAAGGACCTCCTCGGCGAACTCGCCGACCTCGACGGTGTCGAGACCCGCGCCCGCCGCATCGTCGAGCGCATGGCGCTGGTCCTCCAGGGCACCCTCCTGGTCCGCTTCGCGCCCCCCGAGGTCGCCGACGCCTTCTGCGCCTCCCGCCTCGGCCACGACTGGGGCGCCACCTTCGGCACCCTCCCCCACACCCTGGACCTGTCCTCGATCGTCGACCGCGCCCGACCGGTCCAGTCCTAAGGCGCTCGCCCGCCGCGACAGAACGAAAAACGGCGCGGCAGCGGCTGTCCCTCCGCTCGCCCCCCGAAGGGGGAGCAGAAAGGTTTCCGCCGCCGCGCCCACGGAGGGTGGCGCCGCGCCGACTCGGCACCACCCCCGGTCTGTTGGGCCGTCAGGCCGACCGTCCCGGCTGCGCGGGCGGGGGGCTGCCGCGCGCCGGTGACGCCGCGTCACTCTCCGTCGAAGTCGCGTACGCTCGCAATGGTTGCAGCCCGTTGCACAGGTCGTCAGGTCGTGTGGGGACCTCCTGTGGAGGGGAGGGAAATCGCGACGGCCGGGCCCGTACGGCGGCACCATGGGCAGTGGAAGACGGAGAGCACGCAGGGCGGGGGCGACGTGACACACTTTCCGATCCAGGTCGGCCGGAGGGACGCGATGGACGCCCGCGCGTCCGCGCACCTGCTGGCCTCGGTCCGGGAAGCCACTCTTGCGGGTGATGTGCCGCCGAAGCCGCCGCGGCCGGTGATCGGCGAGTCATGGACACGCGCCCTGAGCCGGGGCCTGGACCCGGACACCGGTCGCAACGACGGGCTGCTGGGCGCCGACGAGCTGGAGTACCGGCGGCAGTCCACCCCGCTCGGCGGTCTGCTGCCGCTGCTGCGCGACGGTCTGCACGCGGTCGCGGACGTGGCCGGGCACATCATGATCGTCACCGACGCGGAGGGCCGGGTGCTGTGGCGCGACGGCAGCCTCGCGTCCCGCAAGTCCCTCGCCGACCGGCTGGGCTTCGCCGAGGGCGCGAGCTGGGCCGAGGACGCGGTCGGCACGAACGCGATCGGTACGGCGCTGGTGACCGGCACCCCCCTCCAGGTGCACTCGGCCGAGCACTTCGTGCGCAATCTGCACGGCTGGACCTGCGCCGCGGCCCCGCTGCACGATCCGCGTGACGGACGGCTGCTGGGCGTGGTGAATGTGACCGGTCCCGCCTCCACCGCGCACCCGGCGAATCTGTCGCTGGTCTCCGCGGTGGCCAGGGTCGCCGAGGGCGAACTGCGGGCCAGGCACTGGGCGGCGGTCGAGCGGCTGCGGTCGGTGGCCGCGCCGCTGCTGGCCCGGATGGAGGGCCAGGCGCTGGCCGTCGACCCCAACGGCTGGGTGGCCGCGGTGGCCGGGATGGCGCCGCCGGACCGGCTGCAACTGCCCGCGGCCGTCAGCGCCGGGCAGATGTGGCTGCCCTCGCTCGGCCTGTGCTCGGTGGAGCCGCTGCCGGGCGGCTGGCTGGTCCGGCTCGGCAGCCGCGAGCGGGCGTCGGGCGCGAGCCAGGTGGTGCTGGACGTGAGCCGTCCGCGCAACTGGATGGTGACGGTGAGCGGCGCGGCCGGGAGCTGGGCGCAGCAGCTCAGTCCGCGCCACGCGGAACTGCTGTTCGTGCTCGCGGTGCACCGCGGCGGCAGGACCGCGGCCGAGCTGGCCGCCGACTTGTTCGGCGATCCGAGCCGTACGGTGACGGTGCGCGCGGAGCTGTCCCGGCTGCGGCGGAATCTGGCGGGCGTGCTGGCGCACCGGCCGTACCGCTTCGCCGACGGGGTGAATGTCGAACTCGTCCGTCCGCACCACCCGTTGGACCTCCTCCCGCACTCGCTCGCGCCCGCGGTGCTGGCCGCGCGCCGCTGACCGTACGGCCGCCGGGCGCGGTCGGTCACCGTACGTGCCCGGCCGCATCCGTGTGATGACCATCGAAACGAGTCGGCGGCGCGGCCGTCAGGAGGACGTGTCCGCGCCGTGGGGGCGCGCGGAGCGCGGTACGGGCGCGGGACGGGGGTGAGATCCGGCCACCGGGTGCCCGGTCGCGGCGTCCGGGGCGGGCCCGGGGCGCCCGGCCGCACCGCCTAGGGTGGGCCGTATGAGTACGCCCGTGACCACCTGGTCCCTCGAACTGACCTCGCCCGACGAGCTGCGGGCCGCGGCCGTGCCGCCCGAGGCTTCGGGTGTCCGGATCGTGCGGTCGCAGGTCCCGTCGGCGGAGTTCGGGCGCTTTCTGTATACGGCGGTCGGCGCGGACTGCGAGTGGCGGGACCGGCTGCCGTGGCCGCCGGAGCAGTGGCGGGCGCATCTGGCGCGGCCCGGCACCGAGGTGTGGGTGGCGTACGAGCACGGCACGCCCGCCGGCTATGTGGAGCTGGGGGCGCAGGACGCGGGCGTGGTGGAGATCGTCTACTTCGGGCTGCTGCCGGACTCCAGGGGCCGCGGACTCGGCGGCCATCTGCTGTCCTTCGGCACCGAGCGGGCCTGGGACCTGGGCGACCGCTGGGAGGGAAGGGAACCGACCGAGCGGGTGTGGGTGCACACCTGCTCGCTGGACGGGCCGTACGCGCTGGACAACTACCGGCGGCGCGGCTTCCGGGTGTTCGACACGACGGTCGCCGCTTCCCCGTCCACTCCACCGGGCGCGTGACCGTCCGCGCGACGGTCGCGCCGGGCGGGGCGTGACCGACGCCACAGTTTCTCACCTGGTGAGATTATCTGGTCCACATAATGGATGGCGGTGGACTCTCCGGAGACCCGCATGCCACGCTTTCGTCATGTCACGCACTGGAATCGCCTTGGTAGGTCGGCCGCACGTCGACTTCTGCCGCGTGTCCAGCGCCATCTGTCCGGCGGTCTGACCGACTTAGCTCCGCTCCCCGCCATCCCCGTCGTCGTGGATGCCCGGGAGTCCCCGGCCGCCTCGCTGTGTTTCACAGCCCTGCGTTTTCCCAGGCCATAGGGTGCTCCCGCGCGTAATCGACCGTATTCGAGCCTGCCCGAAGGACGCATCGCCATGGCTTCCACCCCTGACCTGCCCCAGACTCCGGCCGGAGACGCCGCCGCCGGGGCTGCCGCGTCGCACCGCAAGGCCGGACGGCACCGCGGTGAGGGCCAGTGGGCCATGGGGCACTTCACGCCGCTCAACGGCAACGAGCAGACCAAGAAGGACGACGACGGTCTCAATGTGCGGACACGCATTGAGACGATCTACTCCAAGGCCGGATTCCAGTCCATCGACGGCGCCGACCTGCGCGGACGGATGCGCTGGTACGGGCTGTACACGCAGCGCCGCCCCGGGATCGACGGCGGCAGGACCGCCATCCTGGAGCCGGAGGAGCTGGACGACGAGTTCTTCATGATGCGGGTCAGGATCGACGGCGGCCGGCTGACCGTGGCCCAGCTCCGGGTGATCGGCGAGATCTCGCAGGAGTTCGCCCGCGGCACCGCCGACCTCACCGACCGGCAGAACATCCAGTACCACTGGATCCGGATCGAGGACGTACCGGAGATCTGGCGCCGCCTGGAGGCGGTCGGCCTGTCCACCATGGAGGCGTGCGGCGACACGCCCCGCGTCATCCTCGGCTCGCCCGTCGCGGGCATCGCCGAGGACGAGATCATCGACGGCACCACCGCGATCGACGAGATCCACGACCGCTACATCGGCAGCAAGGAATTCTCCAACCTGCCACGGAAGTTCAAGACCGCGGTCTCCGGCTCGCCGCTGCTGGACGTGGCGCACGAGATCAACGACATCGCCTTCGTCGGCGTCCGGCACCCCGAGCACGGCCCCGGCTTCGACCTGTGGGTCGGCGGCGGGCTGTCCACCAACCCCAAGCTCGGTGTGCGGCTGGGCGCCTGGGTGCCGCTGGACGAGGTGCCCGAGGTGTGGGCGGGCGTCATCGGCATCTTCCGCGACTACGGCTACCGACGGCTGCGCGCCCGCGCCCGGCTGAAGTTCCTGGTCGCCGACTGGGGTCCGGAGAAGTTCCGCCAGGTGCTCCAGGACGACTACCTCAAGCGCGAGCTGACCGACGGCCCGGCGCCCGACCAGCCGGTGCAGCAGTGGCGCGACCACATCGGCGTGCACCGGCAGCAGGACGACCGCTTCTACGTCGGCTTCGCCTCGCGGGTCGGCCGGATCGACGGCGCGACGCTGACGAAGATCTCCGAACTGGCCGCCGAGCACGGCTCCGACCGGCTGCGGACCACCGTCGACCAGAAGATGCTCGTCCTGGACGTCGAGGAGTCCCGGGTCGAGTCGCTGGTCGCGGGTCTGGAGTCGCTGGACCTCCAGGTCACGCCGTCGCCCTTCCGGCGCGGCACCATGGCCTGCACCGGAATCGAATTCTGCAAGCTCGCCATCGTGGAGACCAAGGCGCGCGGCGCCTCGCTCATCGACGAACTGGAGCGGCGGCTGCCGGACTTCGACGAGCCGGTCACCATCAACATCAACGGCTGCCCCAACTCCTGCGCCCGTATCCAGGTCGCGGACATCGGTCTCAAGGGGCAGCTCGTCACCGACGCCGACGGCGAGCAGGTCGAGGGCTTCCAGGTGCACCTGGGCGGCAGCCTCGGCCTGGAGGCGGGCTTCGGCCGCAAGGTCCGCGGTCTGAAGGTCACTTCGGCGGAGCTGCCGGACTACGTGGAGCGTGTGCTCACCCGCTTCCAGGCCGGTCGCACCGACGGCGAGCGCTTCGCGCAGTGGGCGGCGCGCGCCTCCGCGGAGGAGCTGTCATGAGCGAGCGGGCCGCGCCGTTCTACTGCCCCTACTGCGGGGACGAGGACCTGCGTCCGTCCGAGGAAGGCCACGGTGCGTGGGAATGCCACGCCTGCAATCGCGCATTCACGCTGAAGTTCCTCGGGCTGCTGTCCAGGGGAACGACCGCCAACTCCCCGCATGGAGGCGCCTCGTGACCACCGCACAGCACACCGCCGAGGACTTGCGCACCCTGGCCGAGCAGGCGGGCCGCGACCTGGAGGAGGCGTCCGCGCTCGACGTGCTGCGCTGGGCCGCCGACACCTTCGGGCCGCGGTTCTGCGTGACGTCCTCGATGGAGGACGCCGTGGTCGCGCACCTCGCCTCGCGGGCGCTGCCCGGCGTGGACGTGGTCTTCCTCGACACCGGCTACCACTTCCCCGAGACCATCGGCACGCGTGACGCGGTCGCGGCCGTGATGGACGTCAACGTCATCACGATCAGCCCGCGGCAGACCGTCGCCGAGCAGGACGCCGAGTACGGGCCGAAGCTGCACGACCGCGACCCCGACCGGTGCTGCGCGCTGCGCAAGGTCGCTCCGCTGGAGGAGGGTCTGCGCGGCTACGAGGCGTGGGCGACGGGCCTGCGCCGCGACGAGTCGCCGACCCGGGCCGACACCCCGGTGGTGTCCTGGGACGAGAAGCGGCGGAAGGTCAAGATCGCGCCGATCGCCCGCTGGACGCAGGACGACGTGGAGGCGTACGTCGCCGAGCACGGTGTCCTCACCAACCCGCTGCTGACGGACGGTTACGCCTCGGTGGGCTGCGCTCCGTGCACCCGCCGGGTGCTGGAGGGCGAGGACGCCCGCGCCGGCCGCTGGGCGGGCCTGGGCAAGACCGAGTGCGGGATCCACCTGTGACGGCCGGTCAGGCGGGGACCGGTGCCACGAAGACCGGCCCCACGCAGACCGGCGCGGTGACGACCGAGGCAGTGACGACCAGTCAGGAGTTGGGGATGACCACCGGCGCCACCGTCTGGCTCACCGGTCTGCCGAGCGCGGGCAAGACCACCATCGCCTACGCGCTCGCCGAGCGGCTGCGCGCGCAGGGCCGCCGGGTCGAGGTGCTCGACGGCGACGAGATCCGCGAATTCCTCTCCGCGGGCCTCGGCTTCAGCCGCGAGGACCGGCACACCAATGTGCAGCGCATCGGCTTCGTCGCCGAACTCCTCGCCTCGCACGGCGTGTTGGCGCTCGTCCCGGTCATCGCGCCGTACGCCGACAGCCGCGAGGCCGTCCGCAAGCGCCACCAGCAGCAGGGCACCGGCTATGTCGAGGTGCATGTCGCGACACCGGTCGAGGTCTGCTCGGTGCGTGACGTCAAGGGCCTGTACGCCAAGCAGGCCGCGGGTGAACTGACCGGTCTGACCGGCGTGGACGACCCGTACGAGATCCCGGCCGACCCCGATCTGCGGATCGAGACCCAGGGCCGCACGGTCGAGGAGTCGGCTTCCGTACTGCACGCGCTGCTTGTCGAGAAGGGGCTCACCATATGACCGCCGCCGTCGCGCACTCCGGAAGCACGGACAGCCCGTACGCCCTCTCGCACCTGGACGCGCTGGAGTCCGAGGCCGTGCACATCTTCCGGGAGGTGGCGGGCGAGTTCGAGCGGCCGGTGATCCTCTTCTCCGGCGGCAAGGACTCGATCGTCATGCTGCACCTGGCGCTGAAGGCGTTCGCGCCCGCAGCGGTGCCGTTCTCGCTGCTGCACGTGGACACCGGGCACAACTTCCCCGAGGTGCTGGAGTTCCGGGACCGTACGGTCGCCGAGCACGGCCTTCGGCTGCATGTCGCGATGGTGCAGGAGTACATCGACGACGGGCGGCTGCGCGAGCGCCCCGACGGCACCCGCAACCCCCTCCAGACGGTGCCGCTGACCGATGCCATCAGGGAGCACCGCTTCGACGCGGTGTTCGGCGGCGGTCGGCGCGACGAGGAGAAGGCGCGGGCCAAGGAGCGGGTGTTCTCGCTGCGCGACGAGTTCTCGCAGTGGAATCCGCGCCGCCAGCGCCCCGAGCTGTGGCAGCTCTACAACGGCAAGCACGCGCCGGGCGAGCACGTACGGGTCTTCCCGCTGTCCAACTGGACCGAGCTGGACGTGTGGCAGTACATCGCCCGCGAGAAGATCGCGCTGCCCGAGATCTACTTCGCGCACGAGCGCGAGGTGTTCAACCGGTCGGGGATGTGGCTGACCGCGGGTGAGTGGGGCGGCCCGAAGGCCGGTGAGCCGGTGGAGACCCGACAGGTGCGCTACCGCACGGTCGGCGACATGTCCTGCACGGGCGCCGTCGACTCCGCCGCCACCACGCTCGACGCGGTGATCACCGAGATCGCCGCCTCCCGGCTGACCGAGCGGGGCGCGACCCGCGCCGACGACAAGATGTCGGAAGCCGCGATGGAAGACCGCAAGCGCGAGGGGTACTTCTAACCATGACCGCCACCACGGGTCCCACCAACCCCCTCACCGCCGAGCAGTTGTCGGCCACCACGCTGCTGCGCTTCGCCACCGCGGGCTCCGTCGACGACGGCAAGTCCACGCTGGTGGGGCGGCTGCTGCACGACTCCAAGTCGGTGCTCACCGACCAACTGGAGGCGGTCGAGCGGGCGTCGCTCGGCCGCGGCCAGGAGGCCCCGGACCTGGCGCTGCTCACCGACGGCCTGCGGGCCGAGCGCGAGCAGGGCATCACCATCGACGTCGCCTACCGCTACTTCGCCACCGCGCGGCGGCGGTTCATCCTCGCCGACACCCCGGGCCATGTGCAGTACACCCGCAACATGGTCACCGGCGCCTCGACGGCGGAGCTGGCCGTGGTGCTGGTCGACGCCCGCAACGGCGTGATCGAGCAGACCCGGCGGCACGGGGCCGTCGCGGCCCTGCTGCGCGTCCCGCACGTGGTGCTCGCGGTCAACAAGATGGATCTGGTGGACTACGCGGAGCCCGTGTTCGCCGCCATCGCCGAGGAGTTCACCTCCTACGCGGCCTCGCTGGGCGTCCCGGAGATCACCGCGATCCCGATCTCCGCGCTGGCCGGTGACAATGTCGTCGAGCCGTCCGCGCACATGGACTGGTACGGCGGCCCGACCGTACTGGAGCACCTGGAGACGGTCCCGGTCAGCCACGACCTGACCGGCTGCCCTGCGCGGTTCCCCGTGCAGTACGTGATCAGGCCGCAGACCGCGGAGCACCCGGACTACCGCGGTTACGCGGGCCAGATCGTCTCGGGGCTGCTGCGCGTCGGCGACGCGGTGACGGTGCTGCCGTCGGGCCGTACCACCACGATCTCCGGGATCGACGCGCTCGGTGAGGCCGTCGACACCGCGTGGGCGCCGCAGTCGGTGACGGTGCTGCTCGCCGACGACCTGGACATCTCGCGCGGCGACATGATCGCGCCGACCGCGACGGCGCCCGCGATCACCCAGGACATCAGGGCCACGGTGTGCCATCTGCACGAGCGTCCGCTGCGGATCGGCGACCGCGTACTGCTCAAGCACACCACCCGGACGGTGAAGGCGATCGTCAAGGGCCTGCCGTACCGGATCGACCTCTCGCACGGTCTCGCGCACGACAACGAGCCCGCCGAGCTGGAGGTCAACGACATCGGAGCGGTGCTGCTGCGCACCGCGGAGCCGCTGCCGGTGGACGCGTACGCGGACTCCCGGCTGACCGGTTCCTTCCTGCTGATCGACCCGGCGGACGGTACGACGCTGACCGCGGGCATGGCGGGCGAGGCGTTCGCCGAGAAGACGGATCCGGCCGCGGGTGGCGCGGCCGACGACGAGGGTTGGGACTTCTGACGATGACTCAGGATGCCTTCTCGGGTTTCGCGAAGGAGGGCGGCCGCGTCGGCAGCGGCTCGCTCGGCGCGGGTACGGGCGGGGTCGCACGATGTGTGGGCTGACGCGCCCGGCCGCGGACCACGGGCACGCCGTGACCGCCGCCGTACCCCAGCGCCGCGCACAGCGGCCCCCGTTGCACCGCTTTCGAAGACCTGACGAACTTCCGGCCGCGCCCTGACAACGAGCGCGACACGCCGGGCCTTACGAGAGGACACCCACGTGTCTGCCCAGTCCCGTCCCGTATCCCGCGCCCTCCGCCGCCGCAGACTCACCGCCGCGGCCGCCGCCCTGCCGATCCTGTTCGGCGCTCTCGCCGCCTGCGGCTACGGCTCCAACGACGACAAGTCGAGTGACGCGACGACCGCGCCGGCCGCCAGTGCCGGTGCCGACGCGAAGAAGCTCTCCGCCGACCAGGTCAGGATCGGCTACTTCCCGAACCTGACGCACGCCACCCCGCTGGTCGGCCTCAAGGAAGGCATCTTCCAGAAGGAACTGGGCGCCACCACGGTCAAGGAACTGACCTTCAACGCGGGCCCCGAGGAGATCGAGGCGCTCAACGCCGGTTCCATCGACATCGGCTGGATCGGCCCCTCCCCCGCGATCAACGGCTACACCAAGTCGAACGGCGCCAGCCTGAAGATCATCTCGGGTTCGGCGTCCGGCGGTGTGAAGCTCGTCGTCAACCCCGACAAGATCAAGTCGCTGGACGACGTCAAGGGCAAGAAGATCGCCACCCCGCAGCTCGGCAACACCCAGGACGTGGCGCTGCTGAACTGGATCAAGTCCAAGGGCTGGAAGGTCGACGCGCAGAGCGGCAAGGGCGATGTGTCGGTGGTCCGCACCGACAACAAGATCACCCCCGACGCGTACAAGCAGGGCTCCATCGACGGCGCGTGGGTGCCGGAGCCCACCGCGTCGAAGCTGGTCGCCGAGGGCGCGAAGGTGCTGCTGGACGAGAGCACGCTGTGGCCCGACAACAAGTTCGTGATCACCAATGTGATCGTGTCGCAGAAGTTCCTCAAGGCGCACCCGGACGTGGTCGAGGCGGTGCTGCGCGGTTCGGTGAACACCAACGCGTGGATCGCGGCCAACTCCGACAAGGCCAAGGCGGACGCGAACGACCAGCTCAAGAAGCTGACGCAGAAGGCGCTTCCGGCCAACGTCCTCGACCCGGCCTGGAAGTCCATCCAGGTGCTGGACGACCCGCTGGCGAAGACCGCGGGCGAGGAGGCGCAGCACGCCGTGGACGCCGGTCTGCTCAAGGCGCCGAAGCTCAACGGGCTGTACGACCTGACGCTGCTCAACAAGGTGCTCACGGCGGACGGCAAGCCGACGGTGGACGCCGCGGGGCTCGGCGCTCAGTAGCCCCGCCCGCGACACCCCCGACGACCCGTAACGGCGTCAACCGCACCCGCCCCCGTAGGACCCCAGGAGGTGACACCCATGGCCGACACCCTCACCAGTGCCGACGCGCAGACCGCGGAGCCCGAGGCGTACGCCGCGCGGCTCGACCATGTGTCGAAGGCGTTCGGCAGGCCCGGCGCCCGGCAACTCGTGCTGGACGACATCACGCTCGACGTGCGGCCCGGTGAGTTCGTCTGCCTCCTGGGGGCCTCGGGGTGCGGCAAGTCCACCCTGCTCAATCTGGTCGCCGGACTCGACAAGCCGTCCGCGGGCGCCATCGCGGCGCCCGGCGGGCGCCCCGCCCTGATGTTCCAGGAACACGCGCTGTTCCCGTGGCTGACGGCGGGCAAGAACATCGAACTGGCCCTGCGGCTGCGGGGCGTACCCCGTGAGGAGCGCCGCCCCGAGGCCGAGCGGCTGCTGGACCTCGTACGGCTCGGCGGCGCGTACGGCAAGCGGGTGCACGAGCTGTCCGGCGGTATGCGGCAGCGCGTGGCACTGGCCCGCGCGCTCGCGCAGGACAGCCAACTGCTGCTGATGGACGAGCCGTTCGCGGCGCTGGACGCCATCACCCGCGATGTGCTGCACGACGAGCTGACCCGGATCTGGTCCGAGACCGACCTGTCGGTGCTGTTCGTGACGCACAACGTGCGGGAGGCGGTACGGCTCGCCGAGCGGGTCGTGCTGATGTCGTCGCGGCCGGGGCGGATCGCCCGTGAGTGGACCATCGACATCCCGCAGCCGCGCCGTATCGAGGACGCGGCCGTCGCGGACCTGTCCGTCGAGATCACCGAAGAACTGCGTGGGGAGATCCGCCGCCATGGCCAGCACTGAGACGTCCGCGCAAGGCGCCGTCCCGCTCGGGAAGACGGACGAGCCGGGCGCCGCGGACCGGCACGACCTGTCAGGGCTCGAAGCGGGCCTCGACGCGCTGGAGACCGTCGAGGTCCGGCGGGCGCCCTTCTGGGAGATCCTGTTCAAGAAGGTGCTGCCGCCGGTCACCGCGATCCTGCTGGTGCTGGTGGTCTGGCAGCTCGCGGTGTGGGGCGGTTTCTCCGACCCGACGAAGCTGCCCAGCCCGCACGCCGTCGGCCAGGCGCTGTCCGAGCGGTGGAACGAGGGCGACCTGCTCTCCATCATCTGGACCAGCGTGCAGCGCGGCCTGCTCGGCTTCGTCGCCGCGCTGGCCATCGGCACCCCGCTGGGCCTGCTGGTGGCCCGTGTGCCGTTCGTACGGGCGGCGATCGGCCCGATCCTGTCCGGGCTCCAGTCGCTGCCGTCGGTGGCGTGGGTGCCCGCCGCGGTGATCTGGCTGGGCATCAACGACTCGGCGATGTACACGGTGATCCTGCTGGGCGCGGTGCCGTCGATCGCCAACGGCCTGGTGTCCGGCATCGACCAGGTGCCGCCGCTGTACCTGCGCGCGGGCCGCACCATCGGCGCGACCGGCCTGCGCGGCGCCTGGTTCATCCTGCTGCCCGCCGCGCTGCCCGGTTACGTCGCGGGCCTCAAGCAGGGCTGGGCGTTCTCCTGGCGCTCCCTGATGGCCGCCGAACTCATCGCGTCCTCACCGGACTTGGGCGTCGGCCTCGGCCGCTACCTGGAGAACATGCGCGAGGGTTCCGACATGGCCGGGGTCTTCCTCGGCATCCTGCTGATCCTGTTCGTCGGCATCGCCATCGACCAGATCATCTTCAGCCCGCTGGAGCGCTGGGTGCTGCGCAGCCGCGGCCTGACCGCCGGGGCCCAGCAGTAGTGCGCCCCGCCGCCCGGCCCCCCTTGGTCGTCATCGCGCACGGTTCCCGCGACCCGCGGCACGCCGAGACCGTGCGCGCGCTGACCCGGCGGGTCAGGGCGGCGCGGCCGGGTCTGCGGGTCGAGACCGGCTTCCTGGACTTCAGCGCCCCCTCGGTGCCCCAGGTGCTGGAACGGCTCGCGGCCGAGGGCGTACGGGAGACCGTCGCCCTTCCGCTGCTGCTGACCCGCGCCTTCCACGCCAAGGCCGACATCCCCGCCGTACTGCGGGACGCCCCCTCCCGGCTGCGGATCACGCAGGCCGACGTGCTCGGCCCGTCGCCGCTGCTGGTCGCCACCTTGGAGCGGCGGCTGACGGAGGCCGGGCTGCGGCCGGGCGACCGTGCCTCGACCGGTGTCGTGCTGGCCTCCGCGGGCTCCACCGACCCGGAGGCCAGGGCGGTGATCGCCGCCATCGCGCGGGAGTGGCGGCGCACCGGATGGCGCGCCGTGCGGCCCGCGTTCGCCTCCGCCGCCCTGCCGCGCACCGAGGACGCCGTACGCGCGCTGCGCGCCGAGGGCGTCCGCCGGATCGCCGTGGCCCCGTACGTCATCGCGCCGGGCTTCCTGCCCGACCGGATCGCCCGCGGCGCGCGGGAGGCGGGCGCCGACCTGCTCGCGCCGGTGCTCGGCGCCGCGCCGGAGCTGGCCGAACTGCTGCTGCGCCGGTACGACGAGGCGCTGCTGCCCGCGCGCCGACTGGTGTCGGTGTAAGGGCCAACTTCCCGGTCATGGTGGGGTTGTCCCCACCCTTGAGGGGGAGCCCGCCCTCCCGGAAGTCACCAGCAGGCCGGATGGGTCGGCACCCCGAGTCCCCATAGCGTCATAGGCGTACGGAGCGGCCCCGGATCACCAGGTCAGGCCGCCACCCATGACGATCCTTCAAGGGGGACACCGTGAGTCGCTCAGGCGCACACGGCAGCAGGATGGGCATCGCGGCGGCTATGGGCGGTTGGAGCGCCCGGCACCGCTGGGCGGCGGTGGGCGGGTGGCTGCTCTTCGTCATCCTGGCGATGTTCATCGGACAGTCGGCGGGCCGGGTCGACCTCGACCAGGACAAGTCGATGTCCGGCGAGATCAACCAGGCCGCCACGATCAAGGAGAACGCCGGGCTCAAGAGCGCGGCGGGCGAGATGGTGCTGATCCAGGCCAAGGGCTCGGGTCACGCGACCGACCCGGCCTTCCGTACCGCGGTCGCCGATGTGATGACCGCGGTCAAGGGCACAGGCAAGGTCACCGCGGTCACCTCGCCCTATGACACCAAGGCCGTCTCCGCCGACCAGCGTTCGGCGCTGGTCCGCTTCGACATGCTCGGCCTGGCGGACGACGCGCCCGACAAGGTGCAGCCGGTCATGGACGCGGTGAAGAAGGTCCAGTCACAGCACACGGACCTGCGGATCGAGGAATTCGGCGACGCGAGCGGCGGGAAGGTGCTCAACGACGCCTTCGGCAGCGACTTCAAGACCGCCGAGTTCTCCGCCGTGCCCGTGGCACTGGGCATCCTGCTGATCGCGTTCGGCGCGCTGGTCGCGGCGCTGCTGCCGGTGGCGCTGGCGATGACGGCGTTCATGGCCGCGGGCGGTGTGGTGGCGATGGTCAGCCACATCATCCCGATGAGCGACACCGCCAACTCCGTGATGCTGCTGGTCGGCCTGGCCGTCGGCGTCGACTACTGCCTGTTCTACCTGCGCCGCGAGCGTGAGGAGCGGGCCGCGGGGCACGACGGACAGACCGCGATCAAGATCGCGGCGGCCACCTCGGGGCGGGCGATCCTGATCTCCGGCATCACCGTGATCGTGGCCATGGCGGGCATGCTCTTCACCGGCATCGGTGACTTCAAGGCGATGGGCCTGGCCACGATGATCGTCGTCGCCATCGCGATGTTCGGCTCGGTCACCGTGCTGCCCGCGCTGCTGTCGCTGCTCGGCCACCGGGTCGAGAAGGGCCGCATCCCGTTCCTGAACCGCGGCCGGAAGAACACCGCCCGGCGCGCCGCCAACCCCAGCAGCCGCTTCTGGAAGACCGTCCTGGGCCCGGTGCTGAGCCACCCCAAGACCGCCACGGTGATGGCGGGCGGCGCGCTGCTGGTCATCGCGCTCCCCGCCTTCGGCATGAAGACCGCGAATCTGTCGATGCCGCAGGAACTGGGCAGCAAGCTGCCGATCATCCAGACCTACGAGCACATCAACGAGGCGTTCCCCGGCGGTCCCGACCAGGCCAACGTGGTCGTCAAGGCCGACGACATCAACGCCCCCGCGGTCAAGAAGGCCATCGCCGCCTTCCGCGCCGAGGCGGTGTCCTCGGGCGCCAGCAAGGGCCCGGTCACCCTGACCGTGCACGCCGCGCAGAACGTCGCCCAGATCGACGTACCGCTGGCCGGCGGCAGCGACCGCGCCAAGGCCCAGGACAACGTGCGGACGCTGCGCGACCACGTACGGCCCGACACGCTCGGCAAGGTCGACGGCCTCCAGGCGCCGGTGACCGGCGGGACGGCCGGGTCGATGGACTTCACGGCCAAGATCACCAGCAGTGTGCTGCCGGTCTTCGCCTTCGTGACCGTCTTCGCCTTCCTGCTGATGCTGCTGTCCTTCAGGTCGCTGACCATCGCGCTGACCTCGATCGTGCTGAATCTGCTCTCGGTGGGCGCGGCCTACGGCATCCTGTCCGCGGTCTTCCAGCACGGCTGGGGCGCGTCGCTGGTGGGCGCCACCGGTACGGGTGCGGTGGTGGCCTGGCTGCCGCTGTTCCTCTTCGTGATCCTGTTCGGGCTGAGCATGGACTACCACGTGTTCGTGGTCTCCCGGATCCGCGAGGCCAAGGTGCGCGGGATGAGCACCCGCGGCGCGATCGAGCACGGCATCACCACCACCGCGGGCGTCGTGACCAGCGCCGCCGTCATCATGGTCGCCGTGTTCGCGATCTTCGGGACGCTGTCCATGCAGAGCATGAAGCAGATGGGTGTCGGCCTGGCCTTCGCGGTGCTCATCGACGCGACCGTCATCCGCGGGGTGCTGCTCCCGGCCGTGATGACCCTGCTCGGCGAGCGCAACTGGTACCTGCCGCGCTGGATGCACCGGCTGCCCGACATGACGCACGACGAGTCGACCCTGGCCCCGCCGCCGGTCGCCGCGCTGCCGGAGGAGTCGTACCGGGACCAGGTGCCCGACCGGGTCTGATCCCCGACCCGGTCTGATCCCCGACCGGGTCTGATCTCCGGCCAGGGGCCGGGCTGGACCCCGGGACCTGTTCCCGGGGTCCGGCCCGGCCCGCCTCGACCTGGCGCGAAAATTACCTCGGAAATTTCGGACCCCGCGTTTCTCCGCAGGTCACGGAGCCCCTGTCCCGCCCGGGACGGGGGCTCCGGCGCGTCCCGGGCGTTGCTCCGGGCCCCTTTTCCGGGCTCGTTGTCAGTGGGCGGGCCTAGTGTGGAAAGCGTGACCGTGAGAGAGAGCGAAAGCGCCGGGAGCGGTACCGCCCTGGCTGCCGACGAGGTGGAGCTCCGTCTTGAGGAGCACCGGGCAGAGCTGACCGGCTACTGCTACCGCATGCTCGGCTCGGTGTTCGAGGCCGAGGACGCCGTGCAGGAGACGCTGGTCCGCGCGTGGCGCGGGCAGCGCGGCTTCGAGGGGCGGGCCTCGTTCCGCTCCTGGCTGTACCGGATCGCGACCAACGTGTGCCTGGACAGTCTCAACGCGGGCAAGCGCCGGGCCCGCCCGATGGACCTGTCCCCCGCGTCGCACGCCGACGCGACGCTGCCCGCCGCCTCCCCGGAGAGCGTCTGGATCGAGCCGGTGCCCGACATCCGCGCCCTGCCGTCCTCCGGCGACCCGGCCGATGTCGTGGTCTCCCGCGAGACGATCAAGCTGGCCTTCGTCGCCGCCCTCCAGCACCTGCCCGCCCGGCAGCGGGCCGTACTGATCCTGCGCGAGGTGCTGGCCTGGAAGGCCAGCGAGACCGCGGAACTGCTCGGTACGACGGTGGCGTCCGTCAACAGCGCGTTGCAGCGCGCCCGCGCCACGCTCAGCGAGGCCGGGGTGAGCACGGCGGGGGCCGACTACGCCAAGGCTGCCGCGGCGGCGCCGATGGACGAGGCGCAGGAGAAGCTGCTCGCGCGCTATGTCGACGCCTTCGAGCGCTACGACCTCGATTCGCTGACCGCCCTGCTGCACGAGGACGTCACGCTGTCCATGCCGCCGTACGCGCTCTGGCTCCAGGGTCACCAGGACATACGCGACTGGTTCCTCGGCACCGGTATCGAGTGCAAGGGCTCTCGGCTGCTGCCCGTGTGGGCGAACGGATCGCCCGGCTTCGGGCAGTACCGGTCGAACGGCCCGGAGGGCGGCCACCACCCGTGGGCGCTCCAGGTGCTGGAGATCACCGACGGCCGGATCACCGGCATCAACGCGTTCCTCGACACCGCGCACCTATTCCCGCTTTTCGGCCTCCCACTCGAACTGCCCCGCTAGCCCGGCGAGTTCGAGCAATTCGCGGAGTTCCGCGGTGGCGCCGCGCAACCGCACGGTGTGCCCGGTCCTGTGCGCGGCCAGCCCCAGCCGGGCGAGCGCGCCGATGGTGCCGGGCGCGCCGCCGGGGAGCCCGGTCACGTCCACGACCAGGGGCTCCGTCGGGCCGGGTGCCGCCGTCACAGTCTTCTCCGCCTCTCCTGGACCTGGCCCCCGGACGGGCCTTCATGGATACCGACCGGCCGGACGGCCAGGAATCATCGCTCCGCGCCCGACGTATTCGGGCGTATTCACGGCGCATTCTCAGCCGGTGACGCGCGTTCAGGGGGCGCGCGGATGCGACACTGGCCTAGTTCCGCGCCGTTGACCGATGCTGTCGGCATATGCGGTACGGAAAGCGGCACGTCGGTGGGGCGGCGCGTGACACGGCGGGGGCGTACGGGGGGCGCGGGCGGGCGCGGCGGTACGGGACAGTGGACGATTCGGGACTGCGGGCGATTCGGCGAAGGGTTCGGGTTTCGGCATGGCGGACACGAGGGTGTTCACGCGGGAGCGGGCGCGGGCGGTGCTGGATGCCGCCGGGCATCACGAGGCCGAGCTGCTCGCCTTCGGCGAGAACGCGGTCTACGCCGCCGGGCGTCTGGTGATCAAGATCGGCCGCAGCGCCGACCTGCTGGAGCGGGCACGGCGCGAGGTCCGCACCGCCGACTGGCTGGCCAAGCACGATGTGCCTGCCGTGCGCTCGGCGGAGTCCGAGGTGCGGCTGGTGGACGGCCATCCGATCACGTACTGGCAGCGGCTGCCCGATCCGCTGCGGCCCGCGGAGCCCGCCGATGTGGCGCCGCTGCTCCTGCTCGTGCACGCGCTGCCCGAGCCGGACTTCGGGCTGCCGCCGCGTGAGCTGCTCGGCGGGGTCGAGCGGTGGCTGCGGCTGGCCGGGGACGCGATCGATCCGGCGGACGCCGCGTATCTGCGCAATCGGCGCGACGGTTTCGCGACCGCCGCGGCCGAGCTCGTACCGCACCTGGAGCGCGGGCCGATCCACGGGGACGCGCTGCCGCGCAACGTGCACATCGGGCCCGACGGGCCGGTCCTGGTCGACCTGGAGACCTTCTCCTCCGACCTGCGCGAGCACGACCTCGTCGTCCAGGCGCTCAGCCGTGACCGCTACGGGGTGCCCGCGGCGGCGTACGACGCCTTCACCGCGGCCTATGGCTGGGACGTCACCGAGTGGCCCGGCATCACCGTCCTGCGCGGTGCCCGCGAGACCGCCAGTTGCGCCTGGGTCGCCCAGCACGCCCCCGCCAGCCAGGCCGCACTCAACGAATTCCGCCGCCGGGTCGCTTCCCTGAGAGCCGCCGACCCCACCGTCCGCTGGTACTCCTTCTAACCCCGCCCGCCGCCCCCGGTGGCCCGGCACGCCGCCGCGGCGGTCTTCAAGGAAGGCGCCGCCTTCCCCCACCCCGTCACCCTCCGCACGACACCCAGTTGACCGGTCCGCCCGGGAGACAGCGCCTTCCGCATCCCGCCATCCGGCAGCCATTCGGCCAGCCGCCGTCCCCGCGCCAGCTCTCTGCCGTGCGGCAGCGGCCAGTTGGCCGGACCCCGTTCGCCCACCGGACGCGGGGAAGGCAGCGCCTTCCCCAAGCACGAGCCCCGGCCCGGAGAGCCGCTCACCGCTCACGCAGGTGAGCCGAAGAGGCAGTGCCTTCCCCAATCCGCCGCCGCGGCGGGACGCGAAACGGCGGGATCCGGCGGTGCCGAACTCACCCCAAGCGCGGGCTCCGGCGCGGCGGGGCCGGGGAATCGCGACGGCAAGGGGCCGATGGCACGCGGAGGGGTGTGGGGGGCGGGACGCGCGTTGGCGGGGGACCGCCCCGGAGGGGTCAGGCGGCGGAGACGCGCAGCGGCCAGGCGCGGTCGATGGAGGCGTCGGCAGACCCCTTGCGGCGGAGCCAGGAGGCGAAGTCCTCGGCCCAGTCGGCGTACCAGCCGCGCTGCTCGTCGTAGAGGTCCCAGAGGTCGGCGTCGGCGACCTGGGGGTAGCGGGCGGCGAGGGCGCGGGCGACGCGGACGGCGGCGAGGGCGTCGGCGCCCGCTTCGTGCGCGCCGTCGAGGACGACACCGTAGACGCCGCAGGCGGCCTCCAGGGTGCGCTTGCCGCGCCGGTACTTGTCGAGGGCGCGGTCCATCACCAGCGGGTCGAGCACGGGCCCCGGGCGGGCACCGGGAACGGCCAGCGGCGGCAGCGCGTACCGCCGCAACTCCTCGTCCAGAAGGGTGAGATCGAAGGGCGCGTTGTAGACGACGACGGGCACCCCGGCCGCCCAGTACCCCCGCAGGGCGTCGGCGATCTCGGCGACGACCTCCGGCGCCGGGCGCCCCTCGGCCGCCGCGCGGGCGGTGCTTATGCCGTGGATGGCGGTGGTCTCCTCGGGAATGGCGACGCCGGGATTGGCCAGCCACGCCCGGTGCCGTACCGGCTCCCCGTCCTTCACCTCGGTGACCGCCGCGGTCACGATCCGCGCCTGGCGCGGATCCGTCCCCGTCGTCTCCAGGTCGAACCCGACCAACAGCTCCTCATGCCATGCCATGGCGAGCATCCTTCCCACCCATTTCCCCGTAACCCCCGTGTGCCCTGCCATCATCGCGCGGACCACTGACAGCGCCGGACGGCGGGGTTCCGTTTACCGGGGCGTCCCCGCCCCTCCCCCGGAGGTCACGACACGGGACGGGAATCCGTCCAGATGCCCTCGAACTCCTCGCGGTAGACCTCGAAGAGCCCGTGTTCCGCGGGCCCTTCCTCGGCGACCACCTGCCGGGACCCGCCGCGCAGCAGCAGCACCGGCACCTCCATGCCGCGGGCCCGCCGCAGATAGGACTGCACGACGGCCAGGCCGTCGCCGGTGTCGCCGTCGACGAGGTAGGCGGTGAAGCGCGGGGTCTCGTCGAAGACCCGGATCTCGAAGGCGTCGGGGTCCCGCAGCCGGGCCCGCACCCGGCGCATGTGCATGATGTTCATCTCGACCGACCTGGCCAGCTCACCGCGCCCCAGGCCCAGTTCCCGCTCGCGGCGGCGGACCGTGCTGCTCGCGGGGTTGAGGAAGAGCAGTCTGACCCGGCAGCCGGACTCGGCGAGCCGCACCAGGCGCCGCCCCGAGTAGTTCTGCACCAGCAGATTGAGGCCGATGCCTATCGCGTCGAGCCGGCGCGCGCCGGAGAACAAGTCCTCGACGGGGAGCTGCCGTTGCAGCCGCACCCGGTCCGGGTAGACGCCGATGACGTCGGAGTAGCGGTCGGCGACCAGGTCCTCGACGGCGTCCACCGGCAGCCGCTGCGCGGCCGTACGGGCGGGTCCCGCGCCCAGCAGCTCCAGCAGCTTGGCGGCGGCCCGCTCGGCCTGGTCCAGGACGGTCCTGGACAGCGCCCGGTTGCGCGAGACGACGTGCCGGGCCACCTCCAGCTCGTCCAGGGCGAGTTCGAGGTCACGGCGGTCGTCGAAGTACGGCTCGAAGCACGGCCAGTGCTGGACGACCAGTTCGCGTAGCTGGGGCAGCGTCAGAAAGCTGAGCACATTGTCGTCGGCGGGGTCGAGCAAGAAGCCCTTACGGCGGCTCACTTCCCGTACGGCGACGGCCCGTTGCACCCATTCGTGCCCGGCCGGGCCCGCCGCGGCGACCACCCACTCCTCGCCGTGCACGGGCTCGTAGATCGGGCGCAGCACCGCGTTGACGACGGAGCGCAGGCGCTGTTCCACGAGGTTCAGCCATACGTAGGCACGCCCGGCGCGCGTGGCGCGCGTGCGCACCTCCGACCAGGCTTCCGCGCCCCAGTCCAGCTCCGCTCCGATCTCCAGCGGCTGGGCGAGGGTGACCGCGCTCTGCACCGCCTCAGCGGCGGCACCGTCCGCGACCTGACGGTCCTCCTGATCTCCACCACCCGGGAGCATCAGACCTCCGGACGTCTCCACGCCACCCGCCTCCCACCCCCGTCCACGATCAAGGAAGGGTACTGCGGTGCAGGGTGCCCCGCAGCCCTGTTGACCCTACTTGACTACTACCGGACAAGCTCATCACCCTTGCGGTAGCTGGCTGTTGTGGCTTTGTCACCCTGGGGTGGACCAGGTGGGAGGATGCACCTTCGGCAACGAATTCGGCAACGAATCTGGCCGGGTGCGCGGAATCGGTCCGCGCTCTCCCGGTCCGGGAGTGGAAGAGTCACGAGATGCAAGTCTGGCCGGGTCAGTCGTACCCCCTGGGTGCCACCTTCGACGGCGCGGGCACCAACTTCGCCGTCTTCTCCGAGGTGGCGTCCCGTATCGAGCTGTGCCTGCTGCACGACGACGGGTCGGAGACGGCCGTCGAGCTGCGCGAGGCGGACGCCTTCGTACGGCACGCCTACCTGCCGGGGGTGATGCCGGGTCAGCGGTACGGCTTCCGGGTGCACGGGCCCTACGACCCGCCCCGCGGCCACCGCTGCAACTCCGCGAAGCTGCTCCTCGACCCGTACGCCAAGGCGATGAGCGGCAGCATCGACTGGGACGAGGCGGTCTACGGCTACCGCTTCGGACAGCCCGACTCGCGCAACGATCTGGACTCCGCCCCGCACACCATGACGTCCGTCGTGGTGAATCCGTACTTCGACTGGGCCGACGACCGCGCTCCGCGGATCGATTATCACAAGACCATCATCTACGAGGCCCACGTCAAGGGCCTGACGATGACTCACCCGGGTCTGCCGGAGGAGATCCGCGGCACCTACGCGGCGCTGGCTCACCCGGCGGTGATCGGCCATCTGGTGGAACTCGGGGTGACGACACTGGAGCTGATGCCGGTGCATCAGTTCATCCAGGACCACCGTCTGGTGGACGCGGGCCTCGCGAACTACTGGGGTTACAACACCATCGGCTTTTTCGCGCCGCACCATTCGTACTGCTCGCTGGGCGACCGCGGGCAGCAGGTGCTGGAGTTCAAGACGGCGGTCCGCGCGCTGCACCGGGCCGGGATCGAGGTGATCCTGGACGTGGTCTACAACCACACGGCCGAGGGCAGCCACCTCGGGCCGACGCTGTCGCTGCGCGGTCTGGACAACGCCTCGTACTACCGGCTCGGCGGCGACAAGCGGTACTACACGGACACCACGGGCACCGGCAACAGCCTGCTGATGCGCAGTCCGCACGTCCTCCAGCTCATCATGGACAGCCTGCGGTACTGGGTCACCGAGATGCACGTGGACGGTTTCCGCTTCGACCTCGCCGCCACGCTGGCCCGGCAGTTCCACGAGGTGGACCGGCTCTCGTCCTTCTTCGACCTGGTCCAGCAGGACCCGGTGGTCTCGCAGGTGAAGCTGATCGCCGAGCCGTGGGACGTCGGCGAGGGCGGCTACCAGGTGGGCAACTTCCCGCCCCTGTGGACCGAGTGGAACGGGAAGTTCCGCGACACGGTACGGGACCTGTGGCGCGGCGAGAGCGCCACGCTGGCCGAGTTCGGTTCCCGGCTGACCGGTTCCTCCGACCTCTACCAGGACGACGGCCGCCGCCCGTTGGCCTCGGTCAACTTCGTCACCTGCCACGACGGTTTCACGCTGCGCGACCTGGTGTCGTACAACGACAAGCACAACGACGCCAACGGCGAGAACAACCGTGACGGCGAGAGCTTCAACCGGTCGTGGAACTGCGGCACGGAGGGGCCGACGGAGGACGAGAAGGTGCGGTCGCTGCGCGGGCGGCAGATGCGCAACTTCCTCGCCACGCTGATGCTCTCGCAGGGCGTGCCGATGATCTCGCACGGCGACGAGTTCGGCCGCACCCAGAAGGGCAACAACAACGTCTACTGCCAGGACAACGAACTGGCGTGGGTGTCCTGGCCCGGCAAGCCGGACGACGGCGGGCCGAACGACGAGGCGCAGCAGTTGCACGAGTTCCTGCGCACGATGGTGTGGCTGCGGCGCGACCACGCCGTGTTCAGGCGGCGGCGCTTCTTCCACGGGCGGCCGGTCGAGGGCACGCACGACGAACTGTCGGACATCGCCTGGTTCACGCCCGAGGGGCAGGAGATGGCGCAGCGCGACTGGCAGGCGGCGCACGCCAGGTCGATGTCGGTCTTCCTCAACGGCAACGCGATCTCCGAGCCGGGGCCGCGCGGCGAGCCGGTCACCGACGACTCGTTCCTGCTGATGGTCAACGCGGCGCCGAAGCCGCAGGAGTTCGTGGTCCCGGTCAACCACGGCATGGAGTGGCAGCTCGTGGTGGACACCCGGTTGGCCGAGGGCGTCCCGCCGGGCACCGGCCAGCGCGTACAGGCCGGGGACCGGGTGGAGCTGGCCGACCGCAGCATGGTGGTGCTCCAGCGGCCGGCGCTGTAGCGGCCCGGCGGCGCGGCCGGTGCCCCGCGTGTCGGCGGCGCGGCCGGCCTGCCACGGGGAAGGACGGGCCGCTTTCGGCGATACGGACGGCGTCCGGGGAGACCCGGGCGCGTTCGGCCGCTTCCCGGCCGAATCCGGGGTAGAGAAGACCTCATGACCGGACTTCCCGTGACGCCCTCCGCCACCTACCGGGTGCAGGTGCAGCCCGGCTTCACCTTCGCCGACACCGCCGCGCACGTGCCGTACCTGGCCTCGCTCGGCGTCTCGCACCTGCATCTGTCGCCGATCCTCGAAGCGGTGCCCGGCTCCACCCACGGCTACGACGTGGTGGACCACTCCCGGGTACGCGAGGAGCTGGGCGGCGAACAGGGCCTGCGGGCGCTGTCGCACACCGCCCGCGAGCACGGCCTCGGCCTGATCCTGGACATCGTCCCCAACCACATGGCGGTGCCCGCGCCCGAGCACCTCAACGGCCCGCTGTGGGAGGTGCTGCGCGACGGTCCCGGCTCCGCGTACGCCGACTGGTTCGACATCGACTGGGCCGCACTGGGCGGCAAGGTGCTGCTGCCCGTGCTGGGCGACCCCCTGCCCGACGTCCTCGGGCAGCTCTCGGTGGTCTCCGACAAGCGCGCGGGCGGTGAGGTGCTGCGCTATTACGACCACCGGTTCCCGCTGCGGCCGGGCACGGAGAATCTGCCGCTGCCGGAGCTGGTGGAGGCGCAGTGGTACCGGCTGGCGTACTGGCGCCAGGCCCGCACCGAGCTGAACTACCGCCGCTTCTTCACGATCTCCGACCTGATCGCGGTCCGCGTCGAGCGGCAGGACGTCTTCGAGGCCACCCACGCGACCGTGCTGCGGCTGCTGCGCGAAGGGGTCGCCGACGGGCTGCGGATCGACCACCCGGACGGACTCGCCGACCCGGCGGGCTATCTGCGCCGCCTGGCCGAGGCCGGCGACGGGCGGTGGACGGTGGTGGAGAAGATCCTCCAGCGCGACGAGGCGCTGCCCGCCGACTGGGCGTGCGCGGGCACCACCGGGTACGACGCGCTCGACCGGATCGACGGGCTGTTCACCGACCCGGCGGGCGTCGCCGAAGTGACCGGCTTCTACCGGGAGTTCACCGGCGTCGAGGACAGCCGCGGCGGCCGGTGGGAGCCGACCGCGCGGCGCGCCGCCCACCGCATCGTCGGTCATGACCTCGCCGCGGAGGTCTCCCGCCTGGCGGCGAGCGCGCAGCGGGCCCAGCACCCTGGCACGGGCGGCGGGGCCGAGGGGGCGGCCGGGCCGGTAACAGCCGAGCACCTGGAGACCGACCCTTACACGGCGCCTTATGCGACGGCCGTGCTGGAGGAGGCGCTGCGCGAGCTGCTGGTCCGTATCCCGGTCTACCGCCCGTACGTACGCCCCCGCACCACGGCGACGCCCGGCGACACCATGATGGTGACCAAGGCCGCCTCCAGGGCGGCGGAAAGCGCCGGCTGGCGGCTCGCACCGGCGATCGGCCTGCTGCGGGACCTGGCACTCGGCCGCCCGGCCGAGGGAGCGACGGTGCCCGGTGAGGACGCCGACGACTTCGCCGTCCGCTTCGCGCAGGTCGCCTCCGCGCTGCACGCCAAGTCCGTCGAGGACACCGCCTTCTACCGCTACTCGCCGCTGCTGTCGCTGTGCGAGGTCGGCCGCAGCCCGGCGCATCCGGCGACGGCCCCGGAGGAATTCCACGCCTATTGCGCGCGGATTCAGCGCGACCACCCCGGTACCGGCACCGTCCTGTCCACGCACGACACCAAGCGCAGCGCCGACCTGCGGCTGCGGCTGGCCGTCCTGTCCGAACTCCCCGACGCCTGGCGGGAGTGGATGGGCGCCCGCGAGGCCCGCGCCGAGCGGTCCGACGACGCGCCCGCGCCCGACCGGCACACCGCGTACACCGTCTTCCAGACCGGTGTCGGCCTCGGCTTCTGCCAGCCGGACCGGCTGGTGCCCGCCGCGCTCAAGGCGGTCCGCGAGGCGGGCCTGCACACCTCGTGGACCGAGCAGGACGAGGCGTACGAGAAGGCCGTCACCGACTTCACCGAGCAGGGCCCGTGCGGCGCGGGCGTCCACGACGTCGGCGAATTCGTCAACTCCCTCGCCCCGTACGCCGATGCCAACGCGCTCGGCGCGGCGCTGGTGCACCTGACGATGCCGGGGGTGCCCGACGTCTACCAGAACACCGAATTCCCGGTGTACACCCTGGTCGACCCGGACAACCGCGGCCCCATGAACGGGCCGGTCGGCGGGACCCAGCGGTTCGGCGTCGACCGCACCCTGGACCGCCTGCTGGACGGCGCCGCGCCGGGCTCCTTCGACGAGGCCAAGCTGCGGCTGACCGCGGTGGCGCTCCGGCTGCGGCGCGACCGCCCCGAGTGGTACGGCCCCACCGCCTCGTACATCCCCCTCGTCGCGCAGGGTCCGGCCGGTGACCACTGCCTCGCCTTCCTGCGCGGCGGCTCCGCCCTCACCGTCGTCACCCGGCTCTCCGCCCGCCTCGCCGCGGCGGGCGGCTGGCGCGAGGCGTCGCTGCCGCTCCCTTCGGGCCGCTGGCACGACCGCCTGGGCGGCGGGACGTACGAGGGCGCGGCCCCGCTGGCCGAGTTGCTGGGCCGCAGCCCTGTGGCCCTGCTGACCCCGGAGGAGTGAGCGCGGAGAGGTGAGCCCGGCGGGCTGAGCCGCCCACGCCCGCTCCCGCGCACCCGCGTCGACGTCCCGACAAGGCCGCCGCGTAAAACCGGTGGCCTTGTCGGCCGTCGCCCGCCTAGGGTGCTGATCACGCCCATGGCCGGACGAGAAGGAGGCGAGAGCGATGACGTACATCACTGTGCCGCGCTCCCGCCCCTCCGCAGGGCGTCCGTAGATCCACGGGGAGATGGTCCCGGGAGCGCTCCGTCGAACTCCCGAAGGAATCGCTTCACCATGTCCGATCTGGTTTTCCGCCCGCTGGTCGCGGGCGAGTCCGCCCTGTTCAACTCCCTTGCCGAGACGGCATCCGGCACCCGTACCGGCACCGGCGACGCGTTCGTCGGCCGCGCCCTGCTCGGCCAGTCCTTCGCGACCCTCGACGCGGGCGGCGAGTACCGGCCCGAGTGGTCGTGGATCGCGCTGCGCGGCGCGAAGGTCGTCGCGCGGGCCGCGTGGTGGGCCAAGCCCGAGGACAGCGAGCCGCTGGCCCTGGACTGGTTCGACTTCGCCGAGGGCGAAGCCGAGGCGGCCACCGAACTGCTGCGCGCCGCGCCGCTGAACACCGAGTACAGCCTGCTGCTGCCGCCCGACTGGCGCGAGCGCCCCGACGTGACGGCGGCGGCGCGGAGCCGCGCGGCGGCCGTCGAGGCCGCGGGGCTCCGCGAGTTGGTCGAGCGGTACCGCTACGAGTGGACGGCGGACTGCCCGCTGCCGCCGCGCACCGGGCGTCTTGAGTACCGGCCCGAGCCGGACGACACCGCCTTCCGGGCCGTCATGGCCCGCATCATGGAGGGCACGCTCGACGCCCACGACCGCCGGATGATCGCCGAACAGGGCCTGGAGGCCGCCCTCGACGAGACCATCGGCTTCTTCGACTGGTTCCCCTCGCCCGCCGACTGGCGGCGGGTGGCGTACACCCCGGACGGCGAGGTGGCCGGGCTGCACGTGCCCGCGCGCAATCCGGGCGGCCCGTGCATCGGCTTCATCGCCGTGGTGCCCGAGCAGCGGGGCCGCGGTTACTCGTACGACCTGCTGGTCGAGTGCACTCACGACCTGGTCGACCGCGGCGCGGTCAAGGTCGCGGCGGCCACCGACCGGACGAATGTCCCGATGGCGCGGAATTTCGCGAAGGCGGGGTATCCGATCGTTCAGGAGCGGATCGACTTCGTCCCGGACGGAGTGTGATGTTCCACCGCTGATCCGCTCGCGGTGATGCGGGAGGCCGTTCCGTGGGCATGCATGTGCCCGGGGTCCGTGGCGCGGCCACGGCCCCGGGCACCCGCGAGGAACGGCCTCGGGGGCGCCCGTACAGAAGACCGCCGTACAGAAAACCGCTTTACCGAAAACTGCCGCGCGGAAGACGGCCGCGCGGAAGACCGAAGACGCTGAACGAACCGGATGACGAGACGGGAGCCGTGGGTGCTGTTCGAGGTGTGGGCGCCGGATGCCCAGCAGGTGGAGATCCTGATCGACGACCGCACACGGCACAGCCTCGGCCCCGACCCGGCGCGGGCCGGCTGGTGGCGCGCGGAGGTGTCCGCCGGGCAGGGCACGCGGTACGCGTATCTGCTCGACGGCGGTCCGCCGCTGCCCGATCCGCGCTCGCGCCGCCAGCCGGAGGGCCCGGACGGGGCGAGCGCCGTCGTCGACCACGACGCGTTCGCCTGGACGGTGCCGTGGCCGGGCCGCGCGCTGCCCGGCGCGGTGGTCTACGAACTGCACGTCGGCACGTTCACTCCCGAGGGCACCTTCGACGCGGCGATCGAGCGGCTGCCGCACCTGGCCCGGCTGGGCATCACGCATATCGAGCTGATGCCGGTGTGCCCGTTCCCCGGCACCAACGGCTGGGGGTACGAGGGGGTGTCGCTGTGGGCGGTGCACGAGCCGTACGGCGGCCCCGAGGGAATGAAGCGATTTGTCGACGCGGCGCACAAGCAGTGCCTGGGCGTCGTCCTCGACGTGGTCCACAACCACCTGGGCCCGTCGGGCAACCATCTGCCGCCGTTCGGCCCGTACTTCACCGACCGGCACCACACCCCCTGGGGCGACGCGGTCAATCTGGACGCGCCCGGCTCCGACGAGGTGCGGGACTTCCTGATCGGCAGCGCGCTGTCGTGGCTGCGCGACTACCGGCTCGACGGGCTGCGGCTCGACGCCGTCCACGCGCTGGTCGACACGCGCGCCCTGCACTTCCTCGAGGAGCTGTCGACGGCCGTGGACGGGCTGTCAGCCGCGCTCGGCCGCCCGCTGTTCCTGATCGCCGAGTCCGATCTGAACGACCCGCGGACGACGGCGCCGCGCCAGGCGGGCGGCCTCGGCCTGCACGCCCAGTGGAGCGACGACTTCCACCACGCCCTGCACGCCGCCGTCACCGGTGAGGCGCAGGGCTATTACGCGGATTTCGCCGCCGCCGGGCCCGCCGCGGTGGCCAAGACACTCACCGGGGGCTTCTTCCACGACGGCAGTTGGTCCTCCTTCCGCGGCCGGCACCACGGCCGCCCGCTGGACCGGGCCGCCGCGCCCGCCCACCGGCTGCTGGGCTACGCGCAGACACACGACCAGATCGGCAACCGCGCGACCGGCGACCGGCTCGCCCCTGACCAGCTCACCGTGGCCGCGGCCCTCGTCCTGACCTCGCCGTTCACCCCGATGCTCTTCATGGGCGAGGAGTGGGGCGCGGGCACGCCCTGGCAGTTCTTCACCGACCACGACGACCCCGAGCTGGGCGCGGCCATCACGCGCGGGCGGCGCCGCGAATTCGCCGACCACGGCTGGGCGGAGGAGGACGTGCCCGATCCGCAGGACCACGCGACCCGGGACCGCTCGTGCCTGGACTGGGCCGAGCCGGACAAGGCGGGGCACCGCGAGCTGCTGGAGTGGTACCGCGGGCTGATCGCGCTGCGCAGGTCGGAGCCCGCCCTGACCGATCCCCAGCTCGACACGGTCGCGGCGACCGCGGGCGGCCGGACGCTGCGGCTGGCCCGCGGCCCCTTCCGTACGGTCGTGAACTTCTCCGACGCGCCCGCGCGGGTGCCGCTGGACGTGCCGTGCGAGGTGGTGCTGGCCCGGCCGTCGTGCAAGGTGCTGCCGGGCCCGGACGCGGCCGTCCAGCTTCCGCCCCGCGGGGCCGCCGTGCTGCGCGCCCGCGCTACGGTGAACGGGTGACACAGACGACCCCGACGCCCGACGCGGAAGCCCTCGCGGACTGCGTGCTGTGCGGCGAGCCGACCGAGTATCCGGCGAGCACCCGCGGCGCGACGTACTGCCCGGTGTGCGAGTGGCAGGAGGCGCAGCGCACCGCGTGCTCCGGCTAGGACCGGGGCAAGCGGGTCGCTAGCTAGGACCGGGGCACGCGGGTCAGGTCTTGAGGAGCGCGACACGGCTCTCCTCGATGTCGAAGTCGGCCTTCGGATAGGCCGGGTCGATCAGTTCGAGGTGTTCGAGCAGCAGTTTGGCGACCGCCCAGTTCCGGTACCACTTGCGGTCGGACGGCACCACGTGCCAGGGCGCGGCGTCGGTCGAGCAGCGCTCCAGGGCCACCTCGTACGCCTTCTGGTACGCGGGCCACAGCGCGCGCTCGCTGATGTCACCGGGGTTGAACTTCCAGTGCTTGTCCGGGTTGTCGAGCCGCTTCAGCAGCCGCTCGCGCTGCTTGTCGTAGCTGATGTGCAGGAAGACCTTGACGACGGTGACGCCGTCGTCGGCGAGCGACTGCTCGAAGCGGTTGATGACGCTGTAGCGGCGGCTCCAGGTGGCGCGCGGCACGAGATCGCGCACACGGGCGATCAGCACGTCCTCGTAGTGCGAACGGTCGAAGACGCCCAGCTCGCCGGGGCGGGGCAGCGCGCGGCGGATGCGCCACAGGAAGGGGTGCTGGCGCTCCTCCTCGGTGGGCGCCTTGAACGCGGTGACGCGGATGCCCGACGGGTTCAGCCCGGAGGACACGTGCTTGACGGTGCCGCCCTTGCCCGAGGTGTCCATGCCCTGGAGCACCAGCAGCACGCAGTGCGGGGCGCCCGCGGTGCTCTGCGCCCACAGCCGCTCCTGGAGTTCGGCCAGCCGGGCGCGCAGCTCCGCGGTCGCGGCCAGGGCCGTCGCCTTGTCACGCGGGCCGCCGGGGGTCGCGGAGGTGTCGTACGCCCGCAGGTTGACCGGTCCGCCGCCGGGCGGAACGCGCAGCAGGGAGCGCAGGCCCGGGTCCTTCTGCGCCTTCTTGGCGGCGGCGTCGGCGTGCTTGCCGCCCCGGTCGTCCTCGTGCGCGTGATGGTCCACGTGCGCGTGCTCGGCGCCGTGCTTGCCCTTGCCCTTGCCGCCGCTCTTGGCCATGCACCGATCCTGCGCCGGATCAGCGGTCTCCGCCAGTGCCGGTCAGCTTCTCGGCGTCCCGTGCGAGCGCGGTGAGCCGGGAGACGGCGCGGAAGTACTTCTTGCGGTAGCCGCCCGCCAGCATGTCCTGGCCGAAGACGCGGTCGAAGGGCACGCCGGAGGCCAGCACGGGGATCTCGCGGTCGTAGAGCCGGTCGGCGAGCACCACCAGGCGCAGCGCGGTCGCCTGGTCGGTGACGGGTTCCACGCCGCGCAGGAAGACGGCGCCGACGCCGTCGCAGAGCGCGCCGTAGCGGCTGGGGTGGACGGTGGCCAGGTGCGCGGCCAGCGCGCCGAAGTCGTCGAGCGCGGCGCCGGGCGTGACGGCCGCGGCTGCGGTGACCTGCTCGTCGGTGTGCGGGGTCGGCGCCTCGGGCAGGCCGCGGTGCCGGTAGTCCTCGCCGTCGATCCGCAGGCTGGTGAAGCGGGCGGACAGTCCCTGGATCTCCCGCATGAAGTCGGCGGAGGCGAAGCGGCCCTCGCCGAGCTTGCCGGGCAGCGTGTTCGACGTCGCCGCCAGCCGTACGCCCGCGTCGGCGAGCTTGCCGAGGAGCGTGGACACCAGCACCGTGTCGCCCGGGTCGTCCAGTTCGAACTCGTCGATGCAGACCAGCCGGTGGCCGCTGAGCGCCGCGACCGCGTGCTGGAAGCCGAGGGCGCCGACCAGATTGGTCAGCTCCACGAACGTGCCGAACGCCTTGCGCTCGGCGGGCGCCGGGGTGGCGTGCCACAGCGACGCCAACAGGTGGGTCTTGCCGACGCCGTAACCGCCGTCGAGGTAGACCCCGCCGGGGCCGCCGGGCGCGGGCGCCTCCCGCCGGAACCACCGCTTGGGCGTCCGCGCGGCCGTCAGCGACGCCGCGAAACCGGCCAGGGCCCGTACGGCCGCGGCCTGGCTGGGCTGATTCGGGTCGGGCACGTAGGTCTCGAACCTGACGCTGTCGAACCGTGGCGGCGGCACCATCTCCGCCACCAACCGCTCCACCGGCACATGCGGCGTGCGCGCGCTGAGTGACACGGGCCCGCCATCGCCGCCTATCGCGGCACTCCCAGACGAAACGACAGAGGTCGACACAGCTCACCAGCGTAGTGCCTCCCGGTTCCGCCCCCACCGACATGTGTCCGACCCCACGCGTACGGGGGCGGCGGCCCGAGGGCGCCGACCGGCCCGTAGCGGCGCGGCGTGGGAGACTTCGGGGATGCGACGGCTCTATCCCGTAGCGGGAGCGAACGATTCGGCCGGGCTGGAGACACCGCTCGGTCTGGCGGACGCGTACGCGTACCCCGAACGGGGAGCGGGCCCGTACCTCCGGGCCAACATGGTGTCGTCGCTGGACGGCGCGGCCTGGTACGACGGCAGGTCGGCGCCGCTGTCGTCGGAGGCGGACATGCGGGTCTTCGGCGTGCTGCGCGCGCTGGCCGACGTGGTGCTGGTGGGTGCGGAAACGGTTCGCCTGGAGGGCTACCGGCCCGCGAGGGCCCGCGAGGTGTTCGCGGCGCGCAGGGCGGCGGACGGTCAGACCCCGGCCGCCGCCGTCGCGGTGATCAGCCGCGGCCTCGATCTGGATTTCACGACACCGCTGTTCACCGCGCCGGTCACCCCCACCCTGGTGCTGACCGGCGCGTCGCCGCCCGCCGACCGCGTCGCCGCCGCCCGCGCGGCGGGCGCCCATGTGGTCGTCGCGGGCGACGGCGAAGGCGTCGACCCGGTCCGCGCGGTGCGCGAGTTGGCCGCGCTGGGCCACACGCGGCTGCTCCACGAGGGCGGCCCGCGAGTCCTCGCGCAGTTCGCCGCGGCCGGCACGCTGGACGAACTGTGCCTGACCGTCGCCCCGGTGCTCGGGGGCGGCGACGCGCCCCGGATCATGCACGGCCCCGACGTGCCGGGCCCGGCCCGCCTCGTCCCGCGCTCCGTCCTGGAGGAGGACGGCTTCCTGTTCACCCGTTACGTCCGGGCCTGACCGCCCGCCCATCCCACCGACACATTTCATGCCACCCACCTGACCAGCGGCGCGCCGCACGATGGAACCGCACCCGAAAAAAGCGGATTCCCTCGTTCCGTTTCGCTCCGCGCGGGAACACTTACCCGAGTGCCCCGCGAAGATCGGGGCAGGATTGTTCCAACGCCGGCCCGGTGGCCCCGACGAAGCACGAGAAAGAAGGACGCGTCCGTGTTCACGACCGTACTCATGATCGAGAAGCCGCTCGCACCGGCCGACGTGGAGCTCGTCACCTCTCTCCACGGCGACGAGCAGGTCTCCTTCGTCGTGCTCATGCAGCCACGCGGCGACCAGGACCGGCTGTTGCGGGCCGTGGACGACGTGGCGCTCGGCTATCTGGATGACGCCGCGCACGAGGACCGCGAACCGGAGGGCGACGACGCCACCCCGGTCGCGGAGCGGGCCCTGGCGCACTCCCTGGAGGCGCTGCGCGCCTCCGGCGCGGAGGCGGTGGGCCGGATCGTCGACAAGCACCCGCTCGACCTGCTGCGCACGGTCGTCGAGGAGACCAACGCCGACGAGGTCATCGTGCTCACCGCGCCGCACTTCGTGGAGGAGTTCTTCCACCGCGACTGGACGTCGCGGGCGCGGCACAAGGTGGGGGTGCCGGTGCTGAAGCTCTTCGCCGAGCACGATTAGGCGCAGCGCACGATGAGGCGCCGAGCACGATGAGGCGGCGCCGCGCCGCCCGGCGGCTCGGGCGTCGTGTGTCCCGGGCACCCCTTGCAGAAACGTCTCGCCGGGCGGGGGTGCCACGGGCGCGCGGTCAACGCCGACGAGAGGTGCCACGAGCGCGCGGTCAGCGCCGGCGGGAGGTGCCACGGGCGCGCGGGCAGAGTCGTCCGCCCGCCCGGAGGTGCGAGAATCAGGACCCGGTCAATAAACGAACCACGCACATCTCCGGGAGACCTCCGTATGAGCCCGTCCGTTCCCCCCGCCATGGACCGACCGCACTTCATCGGCATCGGCGGCGCCGGAATGTCGGGGATCGCGAAGATCCTCGCGCAGCGCGGGGCGCGGGTGGCGGGCAGTGACTCACGTGAGTCGGAGACGGCGGGCGCCCTGCGCGCGCTCGGCGTGACCGTGCACATCGGCCACGACGCGGCGCACCTGGCGCAGGACGCCACCTCGGTGGTCGTCTCCAGCGCGATCCGCCCGGAGAATCCGGAGCTGGCGGCGGCCCGCGAGCGCGGCGTCCCCGTCGTGCACCGCAGCGACGCGCTGGCCGCGCTGATGGAGGGCACCCGGCCGATCGCGGTCGCGGGCACCCACGGCAAGACCACCACCACCTCGATGCTGGCGGTCGCGCTGACGGCGCTCGGCAGCGAGCCGTCGTACGCGATCGGCGGCGACCTGGACGCGCCCGGCTCGAACGCGCACCACGGCGGCGGCGAGATCTTCGTCGCGGAGGCCGACGAGAGCGACCGCAGCTTCCACACGTACGCGCCCGAGGTCGCGATCATCCTCAACGTGGAGCTCGACCACCACGCCAACTACGCCTCGATGGACGAGATCTACGACTCCTTCGAGACCTTCGTCGGCAAGATCCGCCCCGGCGGCACGCTGGTGATCTCCGCCGACCAGCCGGGCGCCGTCGAGCTGACGAAGCGGGTACGGGACATCGGCGGTCTGACCATCGTGACGGTCGGCGAGGCCGAGACCGCCGACGTACGCATCACGAAGATCAACCCGCGCGGGCTGACCAGCGAGGTCACCGTCGTCATCGACGGCCGCCCGCTGACCTTCACCGTCTCGGTGCCAGGCCGCCACTACGCGCACAACGCCGTCGCCGCGCTCGCCGCGGGCACCGCGATCGGCGCCCCGACCCGGAATCTGGCCTCGGCCCTCGCGAAGTACACCGGCGTCAAGCGGCGCCTCCAGCTCAAGGGCGAGGCGGGGGGCGTCCAGGTCATCGACTCCTACGCCCACCACCCGACCGAGATGGCCGCCGACCTGGAGGCGATCCGCGGCGCCGCCGGGGACGCCCGCGTCCTGGTCGTCTTCCAGCCGCACCTCTTCAGCCGCACCCGCGAGCTGGCCACCGAGATGGGCGCCGCCCTCGCCCTCGCCGACGCCTCCGTCGTCCTCGACATCTACCCCGCCCGCGAGGACCCGATCCCCGGCGTGACCAGCGCACTCATCATCGACGCGGCCCGCGCGGCGGGTGCCGACGTGACCGCCGAACACGACAAGCAGGCGGTACCGGACGTGGTCGCAGGAATGGCGAAGCCGGGTGATCTCGTTCTCACCATGGGCGCGGGCGACGTGACCGACCTCGGTCCCCTGATTCTCGCCCGCCTCGGCAGCTGAGGAGACCTCCATGTCCTACGAAGTCAGCAAGTCCGACGAGCAGTGGCGCGCCGAGTTGTCGCCGGAGGAGTACGCGGTCCTGCGCAAAGCCGGCACTGAGCGGCCCTTCGTCGGCGAGTACACCGACACGAAGACGACCGGCGTCTACGCCTGCCGTGCCTGCGGCGCCGAGCTCTTCCGCTCCGACACCAAATTCGAGTCCCACTGCGGCTGGCCCTCCTTCTACGACCCCGCCGACACCGACGCCGTCGAACTCATCGAGGACCGCACCCTCGGGATGACCCGCGTCGAGGTCCGCTGCGCCCGCTGCGGCTCCCACCTGGGCCACGTCTTCGAAGGCGAGGGCTACGGCACACCGACCGACCAGCGCTACTGCATCAACTCCATCTCCCTGACCTTGACCCCCACGGAGTAACCCCTCCGGGGGTGCCGTGCGCCTCCGGCGGGGGGGGGCAGGCTTTCAGCGGCGCGGGGACTGCGCTGCGCGACAAGCCCCCACGGCGGGACGGGCCCCGAAGGGGCGCAGCCCACAGCAAGACGCCCCCTTGGCCGCCCGTCCCGCAGGGGCACCGGCTCCACCCGCGGGGTGCCCGTGCCCGCCGTCCAGGGCGAGGAGCCACGGCCTGGTCAAGGCCACAGCCTCGACGGCTCAGAGCCCGGGGGGCACCCCCCTCACGGCCTCACCTCGTGTCGCCGAGGCGGGAGACAAAACGGCAGGAGAGCCCGGCGGCAGCCGCGGCAAGGACGGCCGCGACGGCAAGAGGCAGCAGCGGATAGCGCACGGCACCGGTGCGCGACCCGGTGACCAGCCCCGCGACAGCGGCATTGGCCGGCGAGCCCGAGGCCACCAGAAGCGCCCCGGCGGCGAGCACCGTACACAGCACGGACCAGCCGCCGCCGCGTACCAGCGGAGGGTTGGTCACCGCGCCCACGGCGCACCCGGCGAGTACGGAGACGGCCGCCGCGAGCAGTCCGGCCACGGCGGCGGGCCCGACCGCCACCGACGTGCGGAAATCGTCCGAGTGCGCGCCGCTGACCGCGACCACGACGCCCGTCCCGACGGTTCCCACCAGCGCGGAAGCACCCAACGCCGTTCCCAGAGAGCCGACTTGGGCCCGCCCGGCGCCCACCGCCGAGGCCACGCACGCCCGCGCCGCGCCCGGCTCGTTCGTCACGCAGACCCGTACCATCCAGGCCGCGAAGGGCAGCAGCAGCGCCGCCTCGTATCCCAGGGAGCCGAGCAGCGGCTCGCCCCCGGCCACCCCGATGGCCATCACCGCGCCGTAGAAGAGCAGCGGCGGCAGCCAGCGGTGCGAGCGCAGCAGAAGATCCGCCTGGTAGCGCAGGAGCGCGCCGACGACCGCCCGCCGGGGCCTCGGCACGACGACATCGGCGGGCGCCACCGGTTCCGGCGTGGCCGCCGTCGCTTCCGTACGCACCGACGCCACATGCCACGGCGGATCGGCGTCCAGCAGCGCCCGCAGCGCCGCGTCCGACTCCTCCTGGGGCACCGCGATCCGCACCGCCCCGGCGCCGTTCCGGCTCAATTCCCCTGGGACGGACGGCACTTCCCCGGCCCCCGTGGCCTCGATGTGGACGACCGGCTTGCGGTAGCCGGGCCCGGACGCCCACGGCTGCGGCGCCCGCCGTACCGTCGTCACTTCCTCCGGTGTGACACGCAGCACGAGCGTCGGAGCGTCGGCCAGGCGCCGCGGGTCGTGGTCCACGAAGACGACGGTGGCTCCGGCGGCGGCGCGCTCGCGCGAGGCGGTGTCGAGGAGGGTGCGGGACTCGTGGTCGAGGCCGGTCCAGGCTTCGTCCAGAACGAGGAGTTCGGGGTCGGCGAGGAGGGCCTGGACGACGGCGACCTTCTGGCAGGTGCCTTTGGAGAGTTCGTCGAGCGGGGTGCGGGCGTAGCCGGTGATGCCGAAGCGGTCGAGCCAGTGCCGGGCGCGGTCGCGGGCCTGGTCGCGGGGCAGGCCGCGTACGGCGCCGAGGTGGGTGAGGTAGCGCAGGACGGGGAAGGGCAGTGCGGCCGGGAAACGTTCCGGCACGTACGCGGTGGCGGTGGCCGGTCGCCCGCTGATCCGGCCCGCGCTGGGCCGGTCCACGCCCGCGAGCAGCCGCAGCAACGTGGTCTTGCCGGTGCCGTTGGCGCCCTCGATCCGGACGAGCCCGCCGCGCGGCAGGTCGAGGGTGACATCGCGCAGCACCCAGGGACCGCCGAGGCCGTACCGGCGTCCGACGCCGTCCAGCCGGATGCCGGGGATGTCCGGGACCTGCGAAGTCCCCTGGCCCTCTTCACGGGTGGTGTCGCGCACGTCCGCCATCCTCGCCCACGGCCGCCGGGCCGTCGAGGACGGGTGGCAGACTGGGGCGGTGACCAGCCCCTTCCAGCACCAGGCCGCCGACCGCGACGCGGCACCCCAGTTCGTCCTCCCACTCGTCGTCCGTATCGAGCGCGACGCGCCCCCGGCCCGTACCGACGCCCTGGAGACGGCGGCGCGCGCCGTCCTCACCCTGCTCTGCGACGAGCGCGCGACGGCCGACGACGGCGAGTGGGCGCAGGCCGTACGGGACTGGCAGGACGCCAGGATCCGCAAGGTCGTACGGCGGGCGCGCGGAGCGGAGTGGCGGCGGGCGGCGGCCCTGCCGGGCATCACGGTGACGGGATCGGGATCGGGGTCCGCGTCGGGGTCGGACACGGAAGCGGGTACGGCCGATGTGCCGCCCGCCGAAGTGCGGGTCTACCCGCCCGTGCCGCTCGACGGCTGGCCGAAGGAACTGGCCAAACTCCAGGTCTCCGGCACGGAGTTGGACGACCCGGAGCCGCCGTCACCGCTCGAACCCGGCGACCCGCGCCCCGTGCTGTGGATGAATCCCGACGTCACCATGTCGGCCGGGAAGGCCATGGCCCAGGCCGGACACGGCGCCCAACTCGCCTGGTGGGAGCTGTCGGACGCCGACCGCGACGCCTGGCGCGCCGCCGGTTTCCCCCTGGCCGTCCGCACCCCCTCCCCCGCCCTGTGGACCCGCCTGAGCGCCTCCTCCCTCCCCGTCGTCCGCGACGCGGGCTTCACCGAGGTCGCCCCGGGCTCCGCCACCGTCGTCGCCGACCACCCGTCCCTGCGCGCGCATCCCGCCCCCGGCACGCCCTGACCAGGCCCTTGTGCCTGTCCGCAAAGTCTCGTCTGGCTTGCGGCGCCTGGCACGCACTCCCCCAGACTCCGTCCGGGGGTGCCCCCACCGCCATTGCCGATCGCACGCACCAGACACCGCCGGCCCCGCCCTCCGGGCGGTGGGGCACCCCCGGACGGAGTCTGGGGGAGCGACTTCGCGGACACGCCCTAACCCGCCCGCGGAGTTATCCACAGGCCGAGAACGCGGTGTCGGCGGAGTCCGGTACAAATCTCTCATGTGGATTCTTCTGCTGCTCGTCGCGTGTGCCGCGGCGACCGCCGCCGGCGCGCGCCTGTGCCTGGCCGGGGTCGCCGCAGCCGGTGGAGCGCCCGGAGAACGGCGGGCCACGGACGGCGTCGAACTCGGGCTGTACGAAACGGCGTTCCTGGCCGGAGGCCCGCGGCGGGTGACCGACACGGCGCTGGTCGCGCTGGCCGGTGAGCGGCGGGTGCTGCTCGCCCACACCGGCTGGGTCACGGTCATCGCGCCGGAGGAAGGCGGCGGCCTCGACGGCCTGCACGAGGTGCAGCGCTCACTGCTCGCGTCGGCCGGCCCCGACGGCCAGGCTCCGCTGGCCGCGATACGTACGGCGCACGCCGGGACGGAGGCCGTACGCGCACTCGGCGAACGGCTGGTGGCCGCCGGGCTCGGGGTTCCCGCGGCGGCACGCGAACGGCTCGCGGCGGGCGTGCGGCAGGTGCGCGGCGCCACCGGGCTGACCTTGGCGATGGCGGTGGCGACCGTCGCGCTGAACGGGTCGGTCCGTGCGCCGGACGGGACGCCCGCGCTGCTCTGGTACGTGCTGCCGCTGCTGCTGACGGGGGCTTGCTGGGCGGTGGCGCGCGTCGAGGTCTATCCGTACACGCGGTGGGCGGCCCCGGCCGGGCAGGAGGCGCTCCGGGCGATACCCCGGGACGCGCCGCCGCTGTCGGCCCTGGCCGCCCGTGGGCCGCGCACGCTGCGCGACCCCGCGATACGGGCGCTGCTGCGTCAGGCCAGGCCCGCGACCAGGTCGGCGATCTCGCGGCGCCGACCGGTGTAGAAGGGGACTTCCTCGCGGACGTGCAGGCGGGCCTCGGAGGCGCGCAGGTGCCGCATGAGGTCGACGATCCGGTACAGCTCGTCGGCCTCGAAGGCCAGGATCCACTCGTAGTCGCCGAGCGAGAAGGACGCGACGGTGTTCGCCCGCACGTCGGGGTAGCCACGGGCCATCTTGCCGTGGTCGGCGAGCATCCGGCGGCGGTCCTCGTCCGGCAGCAGGTACCAGTCGTAGGAGCGCACGAAGGGATAGACGCTGACCCACTCGCGCGGCGTCTCATCGGCGAGGAAGGCCGGAACATGCGACTTGTTGAACTCCGCCGGGCGGTGCAGCGCCATGTTGGACCACACCGGCTCCACCGCGCGCCCCAGCTTGGTGCGGCGGAAGAGGTTGTACGCCTCCTGCAACTCCTCGGCCGTCTCGGCGTGCCACCAGATCATCAGATCGGCGTCGGCCCGCAGCCCCGAGACGTCATAGGTCCCGCGGATCGTGATGTCCTTCGCGGCGAGCTGCGCGAACAGCTCCTCGACCTCGTCCGCGAACCCGCTGCGGTCCTCGGGCAGGGTGTCGCGCAGTCGGAACACCGACCAGAGCGTGTAGCGAATGACCTCGTTGAGGTCCTTGGCCTTCTTCCCCGCGTTGGGGGCCTTCGCCGACGTGGCGTCGGCGGAATCGGAAGCGCGGTCGGCAGTCGAGTCGGTCATACCCCCCATTCTCCCGCGCCCCCCGATGCTCCCGGCACCAGGGTCCCCCACGACGCCCTGCGGGCCGCCCGGCGCGGAGCCGTTCAGCCCCGCGGCAGCAGCTCGGCCGCGGCGCGGTGGGCTCCGGCGATGCAGGCGGGGATGCCGACGCCGTCGTACGCGGCGCCGCAGGCGGCAAGGGCGGGGAGCTTGGTGAGGTGTTCGCGGACGCGGGCGACGCGGGCGAGGTGGCCGACCGGGTACTGGGGCAGACCCGCGGTCCAGCGGGTGACGCGGGCGGCGATCGGGGCGGCGCGCAGGCCCACGGCGGCCTCCAGGTCGTCGCGGGAGAGGCGGACGAGGTCGGTGTCGTCCCAGGCGAGGTCCGCCTCGTCGCCGTGGCGGCCGATGGAGGTGCGCAGGACGACGGTGTCGCCGCCCGCCTCGCCGAGCCAGCCCCATTTGCGGCTGGAAAAGGTGGACGCCTTGATGGTGCGGCCGTCGACCGGCGGGACGAGGAAGCCGCTGCTGTTGGGCAGCCGTGTCATCTCACGGCGGCGGAAGGCCATGGTGACCAGCGCCATGCCCGCGTATTCGACGGTGTCCAGTTCGGCCGCGGCGGCGGGCGACTCGGCGGCGAGCAGCCGGGCCGCGGTGGGCGCGGGCACGGCGAGCACCACGGCATCGGCCTCCAGCGCGCGGCCGTCGAGGCCGACCTGCCAGCCGTGCGGCGTGCGCCGCAGTTCGCGTACGGGCGCGTCCGTCTCGATGGTGACGCCCGCGGCGCGGCACGCCTCGGCGACCGCGAGCGGCAGCCGTCCGACACCGCCGCGGATGCCGTTGAAGACCGGTCCCGCCCCGCCCGCCCTGGCTGCGGCCCGGCGCTGGATGTCGCGGGCCGCCTCGATCAGGGAGCGCCCGGTGCGCATGGCCTCGAAGAGCTGCGGCACCGCGGCGCGCAGCGAGATCTCGTAGGCGTTGCCCGCGTAGACGCCGCCGAGCAGCGGTTCGACGAGCCGGTCCACGACCTCGTGGCCGAGCCGGGCGGCGACGAAGGTGCCGACCGCGACATCGTCGCCGATTTCGGTGCGGGGCAGTACGTGGTCCAGCGGGAGCCTGGCGAGACCGGCGGCGGACAGCACACCGGACGAGGCGAGCGGCCCGAGGTCGCCGGGCACGCCCATCACGTGTCCCTTGGGCATGGGCCGCAGCTTGCCGCGCGTCCACAGCGCGGCGCCGAGCACCGCGGGCGGCTCCAGGTCGTCGCCGAGCCCGACCTCGCGGGCCAGGGCGATCGCCTCGGGGCGGCGGGCCAGCATCGACTCGGCGCCGAGGTCGACCGGCACCCCGGCGATCTCGTCGGCGTACAGCTTGCCGCCGAGCCGCGACGACGCCTCCAGCAGCGTGACGCGGACGCCCGCGCCCGCCAGCCGGTGCGCCGCGGCGAGTCCGGAGATTCCGCCGCCGATGACGATCGCGTGTTCAGGAGCGCCCGTGCCGTTGTGCGTCTGGCTCATGCGTCCACTGTCTCAGACTCCGTTCCGAGTTCCGAACGTGATCCCATCGCTACCGGGGGACCGCAACCCGCTGCGGACCGTCTACGTCCAACTGTCACTACAGGTCACTAGGCGGGCCTCACGAGGCTTGCACCTGGGGGGAATTGACGTGAGGACACACAGACCCGGAGCGCCGCGCACCGGGCGCGCACACCACGCCGGCCGGCGCGGACGGCGGCGGCCGGCCGCCGTCCCGGCCGCGCTGCTGCTGGCCGCCTCGCTCGCGGTCGCCGGGTGCAGCAGCGAAAGCGGCGGCGCTTCCGACAAGGCCGCCGCCCCGGCGGCCCGCGGCCAGGACGACAGCGGCAGCGGCAGCGGCAGCGACTCGATGAAGAACGGCGACAGCGGTACGGACGCCGGGAACGCGCCTTCCGGTACGCCCGGTTCCGCGTCGGACAAGGCCGCCACCACCGGCAACAGCGCCAAACCGTCCGCGCCCAGCTACCTCGTCCGTACGGCCCACCTGACCGTCCGCACCCCGAAGGTCGGCGACGCGCTCGACAAGGCCCGCGCGATGGTCGCCGACGCGGGCGGTTACGGGGGCACCGAGGACACCTCGGTCGACGCCGGGGGCCACGAGCAGTCGACAATCCAGCTCCGGGTGCCGCCCGCGGCGTACGACGGTCTGCTGACCCGGCTGGCCGGGCTCGGCACGCTGATGGAGCGCAAGGTCGGCGTCGAGGACGTCACCGGCCAGGTGGTCGACGTGCAGAGCCGGATCAAGTCGCAGCAGGCCAGTGTGGCGCGGGTGCGCAAGCTGATGGACCAGGCGGGCTCGCTCAGCGACGTGGTGTCGCTGGAGCGCGAACTGAGCACCCGCGAGGCCGACTTGGAGTCCCTCCAGGCGCAGCAGGCGGCGCTGCGGGAGCGGACGGATCTGGCCACGGTGACGCTGCGGCTGGTCGAGCCGCCGGTGAAGCACGTCGCCGCGAAGCCGAAGCCCGAGGACGGTTTCTGGACGCAGGTCGGCCACGCGCTGGGCGGCGGCTGGCACGCCTTCTACGTGACGATCCGCGGTGTGCTGGTCGTCCTGTCGGCCGTGCTGCCGTTCCTGGTGGTCGCGCTGGCCGGCTTCATCGGCTACCGGCTGGTGCGCCGCCGCTGGCCCCGGCAGGAGCCGCCGACGATGGCGCCGCGTCCGTGGAGCCCGTCCTCGTACCCCCCGGTCCACCCGCAGCGCACGCCGTCCACGGCCCCGGCGGGTACGGACGCGCCGGAGCGCGAGGAGGAGCCGCCGACGGACTGAGCCGTCACACCTCGGTCGAGGTGTGCACGAAGTCGACGAGACGGGTGAGAGCGTCCGGGTCGGTGCTGGGCAGGACACCGTGGCCGAGGTTGAACACATGGCCGGTGGCCGGGGCCGCGTCCAGCACCTCCCGGGCCTTCGCCTCGACGGCCGCCGTCGGGGCGAAGAGCACCGACGGGTCGAGGTTGCCCTGGAGCGCCTTGCCGGGACCGACCCGACGGCCCGCCTCGTCCAGCGGCACCCGCCAGTCGACGCCGACGACGTCCGCGCCCGCCTCGCCCATCAGACCGAGCAGTTCGCCGGTGCCGACGCCGAAGTGGATCCGCGGGACGCCGTAGTCCTCGACCGCGTCGAAGACCTTCACGGACGCGGGCATCGCGTAGCGCCGGTAGTCGACGGGAGCGAGCGCCCCCACCCACGAGTCGAAGACCTGGACGGCGCTCGCTCCCGCCTCGATCTGCACCTTCAGGAAGCCCACGGTGATGTCGGCGAGCAGGTCCAGCAGGTCACGCCACAGCTCGGGGTCGCCGTACATCAGCGCCTTGGTCCGCTCGTGGTTGCGCGACGGGCCGCCCTCCACGAGGTAGCTGGCCAGGGTGAAGGGCGCGCCCGCGAATCCGATCAGTGGCGTCTCGCCGAGTTCGGCCGTCAGCAGGCCGATCGCCTCGGTGACGTAACCGACGTCCTCGGGCTCCAGCGCCCGCAGCCGCTTCAGGTCCTCCCGCGTACGGATCGGGTCCGCCACCACCGGGCCCACGCCGGGCTTGATGTCGAGGTCGATCCCGATCGCCTTGAGCGGCACCACGATGTCGCTGAAGTAGACCGCCGCGTCGACCTTGTGCCGCCGCACCGGCTGCATCGTGATCTCGGCGATGAGGTCGGGCCGCGTGCACGAGTCCAGCATCGCGACGCCCTCGCGAATCTTCAGGTACTCGGGCAGCGAACGCCCGGCCTGCCGCATGAACCACACCGGCGTATGCGGCACGGGCTCGCGCCGACAGGCGCGGATGAACGGGGAAGCAGCGGTCTGCTGGTGCGCACTCACGCCGAGAATCCTCCCACGTCTCCCCCACCACCCCCGCCAAGGGGGCTGCGCCCCCAGGGCACGTCTGCGCGCCGGGGCCCGCCGCCAGGGTGCGGCTGCACGAGGGGCTGCACCCCTACGGCACCGCTGCGCAGGTGGGGTCCGCCGCCAGGGTGCGGCTGCACGAGGGGCTGCACCCCTACGGCACCGCTGCGCAGGTGGGGTCCGCCGCCAGGGTGCGACTGCGCGAGGGGCTGCGCCCCTACGGCACCGCTGCGCAGGTGGGTTCGCCGGTAGCCAGCGAGCCAAAGGCGGCGCCGGTGTCGAAAGCGACGATGAGCAGGGAGCGAGGAACGAGCGACCGTCGAAGTGGGGGCACCCCCGGACGAAGTCTGGGGGAGACCGTCGACACCGGATCCAAGCCGCCGGAGGCGAGAGGGCGGCAAAAAAAGGGGATCGCGGTGAGCATAGGAAAGACGGCTCCCACGCACGGTTCGCCGTGACGCTGAGCTGACGCAAGACGGCGCTCCGGACGTTCACCCCCCACGGCCACCCCAGCGGCGAACGCCGCCGCGCAGCCGCGGGGTTGGGGCGCGCGGCGGGCGCAAGGGTGCTCCTCGCGGGGAGCGGGAAGGCGCCCCGAGGGGCAATAAGGGTGTTGTTCCGAGCCCGGAGGGCATCGGCGGCTTAGTCTTCCGGGCATGGCAGCGGTTCACGGGCACCTCGGCGACGGCAGTGACGACGCCCCCCTCCCCTTTCGGCGCTTGGTGGACACCCTGCGCTCGGTGCGGGTGAGGCCGGAGGTCAGGATCGAGGAGACGGCCGCGCCGAAGCGGCTGGCGTCGTACGCGTACGCGCTGGAGGCGACGGTGCTGGCGGACGGCGAGGAGCTGGCCGACGGGCGGTTGGTGCTGCTGCACGAGCCGGACGGGCATGAGGCGTGGCACGGCGCGTTCCGCCTGGTGACGTTGGTGCGGGCCGAGTTGGAGCCGGAGATGGCGGGGGATCCGCTGTTGCCCGAGGTGAGCTGGTCCTGGCTGACCGGGGCGCTGGCGGCGCGGGGGGCGGCGTACAACGACCCGAGCGGTACGGTCTCGCGGGCGTCGTCGCACTACTTCGGCGCGCTGGCGGACCGGGTGGATGACACGCAGATCGAGATCCGGGCGTCGTGGACGCCGAGGGAGCGGGCGGGGGGCGCGCCCGAGGTGGCGGCGCACCTGGCGGCATGGTGCGACCTGCTGTGCGCGTGCGCGGGTCTGCCCCCGTCGGAGGGCCCGGAGCCGTTGGTGCGCGGGGGCAGCGGCGTGGTGCCGATGCCGAAGCGCCGTACCTGAGTCCGTCAGACCGCTTCCGTAAGTCGGCGCACCGCCCCGGCCTGCGGTGACGTCACGCGCCCCCAATGGCGCGCCCCCGCGCACTCCCCGGCGTATCGCGCAGCGCACTCCCTTCTCGCATGTTCGATTTCTCGTCCGAATTGCCGGAAATGATCCTCAATAAATCGTGATCTTTCCCTAAAGGCCGGAGCAATTGCTGCCGAAGGAGATTGTGACCGTTTCAGTCCCCTTTGCCACAGGAGGCCCGGTGTCCGTTCTTCTCGAGCAGCCCACGAGCCTGGTCGCCTACCGCCCCAGCAAGCCGACGGCCATGGTCGTCGTAGCCGACCCCCGCGTCCGTTCCACTGTCACCCGACACCTGTGGGCTCTCGGGGTTCGCGACGTGATCGAGGCCTCGTCCATCGCCGAGGCCCGTCCCCGGGTCGGTAACCCCCGCGACATCTGCGTCGCCGATGTCCATCTCCCCGATGGCTCCGGCCTCACCCTGCTCGCCGAGACCCGCGCGGCAGGCTGGCCCAACGGCCTCGCACTCTCCGCCGCCGACGACATCGGCGCCGTGCGCAACGCGCTTGCCGGGGGGGTGAAGGGCTATGTCGTGACCGGCACCCGCAACAGCCCCGGCGGTCTCGCCACCCGGCCGGGACTGGCGCCGCTGGGCGCCACCGCGGCCCGTATGCAGCGCCGCCCGCCGGGCGCCCCCGGCCACCCCAGCGGCTACCGCGAGCTGTCCGGCCGCGAGGTCGAGGTGCTGCGGCTGGTCGCGGAAGGCCAGTCGAACAAGGCGATCGGCGTCTCCATGGGCCTTTCGGCGCTGACCGTCAAGAGCCACCTCGCCCGGATCGCCAGGAAGCTGGGCACCGGGGACCGCGCCGGCATGGTCGCGGTGGCCCTGCGCACCGGAATCATCCACTGAGGCTCCGGCCGTGAGCGACCCCCGGCGGAACGTTCCGCCGGGGGTCGTTTCGTATACGCGCGCCCGTATCCGCGCGTACGCCCGCCGTATACGCGAGCGCGTCGGCCGTCGTGGCGGTGCCGCGGCCCCGCCGCTCACGGACCCGGCGGCGACGTACGGTACGCCCTGTCCGTTGGATCTCCACCTGACACGCCGTACCCGGCTACCCTTAACAAGTGACCGACGCCAGAGAGACCGCAACCCAAGCAGGCCCGGCGCCGGTCCCGCTGCTGGACCCGCGCGAGGGAATCCCGCCGGTGACCGCCAGCCCGGAGGCTCTCGCAGATGTCGTCGCGGCTTTCGCCGCGGGTTCCGGTCCGGTCGCCGTCGATGCCGAGCGCGCCTCCGGCTACCGCTACGGGCAGCGGGCCTATCTGGTCCAGTTGCGCCGCGCCGGAGCAGGGACCGCGCTGATCGACCCCACGGGATGTCCCGACCTGTCCACCCTGGGCGACGCCCTGACCGGCACCGAGTGGGTGCTGCACGCCGCCACCCAGGATCTGCCGTGCCTGTCCGAGATCGGCATGCACCCCACCTCGCTGTTCGACACCGAACTGGCCGGGCGGCTGGCCGGGTTCGCCCGGGTCGGCCTCGGCGCGATGGTGGAGAACGTGCTGGGCTTCGCACTGGAGAAGGGCCACTCGGCGGTGGACTGGTCCACCCGCCCGCTGCCCGACCCGTGGCTGCGGTACGCCGCGCTCGACGTCGAGCTGCTGGTGGATCTGCGCGACGCACTGGAGGAGGAGCTGCGCACCCAGGGGAAGCTGGAGTGGGCGCTCCAGGAATTCGCGGCCATCGCCGCCGCCCCGCCGGCCGCGCCGCGCGTCGACCCCTGGCGCAGGACCTCGGGCATGCACAAGGTGCGGCGGCGTCGGCAGATCGCCGTCGTGCGCGAGCTGTGGCTGGCGCGCGACCGTACCGCCCGTGAGCGGGACGTCTCCCCCGGCCGGGTGCTCAGCGACGCCGCGATCGTGACGGCGGCGCTGGAGAGCCCGCCGAACGCGCACGCGCTGGCCGCCCTGCCCGGTTTCGGGCACCGGATGGGCCGCCGCCAGCTCGACCAGTGGCAGTCCGCGATCGACCGGGCGCGCGCGCTGCCCGAGCGGGAGCTGCCGCAGCCCGCCGCCGCGTACACCGGCCCCCCGCCGCCGCGCGCCTGGGCGGACAAGGACCCGGTCGCCGCCGCCCGGCTCTCCGCGGCGCGCGCCGCGGTGAGCGCGCTGGCCGAGGAGCTGAATCTCCCCCAGGAGAATCTCATCACCCCGGACACGGTGCGACGGCTGTGCTGGGCGCCTCCGGCGAACGCGAGCGAGGAGGTCGTGGCCGCCCAGCTCGCGGACATGGGCGCCCGCCCCTGGCAGGTCGAGCTGACCACCCCGCTGCTGACAGTCGCGCTGACCGCCCGCCCGGCGGACCCGCCCCCGGGCGAATAGCCCGCCGGGGGCGGTGGTCCGCCGCCGGCGGTCCGCAGTCGCGGTTCCCCGTCCGTGGTTCTGCGTCGGTGGTCCGCGGTCAGCGGTTCCGCGTCGAACGGCCGACCGGCCCGCGACGCTCCCTCAGGGTCTCCCGCCACAGAGGTAACCTTCGGTAACATCCGTGCGATGTGAGCTGCGCCGCTTCCGCGAGGGAAGCTGTGCACATGAGTTACCGGCGAGTAGCATGTGAGGCGAGCCGTAGGAAGCGTGCTTCAGCGCCGCGTTCCACATCGTCGAAGAGGGAGACCCACCGTGCCTCGTACCGGAAGGGACGTCGTATTCGTTGACGGCGTCCGCACCCCGTTCGGCAAAGCGGGCCCGAAGGGCATGTATCACGAGACCCGGGCCGACGACCTGGTGATCAAGTGCATCCGGGAGCTGCTGCGGCGCAACCCGGATCTGGACCCGGCGCGGATCGACGAGGTCGCGGTCGCCGCGACCACGCAGATCGGCGACCAGGGCCTGACCCTGGGCCGGACGGCGGGCATCCTCGCCGGGCTGCCGACCACCGTGCCCGGTTTCTCCATCGACCGGATGTGCGCGGGCGCGATGACCGCCGTGACGACCACGGCCGGCGGCATCGCCTTCGGCGCGTACGACGTCGTGGTGGCCGGCGGCGTCGAGCACATGGGACGGCACCCGATGGGCGAGGGCGTCGACCCCAACCCGCGGTTCGTCTCGGAGAAGCTCGTCGACGAGTCCGCGATGTTCATGGGCATGACCGCGGAGAATCTGCACGACCGCTTCCCCCAGCTCACCAAGGCGCGCGCCGATGAATTCGCCGTCCGCAGCCAGGAGAAGGCCGCGAAGGCGTACGCCAACGGCCGGATCCAGCAGGACCTGGTGCCGATCGCGATCCGCCGCACCACCCCCGAGACCGGGGAGACCGGCTGGGGCCTGGCGACGGCGGACGAGCCGATGCGGCCGGGCACCACGCTGGAGCAGCTCGCGGGCCTCAAGACCCCCTTCCGCCCGCACGGCCGGGTCACCGCGGGCAACGCGGCCGGTCTCAACGACGGCGCCACCGCCTCGCTGCTCGCCGCGGAGGACGTCGCCAGGGAACTGGACCTGCCGGTACGGATGCGCCTGGTCTCGTACGCCTTCGCGGGCGTCGAGCCCGAGGTGATGGGCATCGGCCCGATCCCGGCGACCGAGAAGGCGCTGGCCAAGGCCGGTCTGTCGATCAGCGACATCGGCCTGTTCGAGATCAACGAGGCGTTCGCCGTCCAGGTGCTCTCGCTGCTCGACCACTACGGCATCGCCGACGACGACCCGCGGGTCAACCAGTACGGCGGCGCCATCGCCTACGGCCACCCGCTGGCCTCCTCCGGTGTGCGGCTGATGACGCAGCTCGCCCGGCAGTTCGAGGAGCAGCCGCACGTGCGCTACGGCATCACCACCATGTGCGTCGGCTTCGGCATGGGCGGCACGGTCATCTGGGAGAACCCCCACTTCGACGGAGGCACCAAGTGAGCAGCACCACCGAGCTGTTGAAGGGGGCGGCCGAGCGGTTCCCCGGCGAGGTCGTCACCCAGGCCCAGGTGCGGCACCTGGAGCTGCCGGGCGCGGGCCGCTTCGCGCTGATCACGCTGGACAACGGCCTGGACCACACCAAGCCGACCACCTTCGGCCCGCAGTCGCTGGCCAACCTGGACGCGGCGCTCGACCAGGTCGAGAAGGAGGCGGCGGAGGGCGCGATCACCGGCGTCGGCATCACCGGCAAGCCGTTCATCTTCGCGGTCGGCGCCGACCTCAAGGGCGTCGAGGTGCTCAGGACGCGTGACGAGGCGCTGACCATCGGCAGGAGCGGCCACGAGGTCTTCAAGCGGCTCCAGTCGCTGGCCGTGCCGACCTTCGCGTACTACAACGGCGCGGCCATGGGCGGGGGTGTCGAGGTCGGTCTGCACTGCACCTACCGCACGGTGTCCGCGTCGCTGCCCGCCTTCTCGCTCCCCGAGGTCTTCCTCGGCCTGGTGCCCGGCTGGGGCGGCTGCGTACTGCTGCCGAACCTGATCGGCGCGGACCGCGCGGTCACCGTCATCATCGAGAACTCGCTCAACCAGAACCGTCAGCTCAAGGGCGCCCAGGTGTACGAACTGGGCATCGCCGACGCGCTGTTCGAGGCGGCGGACTTCCTGGAGCAGTCGCTGGCCTGGACCGCGGCCGTCCTCAAGGGCGAGCTGGAGGTGGACCGGGCCGAGGTGGACCGCGGCGAGGCGTGGGACCAGGCCGTGGCCCGCGGCCGGGCCGTCGCGGACAGCAAGGTGCACGGGGCGGCCCCTGCCGCGTACCGCGCGCTGGACATCATCGCCGCGGCGAAGAACGGCGATCTGCGGCAGGGCTTCGACGCCGAGGACGCGGCGCTCGCGGACCTCATCATGGGCGGCGAACTGCGCAGCGGCATCTACGCCTTCAACCTGGTGCAGAAGCGCGGCAAGCGCCCGGCGGGCGCGCCCGACAAGTCGCTGGCCCGCCCGGTGTCCAAGGTCGGCGTGGTCGGCGCGGGCCTGATGGCCTCGCAGCTCGCGCTGCTCTTCGCCCGCCGCCTGGAGGTGCCGGTCGTGCTGACCGACATCGACCAGGCGCGGATCGACAAGGGCGTGGGCTACGTCCACGGCGAGATCGACAAGCTGCTCGCCAAGGGCCGCGTCGGCCAGGACAAGGCCAACCGCCTCAAGGCGCTGGTCTCCGGTCACCTGGACAAGGCGACCGCCTTCGGCGACGCGGACTTCGTCATCGAGGCCGTCTTCGAGGAGATGGGCGTCAAGCAGCAGGTCTTCGCGGAGCTGGAGGCGGTGGTGCGCCCGGACGCGATCCTGGCCACCAACACCTCCTCGCTGTCGGTCTCCGAGATGGCCTCGAAGCTGGAGCACCCGGAGCGGGTCGTCGGCTTCCACTTCTTCAACCCGGTCGCGGTGCTGCCGCTGCTGGAAATCGTCCGCGCCGAGCGGACCGACGACGCGTCGCTGGCCACCGCCTTCGGCGTGGCGAAGAAGCTGAAGAAGACCGCGGTACTGGTGAAGGACGCCCCGGCGTTCGTCGTCAACCGCATCCTGACCCGCTTCATGGGCGAGATCCAGAACGTCATCGACGAGGGCACGCCGGTCGCCGTCGCGGAGAAGGCCGTCGAGCCGCTCGGGCTGCCGATGTCGCCGCTGGTGCTGCTCGAACTGGTCGGCCCGGCCATCGGTCTGCACGTCTCCGAGACGCTGCACGGCGCCTTCCCCGACCGCTTCACCGTCTCGGAGAATCTGGCGGCCGTGGTCAAGGCGGGCAAGCGCGGCTTCTACGTCTACGACTCCGGCGTGCCGGAGCTGGACCCCGAGGTCGCCGCGCTGCTCGAGCAGGGCGACTCGGTGCTCACCGAGGCGCAGGTGCGCGACCGGGTGCTGGACGCCGTCGCGCAGGAGATCGGCCTGATGCTGGACGAGGGCGTGGTGGCCGAGGCGCAGGACATCGACCTGTGCCTGATCACCGGCGCGGGCTGGCCCTTCCACCTGGGCGGCGTCACCCCGTATCTGGACCGCGAGGGCGTGTCCCAGCGGGTGAACGGCAAGCCGTTCCTGGCGCCGGGCGTGGCGAGCGTCCCCGCCTAGGACGGACGCGGCGAAGCGCCGGACGGCCCCGGAACGTCGGGGCGGTCCGGCGCTTCGCCGTTCCGGCTCAGCTCACGCGGGTCCCGGCGCGGCTCACTTCTTCGGCACGGTCGTGCACAGCGCCACCGTCAGGTCCCGTACCAGCGCCTTGCGTTCGTAGTCGTCGAGCTGGACGAGGCCGCGCTCGGTGATGCCGCGGACGGTCTCGGCGACGGTGGCCAGGACGTCGTCGAGGACGGCTCTGCGGTGCTTGGCGTCCAGCGCGGCGATCTGGGCGCGCCGCATGGCCGCGGCGACCTCGGGGGCGTAGTCGAGGCGGACCGGGGTGGCCGAGAAGACCTCGATGCCGACCGGGCGCTGGTCGGCGGCGATCAGCTTGGTGAGGTGGTCGCCAAGCCGTTCGCTGTCGCGCAGGGTGGGCGCGGCGCCGCGGAAGTCGTCGGCCGGGTGCCGGGAGACGGCCAGCGCGACGGCGGCCTCGACCTGCTCGCGCAGGAAGAGGTTGTGGTCGTCGACGGCGAAGGCCGCCTTGGCGGTGTCCCTGACCCGCCACACCAGCAGGACGCTGACCTGGAGCGGGGTGCCGTTGGCGTCGACCGCGTCGATCGGGCGGCTGCGCCAGTGCCGCAGGGACACGTCGATCCTGCGGCGGGTGAGCAGCGGGCTGATCCAGAGCAGGCCGGTGCGGCGGACCGTGCCGCGGTAGGAGCCGTGCCGGGTGAGCACCCAGACGCTGCCGTTGCGGCCTCTGGTGAGGCCGCCCGCGGCGAAGGCGGCGACCGCGGCGAGCAGCAGGACTCCGCTCCACAGGCCGCTGGCGGAGCCGCCGCCGGGCGGGGGCGGCAGCAGGGGGCGGCCGGCGACGTCGGCGGGCAGGACGCCGGCGCGCCACAGCAGCCAGCAGACGCCGGCGGTCGCGGCGAGTACGACGGCGGTCGCGGTCCAGCCGGGCAGGCAGGGCCCCGGCCGTTCGACGAGCTCCGGCGGGGTGGCGGCGGCGGGGTGGCCTTCGGTGCCGCCGCTGTGCGCGGCCGGGCGGGTCTGCTCCGGCAGACCCGTCCCGGCGGCGGTGGAAGATGTCGTCACGTGAACAGTCGTCTCCAGGTCTCGGGGCCGGGGTAGCCGTCCGCGTCGCGCCCGGTCCAGCCCAGGGACCGCTGGAACGCCTCGACATTGCGCCGGTCTGCCTCGCCCCATGTACGGCTGGGGCCCGCCTTGTAGTTCTTGCCGAAGCCCTTGGCGACGAGCCGTTTGCCGAGGGCGAGTACCGAGTCGTTGGTCTGGCCGGGCCGGAAGGCGCCCGCGCCGGGGTAGGCCGGGGCCTTGGCGGGGGTGCCGCCGGAGGCCCGCGGGGCGCCGGAGATGTCGCGGCCCTTGTCCTGGACGAGATACGACCATGTCGTGGGGCCGGGCAGCCCGTCCGCGTCGCTGCCCGACCAGCCCTGGGCGCGCTGGAAGGCGCTGGTCGCGCCACGGTCGGACTCGCTCCACTTCGGTCCGGGACCGACCTTGTAGTACGAGCTGGCGCCGCGGCCGACCAGCATGGTGCCGAGCCGGGTGACGTTGGCGTTGTCGGCGCCGGGGCCGAAGGCGGACGTGCCGGGAAAGGCAGTGGAACCCGACGACCCACCGGACCCCGATCCCGAACTGCTGCCACCCGCCAGATACTTGTACCGGTAGGGAATGTATTTCCCAGAATTGGACCAGTATGCGTACGGCGTGGTCCGGACCCGGGTGGCCGGGACCGTCTGTTCGTAGCCGGTGTACGCGGTGTGCGCGTCGTCCACCCAGCCGTCGAAGATGATCGTGTGCGACCCGTGTTCGGGGTCGGCGGCGTTGTGGAAGAGCAGGATGTCCCCGGGCATCAGCTCGTCCTTGCTGATCCGGACGCCGTAGCTGGCCAGATTGCCGGTCCAGGCGCTGCTGCCCAGCCCCCAGGCCATGGAGACGAAGCCGGAGCAGTCCTGCCGGTATCCGTCCTTCCAGTACGCGGTCATGCTGTACGGCACCTTGGCGTCCGCCCAGGTGCGGGCGCGCTGGATGATCTGGTCGCGGGTGAGCCGCAGGGGGGTGGCGGCCGGGACCGTGGCGGGGGCGGCGGCGAGCGCGGCGTGGCCCGTGGTGAAGGCGGTGGCCTCCGACGGCAGGGGCACGGCGGCGACCGCTCCGGCGGCGCTGCCCAGCGCGGCGCCCGCGGCGGCGGCCACGACCACCACACGGGTCGTCGCGCCGGTGGCCGGTCCACCGGTGTCGCGCGCCATCGAGTCGGTGAGGCGCCGGCGGGCGCACTCCTCGCAACCGCAGGCGGGCAGCGGTTCGACGTCATCGAACACCGGTATGGACATGCGCACCACTCCTCCGTGATCGGGGGTCACATGCCTTCAGTACCCGATTTCGCCTAAAAGTTGACGAAATCTGACATACCGATGATTCAAGGGCACGAAACACCCGACCGCGGGGAGCGGCGGGACAGCGGAGCTACAACGGTGAGGAAGACGGAGCGGCCGGAGAAATCCGACAGTCCGTCAGCCCAGCAGCGCGGGCGTGTCCGACGGCGTGGCCTGCACCGCGATCACGCGCTTGGCCTCGGCGAGCACCATCTTGCGCAGCTTCTGCGGGGTCAGCGTGGAGTGCACGTCCTTGACCGGCGTGCCGTTGATCTCCACCACCGGGATCGAGCCGAGGTCGGACTTCGCGAAGTCGTTCTGCGACTGCTGCACCCAGCCGTTGTGGTCGCCCTGCTCCAGGCACGGCTCGAAGTTGCTGAGCTTGATCTTCCCGGCCTTGACGGCCAGTTCCTTCAGGAAGTTCAGGTGGGTCAGCCTGTCGCTCTTCGGGTCCGGCTGGTGCTTCCAGACCTCCTTCATGAACTGCGTGAAGCGGCTCTGGTCCTGCGCGCACGCCGCCGCGTTGGCCGCGATCTTGGAGCCCTCACCGCCGTACTGCTGGTCGGAGGCGGTCACCAGGCGGTACTGGAGCTCCGCCTGGCCGGTCGTCAGCAACTGCGTCAGCGTGGCCTGGTACTCGTCGGCGAACGCCTTGGAGTCGGGGCTGCGCAGGTCCACGAAGATCGTGACCGTGACCGGCACGGACGGCCGCACCGGCAGGCCGAGCTTGGGGCCCGTGGGGGTGGCGCTGGGGCTGGGCGACGCGGTGTCCACCGGGCCCGTGGGCACGATGGGCGCGGCGATGACGCCCGAGGGCTCGCGCACCTTGTCGTCCTTGGTGCTGCGTACGTGCTGGCCGATCAGCGCGGACCCGCCGAAGACCACCACGATCGCGGTCGTGCCGACCGCGTAGGGCCGTACCCGGTCCAGGAGGGACTTGCGCTTGGGCTTGCTCCCCCCGTCCTTCGCACGGTCCTGGTTCCCGGGTCCCTTGGACTCCGTCATGACAACGCCACCTCGATATTGCCGCACCAGCTCTCGCGCCTTTTTACCATCGTCCCCATGCGCCACGTCCAGCCGGTCCCCCCTGGGCGCCGACGCGCCCGGCCGGTCCTGCGGCCTCGCGCGCCCAGACGACCGCGCCGTCGACCGTCGCCACCCGCCGGTAGCCGGAACCCAGCAGGTCACGCAGGGTCGGCGTGCGCGAGATCGCGTACGGGGCGCCGCGGGAGTCGTCGACCACCAGCGCGGGCGGGTGCGCGGAGAATTCCGCGCCGAAGGCACGCCAGGCGCCAGGGACCGCGTACCGCTCCCCCACCCGGACCCCGCCGCGCCCGCCGCTGAAGTTGGTGAGGAAGCCCGCGGTCAGATAGCGGCTGGCGGGCCGCCGGTCGGCGAACCAGTACGTCTCGGGGTGTATGCCCCACACCAGGACGCGGTCGTCGGGCGCGGTGTGCGCGCGGACCGCGGCGGCGACGGTGACCGCGTGATCCAGCTCGCGGCTCGGCGCGGCCAGGTCCCAGACCAGGAATCCGGCGCAGGCCAGGGCCGTCCAGCAGGTGACGGCGGCGCGCAGCCGGGGCAGCGCGCGGACGGCGGCCACGCCGATCAGCACCAGCGGCGGCACCATCTGGAGGAAGTAGTGGCCGTAGAACTGGAAGCCGGAGACCACGGCCACCCCGGAGGCGGCCAGCCACACCCACAGGTCGGCGGGGACCGGGCGGCGGCGCAGCGCCCAGGCGGCGCCCGCGGCCAGCAGCATCCCGGCGGCGGCCACCGCCAGGACGCTGGCGCCGCCCACCGCCCGGCTCAGCCCGGTCAGCCAGGCGCCGCGCGGCGAGACGTACTCGGCGGAGCCGGTGACCGTCCAGAACAGGAAGCGGCCGGGTCCGGTCAGCAGGGCCACGGCGCCGACCGGCAGCGCGAAGCCGAGGCAGAGCCGCAGCGCGCCCGCGAGCGCCGGGGCGCGTCCGGCCCGCGCCGCCCGCCACAGCGTCCAGGCCACCGGGAGCAGTATCACCGCGCCGGTCTGCTTGGTCAGGGCCGCGCCCGCCACGGCCACGCCCGCCAGTCCCCAGCGGGACCGGTCGGCGCACCAGACGGCGGCGGCGGTCCACGGGAGTATGAAGACCTCGAAGGTGGCCGCCAGGGTGTCCTCGGGGGCGAGGCCGATCGACAGCAGCAGATATCCCGCACCCGCCGCCGCCCCCGGGCGGTCGCCCCAGCGGCGGCGGGCGACCGCGGCCAGCAGCAGCGCGGTCGCCAGGTGCGCCAGCAGCGCGGCCGCGCGCGGCGGCCACAGCGAACCGTCGCCGAAGACCGCGAAGAGCCCCTGGTACAGCCACGGCAGCAGCGGCGGCTTGCGGTCGACCACCGTGTCGTACAGCACGCCGCCGTGCGCCAGCAGCCGCGCCTGGACGGCCAGATAGCCCTCGTCGGGATTCCACACCGGGCGGGCGAAGGACGGCAGGCGCAGCAGGACGGTGAGCACCGCGAGCAGCGCGGCCAGCCGCGACCAGTAGCGCCGGTCGCGGCGGCCGGGGGCAACCGCGGGTACGGCCGGCCGCGCCGCCAGTACCGCGCTCGTCGGCTGCACTTAGCGCCCGCGGCCCAGCCTGCTGTGGGAGCGGCCGTAGCCGAAGTAGATGACGAAGCCGATCACCATCCATACGGCGAACCGCAGCCAGGTCTCCACGCTGAGGTTGAGCATCAGCCACAGGGACGCGCACACCGAGGCCACCGGCAGGACGGGCACCCAGGGGGCGCGGAAGGCGCGCGGCAGGTCGGGGCGCGTGCGGCGGAGCACGACGACGCCGATGGCGACGACGACGAACGCGAAGAGCGTCCCGACGTTGACCATCTCCTCCAGTTCGCCGACGGTGAAGAATCCGGCGATCAGCGCGACGATCACGCCGAGCAGCACCGTGGTGCGGTAGGGGGTGCCGAACTTCGGGTGCACCTGGGAAAAGGCGCGCGGCAGCAGCCCGTCGCGGCTCATCGCGAAGAACACGCGGGTCTGCCCCATCAGCAGGATCATCACCACGGAGGTCAGGCCGACGGCCGCGCCGAAGCTGATCAGACCGGACCAGAAGGGCGCGCCGACCGACTTGAAGGCGGACGCCAGCGGCGCGGTGGTGTCCAGCTCCGAGTACTTCTGCATGCCGGTGACGACGAGCGAGACCGCCACGTACAGCACGGTGCAGATCACCAGCGAGCCGAGGATGCCGCGCGGCATGTCCCGCTGCGGCTTCTTGGTCTCCTCGGCGGCGGTGGCGACGATGTCGAAGCCGATGAAGGCGAAGAAGACCACGGCGGCGGCGGAGAAGATGCCCATCACGCCGAACGAGGACGGGGTGAAGCCGAAGATCATCTGCACCAGCGGCGCGTGCAGGTCGGAGCCGCTGCCGGTGTTGGCCTTCGACGCCGGGAGGAACGGGTGGTAGTTGCTGCCGGTGATGAAGAACAGCCCGGCGAAGATCACCAGCAGCACCACGGTCACCTTGACGGCGACGATCAGCGTCGTGACCCGCGCGGACAGCTTCATTCCGGCCATCACGATGCCGGTGAGCACCAGCACGAGCACCGCGGCCAGCAGGTCGAAGCCGAAGCCGCCGCCGTCGTGGGTGAGGACCTTGGGGATGTCGATGCCGAAGTGCGACAGCAGATTGGCCATGTAGCCGGACCAGCCGCCCGCCACCACGCCCGCGCCCAGCGCCAGTTCGAGGATCAGGTCCCAGCCGATGATCCAGGCGGGCAGTTCGCCGATGGAGGCGTAGCTGAAGGTGTACGCCGATCCGGCCACCGGCACGGTCGAGGCGAACTCGGCGTAGCAGAGCCCGGCCAGGCCGCAGACGACCGCGGAGACGACGAAAGCGAGCGCGACGGCGGGCCCCGCGTAGTCCTTGGCTACCGAGCCGGTGACCACGAAGATGCCGGTGCCGACGATGACGCCGACCCCGTAGACGATCAGGTCGAGCGCGGACAGCTCCTTGCGCAGGCCGTGTTCCGGCTCCTCGGTGTCCGCGATCGACTGTTCGATGCTCTTGGTGCGGAACACCCCCCGGGGTCGGGGGGCCGTGTCGTCACGCGTGTCGGTGTCCACCGTCACACCTCCAGATCGTCCGGCGGCCGGTCGGTTCGGCCGGTCGATTCCGTCGGTCGGCAGCCGCTACTGCGTTACTGCACTCCGGAGGTCCGTCTCACCCGAATAGGCGCGCCTACGCGTACGCCGATGGAAGAGGGGGGTCCACCCATATGGGTGGACCCCCGCGTCGTACGGGTGCGCCGCCGTGTCCCCGGCGAGGGGCGGGCGGGCGGTGGGATCAGTCGCGGGCGATCTCGCGCGCGTGGTCCGCGTCGTCCGCGAAGCGGCCGTCGATGGTGGCGACCAGGCCGGTCACCTGGCGGGCGATGTCCGGCGCGGTGAGCCCGATGTCGGCCATCACGTCCTTGCGGGAGCCGTGGTCGAGGAAGCGCTGCGGGATGCCGAAGTCGCGCAGCGGCACGTCCACCTCCGCGTCGCGCAGCGCCTGCGCGACGGCGGAACCGACGCCGCCCACCCGCCCGTTGTCCTCGACGGTGACCACGACGCGGTGCTTGGCGGCCAGGCCGGGCAGCGCCTCGTCCACCGGCTTGACCCAGCGCGGGTCGACCACGGTGGTGGTGATGCCCTGCGCGTCCAGCAGACCGGCGATCTCCAGGCACATCGGCGCGAGGGCGCCGACCGAGACCAGCAGGACGTCGGGGCGCTCGCCCTCGGACGGCTCGCGCAGCACGTCCATGCCGCCGATCCGGCCGACGGCGGCGACGGCCGGGCCGACCGCGCCCTTGGAGTAGCGCACCACGGTCGGCGCGTCGTCCACCGCGACGGCCTCGCGGAGCTGGGCGCGTACCTGGTCGGCGTCGCGCGGGGCGGCGATCCGCAGTCCCGGCACGACCTGGAGGATCGACATGTCCCACATGCCGTTGTGCGAGGCGCCGTCGCTGCCGGTGACGCCCGCCCGGTCCAGGACGAAGGTGACACCGCACTTGTGCAGGGCCACGTCCATCAGGACCTGGTCGAAGGCGCGGTTGAGGAAGGTCGCGTAGACCGCGAAGACCGGGTGCAGTCCGCCCGTTGCCAGGCCCGCGGCCGAGGTCGCGCCGTGCTGTTCGGCGATGCCGACGTCGTAGACCCGGTCGGGGAACGCCTTGGCGAACTTCTCCAGGCCGACCGGCTGGAGCATCGCGGCGGTGATGGCGACGATGTCGTCGCGCTCCTTGCCGAGCGCGACCATCTCGTCACCGAAGACGGACGTCCAGTCGGCGCCCGCGGCGGCGACCGGCAGACCGGTGTCGGGGTGGATCGGGCCGATGCCGTGGAAGCGGTCGGCCTCGTCCTGCTCGGCGGGCTTGTAGCCGCGGCCCTTCTCGGTGATGCAGTGCACGATGACCGGGCCGCCGAACCGCTTGGCGCGCAGCAGCGCGGACTCCAGCGCCTCCACGTCGTGGCCGTCGATCGGGCCGACGTACTTCAGGCCGAGGTCCTCGAACATGCCCTGCGGGGCGATGAAGTCCTTCAGGCCCTTCTTCGCGCCGTGCAGCGTCTCGTAGAGCGGCTGGCCGATCAGCGGGGTGCGCTCCAGGAGGTCCTTGGTACGGGACAGGAAGCGCTCGTAGCCGTCGGTGGTGCGCAGGGTCGCCAGGTGGTCCGCGAGGCCGCCGATGGTCGGCGCGTAGGACCGCTCGTTGTCGTTGACGACGATGATCAGCGGGCGGTCCTGGGCGGCGGCGATGTTGTTCAGCGCCTCCCAGGCCATGCCGCCGGTGAGCGCGCCGTCGCCGATCACGGCGACCACGTGGTCGGTGCGGCCGAGCACCTCGTTGGCCTTGGCGAGACCGTCGGCCCAGCCGAGGACGGTGGAGGCGTGGCTGTTCTCGATCACGTCGTGCTCGGACTCGGCGCGCGACGGGTAGCCGGACAGGCCGCCCTTGCTCTTGAGCTTCGCGAAGTCCTTGCGTCCGGTGAGCAGTTTGTGCACGTACGCCTGGTGGCCGGTGTCGAAGAGGATCCGGTCGACGGGCGAGTGGAAGGTGCGGTGCAGGGCGATGGTCAGCTCGACCACACCGAGGTTGGGGCCGAGGTGCCCGCCGGTCTTGGACACCGCGTCGACGAGGAAGGTACGGATCTCCCCCGCCAGCTCCACGAGCTGCTGCTGGCTGAGCCGGTCGAGGTCGCGCGGTCCGTTGATACGGGTCAGCACTGCCACCCGTTCCTCCCTCTGCTGCCGTCGGTACCTGTCGGCACCTGTCGAAGGTCTGTCCCACGGTTTGCCGACGTGGTCGCCGACACGGCCGGATCGCTTCGATACGGCCGATCCGACGAGTCTAATCTTCCGGTTCCAAGGCTGTCGGCCGCCCTGTGCGATGTATGTCACGGCACGGCAACGGCGAACCGCCGGGCGGACCTGGATTTCCAGGTCCGCCCGGCGGTTCGAGGTGCTGCCGCGGTGCGCGTGTCCGCCCGCGTTGTTACGAGCCGTTACGCGCGCCGCCGTCGTACGCGGTGCCGCTACGCGCGGCCGGAGGTCTTCTGCGTACGGCGCGAGACCGAGTCGATGACCACGGCGGCGAGCAGAACGGCGCCGGTGATCATGTACTGGATCGAGGTGTTCATGTTGAGCAGGTCGAGTCCGGTCTGGATGGACTGGATGACCAGCATGCCGAGCAGCGCCGACCAGACGTTGCCGCGACCGCCGAAGAGGCTGGTGCCGCCGATGACCGCGGCGGCGATCGCCAGCATCAGCAGGTTGCCGGTACCGGCGGCGAGCGTCGCGGTGTAGGTCTGGGCGGCCAGGAAGAGACCGCCGATGGCGGCGAAGCCGCCGGAGATCGCGAAGACCGCGATCCGGATCAGCGCCACGTTGATACCGGCGCGGCGGGCGGCCTCGATGCTGCCGCCGACCGCGAAGACCTTGCGGCCGAAGGGCGTGCGGCGCAGGACGAAGTCGCAGATGACCAGGGCGACCAGGAAGATCACCAGGGCGTTCGGCACACCGGCGGACTTGTTGAGCACGTACGCGGCCACGTAGGCCACGACGGCCAGGGCGACGGTGCGCAGCGCGATCTCGCTGGTGGGGCGGAACGGGACGCCCGCCTTGCGGCGGCGGGTCTGCTCGATCAGCGAACCGGCGAGCAGCGCGACGACACCGACGGTCGCCAGGATGTAGGCGCCGGCGATGTCCTGGTCCATGAAGAAGGAGCGCTGGCCCAGGATGTGCATCGGGCCCTTGTCCTGGATGGACAGCGAGCCGGTGGAGCCGAGCAGCCACAGCATCAGGCCGTTCCAGCCGAGGTTGCCCGCGAGGGTGACCACGAAGGCGGGGACGCCGATCTTGGCGAAGAAGAAGCCGTGGATCGCGCCGATGCCGATGCCGGTGAGGACCGTGAGGATCATCGCCAGCCACATGTTCATGCCGTGTGTGGTGGAGAAGATCGCGAAGATCGCGGCCGACAGACCGCTGACCGAGGCGACCGACAGGTCGATCTCACCGAGCAGCAGCACGAAGACCAGGCCGACCGCGATCATGCCGGTGGCGGCCAGGAAGTAGCTGATGTTGACCATGTTGGTCGAGCTGAGGAACAGGCTGTCCTTCAGCTGGAACACGGTCCAGATGATGATCAGGCCGACGATGACGGGCAGCGAGCCCAGTTCACCGCCCTTGAGCTTGCGCTTGAACTCGGTGATGTAGCCCTTGAAGCCCTCTTGGCGGACCAGCAGCCGGGGGTCGATGACCTCGACCGCGGGCGGCGCCATTTCGTCGGCCGGAGCGGCCGGCGGCTCCTCGTCGGCCTTCGACAGGGTGGTCTTGTCGCTCACTTCGCCGCCTCCACATTGCGCGACTGACGGCGGGTCACGGCGTTGTCCGTGGCTCCGGTGATGGCCGCGATGATCTGCTCGTTCGTGGTGCCCTTGACCGGGAAGGACCCGTTGTTCCTGCCCAGGCGCAGCACGTGGACGGTGTCCGCGACCGCCGTCACGTCAGCCATGTTGTGGCTGATGAGAATCACGCCGAGGCCGCGCTCGCGCAGCCGCTCGACCAGGTCGAGGACCTGGGCGGTCTGCTCGACGCCGAGGGCGGCGGTGGGCTCGTCGAGGATGACGACCTTGGGCTCGCCGATCAGGGCGCGGGCGATGGCCACGACCTGCCGCTGACCGCCGGAGAGGCTGGCGATCGGGATCCGCACGCTGGGGATCCGGATGGACAGCGTGTTGAGCAGCTCGCGCGCACGCCTTTCCATCGTGACCTCGTCGAGCACTCCGACCCGGAGGATCTCCCGTCCGAGATAGAGGTTGCCGACCACGTCGAGGTTGTCGCAGAGCGCGAGGTCCTGGTACGTGGTGGCGATGCCGAGGCTCTGGGCGTCCTGCGGCCGGTTGATGCTGACCGCCTTGCCCTCCCATTCGATGACGCCTTCGTCGATGGGGTGCACACCGGCGATCGTCTTGACCAGTGTGGACTTACCGGCTCCGTTGTCGCCCACCAGGGCGACAACTTCTCCGGCGTGGACCTCCAACTCGACATCGGTGAGGGCCTGAACCGCACCGAATCGCTTGGAGACTCCGCGCAACGCCAGCACGGGCGTAGCGGACACGTGAACCATCTCCTTCGCCGCCTGACCGGCGGGGATACCGCGTACTGGGGGGACAGCCGCGGGGGACGTGCAATAAAGCACTGGGATGACATCAGTCAACGGGGAACGGGCTCATACCCCTTCCCCGAACGCTCTACCCCGGAAGCGTTTCCGTCCGGTGCCCCGCCCCGGCAGCGGGGTGGAATGGTTGGGGCGGGGCACCGGACAGGTCTTTCGGGGGCGGGCCGAGGCCCTGGGTACTACTGGATGCCCGCGTCCTTGCACGCCTGGGCGAACTCGGCGGTGCAGATCTGGGCCACGGTGTACAGCTTGTCCTTGATGACCGTGTCCTTGATGTTCTCCTTGGTCACCGCGACGGCGCCGATGAGGTGGGCGGGGACCGTCTGACCCGAGCCGCTCTTGGCGGTGGTGTCGGCGACGTCCTTGAAGTCCTTGCCCTCGAGCAGCGCGACCGCGATCTGGGCGGTGGCGTCGGCCTCCGGCTGGTACGCCTTGTAGATCGTCGCGGCCTGGGTGCCCGCGAGGATCCGCTGGATGCCGGGCAGTTCGGCGTCCTGGCCGGTCAGCGGCGGGTTGATGCCGGCGCCCTTGAGGGCGGTGGCGATACCGCCGGCCATGCCGTCGTTGGCCGAGTAGACGCCCTTGATGTTGGCCTTGCCGAGCTGGGTGATCGCCGCGGTGACCTTCTGGTTGGCGACGGTGTCCTTCCACAGACCCGACTGCTCGTAGGCGATGTTCACCTTGCCGTCGAGGATCTTGTGGGCGCCGGCCTTGAAGGAGGCGGCGTTCGGGTCGGCCGGGTCGCCGTCGATCATGACGATCTTCGAGGTCGGCTTGGCCTCGGCGCCCATGGCGTTGAGGAGCGCCTGGCCCTGGAGCTCGCCGATCTTCTCGTTGTCGTAGGAGACGTAGGCCGAGACCGGGCCCTGCGCGAGGCGGTCGTACGCGACGACCTTGATGCCCTTGTCGACCGCGGCCTGGACCGAGGACTGGATGCCGACCGAGTCCTGCGCGTCCAGGATGAGAACCTTGACGCCCTTGGCGATCATGCTGCTGACCTGCTGCGCCTGCTTGGCGGGGTCACCGGCGGCGTTGGCGTAGTCGACCTTGCAGTCGGAGCACAGCTCCTTGACCTTCGCCTCGATCAGGGGCCGGTCGAACTTCTCGTACCGGGTGGTCGCGTTCTCCGGGAGCAGCAGGCCGATGGTCTTGTCCTTGCTGCTGCTGTCGGACGACTTGTCGCCCGCCTTGCCACAAGCGGCCATCGTGAGCGCGATCGAAACAGCGACCGTCCCGACGGCGATTCGACGCGTCATTGCGTTCATGTGAGGTTGCCTCCCTGACAGGGCCGCAACACCGCGGCCGAGGTGCTCGTGAGTCAACTCCGGCTGACGCCATGCCGTCAAGAAGTAAACACTTAACGAGATGGCAACGACCCGTTTCGTTAGCTGTGTGAACGCTCAGTTATGCCGAAAAGGCGGGTGTATCAACCGGGGCATTTCCATCCAAAAGTGTAGAGTCACCCATCTCACTCAGCACCAGGGCAAGTGCTCCCAAAACCTCCGCGCGGGCACCCAGCGACCCGGGCACCACGGACAGCCGTTGGGCGGCGCTGGGGATCGCGTACCGCGACACGGACTCCCTTATCGGGCCGAGCACCAGCTCCCCCGCCTCGGCCAAGTCCCCGCCCAGCACGACCCTGCTGGGGTTCAAGAGGTTGCAGAGACTGGCCACACCCATGCCTATGTGGCGGCCCACGTCACCGATCACGCGACGGCAGCCGGGGTCGCCCTCGCGTGCGAGCTGCACCATCTTCGGGACCGTCAGGCCGTCTCCGTGGCTTCCGCGCAGGAGTTCGAGCACGTAGCGCGCGGCGGTGAAGGTCTCCAGGCAGCCGCGGTTGCCGCACCGGCACACCGGACCCGACTCGTCGAGGGTGATGTGGCCGATTTCACCCGCCGTGCCCCCCGGTCCGCGGTAGATCCTGCCGTCGATCACCAGGCCCGCGCCGACTCCGCTGGCGACCTTGATGTACGCCAGGTCCTTCACGCCCCGGCCGCCGCCCCAGACCAACTCGCCCAGTGCGCCCAGATTCGCGTCGTTGTCCACCTGGACGGGCACACCGAGCCGGTCGGTCAGCTCCTGACGGGGGTTGATACCGCTCCAGCCGGGCAGAATCGCGGTCGACCCGAGCGTCCCGGACTCCACGTCGATCGGCCCCGGCACGCCCAGACCCACCCCGAGCACCTTGTCGGGGTTGATCCCGGTGGACTCCACCAGCCGCGCGACGAGTTGCTCGGCGCGGTCGAAGCCCTGGGAGGCGGAGGCGTCCACGTCGATCGGCTCGGACTGCTCGGCCAGCACCTGATGGGCCAGATTGCCGACCGCGACCCGGAGATGCGAATGGCCGAAATCGACTCCTACGACGATGCCGGCGTCACCGGACAGCGCCACGCTGCGGGCCCGCCGACCACCCGAAGAGGTCGACGTCACCTGCACCGTGCCGTTGTCCCGCAGTTCGCGGACGATGTTGGAGACCGTCGCGGCCGACAGGCCGGTGCTGCGCGCGATCTCCGCCTGGGTGAGTGACCCGGCCAGCCGTACGGCACGCACGACGCGTTCCAGGTTGGCCCGGTGCAGCGACGACTGCGATCCCGGAGTCTCGACCACGACATCCACTCCTGCCCGGCAGCCGGAGCGTCCCGGCTGCCCGCACGGACGGGGACCCGGACCGATGTCGTACCTGCCACATCGGTGAGACCCCGTCGTCTACAACATGTGAACTCTAAGTTGAGTGTTTGGGGTGATGTCCCGTCAAGGGGGAGAGCCACACCGTTATGCGAATCGGTCGCCAACGCCGAGGAGCGGCTCCGCGGCTTCGCGGAGCCGCTCCTCGCGGCGTACGGCCTGCTCAACGACGCTTCGGGGCGCCGCCGTGGGCTACTTCAGGGTGCCCGCAGTGAGTCCGGCCTGGACCTGGCGCTGGAAGGACAGGTACACCACCAGCACCGGCAGCATCGCGATCACCATGCCGGCGAACAGCGCCGGGTAGTCGCCCGAGTACCCCTGCGACAGCGCGAGGTTCACCAGGCCCTGGGCCAGCATGGAGTGGTCCTTGTCGGTACTGGTCTGCGGCTGCATCAGCGTGACCGGCAGGATGTACTGATTCCACTGCCCGAGCACGTTGAAGATGCCGACGCTCAGCAGGCCCGGCTTGGCCATCGGCACCATCACCTGGAAGAACGTCCGGGTGTGCGAGGCGCCGTCGAGCACCGCCGCCTCATGGATGGCCGTTGGCAGCGTCTTGAAGAACGAGTGCATGAAGAACGTCGTGAACGGCAGCGAGTAGGCGACGTACACCAGGATCAGACCCTGGTACGTGTTCAGCATGCCGAGGTTCTTCACCATGAAGAACAGCGGGACCAGCGCGAGGAAGTACGGGAACATCGCGCCGCCGACGAACAGGAAGTAGATGAACCTGTTGCCGGGGAACTCGTACCGGGCCAGCACGTAGGCGACCATCGAGCCGAAGAGCATGGTCAGCGGCACCGAGAACACCATCACGATCACGGTGTTCAGGAAGAAGTCGCCGATGCCCTTGTCCCAGGCGCGGCCGAACGCGCCGAAGGTGAAGTGCGAGGGCCAGGACCACGCGCTGGAGCCGATCTCGCTGTTGTTCTTGAACGAGCTGAGGATGATCCATGCCAGTGGCAGGATGATCATGATCGCCCAGACCGCAAGGAAGCCGTGCGAGAAGACGTTGAGCACCCGGCCGCCGGCTCCGTCGTAGCCGGCCTCCTCCGCTCCCTTGCCCTTGCGCTTCTTGCCGGGCCCGCCCTGAGCGGGTACCTGGCCCAGCAGTCCGCCGGACTGCGCCTCGGTGATGGGTGAGGTCATGGTGCTTCCCCGCTCAGAACTCGATGCGGTCACGGCGGGAGACCCGCAGCGTGACAGCGGAAACGATCAAGGTCACCAGCATGATGATCACGCCCTGTGCGCAGGCGTAACCGCTCTTGCCGAAGGACAGGAAGTTGCGCATCAGGTAGGTCGCCATGACCTCGCTGTGGTGGTCGGGACCACCGCCGTAGCCGGTTCCGGGGGTCAGTCCGGAGACCAGGGCGAAGAAGTCCATCGCGAAGATCGAGATGTACACCCACGAGGTCTGCACGCTGTCCCACAGCAGCGGGAGGGTGACCTTGAAGAAGGTCTGCGAGCGGCCCGCGCCGTCGAGCAGCGCGGCCTCGTAGATGTCCTTGGGGATGGACTGCATCGCCGCGGAGAACAGCACGAGGTAGAAGCCGACGCCCGCCCAGACCTGGATCGCCAGCAGGCACCAGAGCACGAGGTTGGGGTCGTTCAGCCACTCGATGGGGTTGTTGGCGTCCTCCAGGTGCAGCTTCACCAGGACGCCGTTGAGCAGACCGGCCGAGTCACTGCGGTAGACCGCGCCGAACAGCACGATCAGGATCGCGACCGACAGGACCTGCGGGAAGAAGTAGACGACCTTGTAGATCCCGGCGCCGCGGACGCCCTGAACACCGCCCGCCGTGCTGCGACCGCCCACGTTCACCATGAAGGCGAAGAACAGCGCCAGCAGGATGGTGATCACCGGCAGGAAGATCAGCAGCAGGATGTTGTGCCACAACGCGGTCCTGAAGACGGAGTCGTGGAACAGGGTCGTGTAGTTGTCCAGGCCCACGAAGTTGAAGGTCTGGGACTCGCCCTTCCAGTCCGTGAGCGAGTAGCCGATCGTCTGGAGATACGGCCAGATCACGAACGTCACATACAGGACGATCGGGACGATGAGGAAGCCCACAATGAAGGGGTATTTGCGATGCTGCATGGATCCTGCTCCTGATCGAGGGGCTATGCCGGTGCGGGGGCCGGACGGATTCCGGCCCCCGCACCGCACGACGTCGCTGGGTCAGGCCTTCTTGGCCTTGGCCGCGAGCGCCTTGGCCTTCGAGATCCACTGGGCGGGGGTGAGGCGCTTGGCCATCAGCTCACCGCTCAGGTTCTGCAGGGCGACATCGAACTCGCTGTTGGTGTTCGGGTAGTTGTAGTTGAACGTGTTCGCACCGGCAGCGGTCAGCGCGGTCACGGTCGACGCGGTACCCGGACGGAGCTGGACGTCGGAGCCGACGCCGTCCTTGAGGACGGTGAGGGAGTTGGCGGCGGCGGCGAACTTGCCGGAGCCCTCCTTCGTCAGCATCATGCGCAGGAACTCCAGGCCGCCGGCCTTGTTCTTGGCCTTCTCCGGGACGATGAACGGCTCGCCCGCGCCCGCCCGGATCGCCTCGAAGGGCAGCTTGTCACCCGTGAGCGACGGCATCGGCATGAACTTCATGTCGAAGTCGCTCGGAGTGGCCTTCATCTGCTCGTTCTCCAGCCAGGAGCCGCACGGGATGAAGGCGGCCTTGTACTGGTTCCACGCGGTCTGCGACTCGATGTGGGTCAGACCGTTGGTGCCGGGCAGCAGGTAGTTCTTGTCCACGATCTCGTAGACCGCCTCGATGCCCGCCTTGACGGCCGGGTCGTCCCAGGCCGTCGGGTCCATCGTGTCGATGCGCTTCTGGAGCTCCAGGCCGCCGTTCTTGGCGATGAGGTCCATGATCGCGACGTTGATGTAGTACGGGTACTTGCCCTGGTGACAGAAGGGCGCGATCTTCTCCTTCTTGATCTCCGCGGAAAGGGACATGAAGTCGGCCCACGTCTTGGGCTCGGTCCAGCCCTTGTCCTTGAACAGCTTGCCCGAGTACCACAGGCCGAACACGGTGTAGATGTAGCTCAGCGAGTACATCTTGCCGTCGAGCGTGCCGGTCTCGATCGTGCCGGGCTGGAGCACGTCGCGGATCTTCTTGCTCGGGTCGTCGATGTAGGGCGCGTCGAGCAGCGGGGTGAGGTCCGCGAGCTGACCGCTCTTCTGCAGGACGTCCAGCTTGATCTGCTGGGCGCCCGAGTCGTCGATGACGTCCGGCGGGCTGCCGGCGTTGAAGCGCGGCTGGAGCTTGCCGGCGATGTCCTGCGTGGGCAGAACGCTGGACTTGGAGCCCGGGTGCTTGGACTCGTACAGCTTGCCGAGCGCGGTGGCGTAGTCGTGGCCGTAACCACCGTCGAAGATGACGATGTCGAGGGCCGTGGAGTCGTTCACGCCGAAGGGGTTGTCCTTCGAGGCCGCAGTCGCGCTCTTGGTGGGCTTGTCGCTACTGCTGTCACCGCCGCTGGACGCGCAGGCGCTCAGCAGACCGGCCGACGGAATGGCTACGAGGCCAAGCGCCGCGGAACGCTTGACCAGATCCCGGCGGTTCATTTCGGATCCCATGCTCAAGTCCTCGCTCTCATCAGGACTCATGCGGTGCAGCGGAATCCGCCGACGACCGCGAACAGTTGAAGCTTGAGTGATGCCGTGCATCCATCGAGGAGGGGTACGTCACCGTAGGCCGCCGGGTGTTTCTGCCCGACGTTCCCCCCCGCCCCGCCCCGCTGTGAGCGGGTTCCTTGGACGCCGACAGGTATAGTCCACTTGCAGTCGGCAGGGCAAGATCGAATGAGGGTTTGGGCGGCAAGCTTTCCCGAGTTGAGACCTCCGCGAAACGTGGGATGTCTCACCGATCCCGAGCGCGCCGGATCTTGTATTCACTAGTCAACACCACTGTCACGGAAGTGCGTTCAAGTAGTGAAGGCCGAGCCGGGCCGAGCCGGTCTGCATGTACGGACATAAGCGGACGGGCCGCACTCCCCTGAGGGGAACGCGGCCCGCCTGCGGTTTCTTCTACGTATCCGCCGTAGCGGAACGTCACTTGATCGTTACTTGCGGATCAGCGACCGCAACACGTACTGCATGATGCCGCCGTTGCGGTAGTAGTCGGCCTCTCCGGGGGTGTCGATCCGGACAACGGCGTCGAACTCCACGCCGGTGTCGGTGGTGACCTTCACCGTGCGCGGGGTCGTGCCGTCGTTCAGCTCGGTCACGCCGGAGATGGCGAACGTCTCCTCGCCCGTGAGCCCCAGGGAGGCCGCGGAGGCGCCCTCGGGGTACTGGAGCGGCAGCACGCCCATGCCGATCAGGTTGGAGCGGTGGATGCGCTCGTAGGACTCCGCGACGACCGCCTTGACGCCGAGCAGCGCGGTGCCCTTGGCCGCCCAGTCGCGGGACGAGCCGGAGCCGTACTCCTTGCCCGCCAGGACGACCAGCGGCACGCCCTGCTCGATGTAGTTGCGCGAGGCGTCGTAGATGAAGGCGACCGGGCCGTCCGCCTGGGTGAAGTCGCGGGTGTAGCCGCCCTCGGTGCCCGGCGCGATCTGGTTGCGCAGCCGGATGTTGGCGAAGGTGCCGCGGATCATGACCTCGTGGTTGCCGCGGCGCGAGCCGTAGCTGTTGAAGTCGCGGCGGTCGACGCCGTGTCCGGTGAGGTACTTGCCCGCCGGGGTGTCGGCCTTGATCGCGCCGGCCGGGGAGATGTGGTCGGTGGTGACCGAGTCGCCGAGCTTGGCCAGGACGCGGGCGCCCTCGATGTCGGTGACCGGGGTGGTCTCCATCGTCATGCCCTCGAAGTACGGGGGCTTGCGGACGTAGGTGGACTGCGGGTCCCACTCGAAGGTGTCGCCGGTCGGGATCGACAGCGCCTGCCACTGCGCGTCGCCCGCGAAGACGTCGCGGTAGGACTCGTTGAACATGTCCTGGCCGATCGCGGACGCGACCACGTCGTTGACCTCGGCCTCGGTCGGCCAGATGTCCTGGAGGCGGACCGGCTTGCCGTCGGTGTCGGTGCCGAGGACGTCCTCGGTGATGTTCACCTTCATCGAGCCCGCGATGGCGTACGCGACGACCAGCGGCGGCGACGCCAGGTAGTTCATCTTAACGTCCGGGTTGATCCGGCCCTCGAAGTTGCGGTTGCCCGAGAGCACCGCGGCGACCGCGAGGTCCGCCTCGTTGACCGCCTTGGAGACCTCCTCGGGCAGCGGGCCCGAGTTGCCGATGCAGGTGGTGCAGCCGTAACCGACCAGGTTGAAGCCGAGCTTGTCCAGGTACGGGGTCAGGCCCGCCTTGTCGAAGTAGTCCGTGACGACCTTGGAGCCGGGCGCCAGCGTCGTCTTCACCCACGGCTTGCGGGTCAGACCGCGCTCGACCGCCTTCTTGGCGACCAGGGCGGCGGCGACCATCACGTACGGGTTCGAGGTGTTGGTGCACGAGGTGATCGCGGCGACGGTGACGGCGCCGTGGTCGATCTCGTACGTGCTGCCGTCGGGGGCGGTCACCACGGTCGGCTTGGTCGGCACGCCGTTGTGGGTGGCCGGGGAGTCGGAGGCCGGGAAGGACTCCTTGCCCGCCTCCTCGTCGTCGGTCACGTAGTTGCGCACGTCACGGGCGAACTGCTGGGAGGCGTTCGCCAGGACGATACGGTCCTGCGGGCGCTTGGGCCCGGCGATCGACGGGACGACCGTGGCGAGGTCCAGCTCCAGCTTCTCGGAGAAGTCCGGCTCGGCGGCCGGGTCCAGCCACAGGCCCTGCTCCTTGGCGTACGCCTCGACCAGCGCGACCTGCTGCGCGTCCCGGCCGGTCAGCCGCAGGTACTTCAGCGTCTCCTCGTCGATCGGGAAGATCGCCGCGGTGGAGCCGAACTCCGGCGACATGTTGCCGATGGTGGCGCGGTTGGCCAGCGACGTGGCGCCGACGCCCTCGCCGTAGAACTCCACGAACTTGCCGACCACGCCGTGCTTGCGCAGCATCTCGGTGATGGTCAGCACCAGGTCGGTGGCGGTGGTGCCGGTGGGCAGCTCGCCGGTCAGCTTGAAGCCGACGACCCGCGGGATCAGCATCGACACCGGCTGACCGAGCATCGCGGCCTCGGCTTCGATGCCGCCGACGCCCCAGCCGAGCACGCCGAGGCCGTTGACCATGGTGGTGTGCGAGTCGGTGCCGACCAGGGTGTCCGGGTACGCCTGGCCGCCGCGGACCATGACCGTACGGGCCAGGTGCTCGATGTTCACCTGGTGAACGATGCCGGTGCCGGGCGGGACGACCTTGAACTCGTCGAACGCGGTCTGGCCCCAGCGCAGGAACTGGTAGCGCTCCTTGTTGCGGCCGTACTCCAGCTCCACGTTCTGCGCGAAGGAGTCGGCGGTGCCGAAGCGGTCGGCGATCACCGAGTGGTCGATGACCAGCTCGGCCGGGGCGAGCGGGTTGATCCGGGCGGCGTCGCCGCCGAGCTCCTTGACGGCCTCGCGCATGGTGGCCAGGTCCACGACGCAGGGCACACCCGTGAAGTCCTGCATGATCACGCGGGCCGGCGTGAACTGGATCTCCTGGCTCGGCTGGGCCTGGGAGTCCCAGCCGCCCAGCGCCCGGATGTGGTCGGCGGTGATGTTCGCGCCGTCCTCGGTACGCAGCAGGTTCTCCAGCAGCACCTTCAGGCTGTACGGCAGCCGGGCCGCGCCCGCCACCTTGTCCAGCCGGAAGATCTCGTACGACTCGTCGCCCACGCGCAGCGTGCTGCGGGCGTCGAAGCTGTTCGCCGACACGACAGTCTCCTTCATGCGTCGTCTTGCGTCATTGCGCGCGTACCACCGCGGTCCCCCGCCCGGCCGCATGTCGGTGACATGCCCGCCGGCCGGTCCGCTAAGGTGGGCTCTAGTTAGGTAACCCTTACCTCGTGCGGTGCGGTCGTCGTACGCCTCAGCAGATATCTCGATGTCGAGATAACTCTAGTACATGACCGCCGCTGGGTCATGCCCGGCCCGCCGGGGACGGCGGCGTGGCGCGCGCCGGGTCGGACGGGCGGGCGGGTCGGACGGGGCGCGCCATGCGGCGGGTCGGACGCGGGACAGGGCGCGGGGCCTCGCGCGGGGGTGTGCCCGCTTGACGGGTGCCGGGACAATGTCCTCATGCGGTACGCGACGGAGGACGAGGGCGCGAGGGTCGCGGAGGTCCTGGCCGAGGCGGCGCGGCGGATGGCCGCGCTGCGCGGGGCGCCGCCTTTCCGGGTGTTCGCGGCGACCGGTCCCGCGCCGGAACCGGCGTGGTTCGCCGAGGGCCACAGGAGAGACGACGTATGGCAGCGGATCACCGTGCGGCACGGACGGTCGGGGCAGGACGAGGCGGCGCTCTGGGTGACCAGCGCGGTACGTGACGCCGCGCCGGTGAGCCTGGCCGAGTCGCTGCGGCTGGAGCGGGACGGGTACCCGCGGGCGGACGAGGACCCCTCGGCGCGGGAGGCCGGGGCGGGCCGTATGTCGCGGGCGGAGGTCGTCGTGGGCGGTGCGCCGCGGGCGGCCGATGTGCTGACGGAGGGGACGTGGTGGGCGGCGCGGATCGAGGCGGCGACGGATACCGATACGGATGCGGACGCGGATGCGGAATCCGTCACGGTCACCGTCGTCGGGCACCAAGTGCCCATCGGACAGGTCCGGTTGGCGACCGTGACCGACCTCGGCCCGTATCTCGACGCCAGGGAAGCGGAGTTGGCGCGGCGACGCGCCTGACCCGCGGGACCCGTCGTACGGCCGACGGGGAGATCCACAACGGCAACGGGACGTGATACCAAGGTGGGTGACGCAACGTCACACACTCGGGGGTCTACGGGTCATGCAGCATGGTGGGGTCGAACTGACCGCGTATCTGGTCAACGAGTCGCGGGCGCGCAAGCCCGGTCTCGCCGAGGATCCCTTGGCGGGCGCGTGGATTCCGGACGGTGACCGGCCCGCGGTGCGGGAGTTGTGGCGGGAGTTCGCCGACGAGGTGTACCCGCACGACGACCTGGTGGTGTCGCTGCGCGGACGCTACATCGCGGACACCCTCGCGCGGGCGCTGCGCGCCGACCCGGACACGGTGCTCGTGGTGTGCGGGGCCGGTTTCTCCTCGTATCCCTGGCTGCTGCCGTTCCCCGCGGCGCTGGAGGTGGACCTGCCGGAGATGGCGGCGGCCAAGCGGCGGCGGGCGGCGGAGCTGACGGCGTCCGGTGTCGCGCCGGAGCGCGAGGTGCGGCATCTCGCGGCCGATCTGAACAGCGCGGAGGGCCGCGCCGAAGTGACCGCCGCCGCGCGAGAGTTGGCGGCCGGTCGGCCGATCGCGTACGTCGCGGAGGGCGTCGTCTTCTATCTGCCGGGGGACGCGGCACGGTCGGTGGTGACGCTGGGCGCCGGTTTCGGTACGACGGCGGTGACCGCCGTCAGCTACTGGCCCGCGGCGGCGGCGGGCTGCCGCGTCCTGGCCGAGCAGCGCGACTGGTTCCTGCGCAGGTCGGTGCCCGCGGACGCGAGCCATCTCACCCACGACGAGCTGGAGTCGCTGCTGGGCACGGCGATCGAGGACCGGGGCCCCGAGGATCTGCAACGCCGTTATCTGGGCGGGGTGTCGGTGAGCGAGTCCGACCTGATCCCGGAGTACGTGGCGGTCTCCTGGACCCCCGGCTCCGGCACCGGCCGCGCGGGCGCGGCGGCATGAGCGGCGGCGCGAGCGAGGTGTTGCACCTCCAGAGCCGGGCGTATCCGCTCCACCACCGCTCCCCCGTCAGCTCGTTGGAGCTGGTCGCGGTGCCGGGCCACGGTGAGTTACGGCCGGTAGTCGGGGGCCTGCGGTCGCTGGCGTACAACCCGGACACCACCATCGAGATGGACCTGACCGGCATGGTCGGACCGGCTATCAGCCTGCCGGGCACGGAGATCGTGGCCTGCCACGCGCGCATCCTGACCGCGGGCACGGTGCTCGTGGTCTACGCGCTGCGGCACGAGGCCGATCTGCGGCGGATGGCGCTGCACGACCTCGACGCGCTCGACGCGACCGTCAACCAGGCCCTGCGGGAGGCGGACGCACCGATCCTGACGGCGGTGCTGGCCGCGGCCGTCGCCAGTGGTCTAGTCCAGGGGATCGCGCTGCGGCCCGATCTCGCGCTGGCCGGGACGGGTTCGCCGATCGACCGTCAATCGGCGCGCTACAACTGCCACTTCGTGACGCGGGACCCGCCGTGGGCGGCCGACGCCCGGGTCCCCGCGCTGATATCGGGCCCCGACTGCCGGATCCTGCTGCCGTACACGTACGCCTGGGACCGCGATCCGGCGACGCCGCTGCACGATCTGCTGACCATGACCGAGCCCACGGACATCGCGGTGGCGCAGCAGTCACTGCTGGTGGGCGCGCTCGTCGCCGGGAGGTGGGTGCTGGCCGACCTGGCGCACGGCCACCCCGAGACCGCCGATGTGCACGCCTTCCGGCGGTTCCTCGACGGTCTGTGGGCCGACTTCCACCATCTCGACGGCTACCGGATCGAGTCGACGCAGGCGCACCGGGCCAGTTATCTCTCCGCGCGTCAGGTGATCGGGCTCGACGACACCCAGGAGCGCGCCGACAAGCTCCTCGGTTACGTCAGCAACTCCCTGCTGGCCGCGTCCTCGCAGCGCGCGGAGGCGCTGGACGCCCGGCTGAACCGTGTCGCGGCGGCGCTGACGGTGGTGAGCGCCGCGTCCTTCGGCCTCGACATCGCCGTGTTCGTCCTGCCGCAGGTCTCCCTGGCCACCAAGCTCGGCGTCATCACCGGGCTGCTCGGCATGGGAGTGTGCTGCCTGCTGGCCGTGGTCCTGCCGCGTACGCCGCGGCGGGTGGCACGCCGCGGCGTTCCGGCGCCGCGGGGCGCGGCCGACGACGAGCGGATCTTCGTACCGCACGGGCGGTAGCGGGCAGCGTCCGCGCTACGTCGGCGTGGCCGGTGCCGGGACCTTCGGGAGCTCCACCCAGTAGCCGTAAACGCACACATACGTCTTGCCGCCGTGGACCCCCTGGTCGCTGTCGACGCACGGCGCGGACGGGTCGACCGTCGGCCAGACCAGCTTGTAGTGGCCGCACACGCGATACGGGTGTCCGGGGGTCGGGCACGTGCGCGCGTTCCCGCTCACGCTGGGCGTCACCGCGGTCGCGCCCGCGCGGGCCGGCGGCGCCGTGAGGGCGAACGTCGAGCCGGCCGAGGGCGATCCCGTACCCCGCGTGGCCGCGGCGCCCGTCGTCTCCGCCCAGGTCGGGGGTGTCCGGGAGGGACCGCTCGGCGACCAGCCGAAGGGCAGCTTCGGCTGGTCCTGCGAGGGGCCCGCGCCGCCGCCGCACCCGGCGAGCGCTCCGGCCAGGGCGAGTACGGCGACGGCCAGTCCCGCACCGGCCGCGCGGTGCGCGGGCCGGGGCCGCGTGGGCCGTGGGGAACGCAGGGGCGTGAGCATGATCGGAAGTGTGCCGTACGCCCGCGGCGGCGCGTGGCCGGGGCGTGCGCATCGGGTCGCGGGGGCCGGGGCGGCGCGGTCGGGTTGTGGGGCCGGGTTTCGCGGCCGGGCAGCGCTCCGGGTTGCGCGGCCGGGCAGCGCTCCGGGTTGCGCGTCCGGGTTGCGCGGCCGTCACCCGCGAGTACGGTGATGGCGGTCGCGGGTGCGGGCACGGGCGGTACGCGCTGGCGTACGCCGGATGGCACGCGACCGGAGTGGGGTCCGTCACGGACGGCCGATCTGCGGTTGCCGCATCTCATATGTGAGATAGCCTCGGCGATATGACCGACGACTACCTCGTACGTATCGGCAGGCTCATCCGGGACGCCAGGCAGCACAGGGGCTGGACACAGTCCCAGCTCGCCGAGGCTCTCGGGACCAGCCAGAGCGCAGTCAACCGTATCGAGCGCGGCAACCAGAACATCAGTCTTGAGATGATCGCCCGCATCGGCGAGGCGCTGGACAGCGAGATCGTCTCCCTCGGCTACGCGGGCCCCATGCATCTGCGGGTGGTCGGCGGGCGTCGCCTGTCCGGCGCCATAGACGTCAAGACGAGCAAGAACGCCTGCGTGGCCCTGTTGTGCGCGACCCTGCTGAACGCCGGGCGCACCACGCTGCGCCGGGTGGCCAGGATCGAGGAGGTCTACCGGATCCTGGAGGTGCTGGGCAGCATCGGCGTCCGCGCCCGCTGGATCAACGACGGCAACGACCTGGAGATCGTGCCGCCCGCCAGCCTCGACCTGGACTCGATGGACACCGAGGCCGCGCGGCGCACCCGCAGTGTGATCATGTTCCTCGGGCCGCTGCTGCACCGCACCGACCGCTTCCGCATCCCGTACGCGGGCGGCTGCGACCTCGGCACCCGTACGGTCCAGCCGCACATGAACGCGCTGCGCCACTTCGGCCTGGACATCACCGCGACGGACGGCACGTACCACGCGGAGGTCGACCGGAGCGTCACCCCGACCCGGCCGATCGTGCTGACCGAGCGCGGCGACACGGTGACCGAGAACGCGCTGCTGGCCGCCGCCCGGCACGACGGCGTCACCGTCATCCGCAACGCCAGCTCCAACTACATGGTCCAGGACCTCTGCTTCTTCCTGGAGGAGCTGGGCGTCCGCGTCGACGGCATCGGTACGACGACGCTCACCGTGCACGGCGTCTCCTCGATCGACCGCGACGTGGACTACGCGCCGTCCGAGGACCCGGTCGAGGCGATGAGCCTGCTGGCCGCGGCCGTCGTCACCGAGTCCGAGCTGACGATCCGGCGGGTGCCGATCGAGTTCATGGAGATCGAGCTGGCCGTGCTGGAGGAGATGGGGCTCGACCACGAGCTGACTCCCGAGTACCGCGCCGACAACGGCCGCACCCGGCTGGTGGACCTCACCGTCCGCCCGTCCAAGCTGCGCTCCCCCATCGACAAGATCCACCCGATGCCGTTCCCCGGGCTCAACATCGACAACGTCCCCTTCTTCGCGGCCATCGCCGCCACCGCCCAGGGCTCGACTCTCATCCACGACTGGGTCTACGACAACCGCGCCATCTACCTCACCGAGCTGACCCGCCTCGGCGCGGCCGTCAAACTTCTCGACCCGCACCGCGTCCTGGTTGAGGGCCCCACCCGCTGGCGCGCCGCCGAGATGATGTGTCCGCCGGCCCTGCGCCCCGCCGTCGTCGTCCTGCTCGCCATGATGGCCGCCGAAGGCACCTCCGTCCTCCGCAACGTCTACGTCATCAACCGCGGCTACGAAGACCTCGCCGAGCGCCTCAACTCCATCGGCGCCCAGATCGAGATCTTCCGCGACATCTGACACGCGAATGCCACCGCGCCCCGTCTGACCTGCTGTTGAGCGGGTCGGGGCGGGGTGCGGCGGCAGCTCAGGGACTACTCAGGGACTTTGCGCCCACAGCGGCCGTCAGGCCACGCTCGTCAGGCCCAACTCACCGTCTGCTTTGCGCAAAGATCGTGTCGATCGCGGCGCTGCCCCGTGCACCGGCGCGGGGCAGGAAGTCCGTTCCGCTGTCCCGTTCCCCTGGGCCTCACCTGGGCGCGGGCGCAGGTCCGGGTGACGGTGTGCCACCAGCGTTCAGGCACACCGGAGTTCGAGCACGGGCATGGTCCGCTGAGGGCGCGCTGCCGGTGTAGCGTCGGAGCCAGCTGTCTTGGTTCCGAAGTACCGGTCGCCCGTGAGATGCGCACGGGCGATTGTGCTGTTCAGAGTCTCTGAGGGCCACGGCGATCACCTACGGTCCCCGCACGGTGCGGGAACCGAACTCGAGTCCCCCTTGGAGGGCAAAATGGCCAGCGGAACCGTCAAGTGGTTCAACTCGGAGAAGGGCTTCGGCTTCATCGAGCAGGACGGCGGGGGCCCCGACGTCTTCGCCCACTACTCCAACATCGCCAGCTCCGGCTTCCGTGAGCTGCAGGAAGGCCAGAAGGTGAACTTCGACGTCACCCAGGGCCAGAAGGGCCCCCAGGCGGAGAACATCACCCCCGCCTAGCATGCCTGAAGGGGCCTTCCCCGGACAGGTGCCGCGTTCGCCGGCCGCAGGACCGGGTCAAGGTGGAGGCGCCCGCAGGCGAAGCCGAGGACGAACGACCTTGACCCGGTCCGAGGACCGGCCACCATCACGGCACCGGGGAAGGCCCCATTCCCGCGTGTCTCGACTGCCGCATCCGATGCCACCATTTTCCTACGCTGCCCGACCGTGATGCGGGCCATCGTCCAGGATGATCCAGCCACCCGCCTAAGCTCTCACGAGCTGGCAGCCTCCAGCGCCTCGCTCCCGTGGGAAGTTGACCCTGCTCATGGATCTCCTTCGCAAGGCTCTCGCCGGCGTCCTTACCAGCGTTTCCGTAATCTGGTTCGCCAACCAGGCCATCACCGGTCACGGCGCCCTGCGGATCTTCTCCATCCTCATGATCATCCTCGCCGCGGCTACGGCCGGCCTGAACTTCTACGACCGCCTACGCCCTCGGCCCAGGAAGCGGAGAGCACGCGAACAGGACGACCGCTCCTGACGCTGCTCAACTGACGTATCCGCACGCATAGCGCTTCCCTCGGCGCTCGATGCGTTGCTACTTCCGGATGGGCCGGTGTGGAGCCGCGCCGCCTGGCCCGCGCCCTCGACGGCCAGCGGACCGACCTGGAGCTGCTGTCCTGGCTGGAGGCACGCGCAGGCGAACTGCGGGCCCTGTCCTCGGGACCGTCCCCGCAGTTACGCACGCTGGTCGACGCTCACCTGGACACCGCGATCGACCTCATCGAGCAGGACAACTACCCCGCCGCTATCCACTGCAGGCTCCACACCGTGGCAGCCGACCTCGCGCACCTGGCCGGCTGGATGCGGTTCGACGCCGGACAGCACGCAGCGGCCCAACGGCACTGGCAGGCCGCCGTTCACGCTGCGCACCAGGCCGGAGACCGGGACCTGGCGGCCGTTGCCCTGGGCGACCTCGCCTACCAGGCCGCACGCCGTCTCCGCACGTTGCTCCCACCTCGGCTGCCTGGTGGCGTTCAACGCCGCCGAGACCACCTGGGAATGCCCTTGCCACGGATCCCGCTCCGACGTGGACGGCACCGTCCTGCAAGGCCCGGCCGTACGTCCGCTTGAGTCACGCACCACGGACTCCTGACCCGGGCGTATGCGGGTTCACGTCCCGCCCCGCCATGGACGTGGTGGCCGTGGGGGAGTCGGTGGCTCCGGCTGAGAAGGGCGGCCCCTTCGGTGTTCTGTGCCGAAGGCATCTCGTCGCTCACAGCGCACTCTGGTCGGGAATGGCGGACCATGAAGAGGTGGTTGCTCATCCGCTGATCACCGTCGGCCACAGCACCGCGGGTCGTGCCGAGCTGGCCGGCCTTCTGCTCGGCGCCCGGATCGCCGCCGTCGTGGACGTCCGTACCGCACCGGGCAGCCGGCGCAATTCCGACGTCGGCCGAGAACGGCTGGCGGAGTGGCTGCCCGGGTACGGGATCGGCTACCGCTGGGAGAAGGACCTCGGCGGCTTCCGCCGTCCTGCGGCCGACTCGCCCGACGTCGTGTGGCGTAATGAATCCTTCAGGGGCTACGCCGGATACACCCGCGATCCGCTCTTCCTTGCCGCGATGGACCGTTTGCTGTCGCAAGCCGCTGACCGGAGAACGGCGGTCATGTGCAGCGAGGCCGTGTGGTGGCGCTGCCACCGCCGCCTCATCGCCGACTTCGCCCTCCTGGCCCGCGGGGTCCCGGTCCTCCACCTGATGCCGGGTGGGCGGCTCACCGCGCACCGCCCGACACCCGGTGCACGACTGCGCGACGACGCTCTGCTCGTCTACGACGACACCGCCGCTTCTTCCCGCAACTGACGGACCGCGCGGCCTCCGCCACCGTCGTGCCGGGGCCGAGAAAACGGTCCCGCTGCGCGGGCACGGGCGCCTGTCGCGGGACGTTTTCGTGGGGCTGCCGCAGGAAAGGCGCACCTTGTGCGAGGACCAGGAGAAGGGATGGCAGGTATGACCAGCAAGGATGACGACGCGCGGCATGACGACGAGGATCGCGAGGGCGGGGGCGGGGAGGAAGGCAGGCGCACGGTCGACGAGAGCGTGCCGACCCCCAAGGGGCTGAACTTCTCCCGATGAGGGTGCTGACGACGCGCCCGAGGACCCCCGCCAGTCCAAGGACTACGCCTGAGCCGGTCGAACCGACGGGTCGGGTGCCTCGCTCAGGTCATCCGTCCGCGCGGCGGGATTGAGGTGCTGGAGGCGAGGCGGCTTGTCCGGAAGGAGCGCGCGGTGCCTGAACTGCCTGACGTCGAGGGCTTTCGCCGGACCCTTGACTCGTGCGGCCGGGGTCGGCAGATCAAGAAGGTCGAGGTGGCCGATGCCGGGGTTCTGCGTGGAGTGAGCGCGCCCCGCTTTGCCCGCGCTTTGGAGGGTCGCAGGTTTGTCGCGGTCGAGCGCCGCGGCAAATGGCTGATCGCACGGGTAGAGGGCGGGGCGGTGGTGCTGCTGCATTTCGGAATGACCGGGCAGCTGCTGTGCTCCCCCTCCACGGATCCGCCGCACCGGCACGACCGCGTGCGAGTCCTTCTCGACGGCGGCCTCGAGCTGCGCTACCGGGACCAGCGCAAACTCCAGGGTCTGCGCCTTGCCACCTCGCAGGCAGCTGCGGAACGCGCCCTGGCCGGGCAAGGGCCCGATGCTCTGGCGGTGGGCCGTGAGTACTTCCGGGGGGAGTTGGGCGTGCGACGGGCGAAGGTCAAAGCCGTGCTGATGGACCAGTCGGCGCTCGCCGGCCTCGGCAACCTACTGGCGGATGAGATCCTCTGGCGCGCGCACCTCCACCCCGCCACAGCCGCGAACCAACTGAGCGGCAGGGATGTCGATCGGTTGTACTCCACCATGCGCCAGGTCCTCCACCTGTCGGTCCGGGCGCAACGAGTCCCCGCCCGGCGCTCCTGGCTCACGGGGCATCGCGAAGCAAAGACGCTGCAGTGTCCACGCTGCGGCAGCTCGCTGCTCCGGGGAAAGTTCGCAGGCAGAACGAGCGTGTGGTGTCCGTACTGCCAGCCCGAACGGTGATCGCGCGGTCCCGAACGCCCCAGGACCGCGGCCCGGGCCTGGGCTGCCGTCTCAGGGTGCACAGGCGGGCGGCCCCCCGCAGATCGTGACGAGGCGGTCTGCACGGCCTGCCGGTCCTCTACCCTGAGCGCGGCCGAGGGATGGATGGTCGGCGCCATCCGGCCGCTCGCGTCGTACTTCGCCCCGTTGGCGCGCTGCACTCGTTCCGCATGATTCGGTGGCGGCACGAGCGTGACTCAGCGGCCGACGGCTTCGCGGAGTTCCTGCTTGTTCATGCTGGAGCGGCCCTCGATGTCTTTCTTCTTGGCCTCCTCGTAGAGCTGGTCCTTAGTGGGACCCTGGGCGCCGCGGTGCGAGCGTTCGCCGCCGCGCTGGGAGGAGGACGGCGGGGCCTTGGTGGAGGTGCGGCTCGACATCCTGGACCCACCCGAACGGGCGCGCTCTTTGTTCACGGTCCGCGCCGCGATCTCCTTGGCGCGGCGCTCCGAGGCCCCCCGGTTTCGACGGCGCCTTGGTCCTCGGCGGGATAGCGCCACCTCTCCCTGCTGTCCGGCTCGACCCGGGCGGGCAGTCAGGTCCGGACGCGGTCGGCTCTCCTGCGGCCATCGCTCTGACGGGCCATCGGTATGTGGGTCGGCCGAGCAGCCTGCTGCTCGTTCATGATCGTTCGCCTCCCGTGCGTGTGTTCTCTCTGTCCGCTTGACCCGCACGGAGACTGGCACACACGCGACGCGGAGGTGGCGGTCAGCCGGTGGCCTCGGGTCCTGCGGCGCCCGCGGTTGTGGCGGCACCCGAGCCGGCGTGCTCGCCGGAGGCGGGCGGCATCCGGCCCTCGCCGCCGAAGTCCGGGGCGACCTTGGTCCAGCCCGACTCGCGGCGGTCGAAGGAGGCGTACGCCTATATCACGTCCTCGATATCCGGCCAGCGGTTGGCCTGCGGGGCCGGGTCCAGAGCGCCGGTGGCGACGAGCGAGACCCGGTGCGGCAGGTAGGCCCGGTGGTGGCAGTTGCCGGACTTCAGGGTCAGGTTCTTCATGAAGGCCTCGCCGAACGGATAGCTGTCCAGTTGCGGCGGGTACACCCCGACCGTGCCGATCGTGCCGGCCTTCGCCACCGCCCGCACGCCCAGCGGGCCGCCTGTGACGGGCGTCGCCCGGCATCCAGGTGTCGCCGCTGGGATGGCTCTGCGGGGCTGCTTGGTCGACGCGCAGGCTCCCGCTCGCGTTCGTCCTGGTCGGCGCGTTCGGCGGCCTGGCGGGCTGCGGGACCGCGAGCGGGAGCCTGCGCGTCGCCGCCCACCGCGTCGATGACCCTGTCCACGCCGATGCCGCCGGTCAGCTCCCGGAGGAGGAACAGGAGTGGTTCCCGCAGGGCAGGGCCGCCCTGGGACGCAACCGCCTGGCCGACCTGGGAGAGCAGCTCGCCGCCGCCAAGCCGACCGCGCCCCGCGATCCCCTGAAGGTGCCCAGCGCCGATCAGTGAGGCCCTCACAGTGACGGCAGGTCCCGCACGCCCACCGGATCACGCCGCGCGTTCAGGGGCCACGCGGGGGACATCACGCACCGGGCTCGCTCACCCGGCGCCCGAAGGGGAACGGCACTGAAAGTGCGCCACGCGGCTCGTGAGGGGGCGGCGCCCCCGTCCCACCGGACCGATCGCTCCAAGGAAGGCATGGCTCTCGGCCCCTGAGCGTTGGTCCGAACGGGAATCCTGGCGCCGCCCGCCCCCGTCCTCAGAAGGGCAGGTCCTCGGCGCTCCGCAGTTGAGCCCCCATATTGCGCTCCATCATCCGCAGCGCCGCCTGAGCCAGGTCGGCGTGGATGTGGGCCACGCCATCCTCGACGACCGTCACGTCGAAGTGCCGGATGTGGGCGTCGAGCGCGGAGTAGAGGATGCACTGCTCGGTGACCTGCCCGCAGAGGACGACGTGGCCGATCCCGTTCTGCTGGAGCAGGTACTCCAGAGGCGTCTGGTAGAAGATGGAATGCCGGGCCTTGACAACGAAAAGGGCGTCTTCGTCGGGCGCCACAGGTTTGACCAGGTCCGCGTGTGGGCCCTGCAGTGCCATGTCGAGGAGTTCCTGGTGGTGGGACCGCCAGCGGCCGAAGTTGTCGTTGACGTAGATCACGTCGACGCCCGCGGCTCGGGCCGAGTCGATGGCGGTCCGCACCCCTGGCAGAACGTCACGGACGGACCGCAGCAGCAGTTCCGCGTCGGGATGCCCGTACGCGTTGATCATGTCGACGACGACGAGCGCACACGTCGCGGTGCTGTTGTGGCCCATATCGCCATCCTTGCTCGCCGACGCCTGTTCCACGAGTCCACACGGCGGGGCTGCGCTCAGCGCCGTCCAGAAGATACCGCTTCCAGGACCGACGCGGGCGCTGCGGGGAGGGGCCGGGACGTACCGCCTGCTGGGTGGTGGATGTCTCGGAGGACGTTGCGATGCGCCGCACCGCGGCCGACGTCGCCGAACGGCTTGGCACCGCTTCCGTGGTCGTCGCGAACGCCGGTGTCGCCGAGGGCGGCCCCTTCGCCGAATCCGATCCCGCGACATGGCGACGCGTCGCCGGGGTCAACCTGGTGGGCAGCGCCGTCACGGCCCGGACGTTTCTGCCACACCTCCTTGCCCACCAGGGCTACTACCTCCAGGTCGCCTCCCTGGCCTCGCTGGCCCCGTCACCCCTGATGAGCGCGTACAGCGCCGCCCAAGCCGGGTTCGAGTCGTTCGCACGCGCCCTCCAGGCCGAACTCGCCCCCCGGCATGTGGCGGTCGGGATCGCGTACCTCAACCGGATCGACACCGAGCTGACACGCAGCGCGAACGAACACGCCGTCATGCGTGAACTGCGGGCCGGTCTGCCGTGGCCCGCACGCGATGTCGGCCGGGGGCCTGCCGTCGCCGCGCGGCTGGCGACTGCCGCCGAGCGGCGCTCAGGCGCGGTCTACATGCCCGGCTGGCTCAGAGCCATACAAGTCGGGCGCGCGGCCGTGCCCGCGGCGGTGACCCGCACGGCCCGCAGAAGACTGCCCAAGATGTCCGCCCGGGGGGACGCTGCGGCCGACGGGCCTGCTCGGAGCGGGCGGCCGGTGAGAGCGCGGCCGGCAGGCTGCCGGGGGGTCGCTCGTCGCCACTCGGGTTGGGGATCTCCGGCGGCGGTACCGGATGACCTTTCCTATGCTGGCCAGAGGCTCGCAGATCCTCCGTGCGGCGCCTGAGCGCGGAGGACGGACTCCCCTAGGAGGGGCAATGGCGGTTCGGCACCAACTGATCGAGCGGTCCCCACAGCAGGTATGGGACGTGCTGGCCGAGCCGACGCGCTACCCCGACTGGGTGGTGGGCGTGGCCGATTCCGTACCGGGCCGCGGTGACTGGCCGCAGGTCGGTTCCGACCTCGGTTACCAGGTGGTGCTGGGCCCGTGGAAGGGCGGCGGCCGCACCGTCGTGCGCCGCAGCGAGGCACCACACCTGCTGGAGCTGGAAGCGGACAGCGGTCTGCTCGGTACCGCCAGGATCGCTCTGGATGTGCGGCCGTGGGGAGACAAGGACAGCCTGGTCGTTCTCGATGAGCATCCGCTGCGGGGCGCGGCAGGGTCGCTCCACAACGTCGCTGTGGACGCGTTCATGCAGGTGAGGCACCGCAGCATGCTCAAGCGGCTGGCGGACGTGGTGGAACAGTCCGCACCGCGCGATCCGGGGCCGGAGCACCTGGGCTCCTGATGCCGATCACCCCGACGGGTCGCGTACGCCCCTGGCCCCGACCAGCAGCTGGGCCCGCGGGCGGCTGAGCCCCGGCCGGCGGGACCGCTGGACCGGAGATGGAAGAGTCAGGAGTGCTTCATGGCGGACGCCGTGGTCATCGGGGCGGGGCCCAACGGCCTAGTCGCAGCGAACGTGCTGGCCGACGCCGGCTGGACGGTGGAGGTGCTGGAAGAACAGCGGCAGCCGGGCGGGGCGGTACGCAGCGACCGGGGTGTCGACCCGGACTTCGTCAGCGACGTCTTCAGCGCGTTCTACCCGCTGGCCGCCGCCTCCCCCGTGCTGAGCGCTCTCCGCCTGGAGGACGAGGGACTGCGCTGGGCGCACGCACCGAGCGTGCTCGCCCATCCTCTGCCGGACGGCCGGTGTGCCGTGCTGGATCGCGACCTCGAGGTGACCGCGTCGAGTCTGGAGGCGTTCGCGCCCGGTGACGGCCAGGCGTGGCGCGAACTGCACGACCTGTGGGAGCGGATCGGCGAGGATCTCATCGGCTGCCTGTTCGCCCCCTTCCCGCCGCTCCGCTCCGGTCTGAAGCTGCTCGCGAAGGTGCGGGCGGCCGGCGGGCTGCGGCTGGTCCGCACCATGCTGCTGCCGGTCCGCCGGCTCGGCGAGGAGCACTTCGACGGTGAAGGCGGTCGGCTGCTCCTGGCGGGCAACGCGCTGCACGCGGACCTGGCCCCGGAGTCCGCGATCGGCGGCGGCTTCGGCTGGCTGATGTGCATGCTCGCCCAGTCCCACGGCTTCCCCGTTCCGGTCGGTGGAGCCTCCGCCCTCACCACGGCGCTGGTCAGCCGCCTGGAACGGCGCGGCGGCAGCGTGCGGTGCGGTGAACGCGTCACGGAGGTCGTGGTGCGCGGCGGGCGGGCGGTCGGCGTACGGACCGCGAACGGTGGCGCTGTGCGGGCCCGGCGCGCGGTACTGGCCGATGTGTCCGCGCCGGCCCTGTTCACCCGGCTGGTCGCCGCCGAGCACCTGCCCGCGCAGTTGCTTATGGACCTGCGCCATGGATTCCAGTGGGACTTCTCGACGTTCAAGATCGATTGGGCGCTGGACGGCCCGGTGCCGTGGACGGCCGGGCAGGCGTCCGCCGCGGGCACGGTCCATATCGCCGACGGGGTGGACGATCTGACCCGCTTCGCCGCGCAGATTGCCACCCAGCACGTCCCCGACCGACCCTTCGCCCTGGTCGGGCAGATGACCACCACGGATCCCACCCGCTCCCCCAAGGGCACCGAGTCCGCGTGGGCCTACACCCACGTCCCGCAGCACGTCAAAGGTGACGCAGGGCACGACGGCATCACCGGGAGTTGGGACAGGCGGGACCAGGAAGCCATGGCCGACCGTGTCGAGGCCCAGGTGGAGAGGTACGCCCCCGGCTTCCGCAAGCTGATCCGGAACCGCCGCATCCTCGCCCCGACAACGCTGCAGTCCCTGGACTCCAACCTCGGCGGTGGCGCCATCAACGGTGGCACCTCCGCCATCCACCAGCAGCTCTTCTTCCGCCCCACTCCCGGCAGCGGCCGCCCCGAGACCCCCATCAAGGGCCTTTACCTCGCCTCCTCGTCCGCCCATCCGGGCGGTGGCGTGCACGGCGCTCCCGGCGCCAACGCCGCCGGCGCCGCCCTGCACGGTCCCGCCACCCGAACCACCATCAGCACCGTCCAACGCGTCCTGGCCCGGCGCGCACCGACCTGCACCTGATCCCCTCCGGACCGCGCGATCGGCATGCGGAGCCCCGAGGGGCGGCTCCGGTGGCCGACCACGGTTGCGGAGTTCGGTCCCCGACTATCTGATGAGAAGGAATCGGCATCGCCTGTGGGTCGACGCGCGCAGCGAATCGTCGGCCACCGAACGACTCAGGTGGGCTCGGAATGCGGTTGCGCCAGGAGGGTGAACGATGGCGGAGGACAGCCCGGAGCGCGGCGACGGTGCTCCCGAAGGCGCGCATCGTGCGGAGACAGCACCCGCGAAGCCGTCGAATCTACCGAAGGGGGCCTCGCGCGGGATCTTGCGTCGCACACTCAAGGAGTACAAGGCCGACAATCTAGCCGACTTGGCCGCGACGCTCACCTATTACGCAGTACTGGCGATCGTCCCTGCCATACTGGCGCTGGTGTCGATCGTGGGCCTGCTGGGCCCCTCGGCGGTCAGGTCGCTGACCGACAACATCGCCACCCTCGCTCCCGGGCCGGTACGCACCGTTCTGACCAGCATCGTGAAGCAGGTGCAGAACAACCAGGGGTCGGCAGTGATCGCCCTGGTCGTCGGCATCGTCGTCGCACTGTGGTCCGCGTCCGGCTATGTCGCCGCCTTCATGCGAGCCGGCAACACCGTCTACGACATCGGCGAGGGCCGCCCGGTATGGAAGACGCTGCCGACCCGCTTCGCGATTACGGTGTTCATCGTCGTCGTACTCGCCGCCGTCTCGGTGGGCATCGTCTTCACCGGGAAGCTGGCCCGCAGGACGGGAGGCGTCCTGGGCCTGGGCGACACCGCGGTCACTGTATGGAACTTCGCCAAATGGCCCGTGATGGTCGTCCTGTTCGCGCTCGTGGTCGCCGTCCTGCACTGGGCGGCGCCGAACGTCCGGCACGGCTTCAGATGGGTGACCCGCGGCAGCCTGCTGAGCGTCGGCCTCTGGCTCGTCGCATCCGCTGCCTTCGCCGTCTACGTGGCCCATTTCAGCAGCTACAACAAAACCTACGGCAGTTTTGCGGCCATCATCATCTTTCTCGTCTGGCTCTGGATCTCCAACATCGCACTACTCCTGGGCCTGGAATTCAACGCGGAGACCGAACGCACTCGGGCCATTGAGGGAGGCCACCCCTCAGAGGAGGAGCCGTACGTCGAGCCGCGTGACGACCGCGAACTCTGAGATCTGACGGTGGCACTCACGCCGGAAGGCGCGTCGCAAGCCTCCCCCGGCGACGAAGGCTGACTCCCCGTGCCGAGCGCTATCGCTGGGCGACGGCGCTCAGGACGGCGCGGGCATGCAGGCGAACGCTTGAATTCCCTACTGATTGAAGCGTGCGGACGCCCGGTCGTTCCAGGCACTCCCCCATGCGCGCAGGCGCCCGACCAGGCCGACGACGGGCGGCGTGACCTTGCTCCCCTCCCGCAGCCCGCTCCGGCCGGGTCCTCCTGAATGACCGGGTCGGGGACGTTGTCCACCTGGACGTCCCGCTTGCCGTGTCAGACGGTCGCACGCGGGCTGCCTCGCTTCGCTCATCCACGGACGACCCGGCAACCTGACAGGCGAGCCCATCGGCTGCGTACTCCCCTCCGGCCACGACTGCCCCGAACAGATGGCGGCAAACGACGCACAACGGGCCGGACCCGCAACCAACGGACTTACGCGCCTACTCTCTACCGCCCGGTGGCCGCCACCGGCTCGTGCTCGTGGAAGAAGCGCCAGGCTTCTTCCCGTACCTCGGCACTGGTCAGGGTGTCCACCGCCAGGCAGGCGAGGGCCTTGGCGCCGTCCAGCATGGCCCGTCGGCCGCGTTCGCTCGCCGCCGCCTCGGCGAAGGGCGCGGTGTGGTCGGAGCTGTCGGCGTCCATGATGGCCAGGAAGGGGTGGATGGCCGGCACCCGGCCGCTGACGTCACCGATATCGGAAGACCCGAGGAAGGTTCCGGCAGGAGGCTCTTGGAGGACTCGGCCGGCGCGCCGGATGTGTTGGGCGAAGCGCGCGGCCAGCGGCTCGCTGTTGCGGAAGTGCTCGTAGCCCGTTCCGACCCGCTCGACCTCGACTTGCGCGCCGAGGAAAGCAGCGGCTGCCCGCGCGCTGCGCGTCACGTCGCCGATGACGTCCGCCAGCGCGTCCACGGTGAGTCCGCGGCACCCGAACAGCCCCTCGGCCAGGTCGGGCACGATGTTGGTGGCGACGCCGCCCTGGGTGACGATGCCCTGCACATGGGATCCCGGTGGAAAGCGGCGGCCCAGCGCGCCCAGCATGGTGAAGGTCTCGACCAGCGCGGCCAGCGCGTCGACGCCCTCCCCCGGATTGCCGGTGGGGTGGGCAGAGCGGCCGTAGAACCGCACCCGGACCTGCGCCTGGGCGGTCAGCGGCGCCCAGGTCTGGTCACGCACACCCGGGTGCACCATCAGCGCCGCATCGACGTCGTCGAAGACCCCTGCCGTCGCCAGCGCCACCTTGCCGCCGCCGCTCTCCTCAGCCGGCGAGCCGACCGCCAAAACCGTTCCGGCCGCGCCCGCCACCTCCCGCGCGGCCAGCGCGGCGCCCAGGCCCGCGGCCGCGATCAGGTTGTGGCCACAGGCGTGGCCGAGCCCCGGCAGCGCGTCGTACTCCATCAGCAGCGCCACCCCAGGCCGGGACGCTGCTCCGCCGCGCGCGACGAAGGCGGTGGGCATTCCCGCGACACCGGTGGTCACCTCGAAGCCCCCGGCACGGAGCTCGTCGCCGAGCAGTCGCGCCGCGGCATGTTCCTGGTAGGCGATCTCCGGGCAGCGGTGCAGGCGGAGGGCAACGTCCCACAACGCGTCCGCCCTGGTGTCGACCGCGCGCTCCGCCTCGCCGTACAGATCCTCGCCACTGTCCACGGATGCCTCCTGTAGTCGCTGTCGGGACCGCTCCGTACCCGCCTACCCGACACGGGAGCCTGTTCCCGTCTGCGGGTCAGCCGGTCCGCAAAGCCGAACGGCCCGCCCGCCACGCGCTCAGAAGATGGGTGCCCAGCCGGTCCTCCAGGAGGACGGTGGCGTCCGCGCCGAAGGCCACGTCCGGCTCCAGGTGCGGCTCGTCGGCGAGCAGGCCGCCGATGACCTCGCGGCGTACGACCTGTTCGTGCACGGCGTCGGCCTCGACGTGCTCGGCGTAGAAGTGCTCGGCCGCGGGCCCGCCCCGGTCCGCCGCATGGCCGCGGCGAGGCGGCGGGAGCCGGGGGAGGAGGTGACCTCGACGCAGACGAATGGCCGGCCAGCGCGCCGCGCAGCGCCCGGTGCAACCCGAACAGGGTCATCATGTTGACGGTGGCGAGGGCGGCGGCCGGGGCCCGCGCCCACAGCGGGGACCGGGTCCCGCGGCGGGCGAGGGCGACGCCTGGCCGGGCATCCGCGAAAAGACGCTCGCCGCCGACAGCGCCCACCTGGGCCGCCGCCTGCGCAGCGCTCCCTACCCCGCTCCCTACCCCGCTTCCTGACGCGTTCCGTCGGATCCGCGTTCTCCCTCGCCAGGGCCGAGACACCGCCCCCGGCTACAGCGCCGACAGCACCTGGGGAGACAGGACCTTGATCATGGTGTTCGTCCAGCGGATCTGCCGCAGTGTCTGCGGATGGCAGTCCGAGACGGCGCCCAGCAGGTCCTGGTCCTTGGTGGCTTGGGCTGCTTGTCCCAGCATCTCCCAGTAGAGGGAGTTCTCGGTGGCCGCCAGGTGGAGGTCGCGCAGGTCCCGCAAGAGCACGATGCCTGGTTGAGGGGAGCCCCCGAAGAGTTCCGGGGTCCTCTCGCGCGCCGTGGCGGGCAGCCCTTCGGGGTTGTGGTCGGGCGAGCCCGACAGCTGGAGGCCGTAGCGTTTCGCGGTGGAGGCGAGCACGGCACCGTGCTGGGCGGACCAGTTCGCGAGGTCGAGGGCTACGTGGTGGACCTCGTGCTCCGCGGTGTGTCGTTCTGCCGTCGCCGCCAGTTCGTGGGCGAGTGCGTTCTCGCCCTGATGGAGGGCGCGCAAGGTCACTGTGATGCCGCTCATCGCCGGTCCTCCGCATCGTGGCCGGGAAGGTGCTCGTCCGTGAGGGCGGCGGTTCCGCCGGTGGTGGGCGGGACGCTGTCCGGCGTGAGCGGCGCCGAGGCGGTGGTGGTGGGCGCGGGGGCGGGGCCGTCGCCACGGGCGATCAGCCGGAGCCGGGCGGCGCAGGTCTTGAACAGCGGCTGTTTGGAGACCGGGTCCCAGTCGGTGATCGTGGCCTCGTTCGCGGCCCTTCCCGCGCTGCCCGCCCCCGGCCCGTACCCGGGGGCGGTGTCCCAGTAGCCGTAGTGGAAGGGCAGGAACAGCAGCCCGTCGCGGATCCGGCTGATACGTGTCCTGGCGTGCACGGCGCCGCGCGGGGTCGCGACCTCGGCGAGGTCTCCTTCCGAGAGGCCTGCGGCCGAGGCGTCTGCCGCGGATACCTCGACCCACACGTCCGGGGCTGCGGCGTCGAGTTGCGGTGCCCGTCCGGTCTTGGTCCGGGTGTGGAAGTGGTACAGCGTGCGACCGGTCGTCAACTGGAGCGGGTAGTCGGCTGAGGGCGGTTCGTGGGGCGGCAGGTACTCGGCGGCTTTGATCACCGCCTTCCCGTCCGGGTTGAGGGACCGGTACTCCACCGCGGTGACCGATGCCCCGGTGACGAGGTCCTTGCCGTACGTCTCCGCCGTGTCCGGATGCGCCCAGGCGACCCCGTCGGCGTAAAGGCGTTCGGTTCCGTCCGGGGCCTGCTCGGTGCAGGGCCACTGGATGCCGCTGGCACCGCGGAGTCTGTCGTAGGTGATTCCGGTGTAGTCGCAGGGGCGCCCGGCGCTGCACCGCTTCCATGCCTCGAAGGCCGTCTGCGGGTCGTGCCAGGAGACCAGCGGGTTCTTGTCCCGGTCACGGAAGTCCATCCGCGCGGCGTAGTCGAGGAAGATGTCCAGGTCCGGGCGGGCCTCGCCGGGAGGTTCGACCGCCTTGTCGGACAGGTGCACGGTCCGGTCGGCGTTGGTGAACGTACCGGTCTTCTCCCCCCACGTCGCCGCCGGAAGGACGACGTCGGCCAGCTGAGCGGTCTCCGTGAGGTACAGGTCCTGCACGACGGTGAAGAGCCGCTCTTGGCCGAGGATCGCGCGGATGCGGCCCAGCTCAGGCAGCGAGACCGCCGGGTTGGTGCCGGAGATCCACAGCATGCCGATGGTGCCCTGCTCGGCGTAGCGGAACATCTGCATGGCGTGCGTGGGCGGCCCGTAGCGCGGGATGTCGGACGGTTCCACGTTCCACACGCGGGCCAGGTCGGCGATGTGCTCGTCGTTCTCCCAGTTGCGAAAGCCGGGCAGGTCACCGTTGGCCCCGCATTCCCTGGTGTTCTGCGCGGTGGGCTGCCCGTTCATCTGCAGCACGCCCGCGCCTGGGCTGCCCAGCATGCCGCGGACCAGGTGCAGGTTGTTCACCTGAACAGCCGCGGCGGTCGCCTGGTGTGACTGGTAGACGCCCTGCAGAACGGTCGAGGTCAGCCGCTCGGCCGTGCCCAGGATCTCCGCGGCCTGCTCGATGGCACGAGCGGGCACGTCGCAGATGTCCGCGGCCCACCGGGGGCTGCACGTCTTCAGCAGGGCCCGCAGTTCCTCGTAGCCCACGGTGTGCGCCTCGACATACGCGTGATCGACTCGGTCGGTGCGGATGATCTCGTGCAGCAGGGCGTTCAGCAACGCCACGTTCGTGCCGGCCCTGGGGGCGAGATGCACGGTCGCCCGGCGTGCGACCGGGGTGAGTCGCGGGTCGACGCACACCAGCCGGGGCGGCCGGGGGCCGTCGAGGCGGTCCAGCATGCGCATCCACAGCACGCTCTGCGTCTCGGCGACGTTGTGGCCGAACAGGGCCAGGGTATCGGCGTGGTCGATGTCGGTGTACGAACCGGGCTGCCCGTCCGATCCGAACGACTCTTTCAGCGCCTCGGCAGCGGTGGCGGTGCACAGCCGGGTGTTGCCGTCCAGATGGTTGGTCCCGATACCGGCGCGGGCGATGACCGCGAGGGTGTAGTACTCCTCCAGGAACAGCTGACCGGTGGTGTAGAACCCGATCGCGCCAGGGCCGTGCTCGTCCAAAAGTTCCTGGGAGCGGGCGACGACCCGCCCCATCGCCGTGGGCCAATCGCACTCGACAAGCCGGCCGCCCTCGCGCACCAGCGGACGTCGCAGACGGTCGGGGGAAGCGTTCGCCTGCCACCCGAACAGGTCCTTCGGCCCGAGCCGGCCGTGATTTACGCGGTCGTCCGGCCGGCCGCGCACGCCGACGATCCGGCCTTCGCGGACCGCGATGTCCATGGCGTCCCCGTTGGAGTGCAGCAGCGACGCGGTCTGCACCCACCGGTCGACGTCACCGACGGCGACGCCCTCCTCCAGGTGGGTGTCGACACGCGTCGGCCACCGCTGCCCGCGCCCGTAGGGAGTACGCGCGCCCCACGGCTCTGCGATCCGGTCCCGGCCCATCAGGACACTCCTCACGTTGGTGTGCACCGCCATCGCCGCCTACCAACCGCATGTGGTCGGCGCGTGGCAACCGAAATCGGTGTGGTCGGTCACGGCCCCGCCGGGCCGGGAGGTTCCGCTCCGCGTGGCCGACGGGTCCAGGGTGGTCAGGTCGGCTCGGCGTGCTTGACGTCGGTGATCACGAATCCGCTGTGCGGGCGGGCGGGAATGCGGCGCAGGGAGATGTCCAGACGCTGCTGCGTGACGCGGTAGTCCAGGCGCGCCAGCCGGACCACGAGGGCTTCCAGGAGTCCTACCGTCGCCGGCTCGCCGGGGCAGCGGTGGCCGGTGACCGGGCCGCCGCCCTGGGGAATCAGCTCGTTCGGGTCGGCCGGCAGCTCACCGCGACGGTAGGCCGGATGATGTTGAGCAGTTCCACTGCTGCCGTCTGCGGTTCCAGCAGGCGGCAGCGGTTGTCCAGGTGGCCGGCCACCACCGCGAGTACGGGACCCTTCTGCCGCGTCGGCTGTCTCGCCGCGCGCCCCTTTCACCAGGTCCGCCAGTCGGGCCTCCTGGCGTCCGCGGGCCAGGCGCGCCCGCCAGTGCTGCGGGCCGAGCGTGGCGAAACCGTCCACCATCGCGACCAGATCATCGGCGCCCCGCCCGGTCTGCGACGCCTCCAGCGGTACGCCGGCCCACCGGTGGACCCCTGCGGTCAGTGCCTCGGCCGCCTGGTCGAAGAGCACGATCCGGGAGCGGTGCGGCCAGGTGGTCACCGCCTCGTCCCAGGCGGTCGTCACGTCGTCGACCAGCGCCCTGATGCGGGCTGGGCCGGTCAGCACAGACAGGAACATGGCCCTGCGAGCGGCATGCTCATCGCCGTCCAGGGTGTGCACGGCGCCCTTGCCGAACAGGGTGCCCGCCACGGGTTCGGGAACCGCGTTGTGGCGGCGCACATTCTTTTCGTCGTAGAAGAATTCCACCGCGTCCGGGCCCCGCAGACCCACCGCCCGCCTGCCCAGGAGCCGGGCCTCGACCGGTGAGCCGCCGCTGCGCCGCATGAGGTTCGGCAGCCATCCGTAGCCTTCCGCGAGCAGCGGCACCGTACGGCCGGAAACCGACCGGCGAGAAAGCTCCATGGGCGCCGGGTACCCACTGCCTGGGCCAGGAAACGGCGTCGACAGTGATCCCCGGCCCGAGACCCACCGAATACACCCTGGCGGACGATTCCGCTCAATCGTCCGCCGAGCCCGGCTCAGCCATCTTCCGGTGCGCCTGCGCTTTGGCGCTGTCCGGCAGGACCGCATTGGCGTGGCCCTGGGCCTTCGTCTTCGCTGATCCCGCGACGACCATGCTCTTCTCCTTCATCAGCGCCTCGAAGCCCTGCCGGGCCACCTGCGCGGGGTCGTCCTTGCTGCCCCGCCCGATCTTGGTGTCCTCCATGTCCGCACGCCGGAAGAACTCCGTCCACTTCGGAGCCGTCGGCACGGCGGTCCCGGGCCCGGCCGCGGCGGCTGATTCCGCCAGGCGTCGGGTGTGCCCGACGATCGCTTGCCGGGCACGGTCCGCGTTCAGCTCGGAGGCGCGGTCTCTCTGTAGGGGTTCATGTACTGGGTACGACTGGGCGGGCCGGTCGAACTCATCGGGTGTGGGGAAGCGGGGACCGGCCGTATGCTGGGCGCGTTCAGGGATGCGCTTGTCGTTTATATATGTGATCGAGGAGATGTCCGTGGTGTCGATGCCGTCCGCCGGTGACCGGATCCGGTCGGTCAGATTGTCGTCCGTCTATCTGCCGCTGGCGGTGCCGGTGAGCGACGCCAAGGTGCTGACGGGGGTGCAGAAGGCGATGACGGAGGTCGCGCTGCTCTTCGCGGAGATCGGGACGGAGGACGGCCACGAGGGGATCGGGTTCGGTTACTCCAAGCGGGCCGGCGGTCCGGGGCAGTTCGCGCACGCGCGGGAGGTGGCCGGGGAGTTGGTGGGCGAGGACCCCAACGACATCGGACGGCTGTGGGGGAAGCTGGTGTGGGCGGGCGCCTCGGTGGGCCGAAGTGGCCTGGCCACGCAGGCGATCGCCGCGTTCGACATCGCGCTGTGGGATCTGAAGGCGAAGCGGGCGGGGCTGCCGCTGGCCAAACTGCTGGGCGCGCACCGGGATTCGGTGCGGTGCTACAACACCTCCGGCGGCTTTCTGCACACGCCCGTCGAGCAGGTGATGGAGAACGCGACGGCCTCGCTGGAGCGCGGCATCGGCGGCGTCAAGATCAAGGTGGGGCAGCCGGACAGCGCCGAGGACCTCAAGCGGCTCGCAGCGGTACGGGCCCATCTCGGCGACGGCGTACCGCTGATGGTGGACGCCAACCAGCAGTGGGACCGGCCGACGGCGGCGCGGCTGGGGCGGGCGCTGGAGTCGTTCGGGCTCACCTGGATCGAGGAGCCGCTGGACGCGTACGACGCGGAGGGGCACGCCGCGCTGGCCGCCGCGCTGGACACGCCGATCGCCACCGGGGAGATGCTGGCCAGTGTCGCGGAGCACGTGGCGCTGATCGACGCGCGGGCCTGCGACATCATCCAGCCGGACGCGCCGCGCGTCGGCGGGATCACCCAGTTCCTCAAGCTGGCCGCGCTGGCCGACCACCACCGGCTGCAACTCGCCCCGCACTTCGCCATGGAGATCCACCTCCACCTGGCCGCCGCCTACCCGCACGAGCCGTGGGTCGAGCACTTCGAGTGGCTCGAGCCGCTGTTCAACGAGCGGCTGGAGATCCGGGACGGCCGTATGCACCTGTCCGACCGCCCCGGCCTCGGCTTCACCCTCACCGACCGGGCCCGCGCCTGGACGCGTGAGAGCTACCGGACCGGCGTGGACGCGTAGTGCCGCCAAGTCCTGAGGCCAGCAGGGGAGTTACGCGAAGAAGGGCGTTACGGCAGCACCGCGATGCCGTCCAGTTCCACCAGGGCCTGTTCGTCCCAGAGTCTGACCACCCCGATCACCGCCATCGCCGGATAGTCCCGGCCCGCCGACTCCCGCCAGATCCGGCCCAGTTCGGCGGCGCACGCGCGATACGCCGCGACGTCGGTGGTGTGCACGGTGAGCCGGGCGAGATCGGCCGGGGTGCCGCCCGCCGCGCGCAGGGCGGTCAGCAGATTGGCGAGGGCGCGCTCGAACTGGGCGGGCAGGTCGCCGCCGACGACCGCGCCGGAGGAGTCCAGCGCGGTCTGGCCCGCGAGCATCACCAGGCTGCGGCCGGTGGCGGTGACGGCGTGCGAGAAGCCGGTGGGCGGCGAGAGTTCGGCGGGGTTGATACGGCGCAGGCTCATCGGTACAACTCCCTGGCGATGATGGTGCGTTGGACCTCGGTGGCACCCTCGTAGATCCGCGGGGCGCGCACCTCGCGGTAGAGGTGTTCGAGCAGGTGGCCGCGGCGCAGTGCGCGGGCGCCGTGGATCTGGAGGGCGGCGTCGACCACGTACTGCGCGGTCTCGGTGGCGTAGAGCTTGGCCATCGCCGCGCGGGCGGTCAGGTCGGCGGCGCCGGTGTCGTACGCGGTGGCCGCCGCGTGGACGAGCAGCCGGGCGGCCTCGGTGCGGGTGGCCATCTCGGCGAGCGGGTGCGCGACGGCCTGGAGGTCCTTCAACGGGCCGCCGAACGCGGTGCGTTCACCCGCGTGCGCGACGGCCGCGTCGAGTGCGGCCTGCGCCATGCCGACCGCGAAGGCGCCGACGCTGGGCCGGAAGAGGTCGAGGGTGGCCATGGCGGTACGGAAGCCGTGGTCGGGCACGCCGAGGAGGTCGTCGGCGCCGACCGGGACGCCGTCGAAGACCAGCCGTCCGATGGGGTGCGGCGAGAGCATGTCGAGGTGTTCGCCGGTCAGGCCGGGGCGGTCGGCGGGGACGGCGAAGGCGGTGACACCGCGCGCGCCGCTGCCGCCGGGGCCCGGCCCAGGGGCCGTCCGGGCGAAGACGGTGAGGATGTCGGCCTCGGGCGCGTTGGAGATCCAGCACTTCTCGCCGGTCAGCCGCCAGCGGCCCGCGCCGTCCGGCTCGGCGGCCAGGGACAGCGCCGCCGCGTCGGAGCCCGCGCCCGGTTCGGTGAGCGCGAAGGCGGCCACGGCCCGGCCCGAGGTCACCTCGGGCAGCCAGCGCGCGGCGACGGCGGGCGCGGTGAGCAGCGGGTGGGCGCCCAGGCCCTGAAGGGCGAGGGCGGTCTCGGCCTCGGTGCACTCGCGCGCCAGCGATTCCCGCAGTACACAGAGATCGAGGGCGGAGACCGGGGCGCCGTCTCCCGGCAGTACGCGGGCCAGCAGTCCGAGGGCGCCGAGTTCGGCCAGCAGCGGCCGGTTGACGCGGCCCGGTTCACCGGCCTCGGCCAGCGGTTTCAGTCGTTCCGCCGCGAGCGCCCTGATCCGGTCCGCCCAGGCCGCCCGTGCCGGATCGAGGGTGAACGCCACACGGGTGCCACCGACGCCGCCGCCTCCACCGACGCCGCAGCCACCACCAGCGCCGCCGCCCCCACCGGCGCCGCCCACGGCTCCTTCCCCGGCCGCCGGACCGTCGGAATCCGCACCGCCGGAAACCCCGTCCTCCATCGCCCCGCCTCCCAGCTTTATCGCGTCCTGTTGACTGCCGTCATCAACACGTTACGCTGAAATCGTCCGCTGGATGCTTACTCGTCGAGGGGCACTGTCGCCATGGACCTGCTGCCGTCAGCCCATGTGGACACCTTCGCGCGCGATCACCTTCCGCCGCCCGAGCAGTGGCCGCGCCTCGACCGCCTCGACGGCGACGACCGCGACGACCGCGACGCCCTCGGTGAAGGCCCCGGAGCCGACGACGGTCTCCGCTACCCCGATCGGCTCAACTGCGCCGCCGAACTCCTCGCCACCGGCCGCCCCGAGGCCCCCTGCCTCCGGCTGCCCGACGGCTCGGAGTGGACGTACGCCGAACTGCGCGCGACGACCGCCAGGATCGCGCACGCCCTCACCGACGAGCTGGGCGTCGTCCCCGGCAACCGCGTGCTGCTGCGCGGCCCGACCACCCCCTGGCTGGTCGCCTGCTGGCTCGCCGTGCTGGAGACGGGCGCGGTGGCCGTCACCGTCCTGGCCGCGCAGAGAGCGCATGAACTGGCCGAGGTGGGCCGGATCGCCCGCGTCTCGCACGCGCTGTGCGACGCCGCGTATCTGGAGGAGCTGACGGCGGCGCGCGTGCCGGGGCTGCGGATCACCCCGTACGGCGGTACCGGCGACGACGATCTGCTGCGGCTGGCCGAGGGGCGCGCCGAGACGTACGAGGCGGTGCCGACCTCGGCGGACGACGTGGCGCTGATCGCCTTCACCTCGGGCACGACCGGGCGTCCCAAGGGCTGCATGCACTTCCACCGCGATGTGCTGGCCATAGCGGACACCTTCTCCGCGCGGGTGCTGCGCCCGGTGCCCGAGGACGTCTTCGCCGGCAGCCCGCCGCTGGGCTTCACCTTCGGACTCGGCGGCCTGGTGGTCTTCCCGCTGCGCGCGGGCGCGTCCTCGCTGCTGCTGGAGCGGGCCGGGCCGCAGGAGCTGCTGGCGGCGGTCGAGAAGCACCGGGTCAGCGTGCTGTTCACCGCGCCGACCGCGTACCGCGCGATGCTCGGCGACCTGCCGTCGTACGACGTATCGTCGCTGCGCCGCTGCGTGTCCGCGGGGGAGAATCTGCCCGCCGCGACCTGGATGGGCTGGCACGAGCGGACCGGACTGCGGCTGATCAACGGGATCGGGGCGACGGAGCTGCTGCACATCTTCATCTCCGCCGCCGACGACGCGGCCCGGCCCGGCGCGACCGGCCTGCCGGTGCCCGGCTACACCGCGCGGATCGTGGACGAGCACCTGCGGCCGGTGCCGGACGGCGAGCCGGGGCTGCTGGCCGTGCGCGGGCCGACCGGCTGCCGGTATCTGGCCGACGAACGCCAGACGGAGTACGTGCGCGACGGCTGGAATCTGACCGGCGACACCTACGTCCGGGACGCCGACGGCTACTTCCACTACGTGGCGCGCGCCGATGACATGATCATCTCGGCCGGGTACAACATCGCGGGGCCCGAGGTCGAGGAGGCGCTGCTGCGGCACCCGGACGTGCGGGAGGCGGCGGTGATCGGGGTGCCGGACGAGGAGCGCGGGCAGATCGTCCGGGCGTTCGTCGTCCTGCGCGAGGGCGTGGACGGCGGGGACCGGGCGGCGGGAGCGCTTCGGGACTTCGCCAAGAGTGTGATCGTGCCGTACAAGGCGCCGCGCGAGATCCGTTTCGTGGCCGCGCTCCCCCGTACGCCCACCGGCAAGCTCCAGCGCTTCCGGCTGCGCGACCTGGACTGAGACGCCCTAGGGTGATCATGTGACCGAGCAGCACACACCGAGTTCCCTGATCCTCACCTTCTACGGCGCCTACGGGCGCGCGGAGTTGGCGGGCCGGGTGCCGGTGGCCGCGCTCATCCGGCTGATGGGGGCGGTGGGCGTGGACCCGCCGTCGGTTCGGTCCGCGGTCTCCCGGCTCAAGCGGCGCGGCCACCTCGTGCCCGACCGGGTCGGCGGGGCCGCCGCGTACACGCTGTCCGACGACGCGCGGCTGCTGCTCGCGGACGGCGACGGGCGGATCTACGGGGTCGGCGCCGCGCCCGATCCCGACCCGGAGGACTGGCTGCTCGCCGTCTTCTCGGTGCCGGAGTCCGAGCGGCACAAGCGGCATCTGCTGCGGTCCCGGCTGGCCGGACTCGGCTTCGGTACGGCCGCGCCCGGTGTGTGGGTGGCGCCCGGCGCGCTGCACGAGGAGACCCGGCACGTGCTGCGGCGGCTCGAACTGGCCCCGTACGTCGACCTGTTCCGCGGCGCGCACCTCGGTTTCACCGCGACCGAGGAGGCGGTACGGCGCTGGTGGGATCTGGACGCGCTGGCCGCGCTGCACCACACGTTCCTGGCGGCGCACGAGCCGGTGCTGGGGAGGTGGTCGGCCGAGTCCGGGGCCGAGGCTGAATCCGAGGCCGGGGCCGGGGAGCCCTCGCCCGAGCGGGCCTTCGGGGACTATCTGCGGGCGCTCGACACCTGGCGGCGCCTGCCGTACGCCGACCCCGGCCTGCCCCCGGCGCTGCTGCCCGCGGACTGGCCGGGCATCCGCTCGGCGGCGGTGTTCACGGCCCTGCATGTGCTGCTGCGCGACCAGGGGGCGCGGTTCGTGGCGGACCAGTAGCCCGGCCCCGTCGTGCTCAGGAGTCCAGCGCCAGGCGGGGTTTCGGCGCGTCCGTACGGCCGGTGGGCGGCGGGCGGCGGCCCGCGAGGTACGGGGTGGGCCAGGGCGCGCCGGGGCCTTCGTAGGACTGGTCGGCGGCGGCGTGCAGTGTCCAATGCGGGTCGTACAGGTGCGGGCGGGCCAGCGCGCAGAGGTCGGCGCGGCCCGCGAGCAGCAGGGAATTGACGTCGTCCCAGGAGGAGATGGCGCCGACCGCGATCACCGGCAGGCCCGTCTCGTTACGGATCCGGTCGGCGTACGGCGTCTGGTAGGAGCGGCCGAAGGCGGGCCGCTCGTCGGCGACGACCTGGCCGGTGGAGACGTCCACGGCGTCGGCGCCGTGCTCGGCCAGCGCGCGGGCGACGGCGACGGCGTCGTCTCCCGTGGCGCCGCCCGGCGCCCAGTCGGTGGCGGAGATCCGTACCGTCAGCGGCCGGCCGGACGGCCACGACTCCCGTACCGCGTCCAGGACTTCGAGCGGGAAGCGGAGCCGCCCCGCGAGGTCGCCGCCGTAGCGGTCGGTGCGGTGATTGGTCAGCGGGGACAGGAAGGAGGAGAGCAAATAGCCGTGGGCGCAGTGCAGTTCGAGCAGGTCGAAACCGGCGCGGGCGCCGCGCTCGGCCGCCGCCGCGAACTGGTCGCGGATCTGCGCGAGTTCGTCCGCGCGCAGGGCGTGCGGCACCTGGTTGACGCCTTCGCGGTACGGCAGCGGCGAGGGGGCGACCAGCGGCCAGTTGCCGTCGGGGAGCGGCTGGTCGATGCCGTCCCACATGAGGCGGGTGGAGCCTTTGCGGCCGCTGTGGCCGAGTTGGAGGCCGATGGCGGTGCCGGTCCCACCAGCGCCGGTTCCGCCGGCGCCGCTCGCACCCGCGCCGCCCTGCTGGTGGACGAAGTCGGTGATCCGCCGCCAGGCGGCTTCCTGTTGGCCGTTCCACAGGCCGGTGCAGCCGGGGGTGATCCGGCCGCGCGGGCTGACGCAGACCATCTCGGTCATCACCAGACCGGCCCCGCCGAGCGCCCGCGCGCCCAGGTGGACGAGGTGGAAGTCGCCGGGCACGCCGTCCCGCGCCACGTACATGTCCATCGGTGACACGACGACGCGGTTGCGCAGTGTCAGGCCGCGCAGCCGGAAGGGGGTGAACATCGGCGGTGTGCCGGGCGGCGCCCCGAAGCCGCGCTCGACGCGGTCGGTGAACTCCCGGTCGCGCAGCCGCAGATTGCCGTGCGTGACGCGGCGGCTGCGGGTCAGCAGATTGAACGCGAACTGTGTCGGCGGCTGGTCCACGTAGCTGCCGAGCCGTTCGAACCACTCCAGGCTGGCCAGCGCCGCCCGCTGCGTGCTCTCCACCACCGGCCGCCGCTCGCTCTCGTACGCGGCCAAGGCCGTTTCGGTGTCGGGCTGTTCGCGCAGGGAAGCGGCGAGCGCCAGCGCGTCCTCCATGGCGAGCTTGGTGCCGGAGCCGATGGAGAAGTGCGCGGTGTGGGCGGCGTCGCCGAGCAGGACCGTACGGCCGTGCCGCCAGCGCTCGTTGACCACGGTGGTGAAGGGCTGCCAGCGGGAGCGGTTGGCGTGCAGGGCGCGGCCGTCGAGGAGGCGGGCGAAGAGTTTTTCGCAGGCGGCGATGGTGGCGGCGGTGGCGGCTTCCGTATCGGGCCCGTTCGCTGTGACCTCCGCGCCGACAGCGCCGACAGCACCCTGGGCGGCCTCGGCGGCCTCGCGGTCGAAGCCCGCGCGCCGCCAGACGTCCTCGGTCATCTCGACGACGAAGGTGCTGGCGCCCGGCCGGTACGGGTAGGCGTGGGCCTGCATCACACCGTGCGGGGTCTCCAGGATCTCGAAGCGGAAGGCGTCGAGCGGGAGGTCGGCGGAGAGCCAGATGTAACGGCAGCCGTGGGTGGTCAGGCGGGGGCGGAAGACGTCGGCGTGCGCGGCGCGGGTGGCACTGTGGGCGCCGTCTGCGGCCACCACGAGGTCGTGGTCGAGGGCGAGTCGGGCGGCGGAGGGGGCCGGGGTGCGGACGCGGACGTCCACGCCGAGATCGCGGCAGCGCTCGTACAGCAGCGCGAGCAGCCGGCGCCGGTCGAGGGCCGCGAAACCGTGGCCGCCGGAGCGGGTGAGGCGGTCGCGGTGCCGGATGTCGATCGCTTCCCAGCGGATGAACTCCTCACGCATGGCGGCGTGGACGGCCGGGTCGGCGTTCTCGATGCCGCCCACGGTCTCGTCGGAGAAGACGACGCCGAAGCCGAAGGTGTCCTCGGGCGCGCCGCGTTCCCACACCGTGACCGTGCGGTCCGGGTCGAGGCGCTTGAGGAGCGCGGCGGCGTAGAGGCCGCCGGGGCCGCCGCCGATGACGGCGACGCGCTCGGGACGGCGGGCGCCCGCGGTCCGGTGACCGCCCGGCATCGCTAGTGGCCTTCCCACTTCGGCTCGCGCTTCGCGGTGAAGGCGGCGTGGAATTCGGCGTAGTCGCTGCTGGTCATGAGCAACGCCTGGGCCGCGGCGTCCATTTCGACGGCGGCGCCCAGCGGCATGTCCAACTCGGCGGTGAGCAGCGCCTTGGTCTGCTGGTGGGCCAGCGCCGGGCCCGCCGCCAGCCTGCGGGCGAGCGCGGCGGCGGCCTCGTCGGCGCCGCCCTCCGGCGCCGGCTGGCTGACCAGGCCGATCCGCTCCGCCTCCGCCGCGTCGACGCTGTCGCCGAGCATCAGCAGTCGAGTGGCGTGGCCGAGCCCGACGAGCCGGGGCAGCAGATACGCGGCGCCCATGTCGGCGCCCGACAGGCCGACGCGGGTGAACAGGAAGGCGAAGCGGGCGGTGGGCTCCACGATCCGGAAGTCGGCGGCGAGGGCCAGCACCGCGCCCGCGCCCGCGGCGATGCCGTGCACGGCGGCGATCACCGGGAAGGGCGCCTCGCGGATCGCCCGGACGACCTGTCCGGTCATCCGGTTGAACTCCAGCAGCTCGCCGGTGCCCATGGCCAGGGTGGCGCCGATGATCTCGTCCACGTCGCCGCCCGAGCAGAAACCGCGGCCCGCGCCGCCGAGGACCAGGGCGCGGGTCCCGCCCTCCCTGGCCAGCTCGGCCAGCAGGTCGCGGAGGTCGGCGTAGGCGCCGAAGGTCAGTGCATTGAGCCGTTCGGGCCGGTCGAAGGTGACGGTGACGACGCCCTCGGCCCGGTCGACGCGCAGATGGCGCCAGTGGCCGGTGGGGCTCGCGGAGCTGGGATACGGACTCATGCGCGGCCTCCTCGTCTCGACGCTATCACCTGTTTGTGACTGTCGTCAGGAGGGCGAGACAAGGAGGGGGCGGGGGCGCGAACACGGGGCGGACGAGAACGGCGCGCGCGCCGGGTACGGGCAGGAAGTCCGTCCGCTCACGGGCCTTTGGTCCCTACGGCCTCCTTCCGGACGCCTCTGCTGACCGTATTGTCCGATTCCTAAGGTGGAGGACATCGAGGTGAGCGAACCCCCGCCCCGTCCGGATCGGAGCAGCGATGACCAGCCCCACCCGTACCGCAGGCGAGTTCCCCGACCGGCCGACGGTCTGGCGGATCGACCTGCCGCACTCCCCCGCCGCCGTCCCGCTGGCGCGCGCCATGGTCCGTACCGTCCTGGTCGAACTCGGTCAGGACATCGGCCCCGACACCGACACCGCGGAACTCCTCACCGCCGAGGTCGTCGCCAACGCCGTGGAGCACACCCCGCCGGGCGCCATCGAGCTGTTCGTGGAGTTGCTTCCGCACGGCTTCCAGGTCGAGGTCCACGACCAGGGCCTGGAGTTCCCCGTCGGCCTCAATCTCCTGATCCCCGCCCAGCCCGACCCCCCGTGCCACGACGAGCTGGCCGAGCACGGCCGCGGCCTGATCCTGATCCGCGCGCTGAGCGCGGACTCCGGCTGTCGGCTGACCGGCACCGGCAAGGCCGTCTGGTTCACCCTGCACTGAGCGCCGGGGCGGCCGGGCGTGAGCTCAGGACCGGGGCGGCACCGGGCTCAGGCCAGCGTCGCCACCAGGACCGCCTTGATGGTGTGCATACGGTTCTCCGCCTGGTCGAAGACCACCGACCGGTCGGATTCGAAGACCTCGTCGGTGACCTCCAGCGAGGTCAGCCCGGTGCGCTGGTGGATCTCGCGGCCGATCGCGGTGCCCAGGTCGTGGTACGCGGGCAGGCAGTGCATGAAGCGCACGTCCGGGTTGCCGGTGGCGGCGAGGACGTCGGCGGTGACGGCGTACGGCGCGAGCAGCGCGATCCGCTCGTCCCAGACCTCCTTCGGCTCGCCCATCGACACCCACACGTCGGTGTGGACGAAGTCGGCGCCGCGCACGGCCTCGCTGACGTCCTCGGTGAGGGTGACGCGGGCGCCGGAGATCTCGGCGAGGCGGCGGGCCTCGGCGACCACGGACTCCCGCGGCCACAGATTGGCGGGCGCGGCGACACGTACGTCCATGCCCAGCAGCGCGCCCGTGATCAGCAGCGAATTGCCCATGTTGGAGCGGGCGTCGCCGAGGTAGGCATATGCGATGCCGGTGAGCGGCTTCGCGCTGTGCTCGGTCATGGTGAGGACGTCGGCGAGCATCTGGGTGGGGTGCCAGTCGTCGGTGAGGCCGTTCCACACGGGGACGCCCGCGTGGGCGGCCAGCTCCTCGACGACGTCCTGGCCGCTGCCCCGGTACTCGATGCCGTCGAACATCCGGCCCAGCACGCGGGCGGTGTCCTTGACCGACTCCTTGTGTCCGATCTGCGAGCCGGACGGGTCGAGGTAGGTGGTGGACGCGCCCTGGTCGGCGGCGGCGACCTCGAAGGAGCACCGGGTACGGGTGGAGGTCTTCTCGAAGACCAGCGCGATGTTACGGCCGCGCAGCCGCTGCTCCTCGGTGCCCGCCTTCTGCGCCGCCTTCAGCTCCGCGGCCAGCTCCACCAGGTGGCGGAACTCCTCGGGCGTGAAGTCCAGCTCCTTGAGGAAGTGGCGGCCCTTGAGGTCGACGGCCATGCGGGGACTCCTAGGTCGGGGGGGCGGGACGAACAAGACTGGAAGTCTATACGCAGATCGGCATTCTTATACAGACCCCTCCCGTGCCGCGCACGCACCCCGCCGAGATCAGGCGCTCAGCCTCCGCCCCGCCCCGACCAGGCGTTCAGGCCGCCCCTCAGCTCCGATCGGGCGTTCAGACCGCGTCCCGCTCGATCGGGCAGCTCATGCAGCGCGGGCCGCCCCGGCCCCGGCCCAGCTCGCTGCCCGGGATCTCGATCACCTCGACGCCGCGCTTGCGCAGAAACGTGTTGGTGGTCGCGTTGCGCTCGTAGGCGACGACCACGCCCGGCTCCACGGCCAGGACGTTGCAGCCGTCGTCCCACTGCTCGCGCTCGGCGGCGTGCACGTCCTGCGTCGCGGTGAGCACGTCGATGGAGTCCAGGCCGAGGGCCGCCGCGATGGCCCGGTGCATGTGCTCGGGCGAGTGGTCGGTGACCTTGAGGTCACCCGCGCCCGAGCCCGGCTCGATGGTGTACGAGGGCAGCATCCCCAACCCCGCGTACTGCGTGAACGTGTCGCCGTCGACCATCGTCATCACCGTGTCGAGGTGCATGAAGGCCCGCCGCTTCGGCATGTCCAGGGCCACGATGGTCTGCGCGGAGCCGGCTTCGAACAGCCCCTGCGCCAGCATCTCCACGGCCTGCGGGGTGGTGCGCTCGCTCATCCCGATCAGCACGGCGCCGCTGCCGATGACCAGGACGTCGCCGCCCTCGATGGTGGACGGGTAGTCGGCCTGCCCCTCGGACCAGACGTGGAAGCCGCCGCCGGAGAACAGCGGGTGGTGCCGGTAGATCGCCTCGAAGTGCACCGTCTCGCGCTGCCGGGCGGGCCACCGCATGGCGTTGATGCTGACGCCGTCGTAGACCCAGGCCGAGGTGTCGCGGGTGAAGATGTGGTTCGGCAGCGGGGCGAGCAGGAAGTCGTCCAGGTCCATGGCGTGGAAGCGGACGGAGACGGGTTCGGCGAAGCGCTCCAGGAATTCGCGCTTGGTCATGCCGCCGATCAGCGCCTCGGTCAGCTCCACGACCCCCAACCGGTCGAACGCCTCCCGCAGATGGGGCGTGGCCAACGGGCCGTACTCCTTGGCGTCGAAGACCCGGTCGAGGACCAGCTTCTTGGCCTCGGGCACCAGCATCGACTCGCGCAGCAGGTCGCCGAAGAGGTGGACCTCGACGCCCCGGTCGCGCAGCACGTCCGCGAAGCCGTCGTGCTCGGCGCGGGCCCTGCGCACCCACAGAACGTCGTCGAAGAGCAGCGCGTCCTTGTTGCTGGGGGTCAGGCGCTTCAGTTCGAGGTCGGGGCGGTGCAGTATGACGCGGCGCAGCCGCCCGGTCTCGGAGTCGACGTGGAATCCCATGCCTCCATCCTGACCATCGCGCCCGCGATTCACGCGCCCCGGCGGCAGGACGCGCCGCGCGCGCCCTGTCAGCCCGCGCCCCCGCACCCCGGCGGGTACGCCGAACTCCCCCATCTCGTCCTCTTGACGATAAGAGGATCGCTCGATATCGTCGCACTGACGAAAAGAGGTCCCGCCATGGCCGACATCACCAGGCGCTTCGGCTGGCGCCATCTGCGTTCAGCGCCCACCGTGCACATCTGCCACCACTCGCGCGGCGCGCTCGTGCACGACGGGCCCGGCCTCAGCTTCTGGTACCGCTCACTGACCGCGGCCCTCTCCGAAGTGCCGGTCGACGACCGCGAGTTGGCGATGTCCTTCCATGCCAGGACCTCCGACTTCCAGGACGTCAGCGTGCAGTCGACCGTGACGTACCGGATCAGCGCCCCGGCCACCGCCGCCGAGCGCCTGGACTTCTCCATCGACCCCGACACCGGGATCTGGCGCGGCGCCCCGCTGGAGCAGCTCGCCACCCTGCTCACCGAGACCGCCCAGCAGCACGCGCTCGACGTCCTGGCCCGTACCGCGCTGGCGTCCGCGCTGGTCGACGGCGTGGCGGCGGTACGGCAGCGGATCGCCGACGGGCTCGCCGCCGAGCCGCGACTGGCCACCACCGGCATCGAGGTCGTCGCCGTGCGCGTGGTGGCGATCCGGCCGGAGCCCGAGGTGGAGCGCGCGCTGCGGACACCCGCGCGCGAGCAGATCCAGCAGGAGGCGGACCGGGCCACGTACGAGCGGCGGGCCGTCGCCGTCGAGCGCGAACGGGCCATCGCCGAGAACGAGTTGGCCAGCCGAATCGAACTCGCCCGGCGCGAGGAGCAGTTGGTCGAGCAGCACGGTACGAACGCGCGCCGCGAGGCGGAGGAGAACGCGGCGGCCGACGCCGTGCGCGCCGAGGCCGAGGCCGCCCGGCTCGTCCGCCTCGCCCGCGCGAAGGCCGAGGCGGCGCGCGAGGCGGGTACGGCGCGCGCCGAGGCACAGGCCGGGTGGCTGCGGGTGCACGGCGACGTGGATCCGGCGACGCTGCACGCGCTGGCGCTCAACCGGGCCGCGGAGAATCTGCCGCGGATCGACAGCCTCACGCTCACCCCCGACCTGCTCACCGGCCTGGTGGAACGGCTCGGGCGCCCCAGCGGCGGCGGCGCGGTCCCGGGCTCCGGTGGTGAGGGGCGGTGAGCCTCGCCCCGCGCGCGGTGCTGGTGCACCGGGTCAGCGAGTACGAGGAGTTGCTGGCCCGGCACGGTACCCACGGCCAGGCGGCGTTCTTCCTCTCCTCGCGCGGCCGGAGCATCCAGGAGGTGCGCGAACGCCATCAGCGCGGGCGGGCCGCGCTCGCCGAGGTGGCCGCGGCGGTGCCGTTGCGGTGGCGGCAGGCGCGGGTGGAGCGGGCCGATCTGGACCGCTTCCTCTTCGCACCGGAGGACGTGGTCGTGGTGATCGGCCAGGACGGGCTGGTCGCCAACGCCGCCAAGTACCTGGCGGGACAGCCGGTGGTGGGGATCGACACCGACCCCGGCCGTAATCCGGGCGTGCTCGTACGGCACCGGGCGGGCGACGCGGGCAAGCTGCTCGACTCCGCCGCGCGCGGCGGCCGGGCCGACGAACTGACCATGGTGGAAGCCGTCGCCGACGACACACAGCGGCTGCTGGCGCTCAACGAGATCTACCTCGGACCGCCGGGACACCAGACCGCCCGCTACCGGCTCGGGCCCGACGACGACGCCGCGCCCGCGGAAGCCCAGGCGTCATCGGGCGTTCTGGTGGGTACAGGCACGGGTGCCACGGGTTGGCTGCGGTCGCTGTGGCAGGAACGCGGCAGCGGCCTGGCGCTGCCGGGTCCCACGGAGCCGCGGCTGCTGTGGTTCGTCCGCGAGGCCTGGCCCTCCCCCGCGACCGGCACTTCGCAGGTCGCGGGCGTGCTGGCCGCGGCCGACCGGCTCCGGCTGACCGTCGAGTCCGACCGTCTGGTCGCCTTCGGCGACGGCATGGAGTCCGACGCGCTGGAGCTGACCTGGGGTCAGACCGTACGCCTCGGCCGGTCGGCGACGGCGCTGCGGCTGCTGGGGTAGGACCGGTTCGGCACACGGGGATGGAGCCCGGTCGGACCGCCCACCGGAGGGGTGTGGGCGGCCCGACCGTATGACCCGACCGTATGACGGGCACAACTCACGGCGTCACAGCCGGGGGTCGACCGGCTCCGACTCCAACGCCAGTACGGCGAAGACCGCCTCGTGGACGCGCCAGAGCGGTTCGCCGGCCGCCAGCCGGTCCAGCGCCTCCAGGCCGAGCGCGTACTCACGCAGGGCGAGCGAGCGCTTGTGGCCGAGGAAACGGGACCGCAGCCGCTCCAGGTGCTCCGGACGGGTGTACTCGGGACCGTAGATGATCCGCAGATACTCCCGGCCGCGGCACTTGATGCCCGGCTGCACCAGCCGCCCCTTCTCGGTGCGGACCAGCGCGGCGAGCGGCTTGACGACCATGCCTTCGCCGCCCGCGCCGGTCAGTTCGAGCCACCAGCGCACTCCGGCCGCGACCGACTCCTCGTCCGTGGTGTCGACCAGCAGCCGTCCGGTGGTCCTGAGCAGCCCGGTGGGGTCGGCCTCGACCAGCCGGTCGATGAGCGCCAACTGCTCGTCGTGCGGGAGCGCGGCGAGGCTGCGGCCCTGGACGGCGAGGAGCTGGAACGGCGCCAGACGTACGCCGTCGAGCCCGTCGGTGGTCCAGCAGTACCGGCGGTAGGCGTCGGTGAACGCCGCCGCGTCCGACGCCCGTTCGCGCTGTCTGCCCAGCAGGTCCGCGACGTCGGTGCCGCGAGCCGCCGCGGCTTCGAGCGCGCTGAGGGCGGCGGGGAAGACCGCGCCGCCCGCGGCGCCGACGGCGGCGTACTGCTTGCGCAGCAGGCCGGACGCCTTCAGCGACCAGGGCAGCAGCTCGGCGTCGAGCAGCAGCCAGTCCGTGGACAGCTCGTCCCACAGTCCGGCCGCCGTGACGGCCGCGCGCAGCCGGGCCAGCACCTCCTCGGTGACGGCCCCGTCGTCGAAGAACGGCCGCCCGGTACGGGTGTGCACCGCACCGGTCGTGCCCTCGGCCGCGTCGAAGCGCTCCCGCGCGGCGGACTCGTCACGGCAGACCAGGACGACCGCGCGGGAGCCCATGTGCTTCTCCTCGCAGATGACCTGGGCGACACCGCTCTCGCGGTAGTCGGCGAAGGCGTCCGCCGGGTGCTCCAGCCAGCCCTCCTGCCGCGAGGTCGCGCAGGGCGACATCGTCGGCGGCAGGTAGGCGAGCAGGCGCGGGTCGACGGCGAAGCGGCTCATCACCTCAAGGGCCGCCGCCGCGTTCTCCTCCCGGACGGCGAGCCGTCCCATCTGCCCGGTCTCCACGATCCGCCGCCCGGTGACGTCGGCGAGGTCGAGCGGGCGCCCGTCATGGCCACCGGGCGCCTCGACCACGAGCGGCTTGACGGGCTCGTACCAGACCCGCTCGGCCGGTACGTCCACGATCTCGCGCTCGGGCCAGCGCAGCGCGGTCATCTTGCCGCCGAAGACCGCCCCGGTGTCGAGGCAGATGGTGTTGTTGATCCAGGACGTGTTCGGGACCGGGGTGTGGCCGTAGACCACGGCGGCGCGCCCGCGGTAGTCCTCGGCCCACGGGTAGCGCACGGGCAGGCCGAACTCGTCGGTCTCGCCGGTGGTGTCGCCGTACAGCGCGTGCGAGCGGACCCGGCCCGAGGTTCGGCCGTGGTACTTCTCCGGCAGACCCGCGTGGCAGACCACCAGCTTGCCGCCGTCCAGCACGTAGTGGCTGATCAGACCGTCGATGAAGGCCGCGACCCGCTTGCGGAACTCCGGGTCGCGGGCGTCCTCGCGCTCCAACTGCTCGATGGTCTCGGCCAGTCCGTGGGTGTGCTGCACCTGGCGGCCCTTGAGGTAGCGGCCGAGCTTGTTCTCGTGGTTGCCGGGCACGCACAGCGCGGTGCCCGCCTCGACCATGCCCATGACGCGGCGCAGCACACCGGGGCTGTCCGGGCCGCGGTCGACGAGGTCGCCGACGAAGACGGCGGTGCGCCCCTCGGGGTGCGTGCCGTCGACGTAGCCCAACTCGGCCAGCAGCGTCTCCAGTTCGGAACTGCACCCGTGGATGTCGCCGATGATGTCGAACGGGCCGGTGAGGTGCGTCAGGTCGTTGTAACGGCGCTCGGTGACGATCTCGGCGGAGTCGATCTCCTCGGTGCCGCGCAGGACGTGCACTTTTCGGAAGCCCTCGCGCTCCAGGCCCCGCAGCGAGCGGCGCAGTTCGCGCTGGTGCCGCTGCACGACGTGGCGTGGCAGAGAGGCCCGGTCGGGGCGCTCGGCGTTGCGCGCGACGCAGACCTGCTCGGGTACGTCGAGGACGACGGCGATCGGCAGCACGTCGTACTCGCGGGCCAGCTTGATCAACTCCCTGCGGCTCTCCACCTGCACGTTCGTGGCGTCCACGACGGTGCGGCGGCCCGCCGCGAGCCGCTTGCCCGCGATGTAGTGCAGGACGTCGAAGGCGTCGGCGCTGACGCTCTGGTCGTTCTCGTCATCGCTGACCAGGCCGCGGCAGAAGTCGGAGGAGATCACCTCGGTGGGCTTGAAGTGCCGTGCGGCGAAGGTGGACTTGCCGGAGCCGGTGGCGCCGATCAGGACGACGAGGGACAGGTCGGTGACGGGCAGCGTGCGCGGTGCGGTCATGCCGCCGCCTCCTTGCCGGTGGTCGTGGTCGTGTTCGTGCTCGTGTTCGTGGTCGTGTGACGGGTGTCGGTCGTGGGTGCGGCGATCGTGAAGACCGCCATCTGGGTGGGCGGGCCGACCTCGGGGTCGTCGGGGCCGACGGGGGTGAAGGCGACGTCGTAGCCGTGCCGGGCGGCGACCGTCGCCGCCCAGCCGCGGAACTCCTCGCGGCTCCACTCGAAACGGTGGTCGGCGTGCCGGACATGGCCCGCGGGCAGCGACTCCCACCGCACGTTGTACTCGACGTTCGGCGTCGTCACGACCACGGTCCGCGGCCGGGCGGAGCCGAACACCGCGTACTCCAGGGCGGGCAGCCGCGGCAGGTCGAGGTGTTCGACGACCTCGCTGAGCACGGCCGCGTCGTAGCCCTTGAGCCGCGCGTCGGTGTACGCCAACGAGCCCTGGAACAGCGTGACCCGCGCCGCCTGCCGTTCGCTCAACCGGTCCAGGCGCAGCCGCCGCGCCGCGCTGCCGAGCGCCCGCACCGATACGTCGACGCCGACGATCTCCGTGTACCGCACGTCCTTCAGCAGCGCGCCCATCAACTGGCCCTGCCCGCAGCCCAGGTCGAGCACGCGCGTGGCCCCTGCGTCGCGCAGCGCCCCGAGGATCGCCTCGCGCCGCTGAACGGCCAGCGGCGTCGGCCGCTCCTCCGCCTCCTCGCCGTCCGGGCCGACGGTGTCCTCGACCGCGTTGTCGATGGCCTCGACCTCGATGTCGTCGGCGTCCGCCAGCCGGGCCAGCTCAAGCCGCTCCATCGCCTGCCGGGTCAGCGCCCAACGCCGCGCCAGATAGCGGCTGGTGATCAGCTTCTGCTCCGGGTGCTCCTCCAGCCACCCCTCGCCGAACCGCAGCAGTTTGTCCACCTCGTCCGCCGACACCCAGTAGTGCTTGGCGTCGTCGAGCACCGGCAGCAGCACATAGATCTGCCGCAGCGCGTCCGCCAGCCGCAGCTCCCCTTCGAGCACCAGCCGTACGTACCGTGAGTCGCCCCACTCGGGGAACCGCGTGTCCAGCGCCACCGGCTCGGCCTCGACCCGCCAGCCCAGCGGCTCGAACAGCCCGGCCACCAGCGCGGGGCCGCCGCGGGCGGGCAGCACCGGCACCTCGATCCGCAGCGGCAGCGGCGCCGCCGCCCGCTCCGGCATCGTGCGGCACTCGCCGCGCAACGCACTGGAGAAGACGGTACGCAGCGCCACCGCGAGCAGCGACGAGGCCGCGTAGGGCCGGTCGTTCACATACTGCGCGAGCGCGGCGTCGGGCGCGCCGCCCCGGCCTTTGCCCTTGCCCTTCCCCCGGCGCGCCAGCGCGGGCGGATCGATCTCCAACAGCAGCGCGGCCGTGGTCCGCTCGATCGACGCCTCGGGATAGAAGACGTGCGCGTTGCCGTAGGAGGTGGAGAAGGTCTGCGCCTTCTCCGGGTGCTTGTGCAGCAGAAACCCCAGGTCAGTAGCTGGGGCAGCCGCGGTGCCGGTGGTGGAGATCGTCAGGAACACCTCCCCGAGTATTCCCTTCCGCCCGCCCCCCGACCAGGGGATTTTCCCGGCGCTAGAGCCTGCCCAGCACCTTCGACAGGGCGCTGATCCGGGCCGGGCCCACTCGGCAGCAGCCGCCGATCAGGCGGGCGCCCGACCGTTCCCAGGCGGTCACGCGGGCCGGGGAGAAGGTGGCGGCGCCGTCCCAGCGGCGGAGGTCGGCGTCCCAGCGCTCACCGCTGTTGGGGTAGACGACGACGGGCTTGCCGGTGACCGTCGCCGCCACCTCCACCGCATGGTCCGCGTCGGCGGGTGCGCAGCAGTTGACGCCCACCGCGATCACCTCGTCGCGGCCCGCGGCCACCGCGAAGGCGTCCGCCAGGGGCTGCCCGGCCCGGGTACGGTCGCCGTCGACGGTGTAGGAGAGCCAGACCGGCACGCCGGTCCCCTCCGCCGCCCGCAACATGGCCTCGGCCTCGTCCGTGTCCGGCACCGTCTCCAGGGCCAGCACGTCGGGACCGGCCGCCGCCAGGGTCTCGATCCGCGGCCGGTGGAAGCGCTCCAGCTCCCGCACGCTCAGCCCGTACCGCCCGCGGTACTCGCTGCCGTCGGCGAGCATCGCCCCGTACGGCCCAACCGACGCCGCCACCCGCACGTCGGTCCGGCCCGCGCCCGCCCGCCGGGCCAGCTCCACGCTGCGGGTCAGCAGCGCGGACGCCTCGGCCCGCCCGATGCCGCGCCGGGCGAACCCCTCGTAGGTGGCCTGGTAGCTGGAGGTGATCAGTACCCGGGCCCCCGCCCGCACATAGGCGGTGTGCGCGGCCTCGATCTGCTCCGGGGCGTCGGCGAGCAGCCGGGCGGACCAGAGCGGGTCCGACAGGTCGCAGCCCTGGTCGGCGAGTTGGTTGGACAGCCCGCCGTCCAGGACCAGTGCCCTCCCGGCGGCGGCCGGGAAGAGCGGTGCGGGCGGGGTCGTGGGCATCGCGGCCTCAGCTCACCTGGGTCCTGACCTGGGACGAGATCAGCTCCAGGTGGTCGAGGTCGGACAGGTCGAGAATCTGGAGGTAGAAGCGGCTGGAGCCCTGTTCCGCGAACTGCCCGATCCGGTCGACGACCTCGGCGGGCGTGCCCGCCAGCCCGTTCGCCTTCAGCTCGTCCACCTCCCGCCCGATCGCGGCGGCCCGGCGGGCCACCTCGGCGTCGTCCTTGCCGACACAGGCCACCAGGGCGTTGGAGTACACCAGGTCGCCGGGGCCGCGCCCGGCCGCCTCCGCCGCCGCGCGCACCCGGCCGATCTGGAGGCCGCTGTCCTCGACCGAGGCGAACGGGATGTTGAACTCGGTCGCGTAGCGCGCCGCCAGTTCCGGTGTCCGCTTGGCGCCCATGCCGCCGATCAGCACCGGGACCTTCGCCTGCGCGGGCTTGGGCAGCGCGGGCGAGTCCTTGAGCTGGTAGAACGTCCCGTCGTAGTCGAAGGTCTTGCCGACCGGGGTCTCCCACAGGCCGGTGACGATGGCCAGTTGCTCCTCAAGGCGGGCGAACTTCTCCTTCGGGAAGGGGATGCCGTACGCCGTGTGCTCCTCCTCGAACCAGCCCGCGCCGAGGCCGAACTCGACCCGTCCGCCCGACATCCGGTCCACCTGGGCGACCTGGATCGCCAGCACACCGGGGAGCCGGAAGGTGCCGGCCGTCATCAGGGTGCCGAGCCTGATCCGGCTGGTCTCGCGGGCGAGTCCGGCCAGGGTGATCCACGCGTCCGTGGGTCCCGGCAGTCCGGTCCCGTCGCCCATCTTCAGGTAATGGTCGGAGCGGAAGAAGGCGTCGAATTCCAGGTCTTCGGTCGCCTTCGCGACGGTGAGCAGGGTGTCGTACTCGGCACCTTGCTGGGGCTCGGTGAAGATTCGCAGATCCATTCCTCCATCCTGCCCCCATCACGGCGATCTCCGTCAACGGTCCACCTCCACGGTCAGCGCGCGCACGCGGTCCTTGGCCTCGTCCACCGCGTCCAGCGCTTCGATGCAGTTCCAGTACGCCGCCTCGTCCTCCGCCGTGCAGGTGATGGCGACCAGGGACAGGCCGATCTCGCCGAGCAGCGTGCGCAGGGCCCGCAGCGTGCCGTGCGGGTCGCGCACCCCGGTCAGCCGTGCGGCCCGCGGCGGGTCGCCGCCTGACGCGCCCACCACCGGTCCCGGCCCGGCGCGGACCACCGGCCGCTCGTGATCGGCGGTGAGCAGCCGTCCCACGGCCTCGGTCAGCTCGAACGCCTGCCATGCCTCCGCGATGACGTCGTCCGGCTGCGGCGATCGGCTCATCACTCGCTCCGCCTGGGCCACCAGTCGCGCTGCGTCCATGTCCCGCACCCCCTCTGTGCTGCGGCGATCCCTTCGCCGTTACTCAGAGTGACAGAATTTCGCGGGTGCGGAAAGGCTCCTCGGGAGATCTGTGGACAACTCGGCGCCTGTGGAAAACCTCGTCACCCGGACGAGGGATCGGCCCGCGGGAACCGCAGCTCGTTGCGGTCGATCTTCGCCGCCAGCGCGGCCAGCACGTCGATGCCGAGCACTTCGCAGAATTGCAACAGATACGCCAGCACGTCCGCGACCTCGTCGCGGACCCGGTGCGCGGTCCCGTCGTCCGCCATCACCTCCGCCGCCTGTTCCGGGGTGAGCCACTGGAAGATCTCCAGGAGCTCCGCGGCCTCGACGCTCAGCGCGGCGGCGAGATTCTTGGGCGTGTGGAACGGCTGCCAGTTCCGGGCCGCGGCGAAGGAGGCGAGGCGGCGCTGGAGCGCCGCGAGATCGGGTGCGTCGGTTTCTTCGGTCACCCCGACTGGTCTACCGCATCCTCGCGGCGGCGTGGCCTCGGGACCCCGAGCGCGGTGACCGAGACACCGCCGATCCCCTCCGCGAAGCTCGCGTCCTGGACCGTGCCCAGCAGCCGGATGTGCCCGCGTTCCGCCGCCGGGCCCGCCAGCCGCAGCAGTTCGCTCAGTTGACGACGGTCCAGGCCGTGGTCGAGGCCGTCGCCCAGCACGGTCAGCACCTGACTGGCGGGCAGCAGCTCCGTACTCGTGTCGACGTCCAGCACTCCGGGGCCGGTGAGCAGCACCAACGCCAGCGCGAGGAAGCGGAGTTCGCCGTCGCCGAGGCGGTCCACCGGGACCAGGCCGAGCGGGCCTCGGTCCACCGCGGCGATCACGGAGTCCACCGCCCGCGCCGTTTCCGCCACCGACCCGCCGCCCGCGCGGGCGCCCTCCGCCGTACCGGCACCGGTACGCGGACCGGCGCACGTACGCCCGCCCGCACCCCTGCTCGCGGCGGCGCCCGCAGCCAGCGCCGTGATCCCCTCCACCGGCGGACTGCACACCGCGCGCACCGCGTTGACCAGCGCCGCGTGCCGGGTGCCGCATTCGCCTTCGGTCCTGGCCAGGACAGCGGACAGATTGTCGCAGGAGGCGCGCAGCCGTCCGTCGCCGACCGGGACGGGGCCGCGCATCAGCTCGGGGCGCGGTGCGATCGGGAAGACCCCGCGCAGCGCCACCACGACCTGTTCCGCGGCGGCCAGCACCAGGCGCTGCCCGTCGGTGCGTCCGGCGACGCGCAGCGGCAACAGGGCCGTGGCGAGGCGGTCGTCGGGCAGCGGCGCACGGGTGACGGCGACCAGGCCCGCGGTGTGCCAGGCGGCCTGCACGGTGGGGCGTTCCGGGTCGCGCAGCGCCGTCGTCAGCAGCGTCTCGCCCGCGCCGGTCAGCCGCTCGCCGACGATCCGCAGCGTGGGCTCCGCCTGGACGGCGACGTCGAGCCGCACGGGACCCACCGGGCCGGTGACCGTGCAGCCGATCCGGAAGCCGCGCCGTCCCTGCGGGTCGGGCTGCGCGTCCTGCGGTACGCACGCCGCCGCGCCACCGCGCACCACGGACTCGAAGACCTCGTCGAGCCCGTCCCCGCAGGCCAGCCGACCGAGCGCGGCCAGCGCCTCCAGCACGCTCGACTTGCCGGTGCCGCTGCCCCCGCAGAGCAGGGTGAGCGGCCCGAGCCCGAACGACGCGCCCCGGTGCGATTTGAAGGCCGACAGCCGCAGTTCGGTGACGACGGGCCTGTCATGGATGCTGGTCATATGCGCGAACGTAACCAGGCCCCGGCCTGCCGAACCGTTCCAGCGACCGTACCGTCCTCCGAACGAGGGACATCGCGCATGATTCGCGCGACGCCGCGCTTGCCCCGGCACCCCCCGGAATCGACCGATTGTCAGTGCCGGCCGCTAGCGTGGCGATCGTGACGACCAAGGCCACCGGCACCATGACCAACACCAAGACCAAGACCAAGGTCAAGACCGGCACCAGTAAGAGCACGACCACGGATACAGATACGGATACCCGCTACGTCGCGCTGCTGCGCGGAATCAACGTCGGCGGCAAGAACAAGCTGCCCATGCAGACCCTCAGGGACCTGCTGGCCTCCATCGGCGCCGCCGACATCCGCACCCATCTCCAGAGCGGCAACGCCGTCTTCACCCACGCGCAGGCCGATCCGGGGCGGCTGGCGGCGGATTTGGAGCAGCGGATCAGCGACGAATTGGGTCTGACCGTCGCCTGCCTGATCCGTACCGGCGCGGACCTCCGGCGGGTCGTTGACGCCAACCCGTTCCCGATGGACGGGGTGAATCCGTCGCGCTTCATGGTGACGTTCCTGTCGGGCCCCGTCCCCCTCGACAAGCTGGCCGCGATCGACGCGGCGGCGTACGCGCCGGACGAATTCCGTCCCGGACGGAGCGAGATCTACGGCCACTTCCCCGGCGGCGTGCACAACTCCAAGCTGGCCGCCCAGTTCTCCGACCGCCGCCTCGGCCTGACGGCGTCCACCCGCAACTGGAACACGGTCACCAAACTGGTGGCGATGAGCGAGGAATAGCCTGCTGCCATGAACGCCGATCGTGTCGACTGGACGTCGGTCGCGGCCGACGGATTCCCCTTCCCCGAGAGCGTCCCCGCGCCGTGGCTCGCCGCCGAGCTGTCCGCCATGCTGACGTCCCCGGACCCCGGACCCCGGGACGCGCGACGACCACGCCTATACCGGCGCTGCCCGCTGGATCAGGGAGGGGCGTCTCGACACCGTCCTCGAAACACTCGGGGACGACGCGGCCGGCCGTCTCGCCCACCCGGAAGTTCAGGCCAGCGCCTTCGCGCCGCTGATCATCTGCTCCGTGCTGACGCGGGGCGACGCCGAGCCCGGGCTCGTACCGCGAGAGGCGGCGGAGCGCTGGTACGCGCGGTTCTCGGCCTGGTATCCGGCCGAGCGCGACACGCGCGGCTGGGACGACGCGCGGGGGTGGCTGCACGCCGTGGCGCACGGCGCCGACATCGCCGCCGCGTTCGCGAAGGCCCTGCCGGAGCGCGGCACCGGCCTGCTGGAGCGCCGCACCGGCCTGCCGGAGCTGTGCGCCCGCAGGATGACGGCCGAGCAGACCGACTACCGCTACGCGCAGTTGGAGGACGCGCGGCTGGCCAGCGCGCTCACCCGTATCCTCCAGGCCCCCGGACTCACGGCCGACGAGGCCACCGACTGGCTGGCCGTCGTTCACAAGGCGCTGGAGGGCGGCGAACCCGGCGCGGTCTCGGTCTGGGCGTTCAACACCTTCGCCACCCTCCAGTCGCTCCATCTGCACCTGATACGCGGCATCGCCGACGAGGGCGTCCCGCCGCACGCGCGGAGGTCGCCGCACGCGTCGCCGGCCTCCTGCGCCTGCCGTACTACTGGCTGGCCTGAGGCTGCCGGCCGACCGTCGCCGAGCGGCCGGCCCGCGGGCGGGCCTCCGGCTGGTCGAGCCCGAGGCCGTTCAGGACGCCTTGCAGGTAGCCGATCGCGTGGGCCCGGCCGCGGCTGCAGTACGCCTCGGAGGAGATGTCGCCCCAGGTGTCGAGGTCGCCGATCATCGCCGGGACGTGGTCGTCGATGAGGAACCCGTCGAATCCGGAGTCCTCAAGACGGCGGATGACCCGCGCCGGGTTGAAGTTGCCCTCGCCGAGGAAGCACTCGCTGAAGCGAGGCACGGTGCCGCGGACGTCCCGGAAGTGGACGTAGAAGATGGACGGCCCCAGCAGGTCGATGACCTCGTTGACGCTCTCCTCGCCCGCCATCTCCGACACCGTGCCCAGGCAGAGGTTCAGGCCCCAGGACGGGCTGCCGCCCGCCTGGTCGCGGGCCCGTCCGATGGCGGCGGGCGAGGTGAAGATCCGGGCGATGCCGCCCAACGGCACGTCGACGGGCGGGTCGTCGGGGTGCAGGGCCAGCCGTACGCCGACCTCCTCGGCGACGGGCAGGACGGCGTCGAGGAAGTACTGGTGGTTGGCCCACATCCGGTCGGCCGTGGCCGGCTCGTCCACGGGGTGGTCGGGGGTGAGCCGGTATCCGGCGAGCGCGTTGCCGCGGGAGACGTCCGCCAGGTCGAAGGCGCTGACCTTGGCGCCGCCGCGGCCCGCCGCCGCCATGTCCGTGCGCCAGACGTACGTGGCGAGGAAGTTGTAGCCGAGCAGGTCGATGCCCACGGCGGCGAGGTTGCGGATGGTTCTGAGGTAGTTCTCGATCTGTTCGTCGCGGCCCGGCAGTCCGCGCTGGATTTTCCAGAAGTGCGCGAGCGGCACGTTCTCCAGGCCGTCGATCGCGAGGCCGTCGGCTTCGCAACGGTCCTTGAGGGCCCGCAGTTCGGACTCGCTCCAGAAGCCGTCCTCGCCGGGCAGCAGGTCGGGGGTGTGGAGCTGGACGCCGGTGAGACCGAGTTGGCGCGCGAAGGTCGCCACCCGCGCGTCGTAGGTGTCGATGTGTCCGAGCGAGAGTCGTATGGTCATGCCTGGCCGACCCGCTGCCGCTGGCGGCCCAGCCCGTCGATCTCCAACTCCATGGTGTCGCCCTCCTTGAGGTAGGGGAAGCGGCCCGACAGCGCGACGCCTTCGGGCGTGCCGGTGTTGATGACGTCGCCCGGTTCGAGGACGGTGAACTGGCTCAGGTCGTGGATCAGCGTGGCGACGTCGAAGATCATGTCCTTGGTGCCGGACGCCTGGCGGGGTTCGCCGTTGACCCAGGAGCGCAGGCCGAGCGCCTGTGGGGACGCGATCTCGTCCGGTGTGACCAGCCAGGGACCCAGCGGGTTGAACGTCTCGCAGCTCTTGCCCTTCGACCACTGGCCGCCGCTGGTCTCCAGTTGCAGGGCCCGCTCGGACACGTCGTTGGAGATCGTGTAACCCGCCACGTGGGCCAGGGCGTCGGCGGGCGAGTCGAGGTAGCGGGCCCGGCGTCCGATGACGATCGCGAGCTCGACCTCCCAGTCCGTCTTGGCCGAGCCGCGCGGCAGCAGGACCTCGTCGTCCGGTCCCACGACGCAGTGCGGTGACTTGTAGAAGACGACCGGCGCCCGGGGCGGTGCGGCGCCCGATTCCGCCGCGTGCGCCGCGTAGTTCATGCCGACGCAGAGCACGACGCCGGGGCGGGCGACAGGCGGGCCGACGCGCTGCCCGGTGACGTCGACGGCCGGCAGGCCGCCCGCCTCGATCGCGTCGCGCAGCCGGTCCGGGCCGTCGCCCGCGAGGAAGGCGCCGTCGATGTCGTCGGTGAGCGCGGACAGGTCGAGGTGGCGGCCGTCGGGAAGCAGGGCGACGGGCCGTTCGGCCCCGGGTGGGCCGACACGCATGAGCTTCACGGTGATCCGTTCGGTGGTAGGGATGGTCAGCCGGCGAGCAGCCCGCCGTCGATGACCAGCTCGGTGCCGGTGATGAACGCGGCGGCGTCGGAGGCGAGGTAGAGGGCGGCGGCGGCGACCTCGGCCGGGGTGCCGAGGCGGCCCATCGGCTGCCGGGCGACGAGTTGGGCGCGGGCCTGCTCGGGGTCGTCGGCCGCGGCGAGCAGGCGGCCCACCCACGGGGAGTCGACGGTGCCGGGGCAGACGGAGTTGCAGCGCACGCCGGTGCCCGCGTACTGCACGGCGACCTGGCGGCTGTAGGCGATCACGGCGCCTTTGCTGGCGCAGTACGCGGCGCGGTCCTTCAGCCCGACGAGTCCGGCGGCGGAGGCGGTGTTGACGATGGCGCCGTCGCCCTGGGCGAGCATGTGCGGCAGGGCGAGTTTGGTGCCGAGGAACACCCCGCGGGTGTTGACCGCGAAGGTCGCGTCCCACTCCTCGACGCTGCACGCCAGGGTGTCGGTGCTGGAGGCCAGGCCCGCGTTGTTGCAGAGCACGTGCAGCGCGCCGGTCTCCGACACCGCCCGGGAGACGGCCGCGGCGAACGAGTCGGGGTCGGTGACGTCGACGGTGAGCGGGATGCCGCCGTCGGGTACGTCGGCGGGGTCGAGGTCCGCCGCGTAGACGGCCGCCCCCTCCGCCACGAACTGGCGCGTCATCTCGCGGCCGATGCCGGAACCGGCGCCTGTGACGAGAACCGTCCGTCCGGCGAACCTGTTCACGTGGGGTTGTCCTTTCGTCGCGGTGATTCGGTGCACCTGGCTGTCATGCGCGGTCGTGCACGTTATTGGGCGGTCATACGACGCTGCCCCGCGCGGTCGTACGTCCCCGCCCCCGGTCGTACGCCGCCGCGCGCGGTCATGCCGTGAAGTAGTGCGGATACTGCGCGCGCAGCCCTGGCACGCGTTCGAGCGCGCGTCTGGCGTGACGGCTGATCAGGGCGCGCCCGCCCGCGATGTCGCGGGACTCCAACGCGTCGACGATCAGTCGGTGTTCGTCGATCAGGTCACGCATCGTGGCGGTGTCGGGTTGGGCGAGCCGGCGCACTCTGTCGAGTTGCAGCTTCATCCGCTGGACGACCTGCCAGGCGCCGGGGTGGCCGCTGAGGGTGAAGATCGCGCTGTGCAGGGCCTCGTCGGCCTGGAAGAACGTGTCGTAGTCGGCGGTGCGATAGGCGTGCTCCTGCTGTTCGAGCAGGTCGCGGAGGATGCCGACGTCCAGCGCCGGATTGCCGCAGGCCGCCTCGAAGGCCGAGACCTCCAGACTCTCGCGGACGAAACGCGCTTCCTCGACGTCGCGTAGCCGGATCAGCCCGACCTGCGTGCCGACCTGCGGCACGACGTGGACGAGGCCGGTGTCGGCGAGCCGGGCGATGGCCTCCCGGACCGGCGTACGGCTGACGTGCAGCCGTTCCGCGATGTCCGTCTCCGACAGGGAGGAGCCGGGGGCGAGCCGCAGTTTGCGGATCGCGGAGACCAACTCGTCGTAGACGTGGTCGGAGGCGCGGTTCCGCGTGCGGTCCCGGGTGATCGGCGACAGCCCTCCGGCGGGGCCGAGGGGTGCCTGCTCCTGGATGCGTGCTGGTCGGGGAGGATTCACGTCCGAATCCTTGCATGCCAGTATTCTTGTATGCAAGTATCCCGGTCGCCTACCCGGTGTCGTCCGCGGCGGTATGTCCGCTCCCCCATCGCCCCCTCATCGCCCCCGCCAACGCCCCCCATCACCACGGCACGAAGACACGAACCGCGCTGTACAGCAGCAAACCGAGAGGTCGCCATGATCATGCGCAGGGCAAGACTCACCACCGCCGCGGTCCTCGCCGCGCTCAGCCTCGCGCTGACCGGATGCGGCGGCGGCAACGGCAGCGGCAGCTCCAAGGCGGACACCGGCGGCCCGGCGGACATCACTTTCTGGGGCTGGGCCGCGGGCTACGAGAAGTCCGTCGCGCTCTGGAACAAGACGCACCCCGACGTCCATGTGAAGTACGAGGCCATCACCAACGGCGGCGCCGGCGGCTACGACAAGATGCTCACGGCCGCCAAGGCGGGCAAGGCGCCCTGCCTGGCCCAGGTCGGGTACGAGACGTTCTCCAGCTTCCTCGCGGCGGGCGTGCTCCAGGACGTCAGCACGTACGTCAAGGACGGCAGGAGCGAGTTCCCCGACTGGGTGTGGGGCAACGTCGGCGTCGACGGCAAGGCGTACGGCGTACCGGTGGACACCGCGCCGATGGCGATGTTCTACCGGGCCGACCTGTTCAAGAAGGCGCACATCGCGCTGCCCAAGACCTGGGACGAGTTCACGGCCGCCGCCGCCGCGGTGAAGGCCGCGGACCCGGCGTCGCGGATCATGAACCTGCCCACCGACCCCTATCTCTACGCCGGGTTCGCGTGGCAGGGCGGCGCCCCCTGGTTCGGGGTGAAGAACGACGCGTGGTCCGTGTCGTTCGACAGCGCCGCCAACCGCAAGGTCGGCGACTACTGGCAAGGCCTGTACGACAAGGGGCTGCTCGCCTCGTACCCCGCCTTCGACGCGGCGCTGTACTCCGCGTGGAGCAAGGGGACGGTCTGGGCCGAGGTCGGTCCCGTCTGGTCGGCGTCCCTGATCCGGGACAACGCCTCGGGCTCCGCGGGCAAGTGGGCCGTCGCGCCGATGCCCCGATGGGCCGGTACCGACACGGTCGGGAACTCCGGCGGATCGGCCACGGCCGTGATGAAGGACTGCTCGCACCCGAAGGAGGCGACCGAATTCGCCACCTGGATGTCGACGGACAAGGAGTCGGTGTCGAACCTCATCGCCTCCGCGGCCATCCTGCCCGCGTCCAAGTCCGGGCTCACCAACCCCGCACTGGACGCCCCGCAGAGCTACTACGGCGGCCAGCCCGTCTACCAGTTGTTCCGCACCGAGTCGGCCAAGGTCAACTCCGGCTGGATGTGGGGGCCGATCATGTCGATCTCGGCCACGACGCTCGGTGACGGCCTCGGCAAGGTGCACACGAAGAAGGCCACGTACGAGAACGCGCTCGGCAACGCCCAGAAGGACACGCTCAAGGCGCTGAAGTCCCAGGGCTTCTCGGTCAATTAGCAGGGGCCAGGAAGTAGGGCCGCGCGGGGGCCGCGAATCCGCCGCCCCCGCCCCTGACTCACCCTCACCCTCACCCTCGCCCTCGCCCTCGCCCCGACAAGTCCCCCAGCACCCACGTTCCTTCAGAGAGAAGGTGACCGTGTCCTCCGTGACGACTCAACGGCGCCGACTACGCGAGCTCCGCCGGGCCGCGCCGTTCGTCCTGCCCTTCCTCCTGTTCTTCGTCGTCGTCTACCTGATCCCCACCGCGTACTCACTGGAGCAGAGCCTGTTCTCGGTGAAGCGCTCCGGCCTCGGGCTCGGCGGCTCGAAGACCGTCTTCGCGGGCTTCGACAACTACGTCGAGGTGTTCCACGACGCGGACTTCCTCGCCTCGCTGGGACGGGTGGCGTTCATCGGCGTGATCCAGGTGCCGGTGATGCTCGGCATCGCGCTCGTACTCGCCCTTCTCCTGGACTCCGCGGCGATCAAGGGCGGCCGGTTCTTCCGGCTCGCCTACTTCGTCCCGTACGGGCTGCCCGGTGTGATCGCGGGACTGGTCTGGTCGTTCCTGTACGCGCCGTCGCTGAGCCCGATCACCCGCGCGCTCGACTCGATCGGCGTCCACGCCAGCTTCGTCACCGACGCCGCGCTGCCGTTCTCGATCGCGAACATCCTCACCTGGGCGTGGACCGGCTACAACACGATCCTGCTGTACGCGGCGCTCCAGGCGATCCCCGAGGAGACCATGGAGGCCGCCGCGATGGACGGCTGCACGGGGTGGCGGGCCGCGTGGCTGATCAAGGTCCCGCAGATCCGCCCGGCGCTGCTGATGACCCTGGTCTTCTCGATCATCGGCACGTTCCAGCTCTACAACGAGCCCGCGACCATGAAGTCCGTGGCGCCGAACCTGTCCTCCACCTACACGCCGATCATGGCCACGCTGCGGTCGGTCTCCTCCAACAACTTCAACTACGCGGCCACGCAGTCGGTGGTGCTCGGTGCGCTGATCTGTGTGCTCTCCGTCGCCGTCTTCCGCGCGTCGGCCAAGAGGACCGACTGATGACCGCCACCGTGGAATCACCCGCGCCCACCACGCCGACTCCCCCGAAGCCGCGACCGGGGCCCAAGCGCGCCTCGGGAAGCCCGCTGACGACCGTGAACCCGGCCTCGCGGATGTTCGTGCTGGCCGTCATGGGCCTGTTCGCCCTCTACTTCCTGCTCCCGGTGTGGTGGCTGATCGTCTCCGCCACCAAGGGCAGCGGGGAGTTGTTCTCCGGCAACGGCTTCTGGTTCGGCGCGCACTTCGCCCTCTGGGACAACGTCCAGACGCTGTTCGAGGCCCAAGGCGGCATCTACTCCCGCTGGTTGCTGAACTCGCTGCTGTACGCGGTCGGCGGCGGCGTCGTCTCCACGCTGCTGGCCACAATGTGCGGCTACGCGCTGGCGAAGTTCTCCTTCCCCGGCCGTGAGGCGGTCTTCGGCACGGTGCTCGCCGCCGTCCTGCTGCCCGCCCCCGTACTCGCCGTTCCGCTGTATCTGCTCTTCAGCCACACCGGCGTGATCAACACCTTCTGGTCGGTGTTCATCCCCAGCATCGTCAGCCCCTTCGGCGTGTATCTGAGCCGGATCTACGCCGCGTCGTCGATCCCGGACGCGCTGATCGAGGCCGGACGGATCGACGGGGCGGGCGAGTTCCGCATCTTCGTGATGGGGATGCGGATCATGGCGCCCGCGATGGTGACGATCTTCCTGTTCCAGTTCGTCGCGATCTGGACGAACTTCCTGCTCCCCTCGCTCATGCTCGCCAACAGATCGCTCCAGCCCGTGACCGTGGGGCTCGTCGGCTGGCGTGAGATGCAGGGCTATCCGATCGGTTACGCGACCGTCGTCACGGGCGCGCTGCTCTCGGTCGTGCCCGTCGTCGCCATGTTCGTGTCCTTGCAGTCCTTCTGGAGCAAGGGCCTGGTCGCGGGGTCGGTCAAGTAGCCGGTCGGTTCAACGGTCAGCAAGTCAGCCAGTGCCAACGAAAGGATGATCAATGAGAGTCCTGTACGGAGCCATGGCGTCCGCGTGCGTCATCGTGCTCCTCGCGGCACCGTCCCAAGGTGCCGTCGCCGCCGACGACCCACAGGTCAACCTGCTCGCGGCGGACATGGACACCACGATGGACAGCGGCGCCAGTCCGCTGACCATGTCCACCGCCTCGGGCGGGGGCAGCCAGCAGATCGTGAGCGTCGGCGGGAACAACGCGCTCGAACTGCGCGACGCCTCCGAGGGGACCAACCTCGCCAGCTACTTCTACCACCGGTTCTCCACCGGCTCGCTGGTGAGCCGCGTCAACGCCGTCTACGGAGCGCCGGTCGGCAGCCCGGCCGAGCAGTTCGTCCTGAAGTTCGACCTCAAGCGCGCCGCGGCCAGCAGCAAGCCCGTCGCCAAGGACATCTACGCGGAGATCCAGTTCGGCAACGCCGACAACGTCCTGGTGCCGCGGTTCGCCGTACCGGCCGTCAGCCTGACCGGCACCGCCGCGTACAAGAGCACGTCGGGCGCCCTGGCGACGGTCGACGACAGCGACATCCCCGAGTACCGCTTCACCGTGGTGCCCAACGGCGGGCAGCGGCTCGTGACGACCGTCGAACTCGGCTTCCAGGTACGCGTCGACACCGGCGGCACCGACGAGGCGATCGACGTCGACAACGTCGGTGTGTACGACGCAGGCGCGGTGTCCGACAGCGCGCCGCCCACCACGCCGACGTCCCTGCACGCCGGGACGGCCTCCTCGGACAGCGTCCCGCTGCTGTGGAACGCCTCGACCGACGACACCGGGGTCAGCGGCTACGACATCTACCGCGACGGCTACCTGGCCTCCTCGGTCAGCGGCTCCAGCACCTCCGCGGTCGTCACCGGGCTGATGCCGAGCACGGGTTACGACTTCGCGGTGCGCGCGAAGGACGCGTTCGGCCACGTCAGCCCGCTGAGCACCCCCGTGCACGTCACGACCGCCACGTACGTACCCGCGGCTCCCGCCCCGTACCCCGGCACCCAGCAGACCCGGACGCAGTGGCTGTGGGACCGGACGAAGGCCATGAAGGAGGAGGACGGCCCCATCAACGTGGCGCAGTACACCGCGCAGTTGGTGGACCACCAGAACGTCGCGGCCAACCTCGGCAAGCTGGACAAGCTCTACCAGGGCTACGACTACGAGCAGTACAAGATCATGGCGAAGATGTACACGTACCTGATGGCGGGTGACCAGTTCAGCCCCGCGATGCTCCAGGACGTGCGCGCGTACTTCGCCAAGTACGGCTACCAGAAGCTCCCGCAGACCGAGAACCTGCGGATGAGCACGTACGTCACCGGCTATCTGGTCGGGCAGTACTTCCCGGACGTGGCCGACCTCAACGGCAACTCCGGAGCGGCGCTCAAGGCGAGCAGCAAGGCCAACATCGAGGAGATGGTCAACGCCGGGGTGCGGCGCGGCTGGGCCGAGTACGAGAGCCCCGAGTACACGATCATGACGTATGTCGGTCTGAACGCGATCTACCAGTGGTCCGACGACCAGCAGTTGCGCTCCGAGGTCAAGATGGCCATGGACGTCATGTGGTTCGAGTGGGCGAACGACTGGGACAACGGCTACCTGATCTCGTCGGAGAGCCGCGCCAAGGGCGACCTGGCCTCCGCCAACGACCCGACCTGGCGGTCCGCGGACCACACGACGCTCGCCTGGACGTACTTCGGGGAGCACCGGGCGCAGCAGGGCGTGGGCGAGTCGGACAACACCGCGCCGTCGGCGTACCGGCCCGACCTGGAGTACGTGGGCATGCTGGCCTGGTCCGGCACGTCCTACACGCCGCCGCCGCTCGCGGTGCAGATCGGTCAGATGACCGACAAGTCGTACAGCGCGTACAAGTCGAATCTGCAGAACTCCGGCGGCAACGCGATGGACGTCTACCGCACCAGCTATGTGCGGCCCACCTGGGGACTGGCCACCGAGACGCAGTACCGCAGGGTCGACAACTGGATCGAGGACATGCCGATGGTGCTGCGCTGGCAGTCCAACGCGGCGAATCCGCTGTTCCGGATCTCGCTCGACCAGGGCACGGCGCAGATCGGGTCGTACGACCAGCCCGACAACCACCGGGTGATGCAGGACGGTCCGACGGCGCTGGGCATCTACAAGTCGTCGGGTGACCAGACGTCGAACTACGTCAACGCGATGTTCCCCGACAACGGTTCGATCGTGGAGCGCAAGCAGGTGGACGGCTGGACGGTCGTCAACACCGGGCCGATGTACTTCGCGTTCAAGCTGGCGAAGCCCGGCACCTGGTACCACCAGACGCCCAACGACCCGTCGAACAAGGTGAAGACGACGACGCAGATCCACCCGACCGCGACGCTCGGCTACACCTACGACATCCTGCGCAGCCAGGCCGACACCAACGCGTGGGTGCTGGAGACGGCCGACGCCTCCGCGTACGCCGACCTCGACGCCTTCGCGACGGCGCTGACCACGCAGACCAGCCTGGACACCAGCCACGTGAACGACGCCACCCCGCGCGTCGTCTACCACAGCCTGGCCGGGGACGACCTCGACCTCACCTACGACAAGGCGTCCCAGGCGCCCGGCGCGACCCACCTGGTCAACGGCCAGGCGATCGGTTACGACAGCTTCAAGCTGTTCGACACGCCGTGGCTCCAGCAGGACAAGCTCGGCTCGACGTTCACCGCGACCGTCGGCGACGAGTCGGTCGCGTACGACTTCGACCAGTGGACGGTGACGCCCGGCACGCAGCGCGCGAAGCGCTGAGGGCCGCGTCGCATCGATGAGACACACGGCCGGCCGGGTCGCGGGACCCGGCCGGCCGCGGTGTGCGAGGGACCCGCTGCCCGACGGACCAATCCCGATATCCTGACGAGGAGTTTGGCCCGAAAATCTTGCGAGGGTGGAACGATCGTTGAACAACCCCCCAGCGGAAGCGCGCGGCGGCGGCTCCCCGCTGCGTCCGGTCGTCCGCGGTCGCGCCCGCACCTCCGACCGCGTCTACGAAGAACTGGTGTCGGCGATCAGGACGTTACGCATCGCGCCCGGCGCCTCGCTGTCCGAGACCGACCTGTCGGCCAGGCTCCAGGTGAGCAGGACCCCGGTGCGCGAGGCCATCGCCCGCCTGGTGGACAACGGACTGGTGACCGTCATCCCCCAAGTCGGCACCACCGTGGCGAAGATCAGCCTGCGCGACGTCGAGGAAGCGCGGTTCGTCCGCGAAAGCCTGGAGATCTCCGCCTTCGCCGTCGCGTGCGCCGCGCCGGACCGCCGCCTGGGCGTGTGCCGCACCCTGCTGGCGGAACAGGTCCGCTGCGAGGCGGAACAGGACCTCGCCGGATTCTTCGACGCCGACGAGGCCCTGCACGAGCAGATCTTCGTGATCAGCGGCTACCACGGCGTCTGGACCGTCATGCAGCCGATGAAGCTCCAGCTCGACCGGCTGCGCCGCCTCAGCCTCCCCGACCCCGACACCGTCCGCGCCCTGGTCGCCGAGCACACGGCCATCGTCGACGCCCTCGAAGCCGCCGACGTCACCGGCGGCAGGCGCCTGCTCAGCGACCACGTGAGCCGCGTCCGCCGCTACGGCGTCTCCCTGCGCGAGCAGTACCCCGACTACTTCACGGACTGACGGTCGGGCACGAGGATCGCGACGCACTCCACGTGGTGGGTGACCGGGAAGAGGTCGAAGGCGCGCAGGGTGGTGGAGCGGTAGCCGGCTTCGGCGAAGTAGGAGAGGTCGCGGGCGAGGGCGGCGGGGTCGCAGGCGACGTAGGCGATGCGGCGGGCGCCGAGGGCGGCGAGCTGGCGGACGGTCTGCTTGCCCGCGCCGGCGCGCGGCGGGTCGAGGACGATGAGGTCGGCCTCGTCGATCCGCGTCTTGGGCAGGACCTGCTCGACCTTGCCGTGCTCGATGCGGACGCGGTCGAAGTCCTGGAGATTGTGCCGGGCGTCCTCGACGGCGCGCTTGCCCGACTCGATGCCGAGGACGGCGCCCTGGTCGCCGACGCGTTCGGCGAGCGCGCCCGCGAAGAGGCCGACCCCGCAGTAGAGGTCGAGCGCCATGTCGCCCTTGCGCGGCATCAGGCCCTGCATGACGGCCTCCACCAGCAGGTCGGCGGCCTTCGGGTGGACCTGCCAGAAGCCGCCGTCGCCGACGCGCCAGGTGCGGCCCGCGGCGCGCTCCCGGACGAAGGGGCGGCCGTGGACGCGGTGCACGGCGTGGTCGCGTTCGCCGATCCGCTGCACCGACACCGGCTGGTCCAGCTCGACGATCGGCAGCCGCCCGCCGGGGCGCGGGGTGAGGATGACCTGACGGTCGTTCGAACCGGTGGCGGCGATGGCCTCGACGGAGGCGATCTGCGGCCACGTACGGTCCTCGACGCCGAGGTCGCTGATGCCGGGGGCGGCGATCAGGCAGTGGTCGACCACCTCGACCTCGTGGGAGCGGTGCTTGCGCAGTCCGGCGCGGCCCTCGGCGTCCACCGCGTACTGCACGCGGGTCCGCCACGCGGGCACCTCGCCCTTGGCGACCTTGTCGCCGGGGGCGGGCATCACGGTGCCGTCCCAGCCGGCCTGCTCCGGGGTGAGCCCGGCGAGCCGTTCGAGCTGTTCCGCGACGACCGTCGCCTTGAGGCGGCGCTGCGCGCCGGGCGCCGCGTGCTGCCAGTCGCACCCGCCGCAGCGGCCGGGCCCGGAGAAGGGGCACGGCGGCTCGACCCGGTCCTTGGACGCGGTCAGCACCTTCACCGCGTCGGCCCGGATGAACCGCGCGCCCTCCTCGCCCTCCGTGACCCGCGCGACGACCCGCTCGCCGGGCAGCGCGTGCCGGACGAAGAGCACCTGCCCGGCGTCGGTGCGCGCGACGCAGTGGCCGCCGTGCGCCACCTGGCCGACCTCGACCTCGTACTCCTGGCCGACCAGTGACGGTGCGGATTCGGTCTGCATGGGGGCGGTGCTCCTGAGCTTCAAAGTGGGGTGCGCGGGGACGGGCCCCAAGCGTGCCGGGGTGTCCGAGGGGACAAGCCCTCCAGTCTACGTGCCCGCGCCCGGCCGGAATTCCGGTCCCGGCCCCGGCCGGGACCGGGGCCGCGGGCCGGGCGTCACTTCTGGCGTCCGCCGTTGCCGGTGTGCTCCCTGTCGCGGCGCGGCGGACCGACCGGACCGCGGCGGATCGCACCGGGCGCGTTCCAGTCCGCGCGGCGCCTGGCACGCGCCTTGGCGACCTCGGAGGACTCCAGTTGCCAGGGCACCGAGGTGACCATCACACCGGGGGTGAACAGCAGCCGCCCCTTGAGCCGCAGCGCGCTCTGGTTGTGCAGCACGTGCTCGTACCAGTGGCCGACCACGTACTCCGGGATGTAGATGCTGACCACATCGCGCGGACTGCTGCGGCGCAAGCCCCGTACGTACTCGATGATCGGCCGGGTGATCTCGCGGTACGGCGAGTCGAGGACCTTCAGCGGTACGTCGATGCCGCGGCGCTGCCATTCGGTCTGGAGCGCCTTGGTGTCGTCGGGGTCGACGTTGATGCTGAGCGCCTCCAGGGTGTCGGAGCGCATCAGCTTGGCGTAGGACAGCGCCCGCAGGGTGGGCTTGTGCAGCTTGGAGACCAGCACGATGGAGTGCACGCGCGACGGGCGCACGTAGTCGTCGCCCGGCTCGTCCTCGGCGGCGATCTCGTCCGCGACCCGCGTGTAGTGGCCGCGGATCGCGGTCATCAGCGCGTAGAAGGCGATCATGCCGAGCACCGCGACCCAGGCGCCGTGGGTGAACTTCGTCAGCAGCACGATGACGAGCACCAGGCCGGTGAGGAAGGCGCCGAAGGTGTTGATGGCGCGGGAGCGGTGCATGTGGCGGCGCTTGGCCGGGTCGGTCTCGGTGCGCAGGTGCCGGTTCCAGTGCCGGACCATGCCGGTCTGGCTGAGCGTGAAGGAGACGAAGACGCCGACGATGTAGAGCTGGATCAGCCGGGTGGAGTCCGCGCCGTAGATGTAGACGAGGACGGCGGCGAAGCCCGCGAGCAGCACGATGCCGTTGGAGAAGGCGAGGCGGTCGCCGCGGGTGTGGAGCTGGCGCGGCAGATAGCGGTCCTGGGCGAGGATCGAGCCGAGGACCGGGAAGCCGTTGTACGCGGTGTTCGCCGCGAGGAAGAGCACGAGCGCGGTGACGGCGGCCAGGAAGATGAACGGGATCGAATTGTGGCCGAAGACCGCCTCGGCGACCTGCGCGATCACCGGGTCCTGCGTATAGCCGGAGCCGACCGGGACGCCGTTGTTCAGCAGGTCGGTCGCCGGGTTGGAGGCCATGTGCACCTTGGTGTTCATGGCCAGCGCGATGATGCCGCAGAACATGGTGACGGCCAGCAGGCCCATCGCGGCGAGCGTGGTCGCGGCGTTCTTGGACTTGGGCTTCTTGAACGCCGGGACGCCGTTGCTGATCGCCTCGACACCGGTGAGCGCGGCGCAGCCGGAGGAGAAGGCGCGCAGCAGCAGGAAGATCAGCGCGAAGCCGCCGATGCCCGAGGTCTCGGCGTGGATGGTGTAGTGCGCGGTGGGCGCCTGCATGTCGTGTCCAGTGGCGATCTTGAAGATACCCCAGGCGATCATGCAGAAGACGCCGACGACGAACGCGTAGGTCGGGATGGCGAAGATGCTGCCGGACTCGCGCACCCCGCGAAGGTTCATGACCATCAGCAGGAAGATCATGCCGACCGCGCCGAGCACCTTGTGGTCGGCGAAGAAGGGGACGGCGGAACCGAGGTTCTCGATTCCGGAGGCGACGGAGACGGCGACGGTCAGGACGTAGTCGACGAGCAGCGCGCTGGCGACGGTGAGTCCGGCCTTGGGCCCCAGGTTGGTGGTGGCGACCTCGTAGTCGCCGCCGCCGGAGGGGTAGGCGTGGACGTTCTGCCGGTAGGAGGCCACCACTGTGAACATGAGCACGACGACCGCGACGGCGATCCACGGACTGAAGTGGTAGGCCGAGGCCCCCGCGATGGACAGGACGAGCAGGACCTCGCCCGGCGCGTACGCGACGGAGGACAACGGGTCGGAGGCGAAGACGGGTAGCGCGAGCCGCTTGGGGAGGAGCGTTTCCCCCAGCTTGTCGCTGCGTAGCGCCCGGCCGATCAGGATCCGTTTCGGCAGGTCGGTCAGTTTGGACACCCCGCGATGTTAAGGGATCGTCAATACGGCCGCTCCCCCCACTGCCCTAAGGACTGTGGGGGACTTGGTGACGGGCGGGGTACGGCTTCGGTGGGGAAGTTGTGCGTCCGGTCGGCGCAACCTTCTCGCCCGCCGCACGCGTGTGTAGCTTTGGCCGCGGTCTGAGACGCTTGTGCTGACCAACAGTGCTCCGCGGGGCTCCACAAGAGCCCGGCCACAACGTTTGACAGCCGGAAGGACGGTCGTGCACGTCGTGATTATGGGATGCGGGCGAGTGGGCTCCACTCTCGCGCACTCCCTCGAACAGCAAGGTCATACGGTCGCGGTGATCGACCAGGACCCGACGGCCTTCCGCCGCCTGGGCTCCGGGTTCGGCGGGCGCCGGGTGACCGGAGTCGGGTTCGACCAGGACACGCTGCGCGAAGCCGGAATCGAGGAGGCGGGAGCCTTCGCGGCGGTCAGCAGCGGCGACAACTCCAACATCATCGCGGCCCGGGTGGCCCGTGAGATGTTCGGCATCGAGAACGTGGCGGCCCGGATCTACGACCCGCGCCGTGCCGAGGTGTACCAGCGCCTGGGCATCCCCACCGTGGCCACCGTGCGGTGGACGTCCGACCAGATGATGCGGCGGCTGCTGCCGTCCGGCGCCGAGCCGCTGTGGCGCGACCCGAGCGGCGGCGTACAGCTCGCCGAGGTGCACACGTCGGTCGCGTGGATCGGGCACAAGATCAGCACGCTCCAGGAGGAGACCGGCGTCCGTGTGGCGTTCCTCACCAGGCTGGGCGAGGCGATGGTGCCGACGTCCCAGACCGTCCTCCAGGAGGGCGACCTGGTGCACGTGATGATGCGGACCGACGGGGTCGCCGAGGTCGAGGCGGCATTCGCCAAGGGTCCCGAGGAGGCGCGCTGATGAGGGTCGCCATTGCCGGGGCGGGGGCCGTCGGCCGGTCCATCGCCGGCGAGCTGCTGGAGAACGGGCACGAGGTGCTGCTCGTCGACAAGAACCCGACCTCCATCTCTGTGGAGCGGGTCCCGCAGGCGGAGTGGCTGCTGGCCGACGCCTGCGAGATCACCTCGCTGGACGAGGCCGCGCTCCAGCGCTGCAACGTGGTCATCGCCGCCACCGGTGACGACAAGGTCAATCTGGTGGTCTCGCTGCTGGCGAAGACCGAGTACGGGGTCCCCCGGGTGGTCGCCCGGGTCAACAACCCCAAGAACGAATGGTTGTTCAACGAGTCGTGGGGCGTGGACGTCGCCGTCTCCACCCCGCGGCTGATGTCGGCGCTGGTCGAGGAGGCCGTGAGCGTCGGCGATCTCGTCCGGCTGCTGCGCTTCAGCCAGGGCGACGCGAATCTGGTGGAGCTCACGCTGCCGGAGGAGGCCGCGCTGGTCGGCACCAGGGTCGGCGACGTGGAGTGGCCGCAGGACACCTCGCTGGTCACGATCATCCGCGGCAACCGGGTGCTGACGCCGTCCAAGGACGACGCGTTGGAGGCCGGTGACGAGCTGCTGTTCGTGGCCGCGCCGCACCGGGAGGAGCAGTTGGAGGATCTGCTGTCGCTCCAGGGCGACGGCGGCGCCGCCACGGAGTAGTCGCTCCTTGACGACCCGCGAAGGGGGCGGCCCCGGACCTCGGTGAGGTCCGGGGCCGCCCCCTTCGCATGCCGTACGGACGCGCGGGTCACGGCCTGGCGTGCTTGGCGGACTTCCCCGTCGTGCCCGCCTGCTCGGCCTTTTCCGTGCTTTCTGCCATTCCGGCTTTTTCGGCCTTTTCGGCCTTCTCCGCGGCCTCGGCCGCCTCCATCTCCGCGATCACGTCGATCGGCGGCGGCGCCTTCACCAGGAAGATCCAGGTCAGGTACACCGACAGCAGGAACGGCGGGATGCCGAGCGCGACCTTGACCCAGCCGAGCTGCGTCGCGTTGCCCCACCAGTACAGCGGGAAGAGGATCGCCGACTTGGCCAGCAGGATCAGGCCCCAGGCCCAGCTCGCCTTGGTGTACGCGCGCAGCCGTCCGGGATTACGCTTCCGCCAGGACAGGTTCTCCTTGAAGATCGGCCCGAGGATCAGGCCGAGCAGCGGGAAGCCCGCGGCGGCGGAGACCAGATACGCGACGGCCAGGCCGAGCGTGTAGAGCATGCCGGGCAGATAGAAGTTCTTCGCGTTGCCCGACATCATGGCGAAGACCGCGCCGAAGGCGACGCCGAAGACCCCGCTGAAGGCGTGCTTGAGGGTGTCCTTGCGGGCCAGCCGCGCCACGCCCATCAGCACCGACAGCGCGAGGGCGGCGATGGCCGAGCTCTTGAGGTCCTTGTTGACCGTGTAGATCGCGACGAAGACCAGGCCGGGCACGGTGGTCTCCACCATGCCGCGCAGCCCGCCGAAGGCGTCGAAGAGCGCGGCCTCGGTGACCGCCCGCGACTCGTCGGTGATCCCGCCCGCGGCCTCGCCGGTGACCTCGTCGGTCCCGGTACTGTCCGTGCTCCCGCCGGGCGGCCGGGAATCCGCGCGGACCGTCTGATCCGTGTTGTCGATCGACGCCACCTGTTACTCCTGTCCGACCGGACGCAGTTCGTACTTGGGGTTGAACAGCACCGGACGACCCCGGTTCATGGAGATCCGGCCGGAGGCGATGATCCGACGGCCGGGTTCGATACCGCTGATACTGCGGCGGCCGAGCCAGACCACGTCCAGCGCGGCGGACCCGTCGAAGAGTTCCGCCTCCAGCGCGGGCACACCGGCCCGGGGACGGAGGGTGACCGTACGCAGCGTACCGGTGACGGACACTATCTGGCGGTCGGAGCAGTCGCAGATCCTCGTGCAGCCGACGGCCAGGGCGTCCTTCTGCAGCTCCTCGGAGTGCAGCTCCTCCTGCGAGGAGGACAGGCGGTCGAGCATGCGGCGGAAACGTCCCGCGGGTCGGTCCGAACGGATGGCACCACTCATATTCCCCAGGGTACCGGCCAGTCAGAGCCTGGTCATTGCCCCGAAGGGGCGGCTCCGGGAGAGCCGGGTCACTGCCGGAACGGGTCGCCGCCCGAAACCCGGTCGCCGCCCGAAACCCGGTCACTGCTCGGAACCCAGTCACTGCCCGGATCCCGGTCGGGCTCGGAACCCGGTCACTGCTCGAAGCGGTACCCCATGCCCGGTTCGGTGATGAAGTGCCGGGGCCGGGCCGGGTCGGCCTCCAGCTTGCGGCGCAGCTGTGCCATGTAGACCCGCAGGTAGTTGCTCTCGGTGCCGTAGGCGGGCCCCCAGACCTCCTGGAGGAGCTGTTTCTGGCTGACCAGCCGGCCGGGGCTGCGTACCAGCACCTCCAGCAGGTGCCACTCGGTCGGGGTGAGGCGTACGTCCGCGCCGTCCCTGTTGACCTTCTTCGCCGCCAGGTCGACGGTGAAGGACTCGGTCTCGATGACGGCGGCGTCGTCGTCGGGTCCGGTGGGCGTGGCGCGGCGGACCGCGGCGCGCAGCCGGGCCAGCAGCTCGTCCATGCCGAACGGCTTGGTGACGTAGTCGTCGGCGCCCGCGTCCAGCGCCTCCACCTTCTCGTCGGACGCCTGCCGGGCGGACAGCACGATGATCGGCACGCGGGTCCAGCCGCGCAGGCCGCGGATCACCTCGACGCCGTCCATGTCGGGCAGCCCGAGGTCGAGGACGACCACGTCGGGGTGGCGGGCGGCGGCGACCCGCAGCGCGGTGGCGCCATCGTGCGCGGCGTCGACCTCGTAGGCGCGGGCCCGCAGATTGATGACGAGGGCGCGGACGATCTGCGGCTCGTCGTCGACCACGAGCACCCGGTACATGTGCGTCCTCTTCTGTTCGCTCTTCTGTGCGCTCTTCTGCTCGGTCATGAGACGGCCGTGGCGGGCCGGTCGGGAACGCCGGGCGCTCCGGGGACCCCGTGCGCGGCGGGCAGCGTCAGCACCATCGTGAGGCCGCCGCCGGGTGTGTCCTCGGCGACCAGTGTCCCGCCCATCGCCTCGACGAAGCCGCGCGCCACCGCGAGGCCGAGGCCGACCCCGTTGCCGCGCGGCGCGTCCCCGTACCGCTGGAACGGCTCGAAGATGTGGTCCCTGGCGCTCTCGGGTACGCCGGGGCCGCGGTCGACCACGCGCAGTTCGACGCGGTGGCCGAGCGCGCTGGCGGCGACCAGCACCTTCTCGTTCTCCGGGCTGTACTTGACGGCGTTCTCGACGACGTTGGCGACGCTGCGCTCCAGCAGGCCGGGGTCGACGGCGACCATCGGGAGCGTTTCGGGGATGTCGAGGGCGACGCTCTGCTCGGGGACGCCGCCGAGCGCCATCGGCACCACCTCGTCCAGGTCGAGTTCGCGGATCAGCGGGGAGACGGTGCCGGTCTGGAGCCGTGACATGTCCAGGAGATTGCCCACCAGGTGGTCCAGGCGGTCGGCGCCGTCCTCGATCCCGGCCAGCAGTTCCGCCTCGTCCTCCGGCGACCAGGCGACGTCCGCGGAGCGCAGCGAGGACACCGACGCCTTGATCCCGGCGAGCGGGGTGCGCAGGTCGTGCGAGACGGCGGCCAGCAGGGCCGTACGTATCCGGTTGCCCTCGGCCAGCTCCCTGGCTTTGGCCGCCTCGTCGGTCAGCCGCTTGCGGTCCAGCACCACGGCGGCCTGCGCGGCGAACGCGGACAGCACGCGGCGGTCGGAGGCGGGCAGGACGCGGCCGGTGAGCGCGAGGGTGAGCCGGTCGTTGACGGGCACCTCCACGTCGGCGTCCTCGGGCCGTACGCAGGGGGTGCTGCCGACGCTCGCGGCGCAGTGCCAGGCCGCGTGCTCGTCGTCCCGTTCCAGCAGCACCACGGCGTCCATGCCGAAGGTCTCCCTGACCCGTTCCAGCAGCGCTTCGAGCGAGCTCTCGCCGCGCAGGACGCTGCCCGCCAGGTACGACAGGATCTCGGCCTCCGCGCGCAGCCGCGCGGCCTGCTGGGTGCGGCGGGCGGCCAGGTCCACCACGGAGGCGACGGCGGCGCCGACGACGATGAAGATCGCGATGGCGATGATGTTCTCTGGCTGAGCGATGGTGAAGGAGTGCGTCGGCGGCGTGAAGTAGTAGTTGAGCAGCAGCGAGCCGACCAGGGCCGCGGCCAGCGCGGGCAGCAGTCCGCCGATCAGGGCCGCGGCGACCGTCATGGTCAGGAAGACCAGCATCTCGGTGGCCTGGCTCATGCCGGGGTGCCAGCGGGTGAGCAGCACCGCGAGCAGTACGGGGCCCGCGACGCCGGTCAGCCAGCCCGCCACGACCCTGGAGCGGCCGAGTTTCGCGCCCCGCGCGGAGGGCAGTCCGCGGCCCTTGGCGGCGTGCTCGTGGGTGACGATGTGGACGTCGATGTCGCCGGAGTCGCGGGCCACAGTGCTGCCGACGCCTGGCCCGAACACGTACTGCCACGCCTTGCGGCGACTTGTGCCGAGCACGATCTGGGTGGCGTCGACGCCGCGCGCGAAGTCCAGCAGCGCGTCCGGCACGTCATCGCCGATGACGTGGTGGAAGGATCCGCCCAGGTCCTCGACCAGGGCCCGCTGGACGGCCAGTTCCTTGGCCGAGCCGGACACCAGGCCGTCGCTGCGCACGATGTGCACGGCCAGGATCTCGCTGCCCGAGCCCTTGGCGGCCATCCTGGCCGCCCGCCGCAGCAGCGTGCGGCCCTCGGGGCCGCCGGTCAGGCCGACCACGATCCGCTCCCTGGCCTGCCACGCGGCCGATATCCGGTGGTCGGCCCGGTACTGCTGGAGGTATTCGTCGACCCGGTCCGCGGTCCACAGCAGCGCCAGCTCGCGCAGCGCGGTCAGATTGCCGGGGCGGAAGTAGTTGGACAGCGCCGCGTCGACCCGGTCGGGGGCGTAGATGTTGCCGTGCGCCATCCGGCGGCGCAGCGCCTGGGGCGACATGTCGACCAGCTCTATCTGGTCGGCCCTGCGCACCACCTCGTCCGGCACCGTCTCGCGCTGCTTCACCCCGGTGATGGACTCCACCACGTCACCGAGTGACTCCAGGTGCTGGATGTTGACGTTCGAGACCACGTGGATCCCGGCCTTCAGCAGCTCCTCGACGTCCTGCCACCGCTTCGCGTTCCGCGACCCGGGCACATTGGTGTGCGCCAGCTCGTCGACCAGCACCACCTCGGGCGCCCGCTCCAGCACCGCGTCCACGTCCATCTCCGTGAACACGGTCCCCCGGTAGTCGATCTCCTTGCGCCGGATCTCCTCCAGGCCCGCCAGCATCACCTCGGTCCGCGGCCTCCTGTGGTGCTCCACGTACCCGACCACCACGTCCGTACCGCGCTCCGCACGCCGATGCGCCTCCGACAACATGGCGTAGGTCTTCCCCACACCAGGTGCCGCCCCCAGATAAATGCGCAGCTTCCCGCGTGCCATGTCTCCATCGTCCCGCTCCGCCGCCCCCTTCGCCCGGACGGCCCGGCAGGCGCACCCTCCGACTCTAGAACCGCGCAACGGGATATTCCGGGCGCGCGGCCACCGCCGGGGCGACCTTGACGGCGTCTTGACGCCCGGAGCGGGGCCGGGCCGTTGTCGCGAGCGTGACCCGGAGAACGCTGCGCCGGGCGCGGACTTCGCGCCGTCGCGGCCCGTTCGCTCCCCCCGGGTCCCAAGTCCGCCCGTCCCCCGGCCTGCCGGGCAAGGTTTCGGCAAGGGTTTGGCATGCCTTCCGCCAGACGCCCCGGGCAAGCCGCTTCCTGCGGCCGGGCACCGGTCGTTGAACGTCGTTCCGACGGGGGGTTTCACCCATGTCAACGGTGAGCGGGCCGAGTGGCCCGGTCATACGCGATCCCGGACAGTGGGCCACACTGTCCGGCTGCAAAAAGGTCCTGGTCGTGGTCCACACCCTGGTTTACGGGCAACGGCTCCAGGACGTGTTCGAGCTGCTCCGCTCCGATCTGCGGGTCCACGTGATGTTCACGATGGCACCGCACGCCTTCAATCCGGGAGTTCGCCGCTTCCTCGAGGCCCTGGACGCCCAGGTGCTGCCCTGGGCCAAGGCGGTCGCCACCGAATTCGACCTCGTCCTCGCCGCGGGCTCCCAGGGGATGGAGCGGCTGCGCGGTCCCCTGGTCCGTGTCCCGCACGGGGCGGGCCACATGAAGCTGTCCCGTCCGGGCGACGGGCCGCAGCGCGCTGTCGGCGGGCTCGGCAGGAACTACCTGATGTGGGGCGACCGCGTCGTGCCCTGCGCGTACGCGCTCGCCCACCGCGACGACCTGGCGCTGCTGTCGCGGTCCTGCCCCGAGGCGCTGCCCATCGCCGAGGTGGTCGGGGACGCCTCCTACGACCGGATCGCGCGCAGCCTGGGGCGCCGGGACGAGTACCGCAGGGCGCTGGGCCTGCGGGACGGGGAGAAGCTGGTGCTGGTCTGTTCCACCTGGGGCCTCGGGTCGAGCTTCAACCGGCTGGAGGCACTGCTGCCGCGCCTGCTGACCGAACTGGCCCCGGAGGACGGCTACCGCAAGGCCCTGCTGCTGCATCCCAATGTGTGGGCCGGGCACGGCGGCTGGCAGGTGCGGGCCTGGCTCACGGACAACGGTCTGGGCGCCGTCCCGCTCATCGGCCCGGAAACCGACTGGCGCCCGCTGGTGATCGCCTCGGACTTCGTCATCGGCGACCACGGATCCGTGACGCTCTACGCGACGATGTGCGACGTCCCGATCGTGATGGCCAGATTCGTCGAGCAGGACGTCAATCCCCATTCGCCCGCCGCGGTGCTGGCGACCGTGGCGCCCGCCCTGTCGCCGACCCACCCGCTGTCCCGTCAACTCGCCTACGCCGAGGGCCGGTACGAACCGAGGGCGTACCGCGACATCTCCACCCGGATCTCCTCGGAGCCCGGCCGCTTCAACCAGAACATGAGAGGTCTGCTGTACCGGTTCCTGGGACTGGGCGAACCCGCGCACGAGCCGTCCACCAGACGGCTGCCGCTTCCGGAGCCGCTGCCGACCGCGACGGTACGGGGAGGTGACACGTGGTGACGCCGTCCGGCCACCGTCAGGTACGGGTGATGCTGCGGATTCCCCGGCCCGATGACGCCGGTTCCCCGCCGTTCGCCGCCTTCACCGACGAGCATGTGAGCGCCCGGCTGGACGGCGGGCACGATGCCCACTGGCGGCACTGCGCCGACGTCCTGTGGGACGCCGAGGAAGCCGCCACCATGGCCGCCGCGGCCGATCGGGCCGGGGCGGTGCTCCGCGGGAGTCCCGGAGCGCGGGTGGTCTGCGTGGGGTACGGGCAGGGTCGCTGCGTGGCGGTCTGTGCCACCGCTCCCCCGCTGGCGCTGACGGCGCGGGCGGGCCTGCGAACCGCGGGCGCGTGGCCCGCGGTCGCGGCGGTCGGCTCACTCCTGCACGCCTGGCTGGTGGCCCGCCTTCCGGTGGACCTGCCGGTGGGGCTGCTCGTGCACGGCCTCGGCTCGGTTCAGTTCGCGCCGGGGCCGGGGGGCCCGTCGGACGACAGGGCTGGGGACTCGGGTGGCGAGGTGCCGGTAGCGCCGCCGGAGTGGGCGACGCGCTCGGTCAGACGGTCCGCGTCCGGGGCGCCGACGCTCTCGTAGAGCCCCAGTGACCGCTCGAACGCCTGCCGGGCGTCGTCCGGGCGGTCCGACCGCCGGTACAGGAGGCCGAGCAGTTCCCACGACCGTGCTTCCCAGTGCGCGGAGCCGCGGTCGCGGAACTCCTCCGCCGCCTTGCGCAGATGGCGTTCGGCGAGGTCGGTCTCACCGACCTCGCCGAGCGCACGGCCGAGCAGCGCCAGCGCCCTGGCGGCGTCGTACGGGTCCGACGCCGTGAGCAGGTCGGCCCGTGCCCGGCGCAGCGGCTCGACCGCGTCGCCCGGCCGCCCTCCGGAGAGCGCGACATCGCCGAGGCACAGCCGGGACAGCGCCGCCCCTCTGCGGTAGCCGATCGCTTCCCTGATCCCCAGCGCTTCGGCGAACGGTCCCACGGCCTCGTCCAGCCGTCCCGCCAGGTGGTACGACTGCCCGATGCCGTGCAGAGCCTGGGCCTCCATGTACCGGTCGCCGTGCAGGCGCGCCAGGTCCAGCGCCTGGCCGAACCAGAGCACGGCCTCCTCCGGGTGGCCCGAGTTACGCAGCCCCGCCCCGCCGGACGTCAGCATTCGCAGCTCCCCCTGCGCGTGCCGGTCCCGGCGCGCCGCGTCGAGCCCCAGCCGGTGCGCCTCCACCCACAGGTCGTACGGGCGCAGCCGCAGGAAGAGCGGCCACATCGCGTCGGCGAGCTGCCAGGCCAGACCGTTCCACCGCGCGTCCAGGGCCGTGCGCAGAGCGGTCATGAGGTGGCGCTGCTCCCGCCCCAGCCACCCGAGCGCCGCCTTCTCGGTGACGAAACGGGGTCCCGGCTCCGCGTCCGGCGGGAATTCGTAGTCGCGGTCCAGGGTGCGGTGGGACGGGCTGATCAGCTCCTCCGCGGCCGTCGCCGTCGCCAGGTACCACTCCAGCGCCCGGCGTACGGCGGCCGTCCGGACCGGCTCCGGGTCGCGCGCCTCCGCGAGGCCGCGGGCGTGCAGGCGCACCAAGTCGTGGAAGCGGTGCCGTTCGTCGCCGAGTTCCTCCAGCAGGCTCACCTCCGCCAGCGCGTCGGTCCGCCGTTCGGCGTCGGTACGGCCGAGACCGGCCGCCGCCGCCGCGAGTTCCGGGGTGAACTCGGCGAAGGGCAGCACCCCGAGCAACCGGTACAGGGCCGCGGAATCCTCTCTGAGGAACCGGTAGGAGGCATCGAGGGCGCTCTGCACGGCGATCCCCTCTCCGACGCGCAGCACGGTCAGCCGTTCCGCCCCGCGGTCCAGCGCCTCCGCGGTCGCGGCCAGGGGCTGTCCCGGGCGGGCGGCCATCCGTGCGGCGGCCACGCAGACCGCGAGTGCCAGGCCGCCGCACCGGTCCACCACGCGGCGGGCGGCGGCGGGTTCGGCGGCGACCCGCCGCGCGCCGAGCCGCTGGCGCAGGATCTCGGCGGACGCGTCGTCGTCGAGGAAGCCGAGAGGCTGGAAAACGGCGCCCTCAAGCCCCAAGCCGGTCAGCCGCCTTCGGCTGGTGACCGCGACGATGCTCGGCTCCGCGCCCGGCAGCAGGGGCCTGACCTGCGCCGCGGAGATGACGTTGTCCAGCATGAGGATCAGGCGTCGGCCCGCGGTGACCGACCTCCACAGCGCGGCGGCCTCCGCGAGATCGGAAGGTATCGAGTTCATCCCGAAGGCCCGCAGGAACATGCCCAGCGCCTCCGACGGATCGGCAGGGCCTTCGGGGGCGTGCCCGCGCAGGTCGGCGTAGAGCTGCCCGTCGGGGAAGTCGTCGGCCTGCGCTCGCAGCCAGTACGACACCAGAGCCGTCTTGCCCACACCGGCGGGCCCGTTGACGACGGCCACCAAGGGGCCGTCCCGCCGCTCCGCGCCGAGGCGCAACGCGTCCAGCGCCTCGAGATCGCGTTCGCGGCCCGCGAGCCGCCGAGGCCCCGCGATCAACTGCCGCGGCACAGGCAGCGCTACGGGCACGGAAGCGGGCGCCGCGTGCCAGTGGATGTCGCCGACCGTGCCGGCCTGGACGATACCCGCCCGGTGGTCGCCGCCGACGACCGTGTTGCGGTGGTCGACGCGGACGGTCGAGACCTCGCGCGGCGCCTCGGCCTCCACCACCGCCATCCAGTGGGCCAGGTCGCGAAGGAGCGCCGGATTCCTTGAGACCGCGTCCAGCAGTGCCCGCGCCAACCCGCCCTCGCCGGTCGCCTGATCCGGTAACTCGGGGGGCGGGTCCGGTAAGAGGGCGGCGGCCGTGGCACGGGCCGTCGTACTCGCGCGGCTCAATGCCCCTTCGATGGCGTCGAGAGTGATCGCGTCCACGGTTCGGTCCCCCGTCGCTCCAACTGGCCGCATATATCAGATGAAGTTGTCACCCGCGCACAGTATGAGCTATTTCCGCCCTGCAACGGGCCGGGGTGGTATGGCACGGTGACGCACCGTCGTGTCATGCTCACATTTCGAGACGGTGTGACGGGTGGGGGCGACGATGGAGATTCATCTCCTGGGGGCGGTCGAGTTATCAGCGAACGGGACTGTCCCGCGACTCGGATCCGACCGCGAACGCTGTCTCCTCGCGTCACTCGCCCTGGACGTCGGTCGGCCGGTCGCCCGCGATGTCCTGGCGACCCGATTGTGGGACGAGGAACCCCCGGAGCACGCGCGCGCGAATCTCCACACCTACATCTCCCGGCTGCGCCGCGTCATACGGGACGCGGCCGAAGCGACCGGCCGGCGCCCTGACGCCGTCATCACGCTGCGCGCGCATTCGTACACCTTGGAAGCCGATCCGGAGATCATCGACTGGCACCGGTATCTGCGGCTGTCCGGCGACGCCAGGGCCGTCCACGACCCGGAGACCGGTGCGGCGGCGGGCACCGGTTCAGGCCCCGGCCAGGACGCGGAGAGGGACGCCCGAGCCTTGGCCCTGTTCGAGGGCGCGGAGAGCCTGTGGGTCGGCGAGGCCCTGGCGGGACTGCCCGGGGTCTGGGCGCACGCGGCGCGTACCGCGATGGCGGAACGCCGGCTCATGGCGACCCACGCAAAGCTCGAACTGCGCATGAGGCTAGGGCAGTTCGCTGACGTGGTATCCGAACTGACGGAGCTGACCGAGGCCCATCCCATGGACGAGACGCTGGCCCGGCACCTGATGGTGGCGCTCTACGGAAGCGGCCGGCACGCCGACTCGCTCGCGGCGTTCCAACGCACCAGGCGGCTGCTCCAGGACCGGCTCGGTACCGACCCCGGCGAACGCCTCACCCACACCCACGGCCTGATTCTCCGCCAGGCTCCGCTGCGCGAACTCGTCCCCGATCTGCGCCCGGAGGAGTCCACGGGATCACCCGCCGTCCGCGGCCCGCGCAATCTGCCCCGCCGCCAGCAACTCGTCGGCCGGGAAGGCGAACTGAACCGCCTTCTCACCGCGGACGCGGCGCTCGGGACCGCGGGATCGGTCATCACCATCGAGGCCATCTCCGGCATGGCGGGCGTCGGCAAGAGCGCGCTGGCGCTCCATGCCGCCTACCGGCTCGGCGACCGGTACCCGGATGGGCAGATCTTCATCGACCTCCACACCCACTCGGCGTCCCGGCCGCCGATGACGCCCGAGGCGGGACTGACCGCGCTCCTGCGCGCGTTCGGTATCCCGCCGGGTGAGATTCCGCACGATCTTCCGGAACGTACCGCGCTGTGGCGGACGGTTCTCACGGGAAAACGTGCGGTCATCGTCCTCGACGACGCACAGAATTCGGAGCAGGTCGTACCGCTTCTTCCGGACGACAGCGCCTCACTCGTACTGATCACCAGCAGACACCGCCTCACCGAACTCCCGTCCGCACGGCCGATGTTCGTGGATGTTCTCCCGCTCGACGACGCGATCGGCCTGTTCCGGCGGCTTGTCGGACCGGAACGCGCGAATGACACGGTCAAGATCGAGGCAGTGGTCAAGCGCTGCGCGCTGCTGCCGCTCGCGGTGGAAATCGTGGCCAGCCGGTTCAAGGCACGGCCCTCCTGGAATCTCGGCCATCTCATCGAGCGCCTGTCCCGCCGACCCGGTGGTCTGCTCGAAATACGGGACGGCCACCAGGAGATGGCCGCCGCATTCGAACTCTCCTACAACGCGCTGTCCGCACCACAGCGTGCCGCCTTCCGCCGCCTCAGCCTCCATCCCGGCCCCGACTTCGGCGCGTACGCCGCCGCCGCGATCATCGACGAACCGCTGGACCGCACCGAGCGGCTGATCGAGGACCTGCTGGAGTGCCATCTCCTGCAGGAACCGCGGGCGAACCGCTACCGCTTCCACGACCTGCTCGCCGAGTACGCCACGCTGCTGGCCGAGTCGGAGAAGGCGGCCAACGCCGACGCGCTTCTGCGTCTCACCGAGTACGCCTTGCGGACCGCCGACCGCGCCGACCGCCTGCTGCGCCCGCACCGCTTCCGCCTCGACCTGCCCGCACCGGCCCACCAGGTGTTCGTCCCCACCTTCCCGGACGCCGCCGCGGCCCACGGCTGGCTCGACGAGGAGATGGAGTGCCTGCTCTCCATCGAGCAGCACGCGCGTCGGGTGGGCCACACCGCCGAAGCCGCGTGGCTCGCGCACGCACTGGCCGACTTCGCCGAGTCCGAGGGCTACTGGCACGAGGCGGTCGTCATGCACCAGGCAGCGGTCGCCCACTGGAACGCTTCCGCCTCCCCCCGAGCCGAGTCCCGCGCCCTTCTCTCCCTCGCGGCGGTCCACGCCCGCGCCAGCAAGTACCCGCGGTCCGCAGAAGCGGCCGAGCGCGCCCTCGCCCTGGCCCGCGACGCCGGTGACGACGCGACCACAGCCGAGGCGCTCAACCAACTCGGCGTTCTGCACTGGCATGTGAGTGAGTGCGAGGCGGCGGTGACCATCCTCAAGGAATCGCTGGAACTGAGGGGCGACGACCGGTGGAACCGGGCCAGGACTCTGAACAATCTGGCGATCGCCTATCTCCACATGGGTGACCACAGGAACGCGTTGGAATCATTCACCCGCTCGCTTCAGGACATGCGCCAATTGGGCGACTTGCGTCTGGAATCCAGATTACTGAGTAATATCGGAGACCTTCGGCGCCGGGCAGGTGACATCGAATCCGCGAGAATCGCCTTCCAGGAAGCGCTCGCCTTGAACATCGATTCCGGGAGCGAGGCCGACCGGGCGACCATCCGCATGAATATCGCGACCACCATGAGAATTCCCGAGGAATTCGACGCCGCCGTCGACATGCACACCTCCTCCCTGGTCGCCTTCCGCCGTCTCGGGGACCGCAAGAACGAGGCGAGCGCGCTCAACGGACTGGGGACCGCGTACCGGGAAGCGGGCCGCCACGCGGAGGCCGCCATCCATCACGACGCCGCACTCCGCCTGGCTCGTGAACTGGGCGTCGGCGACGACGAGGCCGCCGCGCTCCGCGGGCTCGGTATCGCCGCGGGCGCGGCCCGCCAACTCGGAAAAGCGCGGGAGTACTTGGAGGCGGCGGCCACAGTGGCCCTCCGCATCCGTGTACCGGACGAAGAAGCGCTCGCCTGCGACGCGCTCGCCGGCCTGCTCCTCGACGACGGGCGTCCGGAGGAGGCACAGGGCCTGTGGCGGCGCGCACTCGCGCTGTTCGAGCCATTCAACGACATGGCGGCAGAGCGAATTCGCGAAACCCTGATCAGGATTGACCGACCTCGGTCAAATCACTGGCAGAGAGAAGCATGATAGCGCACCGCGCGCCTTCTTCCGGCATCCCAGATTGGCATATGCCATCCCTTAAGGATCTCTTGTGAACGTGGCGGCGGAGACAGCAAGCTCTGCCCTCTGACAGTCAAATCGATCAGAGGGTAATCACACATGCGGGTCAAGCTTGCCGCCATTGTCGTCGGCTTGGTCATATTCACCTTGTCGGGACAGACCGCGGAAGCGAATTCAGCTCCGCGCGGCGGCCACACCGTCAGCGCCCACGCCTTCGCCGGGCAGACGCCCTCCGCCGGATCAGCGGCGGGCCGGTTCCACGAGGACGTCTGCATGCCCATGTGACCGGCTTCCCTCCGGCCCCTGAGAACGGCTCACGGCGGGCTCTGGAGGGTGAAGGGGGCGCCTTCGGGGTCGGTGAGGGTGGCGGTGCGGCCGTGGGGGGACGGGTGGGCGGGGTGGATGACGTGGCCGCCGAGAGCCGTGACGCGGGCGGCGGCGGCGTCGACGTCCGCCACGGAGAAGTGGGTCGTCCAGTGGGCGCCGCGGTCGCGCGGGACGCGGGAGCCGACGCCGTGGATCGTGGCGACGGGGTGGCCGCCGACCCGGAGCAGGACGTCGTCGGAGTCGGAAGCGGCGTCTTCTGCCTCGAGGCCGAAGACGGCCTCGTAGAACTTGCCGACGAGCGACGCGTCCCGCGTCACCAACTCGCTCCAGGCGAGGGTGCCGGGCTCGCCGGTGGCCTCGGCGCCGCCGAGGAGTCCGCCCTGCCAGACGCCGAAGACGGCACCCGAGGGGTCGACGGCGAGGGCGAGCCGTCCTTCGTCGTTGACCTGGAGGGGGCCGATGCCGACGGTGCCCCCGCATTCGCGGACGAGTTCCGCGGTCTCGTCGACGTCGTCGGAAGCGAGCATCGTGGTCCAGGCGACCGGCCGGTGCGGCTCGGGCGCCCCCTCGCCGATGCCCGCGATGCGGCGGCCGTCCAGCTCGGCGAGGGCGTACGTGCCCAGTTGCGGCGGTCCCGGTACGAACTCCCAGCCGAACAGCGCGCCGTAGAAACTCTGCGCAAGGTCGGCCCGGTGCGCCATGAGGCTGACCCAGCAAGGGGTGCCAGGTGGGCGACGGTTCGGTACCTCGGTCATGGCTACGGTCTCCTGGCGGGCAGCCCGCACGGCGTGCCCCGCCGGTCGGGAATGGTGTGGCACAGCCGATCGTCGCACCACCCGGAGCGGCGCGTGCCGTGACCGCGCCGCATTCATCACCCTGGTGCCGCGCGGCAACCGAAATGTCATGTCGCTTCCGTTTCGCGGCTGTTGCCGTACGGTGTCCCGCCGTACGGCGGCTACGACCGGTCGACCACAATGTGCGTATGGAACCCCTCATCTCCGTGACCGAACTCGCGTCCGCCGCCGAGCGGGACGGCGTCACCGTGCTCGATGTGCGCTGGCAGCTCGGCGGCCCTCCCGGCCATCCCGCCTACCTCGAAGGCCACGTACCCGGCGCGCGGTACGTCGACCTGGACGCCGAACTGGCCGGGCCCGCAGGGGCCCGCGGACGGCACCCGCTGCCCGACCCCGAGGAGTTCGGCGCCGCCATGCGCCGGGCCGGGGTGAGCGGCGACCGGGACGTCGTCGTGTACGACAACTGGCAGGGCTGGGGCGCGGCCCGCGCGTGGTGGCTGCTGCGCTGGGCCGGGCACACCCGCGTACGCGTCCTCGACGGCGGTCTCGCGGCCTGGACCGCGGCCGGACACCCGCTGAGCCGGGACGAACCCGCGCAGGGCGCGGGGGACTTCGCGCCCGCGACCGGCGCCCTGCCGTTGCTCGACGCGGCCGGGGCGGCCGACCTCGCCCGCCGCGGGGTGCTCCTCGACGCCCGCGCGCCCGAGCGCTACCGCGGCGACTCCGAGCCGATCGACCGCGTCGGTGGGCACATCCCCGGCGCCGTCAACGCACCCACCACGCAGAACACCGGCGCCGACGGGCGGTTCCTGCCCGCCGCCGAACTCACCGACCGCTTCACCGGGTTGGGCGCCGGGCCGGACGCCGAAGTGGGCGTCTACTGCGGCTCGGGGGTCTCCGGCGCCCACGAAGTCCTCGCCCTCGCCGCGGCCGGGATCCCGGCCGCGCTCTACGTCGGCTCCTGGAGCGAATGGTCCGCCGACCCGGCCAACCCGGTCGCCACCGGCCCCCAGCCGGGCTGACCCCAGCGGTCCGACGGGACCCCGTACCGGCCCGACGAGATCCCGTACGGACCCGACGGGGCCCCGTACAGGCCGCACGGGACCCCGTAACGCGCGAGCCGCCGCACAACGCGTAAGGGGCAGCCACCAAGGTGGCTGCCCCTTACGGCCGTCGGCTCCCGGTCTGTCGAAGCCGCGCGCCACACGCGCTACTCCTGCTTCTTGCGCCTGCTCCCGAACACGATCTCGTCCCAACTCGGCACCGTGGCCCGGCGTCCGGGGCGGACCCCGTCGGCCTCGGCCTGGCGGTCGGTGGTGCCGACCAGACGGTCGCGGTGACCGGCGACGGCGCGCGGCATCAGGACATCGGCGTAGGCGGACCCGGCGCTGGCGGCCGGAGCCGCCTCTTCCTCGGTCTCCTCCTCCGGCTCCACGGCGGGCACGACGTCCGGAGGACCCGGCGGGCCCGGCGGAGGCGCGGGCACGACCATGTCGCCGCGGAAGTTGGGCACCGCTTCGAGCAGGCTGGTCAGCGAGTCGCGCTCCTCCGGCTCCGGCCGGTCCTCGGCGCGGGCCTCACGGGCCTCGCGGTCGGCGCGGTCCGGCCGGTCGGGCCGTTCCAACTGCCGGTCGAGGGCGCGGTCGAGAGGCCGGTCGCGCGGCAGGCGGGCGATCCTGGGCACGAAGGGGAAGCTCGGTTCCTTCGTGCTCTCCTGCTGCGCGGCGTTCTCACCGATCAGCGCCCTGGCCTCGTCGTCGACGGCCGCGACCAGGCGGCGCGGCGGGTCGTAGGTCCAGCTCGCGGAGTGCGGTTCACCGGCCACCCGGTAGACCAGGAGGACTTCCCACGTGCCGTCGTCGCGGCGCCAGGAGTCCCACAGGACGGTGTCCTTCTCGGCGCCGCGCAGCAACAGCCGCTCGGCGACGGCCTCGCCGAGCTGGGGGCCGGTGCTCTCGCCCTGGCGGCGTACGGGCGTCTTCCTGGCCCGCTCGGCCATGAAGGCGCGCTCGGCCAGGACGGGGCCCTCGAAGCGCCGTACGCGCTCGACCGGGATGCCGGCCATCGACGCGACCTCTTCCGCCGACGCACCCGCACGTATACGTGCCTGGATGTCGCGGGGCCGCAGATGGCTCTCGACCTCGATCTCGATCTGTCCGAGACGGGCCCGGTCGTTGCGGACGGCGGCGCGCAGCCGTTCGTCGATGGGGAGTGTGTATTCCGTGCTGTCGGCAGCCTTGAGCACCAGTCGTGTGCCGTCATTGCTGACGGCCACAACCCGCAGTTCGGGCACGGTTACCTCCCGGGTGGTGCCTGCCGACGTCACGTGCGTCGCTGCTCCCGTTGGACGAGTGTGGCCTGCCCGGGTGCAGCGTGCCACAACCTTGCAGAGTTACCCGGCGTGTCGGGGTGACACGGTGACACGCCGTTATGGGACGGTGGTCGATTGGCCACTCAGCGTGACCGATCGCGGCACCCCGGGACGAGTGCCGTCGGGCTCCCCTCCCGCCGTTCCGGACCAGCTACCGACCACCCGGACGGGCAACCGGGAGCCAGGATTCGCCACGGTACTCCATTTGGGCCAGCGGGGTGCGCTGCCGCGCCGTCGAATCTGGGCCAAGAGCGCGGCAGTTGAGTGGCACGGCTCACACGAAAGGGTTACGCGCCGGGCGCAAATGCGGACTTTCTCGCATGAAGCGACTAGGGCCTGTCCGGCGGATCATGGGCGGTCCAGGCGGTGCCTGGTGCTCCCCCGGACTCCGTCCCGGGGGACCCCCTGAGCGCAAGGCGCCGGGATGCCCGCACAGCGGAACTATTCGGGTACTCCGGCAACGCGGCGGGCGTGCGTGCCAGGCACCGAAGGGACCGTTCGTGATCCCCCCGACAGGCCCTACGAGCCCAGCACCCGCCGGAGGTAGTCGTTCGCAAACCGCCGGTCCGGGTCCAACCGGTCCCGCAGCGCCGTGAATTCGCCGAAGCGCGGATAGGCCGAGGCGAGGTATTCCGCGTCGCGGGAGTGCATCTTGCCCCAGTGCGGACGCCCGCCGCGCGCGGTCATGATCTTCTCGACCGCGGTGAAGTACTCCTGGTAGCGGCTGCCCCGGTACATGTGCACCGCGATGTACGCGCTGTCCCGGCCGGACGCCGTCGACAGCGCGATGTCGTCCGCGGGCGCGACCCGTACCTCCACCGGGAAACTGATCCGCAGGTCGGACCGCTCGACCATCGCCTTCAGCTCGCGGATCGCGTCGACCGCCGCCTCGCGCGGCACCGCGTACTCCATCTCCACGAAGCGCACGCGGCGCGGGCTGGTGAAGACCTTGTACGGGATGTCGGTGTACGAACGGGCTGACAGGGCGCGGCTGGAGAGCTTGGCGATGCCGGGGATCACGGCGGGCGCGGCCCTGCCGATGACGCAGGCGGCCTGGAAGACGCCGTTGGACAGCAGCTCGTCGTCGATCCAGCCGCGTACGGCGGGGACGGGCGCGGCGGGGCCCTGGCTGCGGTTGTTCCGCTTGGTGTTGCAACTGTCGGTGTGCGGGAACCAGTAGAACTCGAAGTGCTCGTTCTCCGTGGCGTGCTGCTCGAACTCCGCCATCACCCGGTCGAACGCCATCGGCTCCTCGCGCGCGGTCAGCAGGAAGACCGGCTCGACGGCGAAGGTGACGGCGCTGACCACGCCGAGCGCGCCGAGCCCGATCCGGGCGGCGGCGAAGACGTCGGGGTTCTCCTCGGCCGAGCAGGTCAGCATCGAGCCGTCGGCGGTGACCAGTTCGAGCGCGGTGATCTGGGCGGCGATCGAACCGGAGTCACGGCCGGTGCCGTGCGTGCCGGTGCTGGTGGCGCCCGCCACCGTCTGCTCCATGATGTCGCCCATGTTCGTGAGCGACAGGCCCTCGGCGGCCAGCGCCGCGTTCAACTGCTTGAGCTGGACGCCCGACTCGACGGTGACGGTGCCCGCCGCGCGGTCGATGGCGCGGATCGCGGTCAGCCCCTCGGGGCGGATCAGCACCCCGTCGGTGGCCGCCGCGGCGGTGAAGGAGTGCCCGGAGCCGACCGCCTTCACCGGCAGGCCGTCCTCGGCGGCCCGCCGCAGCACGGCTGCCAGTTCGCCCACGGAGGCGGGCGCCACGGCCCGCGCCGGCCGGGCGGAGACGTTCCCCGCCCAGTTACGCCACGCCTTCTGTTCGGCCCTGCTTGTCGTGCGTGCCGTACTGCCCGTCGTGCTCATCGCGCGGCCCCTCCCGCTCCGGCGCCGGCTTGAGCCGGCGGTACCCGAGAAACGCCACCGCCACGGCGAGGACCGCCGAGGCGGCGGGCACCGCGAAAGCCGCCGACGCCCCGCGCGAGTCGATCACCCGACCCGCCACCGAGGCCCCTGCGGCGACTCCGACCGCCATCCCCGTGGAGGTCCACGTGATGCCCTCGGTCAGTTTCGTCCGCGGTACCAACCCTTCGATCAGGCCCATCGCGGTCACCATCGTCGGAGCGATGGTCAGGCCCGAGAAGAACAGCGCCACGGCCAGAAACGGCAAGTTTCCGACCAGTAGTGGCGGGATCATACTCACTGTCATCAACGCGATGCCCAGCAGGAACCTCCCGGTGGGCGTCCCGCGCGGGGTCATCAGCCCGAAGACCAGCCCGGCCAGACACGATCCCAGGGCGTACGTCGCCAGCACCAGACTGGCCAGCGCCTTGTGCCCGCGCTCGTCAGCGAAGGCCACGGTGGCCACGTCGACCGCGCCGAACAGCGCCCCGGTGCCGACGAAGACGCCGGTGACCACCAGCAGCCCCGGCTCGCGCAGCACCGACCGGTCCGAGAGGCGGTCGCGCGGATGCGGCGGCGGCTCGGTGGCGTGCTGCGCGGTCAGCAGCAGCACGCCGGTGCCCAGGAAGACCGCGGCCAGCAGCGGGCCCGCCTCCGCGAACCAGGCCGTGCACAGCCCGATCGACAGGATCGGCCCGAGGATGAAGACGATCTCGTCCACCACCGACTCGAAGGAGTAGGCGGTGTGCAGGAGTTCGGGAGAGCCGCGGTGGATCCGCGACCAGCGGGCGCGCACCATGGCGCCCATGCTCGGCGTGCAGCCCGCGCCGACCGCGCACACGAAGTACACCCAGTCCGGCGAACCGGCCCGCACCGCGATCAGCAGGGCCGCCACCGACAGCACCGTCACGGCGCTCGCGGGACGCAGCACCCGCCGCTGTCCGTACCGGTCGACCAGCCGGGAGATCTGCGGCCCGATGGCCGCCCCCGACAGGGCCAGCGCGGCGGCGAGCGCGCCCGCTAGCCCGTACCTCCCGGTGACCTGGGAGATCATCGTCACGATGCCGATGCCCAGCATGGACAGTGGCATCCGCCCGATCAGCCCGGCGGCGGAGAACGCCTTGGTGCCGGGAGCGGTGAAGATCGCGCGATAGGGGCTGGACAAGGGCGCTCCCGGCGGCGTCGCCGAATTCTCGGTAAGGAACGTAGCTGGCGCGTACAGCTTACGAGTCGGCGCAACCGAATTTTGCCGCGCGGCGCCCCCGGATTCCACCGCGCGGGAGGCGCGCGCGGCCGCCACCGCGTGACCGCGCGCACCCGTCAGGGGAGGCGGAGCGCGGCGAGATCATCGCGGGGTGGCAGGATCGATGACATGTCCGATCAGCCACCTCAGCGCGACCCCCACGACGCCGGCCCGTACGACGCCCTGCTGCTGCTCTCCTTCGGCGGCCCCGAGGGACCCGACGACGTCGTGCCCTTCCTGGAGAACGTCACCCACGGCCGGGGCATCCCCAAAGAGCGGCTGAAGGAGGTCGGGCGGCACTACTTCCTCTTCGACGGCGTCAGCCCGATCAACGCGCAGAACCGCGAACTGCTCGACGCGCTCCGCAAGGACTTCGCCGAGCACGGCCTCGACCTGCCGGTCTACTGGGGCAACCGCAACTGGGCGCCGTATCTGACCGACGCCCTGCGGGAGATCGCGCGGGCGGGCCACCGCCGGGTCCTGGTGCTGGCCACCAGCGCCTACGCCTCGTACTCCGGCTGTCGGCAGTACCGCGAGAATCTGGCCGCCTCGCTGGCCGTACTGGCCCAGGAGGGCCACCCGGTGCCGCGGGTGGACAAGCTGCGGCACTACTTCAACCACCCCGGCTTCGTCGAGCCGATGACCGAGGCGACGCTGGCCGCCCTGGACGCGCTGCCCGCGGACGTACGCGACGGCGCCCGGCTCGCCTTCACCACGCACTCGATCCCCACCTCGGCCGCCGACACCTCGGGACCGGTCGAGGGCCACGGCAACGGCGGCGCGTACGTCGCGCAGCACCTGGACACCGCCCGGGTGATCGCCGACGCGGTACGCACCGCGACCGGCGTCGACCGGCCGTGGCAGCTCGTCTACCAGTCGCGCAGCGGCTCCCCGCACATCCCGTGGCTGGAGCCGGACATCTGCGACCACCTCGAGCAGGCGCACGCGCAGGGCGCGCCCGCGGTCGTCATGGTGCCGATCGGCTTCGTCTCCGACCACATGGAGGTGAAGTACGACCTGGACACCGAGGCCGTCGCGAAGGCCGCGGAGCTGGGGCTGCCGGTCAGCCGCGCCACGACCGTCGGCGCCGACCCGCGCTTCGCCGCCGCGGTGCGCGACCTGGTGCTGGAGCGGGCCGCGACCGAGCGGGGAGCGGCCCCGGCTCGTTGCGCGCTGGGCGCGCTCGGCCCCAGCCCCGACATCTGTCCCGCGGGCTGCTGCCCGGCCAGGACCCCGCTGCCCGCCGCCGCCGGAACCGACTGACCGGTACCGACCGGAGCCGGGCGGCGGGACACGACCGACAGGTACCGACCCCGCCCGGAAACCGGCTGTGACCGGAACCGACTAAGGAGCCCCCCGTTGAGCCCCACCCCCGACGCGTCGTCGACCGAGCCCGCCGCGCTGCTGGAGATCGCCCTGGAAGCCGCGCGCAGGGCCGGTGAGCTGCTGCGCGACGGCCGCCCCGCCGACCTGGGCGTGGCCGCCACCAAGTCCAGCCCGATCGACGTCGTCACCGAGATGGACATCGCGGCCGAGAAGCTGATCACGTCCTACATCAGCGGTCTGCGCCCCGACGACGGCGTCCTCGGCGAGGAGGGCGCGAGCAGCGAGGGCACCAGCGGGGTGCGCTGGGTGATCGACCCGCTCGACGGCACGGTGAACTACCTCTACGGCCTGCCGTCCTGGGCGGTGAGCATCGCCGCGGAGGTGGACGGCGAGGCGGTCGCCGGTGTGGTGGCCGCCCCGATGCGCGGCGAGACGTACCAGGCGGTACGCGGCGGCGGCGCGTTCGTCAACGGCGAGCGGGCCCGCTGCCGTCCGGCCCCGGCCTTCTCGCACGCGCTGGTCGGCACCGGCTTCGGCTACCTGTCCGAGCGCAGGGCGGCGCAGGCGACGGTGGTGAGCGCCCTGCTGCCGCGGGTCCGGGACATCCGGCGCGGCGGCTCGGCCGCCATCGACCTCGCGGACGTGGGCTGCGGGCGGCTGGACGCGTACTTCGAGCGCGGCCTGAACCCCTGGGACTTCGCGGCCGGGGCGCTCTTCGCCCGCGAGGCGGGCGCGCTGACCGGTGGACGGCCGGGAGAGCCCGCCTCGGGTGAGCTGACGGTCGCGGCCCCCGGCGGCCTCTTCGAACCGCTCCAGGAGCTGCTGGACGGCTTGGGCGCCTGGCACGACTAGAGCCGTCGACACGGCGGCGGGGCCGGCGGGCCGGCGGGCCGAACCGTGGCGCTCGCCGCGTTCGTAGGACCCCGCAGGGCTCGCAGCGCTCCAAGCGCGTGTCACGCCGACCATCCGATGAGCGGTTGATATCCGCGCGTAGACATGCGAACGCCCCGGCACCTGTGAGGTGTCCGGGGCGTGCGGCTCGGGGTCAGCCGGTGCGGATCAGGCGACCTTCGGCCGTACGTCCACGCCGTTCTCCGACGCGAGTCGGCGGAGGTCTTCCAGTTCCGCCTGCTCGACGTCGGCGAGGAAGTCGTCGCCTGTCTCCCGGGCCCGGCGCAAATCGGTCTCCGTGCTGTGTATGCGCTGGAGGATTCCGGTGGTGAACGCGTCCATTAGGCGCCCCCTCGTCGTCGTCGTTGACACGGGGTGTGTCAAGCCAGGTACCACGCGAGGGAAACGCGTGGCGAGGCGTGGTGGGTGGGTGTGCAGTCGTCTTGCCCACCCGCTTCGGAGCGGAAACCTCCGTCGGCCGGAGGAATATTCCGCTCTCGGCTCCCTTACCGCCGATTTACGGTCCTCCGGTGCAGGATGGTGGAGCATTCGCACAGCTCATGCCGTTCCGGCCGCGGCTCCGCGCCGCCGCAGGACCGCTCATGTCCCCCCGCTCTGGAAGGAACAGCGCCTTGCGCGTACTGGTCGTCGAGGACGAGCAACTGCTCGCCGATGCGGTTGCCACCGGGCTGCGCCGCGAGGCGATGGCCGTCGATGTGGTCTACGACGGCGGCGCCGCCCTGGAGCGGATCGGGGTCAACGACTACGACGTCGTCGTCCTCGACCGCGACCTCCCGGTCGTCCACGGCGACCAGGTGTGCCGCGAGATCGTCGATCTCGGCCTGCCCACCCGGGTGCTGATGCTCACCGCCGCCGGTGACGTCAGCGACCGGGTGGAGGGTCTTGAACTGGGCGCGGACGACTATCTGCCCAAGCCCTTCGCCTTCACCGAGCTGACCGCGCGGGTCCGCGCGCTGGGCCGCCGTACGACCGCGGCCCTGCCGCCGGTCCTGGAGCGCTCCGGCATCAAGCTCGACCCCAACCGCCGCGAGGTCTTCAGGGACGGCGCGGAGGTGCATCTGGCGCCCAAGGAGTTCGCGGTCCTCGAAGTGCTGATGCGCAGCGAGGGCTCGGTGGTCTCCGCCGAGCAGTTGCTGGAGAAGGCGTGGGACGAGAACACCGACCCGTTCACCAATGTGGTGCGGGTGACCGTCATGACACTGCGCCGCAAGCTCGGTGAGCCTCCGGTGATCGTGACGGTCCCCGGTTCCGGTTACCGGATCTGATCCGCGTGGCGTATCCCTCCGCCGGCTCCCCCGTGCCCGCACCGCCCTCGGCCCCGCCGACCCCGCCCAGGCCCCCCTGGGACCCGCTGCCGGGCGAGAGCCCCCTGCCCTGGCTGCGCCCGACCATCCGGATACGGCTGACCGTCCTGTACGGCGGCATGTTCCTGATCGCCGGTGTGCTGCTGCTGTGGATCATCTATCTGCTGGCGGCCCAGGCCCTGCACCAGGGCAGCGAGCCGCTGTTCACCGTCAACAGCGGCCGGGTCAACATCGTCAGCAACACCTGCCCGAGCCTGATCAACGAGACGGATTCGGGGCGCTTCAACTCCGCCCTGGCGCAGTGCATGGCCGTCCAGCGCGAGGCGGCGCTCAATGTGCTGCTCAAGCGCTCGCTGCTGGCGCTGATCGGCCTGGCCGTGGTCGCGCTGGTCTTCGGCTACGTGATGGCCGGGCGGGTGCTCGCGCCGCTCGGGCGGATCACCAGGACCGCGCGGGTCGTGGTCGGCTCCGACCTCAAGCGCCGGATCGAGCTGGACGGCCCGGACGACGAGTTGAAGGAGCTGGCCGACACCTTCGACGAGATGCTCGACCGGCTGGAGAGATCCTTCGACGCCCAGCGCCGCTTCGTGGCCAACGCCTCGCACGAGCTGCGCACACCGCTGGCGATCAACCGGACGCTGCTGGAGGTCCAGCTCTCCGATCCGGACGCCTCGGCCGACCTGTTGCAGCTCGGCAAGACGCTGCTGTCCACCAACGAGCGCAGTGAGCAACTGGTCGAGGGCCTGCTGCTGCTCGCCCGCAGTGACAACGAGATCGTGGACCGCAAGCCGGTGGACCTGGCGGAGGCCGCCTCCCGGGCGCTCGACCAGACTCGCGCCGAGGCGCAGGGCAAGGGCGTGGAGCTGCGCTCCCGGCTCGACGGCGCGGTCGTCCAGGGAAACGGCGTGCTGCTGGAAAGGATCGCCCTGAACCTGGTACAGAACGCGGTGCGGTACAACGTGGCGGAGAACGGCTGGGTCGACGTCTCCACGGCCGTGGAGGGCGGCCAGGGGCTGCTCGTGGTCGCGAACACCGGACCGGTCGTTCCGGCGTACGAGATCGACAACCTTTTCGAGCCGTTCCGGCGTCTGCGTACCGAGCGGACGGGAAGTGACAAGGGGGTGGGACTGGGACTGTCCATCGCGCGTTCGGTGGCACGGGCGCACGGAGGCGTCATCGTGGCCGAGCCGCGTGAGGGAGGCGGCCTGGTTATGCGGGTCGCGATCCCGTTGTGAACCGCGTCACGCCCAGGACGGCCACCGGCGACGACAGCACCGACGAGTGTTCGCTATGCGAGAAATTTCGCGGTCTGTTCCCCGCCGGGAACCGTTGTGATCGACAGCACATGCTATTGGAGGGACACCTACACACAGTGATCAAGGCATTGGGGAAAAAGACCGGAAAATCCATGTTTCCCCAGGTCATGATCACGGGAAGTACACGTGATGGCGCCCGCGACGTACGACTTTCAGACTGTCGCGAGTGACGATCGGCCACCCGTGCGATCACCCCTTCGGGGGCGACCTTGGGTGTCGATTGAGTAACAGGCCTTGATGTGAGGCAAAATCTCCGCCTCGGGTCGGGCACAAGTCCGGCCTCCCGCGCGTTACGTGCGCTGGAGACACCGCAGACACCCACAGGGGGAGAGCGAAAAATGGCTACGGATTACGACACCCCACGCAAGACCGACGATGACGTCAACGAGGACAGCATCGAGGAACTGAAGGCCCGGCGGAACGAGAAGTCCACCTCCGCGGTGGACGTCGACGAGTTCGACCAGGCGGAGTCCCTGGAGCTGCCGGGCGCCGACCTCTCCAATGAGGAACTGTCGGTTCGCGTACTGCCCAGGCAGGCCGACGAGTTCACCTGCATGAGCTGCTTCCTGGTCCACCACAGGAGCCAGCTCGCGGCGGAGAAGAACGGCAACCCGATCTGCCGCGACTGCGCGGCCTGATCCGCGGGCGCGGTGACGGGCTCACGGCGGGACGGCCGGGCGGACGACGACGGCCGGGCGCAGGACCAGGACCAGGACCGGGCACAAGGCCCGGTGGAGGGTCCGACGGTAGGCCGGGTGGAAGGCCGAGAGGGCGACGAGCGGGGCCGCAGGGCCTCGCTCGCGGCCACGACCGCGCGCGGGGCGCGCGGAATACGCAGCGGGGCGCGCTACGGCGGCAGGAAGGCGATGGCGGGCATGGGCTCGGTCGCCGAGCGGCTGATCGAGGTCGCCCCGCGCATCCCGGTGCGTGACCTGGCGACGCTGCGGGGGCAGTTTCCCGGTCTCGGCCCCGAGGACATCGCGGACCGGCTGATCGCCACCGCGGTGAAGGGCACCATGACCGTCGGCGCCGGTGTGGGCGCCGCCGCGATGCTGCCCACCCCGCCGGCGATGCCGGCCGAACTGACCGCCGAGACGCTCGGCGTCGCCGCGGTCGAGTTCAAACTGATCGCGGAACTGCACGAGGTCTACGGACTGCGTGTCCCGGGCAACTCCCGGGAGCGCGCGACCGCGTATCTGTGGTCCTGGACCGAACAGCGCGGTATCGATGTGCTGAAACTTTCCACGGTCAACGTGGCCCTGGGCAGCAGCATGAAGAGGGAGATGCGCCAGCGGCTGCTGCGCCGCACTCTGCGCAATATGCCGACGCTGACGCCGTTCATGATCGGCGCGGCCGTCGGCGCGGTGATGAACCGCCGCGACACCCGCAAGCTCGCCCAGCGGATCCGCCACGACCTGCGCGCCGCGCAGCTCCCGTGGCCCGAGCTGCCCGCCGTCGGCGCACCGGCCGACGCGGCCCTGACCGGCACGCTGTGGCAGCCGCCCGCCATCGAGCCCTGACCGGCCGCGGGCGCCCCCGCGGGGGCAGCCCGGCACCCGTCCGGCCCGACCGGTCCTACTGGGGCGCCTTCACGGCTTTGAGCGCCTCCGCGAGCCGCTTCGGCGAACGCGTCGACAGATAGACGTACGGCGTCGGGTCGTCCGGATCGGTCACGTCGACCTTCAGCGCCGTCGGCACGTACGAGCGCAGCAGCATGTACGCCCGCGGGTCGGCCTTGTGGGAGCGCCAGGCCACCGTCTCCGCCGCGTCGAGGACGGTCGCCTCGCCCAGTGCCGCCAGCGGGATCCTGGCCTTGCCCGCCACCAGCGAGCCCGCCACCACGCGGATCCGCGCGGACCCGTACGAGCTGACCGCCATCATGGCGACGGCCGCGCCGGCCGCGAGCCCGGCCAGCATCGGCAGCGGGCCGAACGGGAAGAGGATCAGCGCCATCGCCACACCGACCCCGGCGGCCAGGAACCACCAGGAGCGCGGCACGGTGAGACGTTCGTCGTAAGGCTGCATGGCACCAGACTGCCATGCGGTCCTGTGCTATCTGCCGCGGAGGCGCGCCAGCGCACGGGTGACCCTCGGCGGTGCCTGCCGCAGCCCGGTGGCGAGCTGCTTCGCCCAGTCGGAGGCCGCCGTCGGCGCCACCGCGTCCAGCACCGCGGTCGAGCGGGCGCCGCCGCCCACCAGATAGCGCGGCAGCGGGTGCCGGGCGGTCAGCGCCTTGCGCACCGCGAGCGCCACCGGGCGCGGCCCCGGCAGGTCGCGGCTGCCGCGCAGCACCTCCCCGGCCGCCGCGTACTGCTCCTGGTACGCCGACGCCCGCTCGTCGGGCAGCAGCCCGGCGCCGGTCTCCCAGATGCCGGTGCCGTAGGAGCCCGGCTCGATCAGCGAGACCTGCACGCCGAACGGCGCGGTCTCCATCCGCAGCGCGTCCGTCACCGACTCCAGGCCGCGCTTGCTCGCGCAGTACCAGCCGAGCATCGGCAGCGACACCCGCCCGGCGATCGACGACACGTTGACGATCCGGCCCGCCCGCCGGTCCCGCATCGCGGGCAGCACCAGGCGGGCGATCCGCGCGGGCGCCACCAGATTGGTCTCCAGCTGGCGCCGTACCTGCTCGTCGTCCACGTCCTCCACTGCGCCCGGCTGCGCGAACCCCGCGTTGTTGACCACCGCCCACGGGCCGCCGTCGGTCATCGTGGCGATCTCGGTGAACGCCCGGACGCAGGACGTCGCGTCGGCCACGTCGAGCACCGCGGTGCGCACCGCCGCGCCCGTACGGTCGACCGCCGCGCGCAGGGCCCGCGCGTCCCGGTCGTTGCGGACCGTGCCGATCACGTCGAAGCCGCAGTGCGCCAGCTCCAGCGTGATGGCACGGCCGATGCCGCGTCCGGCTCCGGTGACGACGACGGACTGGCCTACTCCTGGGGACATGCGCGCGCTCCGGTGCTACCAGATGACAACGGGGGGACTGCGGGGGCGGTACGAGGGTGGTACAGGGGGCGGTTTCCGCCGGCCGCCGGGCGGCTCCCCCGGGACCAACGGACACCGGCAGGGAAAGGATCCCGCGGAAGGGTAGGGTCTCGGGCGTGAGTGGAGCGAACACACCCAGAAGCGACGGACGGTCGTCGTTGACGCCGCCGCCCGACGCCACCGCGCCCACGCGGCACCCGGACGCCCCGGCGCCGGGCGAGCTGCTCGGGGCGCACTACGACCAGTGCTTCGGCTGCGGTGAGGGTCTGCCGCACGGGCTGCACCTGGCGGCGAGGGCGGGCGAGGGCGTCAGCGTCACCGCCGAGTTCACCGTCAAGCCCGCCCACCAGGGCGCGCCGGGCCTCGCCCACGGCGGGGTCCTGGTCACCGCGCTGGACGAGACGCTGGGCTCGGTCAACTGGATGCTGCGCGCCATCGCCGTCACCGGACGGCTGGAGTCGGACTTCCTGCTCCCGGTCCCGGTCGGCGCCACGCTGTATCTGTCGGCGCGCTGCACCGCGGTCGCCGGACGCAAGATCTACAGCTCGGCCGAGGGCCGGATCGGCGGCCACGACGGGCCGGTCGCGGTCCGCGCGGAGGCGCTGTTCGTCGAGGTCAAGCTCGACCACTTCACGCAGAACGGCCGCGCGGAGGAGATCCGCGCGGCGATGTCGGACCCCGACCAGGTGAAGGTCGCCCGCGCCTTCGAGGTGAACCCGTGAGCCGTGAGCCGCTGCGCCTCGTCAGCGAGGTGAACCCGTGAGCACAGAGCGACAGCCGGTGGACGTACTGCTGCACCGGCTCGACGAGTCCGTGCCCGTACCGTCCTACGGGCATCCCGGTGACGCGGGCGCGGACCTGACCACCACGCTGGCGGCGGACCTCGCGCCCGGTGAGCGCGCGGTCCTGCCCACCGGGGTGTCGATCGCCCTGCCCGACGGGTACGCGGCCTTCGTGCATCCCCGCTCGGGGCTGGCAGCGCGCTGCGGTGTGGCCCTGGTGAATGCCCCGGGAACGGTGGATGCCGGGTACCGTGGAGAGATCAAGGTGATCGTCGTCAACCTCGATCCGCGCGAGACCGTGCGGTTCGAAAAGGGTGACCGGATCGCCCAACTGGTCGTCCAGCAGGTCGAGCGGGTCCGTTTCCATGAGGTGGCGGAGCTGCCCGGCTCTGCCAGGGCCGCGGGGGGCTTCGGCTCCACGGGGGGTCATGCCGCGGTGGAGACGCCGTCGGCCGACACGTCCAGAGTCGGATTCGCATCGGTCGTTGCAGACCGGGAAGGACAGTGACCGTGTTCCGTCGTCGCAAGGAGCGCGAAGACGACCTCGGCGAGCTCGACGAGGCCGCAGGCCCTGACGAGCAGGTCGAGGACGCCGAGGAGTCGGACGACTCCGGTGAGTCCCTCCGGTACAACCTTCCGCCCGCCCCGAGGCCCGACGGCCCGTGGGACCTGAGCGAGGTCAGTGAGCCCGGCGAGGGCCGCGTCGACCTCGGCGGACTGTTCGTGCCCGGAGTCGAGGGCATGGAGCTGCGGGTCGAGGTCGCGGGCGAGTCCATCGTCGCCGCGACCGTGGTGCTGCGGGACAGCGCCGTGCAGCTCCAGGCGTTCGCCGCCCCCAAGTCCGAGGGCATCTGGGGTGAGGTCCGCGAGGAGATCGCCTCCGGTATCACCCAGCAGGGCGGCATCGTCGACGAGCTGGAGGGCCCCCTCGGCTGGGAGCTGCGGGCCCAGGTGCCCGTCCAGCTCCCCGACGGCACCAATGGCGTGCAGCTCGTGCGGTTCATCGGCTGCGACGGCCCGCGCTGGTTCCTGCGCGGGGTGATCTCCGGCCAGGGCGCGGTGCAGCCCGCCGCCGCCGGTGTGCTGGAGTCCGTCTTCCGCGACACCGTGGTGCTGCGCGGCGACACCCCGATGGCGCCGCGCGACCCGATCGTGCTGAAGCTGCCGAACGACGCGCAGATGGTGCCGGACGGCGCCGCGCCGACCGAGCAGGGCGAGCCGTCGAAGTTCGGCGACGGCATCGACCCGCTGCGCCGCGGCCCGGAGATCACCGAGCTGCACTGAGGCGTCGCTCCGCGTACGCGCCGTTCGCGGCCTTCGTGGCCCCTCGTGGCCCGGATCCGTTCCCACGGATCCGGGCCACGGCGTTTGCGCGTACCGTACGGATACGCGACGGCCGTACGGTGGCCGGCGCGCCGCGGGCGGGGGCCGGCAGGGGATGCGGCCAGGACGGGGAGGACGCATGAGCGAGGGGTCCACGGGACGTGCGGGGACGGCGGTCGCGGACGGTCCGCCGTCCGGGGACATGGTCGTCGTCGAGGATCTGCGCCGCACCTACGGCAGCGGTGACACCGCCGTGCACGCCCTGCGCGGTGTCTCGTTCTCCGTCCCGCGCGGCGAACTCGTCGCGCTCAAGGGCCGTTCGGGCTCGGGCAAGACCACCATCCTCAACCTCGTGGGCGGTCTCGACAGCCCCGACGGCGGCCGGATCATGCTCGACGGCACCGATCTGGCCTCGCTCGGCGACGACGAACTGCTCGCCCTGCGCCGGGACCGTATCGGCTTCGTCTTCCAGTCCTTCGGGCTGCTCCCCATCCTCAGCGCCGCCGAGAACGTGGGGGTCCCCATGCGGCTGCGCAAGACCCCGCCGCGTGAGCGCGAGGAGCGCGTCGAACTCCTCCTGGCCCTCGTCGGCCTCGCCGACCACGCCGCCCAGCGCCCCGGCGAACTCTCCGGCGGCCAGCAGCAACGCGTGGCCATCGCCCGCGCCCTCGCCAACCGCCCCGTCCTGCTCATCGCCGACGAGCCCACCGGGCAGCTCGACGCCGACACGGGCCTGGCCGTCATGGAGTTGCTGCGCGCGGTCGTCCGCAGCGAGTCCGTCACCGCCCTCGTCGCCACCCACGACACGCAGCTCCTCGCCCTGGCCGACCGCGTCCTGGAACTGCGCGACGGGCAGATCGTGCAGACCACGGACTGAGCGGCCCGACGCGGATCCGGCCGGTACGGATCAGGCCGCTCCGGGTCAGGCAGCATTCCGGTCAGGCCGCTTTCCGGTCAGGCCGCTCCGGCGAGCAGTGAGGCGGCGTCGGCGAGGACGAGACCGGCGGCCCCGCGGACCTCGGCGCCGTCCCCGAGGCCGCCGGTGACGATCTCCAGGCCCTCCGCGGCGGAGGGAAGGGTGTGGCGGCGGACACCGGCCCGCATGGGTTCGAGGATGTCGGCGCCCGCGGCGGCGAGGTCGCCGCCGACCACGATCAGGCGCGGGTTGAGGAGGGTGACGAGCGTGGCGAGCGCGCGGCCGACGGCGTCTCCCGCGTCGCGGACGGCGCGCAGGGCGCCGGTGTTGCGGTCGCGGATGAGGGCGGGGAGGTCGCGGGGGGCGACGGTCTCGCCCCAACTGTCGGACAGCAGGCGGGCGATGGCGACGGGGCTGGCGACGGTCTCCAGGCAACCGCGGTTGCCGCAGCGGCAGATGAGGCCGTCGGTGATGAGCGGGAGATGGCCGATCTCCCCGGCGAGGCCCCGTGAGCCGAGCAGGAGGCGGCCGTCGCTGACGATGCCCGCGCCGATACCGGCGGAGAGCCGGACGTAGACCATGTCGCCCGCCTGCCGTCCGGCGCCGTACATGCGCTCGGCGAGGGCGCCGGCGTTGGCGTCGTTGGTGACGCGGACCGGCAGCGAGGTGCGGTGGCGCAGTTCGTCGGTGAGGCGCAGCCCGACCCAGCCGGGCATGATGCCCTCGGCGCCGAGGGCGCCGCTGCCCTTCTCGACCGGGGAGGCGATTCCGGCGCCGATGCCGAGGACGCGTTCGCGGGCGACGCCGGTCTCCTGGAGGGCCCGGCCGACGAGGACGGCGACCAGGTCGAGGGTCTCCTGCGGGGCGCGGTCCACGTCCTTGGCGACCCAGTGCTCCCACAGGACGGCGCCGAACAGGTCGCAGAGGATGACGCGTACGTGCTGGTGACCGATGTCCGCGCCGATGGCGTAGCCGGAGCTGGGGACCAGCGAGAGGGACTGGGCGGGCCGTCCGGTCCGGCGGGGCTCGGGTTCCTCGGGGCCCTCGTCCTCGGTGACCAGGCCGACGGTGATGAGGTCGGCGATCAGCGAGGAGACGGTGGCCCTGGACAGGCCGGTGACGCGGACGAGTTCGGGCCTGCTGCTGCGTGCGGTGGTGTGCAGGGCCTCAAGGACCCGGAGCCTGCCGACCTCGCGGAGATTGACTGGAGTGTCGATCACTGCCCCCCGGATGTGTGACGTCTCGGCAACCGCACGGTGCCCTGTTGCCGTCACCGACGTCAAGAGCCTTGACTTATGCCGAAGTTCAGGCAGAAACTCGCGAACTGTTCTATCCGGCGCCGCGAGTTTCAGTCGATGCCGGATGAATAACGATTCACGGCCCGTACCAGGAGCGGCATTCCGCCAGGAGGACGTACGTGACGACGACACCACCCCCGGTCCCCGCGCTGCGGATCGGCATGGTCGGCCATGCCTTCATGGGCGCGGCGCACTCCCACGCCTGGCGCACCGCGGGCCGCTTCTTCGACCTGCCGGTGCGGCTCGAACTCACCGCCGTCTGCGGCCGGTCGAGCCAGCGGGCGGCGGCGGCCGCCGAGCGGTACGGCTGGGGGTCGTACGAGACGGACTGGCGGGCGCTGGTGGCGCGGCCGGACATCGACGTGGTGGACATCTGCACGCCGGGCGACAGCCACGCGCGGATAGCGGAGGCGGCGCTCGCGGCGGGCAAGCACGTGATGTGCGAGAAGCCGCTGGCCAATTCGGTGGGGGAGGCCGAGGCGATGGTCGACGCGGCGCACAAGGCCCGGCAGGCCGGGGTGCGTTCGATGGTGGCCTTCAACTACCGCCGGGTGCCCGCGCTGGTGCTGGCGCGGCGGCTGATCGAGGAGGGCAGGCTGGGCACGATCCACCAGGTGCGGGCGCAGTACCTCCAGGACTGGCTGGTCGACCCGGAGTTCCCGCTGGCCTGGCGGCTGCGCAAGGACCGTGCCGGGTCCGGGGCGTTGGGCGATCTCGGCGCGCACAGCATCGACGCGGCGCAGTATCTGACGGGTCAGCGGATCAGCTCGGTCGGCGCGCTGCTGGAGACCTTCGTGACCGAGCGGCCGCTGCCGGAGTCGGCGAGCGGCCTGTCGGGCAAAGGCGGTTCCGAGCGCGGCCGGGTCACGGTGGACGACGCGGCGCTGTTCACCGCGCGGTTCGACGGCGGCGCGATCGGCGTGTTCGAGGCGACCCGTTTCGCCACCGGGCACAAGAACGCCATGCGGATCGAGGTCAGCGGCTCGCGCGGCGCGCTCGCCTTCGACGCCGAGTCGATGAACGAGCTGGCCTTCCACGACCGTTCCGAGGACCCGGACACCGCCGGTTTCCGCCGCGTCCTGGTCACCGAGCCCACCCACCCCTACCTTGACGCGTGGTGGCCGCCGGGCCATCTGATCGGCTACGAGCACTCCTTCACGCACCAGGTGCGCGATTTCGCCGAGGCGGTGGCGGGCGGTACGGATCCGCGGCCGTCGTTCGCCGACGGGCTCCAGGTGCAGCGGGTGCTGGCGGCCGTGGAGACCAGTGCCGCGGCCCTCGGCGTGCACATCCCGGTGCCCGCCGCCCATTCCTGAACCCCTGCTGGAGGACGCACATGGCCCGACCCGTCACGCTCTTCACCGGCCAGTTCGCCGACCTGCCCTTCACCGAGGTGTGCGCGCTCGCCTCGCGGTGGGGGTACGACGGCCTGGAGATCGCCTGCTGGGGTGACCACTTCGACGTGGAGGCGGCGCTCAGCGACGACGCGTATCTGCCGCGGCTGCGCGACACCCTGGACAAGCACGGGCTCAAGAGCTGGACCATCTCCTGCCATCTGACCAGCCAGGCGGTCTGCGACCATCCGATCGACGAGCGGCACCGGGGCATCCTGCCCGCCCGTATCTGGGGCGACGGCTCGCCCGAGGGGGTGCGGGAGCGGGCGGCGGAGGAGATCAAGAACACCGCGCGGGCCGCCGCGGCCTTCGGCGTGGACACCGTGGTCGGCTTCACCGGTTCGTCGATCTGGCACACGGTGGCGATGTTCCCGCCGGTGCCGGAGGAGATGGTCGACCGTGGATTCGCGGACTTCGCCGACCGCTGGAATCCGATCCTGGACGTCTTCGACGAGGTCGGGGTCCGGTACGCGCACGAGGTGCACCCGGGCGAGATCGCGTACGACTACTGGACGACCGTGAGGACCCTGGAGGCGATCGGCCACCGCCCGGCCTTCGGGCTCAACTTCGACCCCAGCCACTTCGTGTGGCAGGACTTGGACCCGGTCGGCTTCCTGTACGACTTCCGCGACCGTATCTACCACGTGGACTGCAAGGAGTCGGTCAAGCAGTTCAACGGCCGCAACGGGCGGCTCGGTTCGCATCTGCCGTGGGGCGACCCGCGGCGCGGCTGGGACTTCGTGTCGACCGGGCACGGCGACGTGCCGTGGGAGCCGGTCTTCCGGATGCTCAACAGCATCGGCTATGAGGGGCCGATCTCGGTGGAGTGGGAGGACGCGGGGATGGACCGGATGACGGGCGCGCCCGCCGCGCTCGCGCACGTACGGGCGCTGGCCGCGATCGAGCCGCCCGCGGCCTCCTTCGACTCGGCGTTCAGCTCATCCTCATGAACGTGTGGGATCGTCGCTGACGTCCTGCGGCCCCTCCCGGCGGGCCCGGTCCTGACAGGCTGGCCGGCCGGGCGGCGCTCGGCGCGCCGTCCCCCGCAGCGGGGGGACGGCGCGCCGCTGCGTGTCAGCCGCCGATCGCGATCGAGAACAGGTGCATGGCGACCTGGTGGTCGACCTGCGTCTTGCTCACGTTCGGGAGGGTGATCGCCTGGACGGTCTTGCCGGGCAGCAGGTCCACGGTGGCCGCGGAGATGTGCACGGTCTGCTGCTGCTGTCCGCCGCCGTTGTTGAGATAGGGCGTGCTGGCGGCGAAGTCGCTGCCCTGCGACGGTGATCCGGCCCACCAGTCGGACAGGGCCAGCGCGTAGGTCTGCGTGGTCCCGTCGGTGTAGACGATGGTGCCGGTGCCGGAAGTGGCGCCGAAGGCGCTGGTGCCGACAAAGCCCAGCTTGGTTCCGGTGCCGGTGATCTCGACGGCCTGGCCGCCCGCCACGGCGTTGTCGGGGTCCCCGGTGCCCGCGGTGGCGGGCCAGGGGAAGGACACCCCGTCGTGGTCGGTGTTCTGGCCCGCGTGCCAGCCCAGGGCGGCCAGCGCCTGGAGCGAGAAGCTGGCGCCCTCGCCGTCCAGGCTGCCGGTCGTGGTGTGGGCGTCCTCGCTGATGCCGGAGTTGTTGTAGGCGGCGGTCAGTGACGCGTACGGCACGGTGACCGGGGCCTGGGCGCTCTCCTCCCCGGAGGGGGTGATGACGGTGGCGTCCAGGGTGAAGCTGTCCGGGTCCGCACCGGCCGGGACGGTCACCTGCCAGGTGGTGGTGGCCTTCTGGCCCGCGCCGACGGTGTCGAAGGTCGCCGGGCTGGTGGGCGTGGCCGTCCAGCCCGCCGGGGTGGCGAGCGTGACCGACACGTTCCGCACCGCGGACGCGGCGCCGTTGGTGTACGTGGTGGTCGCGGTCAGGGTGCTGCCCGCCTTGGCGATCGGCAGCGCGTTGAGCGTGAGGGTGCCGCGGACCACGACCGGGGTGGAGCCGGTGACGCCGCCCACGGTCGCCGAGACGGTGGCGACGCCGTCGGCCACCGCGTGCACCAGGCCGTTCTTGTCGACGGTGGCGACCGCCGGGTCACTGCTGCGGTACGTGACCTTGGCGGTGGACAGGTCGACGAAGGACTGGTCGTTGTTGACGGCCTCCACGACGTTGTCCGCGGTGACGGACAGGTCGCGCTGTTCCTTCGCCGGGTTGGTGTCGTCCTTGATCCACTTGTTCCTGCCGGTGAGCGAGAAGGTCTGGCCCGCGTCGTGGACGACGCTCTCGGGCTGCACGGTGACGTAGCGCACCTTGGGGGTCAAAGTGCCGCTGATCCTCACGTTCGCGGTGGCCGCCGGGTGCGCGGAGTCCGGGCCCAGCCGGAACGCGTAGGTGCCGTTGTAGACGGTCTGCCGGGAGCTCTTGGCGTCCCAGAAGGACAGGTCGGCGGCCTTGACGGTGATGGTCAGGTGCTGGCTCTTGCCGGGCCCCAGCACCTTGGTCTTGGCGAAGCCCGCCAGCCGCTTGGCGGGCAGTTCCACGCCGGGGACGGTGAAGGGGGTCGCCGCATAGAGTTGCGCGACCGTGGCGCCCGCCGTCTTGCCGGTGTTGGTGACGTCCACGCCGATCTTCACGGTGCCGTCCGGCGTGATCTGCGTCTTGTTGGCGCTGACCGAGGTGAAGGAGAAGGAGCTGTAACTGAGTCCGTAGCCGAAGGGGTACGTGGGGGCACCGGTGAAGTACTGGTACGTACGGCCGAGGCCGCCGGTGGCGCTCGGGGTCAGCCCGTAGTTCTGCTTGTCGGGGAGCTGTGAATCGTCCTTGTACCAGGTGAAGTTGAGGTGCCCTGACGGGTTGACGTCGCCGAAGAGCACATGGGCGAGCGCGGTGCCCTGCGACTGGCCGTTGTAGCCGCTGAAGACGATCGAGGAGACCGGTGAGCCGGCGGCGGTCTCCTTCTGGATGTCGACCGGGCCGTCGGACTGGATGACCAGGGCGAGCTTGTCGGTGCCGAGCGCCGACGTCTGGTCGATCAGCGACTGGTAGTTGCCGGGCATGTTCAGGTTGTCGCGGTCGTTGCCCTCGTCGCCGTTGGCCTGGGTGGTGCCGACGAACAGCACCACGAGGTCGGCGGCCTTGATGTCGGCCTTGGTCTTGTCGGAGAGCACCGCGGCGCCGGTGCCGGTGGACGAGGTGCCCGCCGCGTCGTAGACCACGGACGCCGTGGGGTCGATCGCGTGGATCTCGTTCTGGATGCCGCGCAGCGGGCTGGTCCGGTAGGTCGGGTCGCCCGAGTACAGGCCGAGCGTCGCGGTGTCGGCCAGATCGCCGAGGACGACGACCTTCTTGGTGGTGGCGGGGTCGACGGGCAGCAGTTTGCCGCCGCCCGAGGCCCGCTTGTCGTTCTTCAGCAGCACCAGGGAGTTGTCGGCGACCGTGGTGGCGAGCGCCTGGTGGGCCGGGCTCTCGATCTGGTCCTTGGTGATGTTCGTGTACGACACCGCGCTCGCCGGGTCGAACTCGCCGGTCTCCATGCGGATGGTGAAGACCTTCACCAGGGCGGTGTCGACCACGCCCTCGCTGAGCGCGCCCGCCTCGATGGCCTCCTGGATGTTGGCGGTGGTCGCCTCGTCACCCGTGCAGTTGAGGTCGGTACCGGCCCGCAGCGCGTACGCCTGGCCGCCGGCCTGCCCGGACATCGTCGTGCCGGTGGCGGTCTCGGTCCACGTCGGGTTGTCCTTGTGGTCCGTGGTCCAGCCGGGCGGCGCCCAGTCGTGACCGCCGGGGAACTGCCGCCAGTTGGTGCTGACCGCGCCGCAGTCGGAGGTGATGTAGCCGTTGAACCCGTAGGTGCGCTGGGCGAGTTGGCTGGTGGTGTAGGTGTCGGAGACCGACGGGGTGCCGTTGATCGCGTTGTACGACGTCATGAGCCCGGACACGTGCGCGTCCTCGATCAGCGAGCGGAACTGCGCGGTGTAGTAGTCGCGCAGGTCGGTGTCGTTGACGTCGGAGCTGATGCCGGTGCGGTTGTCCTCGACGTTGTTGAGCGCGTAGTGCTTGGCGGTGGAGGCGACCTTCAGATAGCCGGTCTTCGAGGTGCCGTCGGGGTTGTTGCCCTGGTAGCCGTCGACGAACTGGCCGGCCATCTGCCCGACGAAGTACGGGTCCTCGCCGAACGCCTCGTCGGTCCTGCCCCAGCGCGGGTCGCGGTCGAGGTTGACCGTCGGCGCCCAGAAGGTCAGCGAGCCGTAGTCGTCGGCGGACGGGCCGAGGTTGTTCTGGCCGGTGCCGAAGAGCGACTTGTCGACGAAGCCGCGCACCTCGTCGGAGATCGCGGTGCTCTCCTGGTAGAGCAGCGCGGGGTCCCAGGACATGGACGAGGCGAAGTTGGTCGGGAAGCTGGTGGCGTGGACGCCGCCCTGCGCCCCGCCGTTGTTCTGATTGGCCCCGAGGGTGTTGACGCCGTGCTGGCCCTCGCTCCAGTACGTGTACTGCTGGACGCCCAGCCGGGGGATGGCGGCGCCGCTGTTGGTGCTGAGCTGCTGGACCTTCTCCTGCAAGGTCATCCTCGACACCAGGTCGGCGGCCCGCTCCTGGAAGGAGTAGTGGGTGTCGAGGTAGACCGGGGTGGCGGCGACCGCCTCGTGTGGGGTGTTCGCGGCCGCGCTCGGGCCGAAGCCCGCCGTCAAACCGATCGCACACGCCATGGCGCAGACCGCGGCCAGTCCCGCGCGTCGGCGCTTTCGCTCGTCCATCCTGCCTCCGTCGTCATCGAGCAGCATCGAGCAGATGCCGGTACCGACTTCGGTGCAAGTCCGAAGGAAGTCCGGGTCTCGCGTCATCAGTTGGGCAGTGTGTTGCCATCTTTGACGCACCGTCAAGACAAAGAACGCGATCGGACCGGCATTTTTTGACTTCTCACTGCAAAAAGCTGGAAGCGGGCTGCTCGCCGGCTTTTACCCCGGAGCCGGTCCGGACTCGGGTCGCGGTCAGGGCCGTTCGCGCCCGCGCAGCCGCGGGGTGAACGTGGCGTGGAAGATGGTCGACGCGGCGCGCGACGGCGGCGGCCTCGGCGCTCAGCACCGAGCGCTCCACCTCGACCCGGCGCAGCCTGCGGGCGGTGGGGAATTCGTTGACGGCGCGGCCGATCTCGTCCAGGTAGAAGTCGGCGACGTCGTCGGTGAAGAACGGGCCGCCGAGCACGATGAGGTCGATGTCCAGCAGGTCGACCAGGCCGAGCGCGCCGCGTCCGACGGCGCCCGCCACCTCGCGCAGCGCGGCCGTCGCGGCCGGGTCACCGGCCGCCGCGGCCCGGCCGACCTCCCGGTAGGGGGCGGTGCCGGCGCGGGCGGCGTCGGCGGCGGGCAGGCCGCGGCGGACCGCGAAGTCGGTCACGGAGACCGGCGGATTGCACTCGGGCAGCAGTTCGGGCCGCCCGTCGGCGTCCACCCGGCCCAGCGCGATGGCGCAGAGCTGGCCGAATTCACCGGCGTTGGCGCTGACGCCCCGGTAGAGGTCGCCGTTGAGGTAGAGCCCGGAGCCGACGCCCGTACCGAGGTAGAGGTACGCGAAGTCGCGGGGGCCACGTCCCGCGCTCGGGCGGCCTCGCGCGGCTCCGTGGTCGGTGGTTGCGGCCGGCGGTGGTGGTGGCGCGCCGCTCGAAGGTGCGGGTGGTGGTGGAGGGACATCGCCGTCGCGGGCCCTGCGGTCGCGGCCGATCCACCGCTCCCCCGCCGCCGCGGCCAGCGAGTCCTTCTCGATGATCACCGGGCACGGGAAGTGGTCCTTGAGCAGGTAGAGCAGCGGCAGGTCGTTCCAGGCCGACAGCAGCGGCGGGCCGAGCACCGTACCGGAGGCGATGTCGACCGGGCCCGGCACCGCGACGCCGATGCCGAGGAAGCCGTCCTCGCGGACCGCGCCGCCCGCCGGATCAACCGTTCCAGCCTGCGCCGTACGTCCCGGTGGGTCTGCTCGGCCTCCTCGTGCACCCAGGCGATCGACGTGCCGGGCAGGATGTCGTGGCACTGCTGGAGCAGCACCTTCTTCCACAGCCGCTCCAACTCGTCGTAGGGGTACGGGATTCCGTGCCGTACGGCGGCGGTCGCCGACCACAGCTCGGCCTCGTGCAGCAGCGCCTCGCTGCGCCGGTTGCCGCGCTTGGTCCGGGCCTGGCTGGTGTACGTGCCCAGGTGCAGCGCGAGGTCGAGTTCGCCGCGCCAGACGGGGGCGGCCGGATGCTCGGCCCGGGCGTCGCGGAAGAAGCGGGCCGGGGCACCGAGGGTGACGCGCGGCGCGCCGTCGAGGTCGGCCAGGCGCCGGGCGCGCTCCAGCATCGACCAGTCGGGGCCGCCGTCGTCGCGTCCGAAGGGCAGCAGGGAGCGGGTCGCGTGGCCCTTGTCGGCGAAGTCGTCCACGGACCGTACGAGGTCGCCGCCGGTCAGCGCCTGGTCCTCGGTTCCGCGTTCGCCGTCGGTCCCGACCGGAGCCAGGTGCGCGAAGAGCCTCGTGCCGTCCAGGCCCTCCCGGCGGAAGGTGTGGTGCGGCAGGGCGGAGCCACGGCCGGGCTCCGGGCGGCGGCCGAGGAACCAGCGGGCGCCCGCGAGCGCGGCGAGCTGCGGGAAGGCCGCGGACGCGCCGGAGGCGCCGGGCAGCCACACGCCGTCGGTCTCGGTGCCCAACTCGTCGCGGAAGAACCGCCGTCCGTGCACGAGTTGGCGCACCAGCGCCTCGCCGCCGGGCAGTTCGGTGTCGGCCTCCACCCACATGCCGCCGACCGGCGCTCCGGCACGGTGGCGTGGACGCTGAACCAGGTGGTCGCCCAGGGGCGCCCCCACGCCTCGCCGACGGCGAACGACGCGTAGTCGGCGCGCAGCGCGACCTCGGCGGGGACGGGCTCGCCCGCGATGTGCCAGGCGCCGATGTCCATGGGCAGCTTCTGCGGGTAGAGCGCGGGGCGCAGCCGTTCGGCGAGGAATGCGGCTATGCGCTCTTCGCCGGACTTCATCCGGTCATGCATCGGCAGCCCTTCTTGTCCAGCCAGTGACCGCCATGTAAAACCATGTGTGTTATCAAGTCAACGCCTCGCGCGAATTCCTTCTTCTCGCAGGTCGTGACCTGCAACTATCAAATTGTCAGGCTAATTTGGAACCGAAAAGGGCGCCCGCCGTCAGTTAATTCGCCTGACATCAGGAACGGCAAAAGGCGGCAGGAAGAGCCGTGGCTCTTCCTGCCGCCCTCGGTGGAATTACGGTGTCACGGAATTCACCCGCGTCGGCCGCTCGCAGCCGCTGGTGACCGGCAGCGCCGTCCCGTCGTGCGCGGCGTCCAGCAGTGTCAGCATCACGTCCAGTACGTGCTGGGCGAGTTCGGCCGACGCCAGGTGCGGTCGTCCGGCGGCGACGGCGGCGGCGAGGTCCGCGAGGCCGGTGCCGCGCCCCGCGCCGCGGTATCCGGCCGAGACCGGCAGCGGCTGCCACGTACCGTCGGTGAACAACTCGACCTGGCCGTCGAAGCCGTTGGGGTCGGGGACGGACAGCGAGCCCTCGGTGCCGTACACCTCGATCCGCGGCAGCCGGGCGGCGTGGATGTCGAAGCTCATGATCAGCGTGGTGAGGGCGCCGCCTTCGTGCTGGAGGACGCCGGTGACGTGGGTGTCGACCTCGACGGGGAAGCGCGCTCCGGCGCGCGGGCCGCTGCCGATGGCGCGTTCGGCGCGCGGGGTGGCGACGGCCCCGGTGACCTTGACGACCGGGCCCAGCAGGTGGACCAGCGCGGACAGGTAGTACGGGCCCATGTCGAGCAGCGGGCCGCCGCCGGCCCGGTAGTAGAACTCCGGGTCCGGGTGCCAGGCTTCGTGTCCCGCGGTGGTCATGAAGGCGGTCGCGGCGACGGGCGTGCCGATCAGTCCGTCGTCCACGGCCTTGCGGGCGGTCTGGGTGCCGGTGCCGAGTACGGTGTCGGGCGCGCTGCCGACCCGGACGCCCGCGGCGCGCGCGGCGGCGAGCACGGCGGCGGCCTCCTCGCGGGTGGCGGCGAGCGGCTTCTCGCCGTAGACGTGCTTGCCCGCGGCGACCGCTGCCAGCGCCACTTCGGCGTGCACGGCGGGGACGGTGAGGTTCAGGACGGCGTCCACGTCGGCGCGCGCCACCAACTCCGCGACGCTCGAAGCCACTTCGGCGCCCGCGCGCTCGGCGGCCTCCTTGGCCCGGTCGGGGTCGAGGTCGGTGACGGCGGTCAGCCGCAGCCCTTCGAGCCCGGCGATGGTGTCCAGGTACTGGCCGCTGATCTTGCCCGCGCCGACCATGCCGATCCTCAACGGCTCGCCCACAGCAGTCCCCTCTCGGTCAGCGCCCGCACCTCGGGCACGTCGAAGTCGTCGGCCTTGTGCCCGATGGCGGACACGAACACCCGTCCCGCGCCCTGCCTCCTGGTCCACACCGCGGGCATCACGACCGGGTGCGCGCGCTCCCCGTCCGGCGGGAAGGTCGTGGTGGCGAGCACGTCGATGTCGGGGTCGGTGGCCAGCCAGTACTGCTCGGTGTGCACGTCGAAGTCGCCGATCCCGGCGATCACCGGGTGCTCGGCGCGCTCGGGGCGCACATGGACCCGGTAGTCGAGGAAACCCGCCGGGTGCATGAGGAACTGACCGCCAGTCAGAAACTGGTAGTCGACGTCGCCGCGGAAGGAGTCGACGATCCCGCCGTGCCAGCCCGCGAAGCCGGTGCCCGCCCTGACCGCCTCGACCAGGCCCCTGGTCTGCTCGCCGCTGATCTCGCCCATCGTCCAGCACTGGACGACGAGGTCGGTGGCGGCCATCAGCTCCCGGTCGGCGTAGACGTCGAGCGACTGCGCGGTCTCGACGGTGAAGCCCTCGTCCTTGAGGAAGGGCAGGAAGAGGTCGGTGATCGCGATCGGCGCGTGGCCCTCCCAACCGCCGCGTACCACCAACGCCCTTCGTGCGGACCGCTCCAGGGCGGCCTCGTCCTGGTCGGCTCCGGCTCCGGGTTCACCGGCTCTGATCGGATTCGTCACGGGCGTTGCACGCTCCCATCGGTGTTGCGCAGCAGGGCCCAGCGGTCGTGGGCCAGGGGTTCGGGCACGGGGTGACGGCGGGCGGCGGCCTCGTCGAAGTCCACTCCGTGGCCCGGGGTGTCATGGGGTACGAGGCCGCCCGCGGTCGCGGTGACCGTGCCGGGGAACACCTCGTGGACGGGCGGCCTGAAGACCGCGGCCTCCTGGACGCCGAAGGCGTGGCTGGAGATGTCCATGGCCAAGGTGGCGGCCTGGGCGACCGGGCTGACGTCGGCGGGGCCGTGCGGCGCGAGCCGGACACCGCGCAGTTCGCAGAAGGCCGCGATCTTGCGGGCGGGGGTGAGGCCGCCGAGGGTGGGGACACGGATCCGCGCGAAGTCGATGTCGGGGCCGTCCAGCAGGGCGGTGAACTGGGCGGTGTCGTGGAAGAGTTCGCCGACCGCGAGCGGTACGGGCGAGGCGTCGTGCAGCCGCTTGAAGTGCCGGGTGTCCTCGGGCGCGAGCAGGTCCTCCACGAAGTACAGTCCGGCGTCCTCGACCCTGCGCAGGAAGTCCCTGGCCTGCCGGGGGTCGAGCCGTTCGTGCACATCGTGCAGCAACTCGACGTCGTCGCGGACGAGTTCGCGCACGCGGGTGAGAACGCCCGGCACGTGCCGCAGATAGCCCGTGCTGTCCCAGGGCGCGCGCCGCTCGCGTACCGCGTCGGCGTCCGCGGTGCCGCCGCCGGAGGCGCCGTAGGTGTCGGCGCCCGGCACGGCGGCCTGGATCCGGACGTGCCGGTAGCCGTGTTCTCTCGCGGCCTGGACCTTGTCGGCGATCTCGGCGGCGTCGCGGCCGTCGACGTGCGTGTAGGCCTCGGCGAAGGCGCGGACCTTGCCGCCGAACAGCGAGTGCAGGGGCGCGCCGAGGCGCTTGGCCTTGAGGTCCCACAAGGCGACGTCGATGCCGCCGAGCGCGTTGCCGGTGACCGAACCTCCGCGCCAGTAGGCGCTGTTGAGGATCAGCCGGTGGATGTCCTCGATGTCGTCGGGGTCCCGCCCGGTGAGCAGCGGGGCGAGGTAGTCGTCGAGCACCGAGCGGACGGCCAGCGTGCGCTGGGGATCGCTGGCGCAGCCGAGGCCGTAGAGCCCCGGTTCGCCGGTCTCGACGCGGACGACGAGATGGGGGCAGCCGTGGGGGGCGGTCAGAAAGGTGCGAACGGCCGTGATGCGGATCTTGGCGCCGCGCTCGTCGACCCAGGGGGCCGGGGCGAGCGGTGCGGGGCCGGCATCAGGCAATGCCATACGAACTCCCACGTACAGGTAACGGAATGACGTACCGGTATCCGAACGTAGAGAGGGCATTCCGAGTTTGTCAATCACTTTGACAAACTCGCAACGACCGTAACCCCCGCCACGCGGGACACACAAGGGGTCGGCACGCCCCGGCCGACCGGACGGCCCGTCAGGCCGGGCCCGTCAGCGCGTCAGGCCCGGTCGCAGGCGGGCGGCGGGCCGGCGACCGGACGGTGCCGGTTCAGCGGCCGGCCCGCGGCCGGCCGGCGCGATGGCGGCGGCCGCTCAGTGCTGACCCAGCCGTTTGAGCAGGGTGCTCAGCGACTGCGCGGCCTCGGTGACCGCCTGCGCGACCTCCTCGACCCGAGCGTCGTCCATCCGGCTCTTGGGCGCCGAGCAACTGATCGCGTCCTCGCCCTGGCCGCCGCCGAGCGCGACCGCGACGCAGCGGATGTCGACGGAATTCTCGCCGTCGTCCGCCGCCCAGCCGCGCAGTCGCGCCTCGGCCAACTGGGCCAGGAACGCGTCGGAGTCGACCACCGTGGTCGGGGTCATCCGCTCCAGCGGCCAGTCCAGCCGCCGCTGCACCTCGGCGTGGTCGTACTGCGAGAGCACCGCCTTGCCGAGCGCCGTGGCGTGCGCGGGGAGCCTGCGGCCGACCGCGGAGTACATCCGCAGCGCGTGCCGCGACTCGCGTTTGGCCAGGTAGACGACGTGCGTGCCGTCGAGCCTGCCCAGGTGCACGGCCTCTCCTGTCTCCTCGGCCAGCGCGTCGAGCACCGGCCCCGCCAGGCTGGTGACGTCGTCGCCCTCCAGGTAGGCGGTGCCCGTCAACAGCGCCTTGAGACCGAGGCTGTAGCGCGTCCCGGACGGGTCGAGATCCACCCACCGACGCGCCTGCATCGTGCGCAGGATGGCGTGCAGGCTGCTCTTCGGCACCGCCATCGCCGTCGCCATCTCCGCCAGCGAGAGCCGGGCGCCGTCCGCGCCGAGCAGTTCGAGCACTTCCAGCACCCGAGCTGCGGACTTCACCTCTTCGGGCTTCCGCCCGCGCGCCGCTTCTGCCACCGATTCCACCGATCCTCCGCTCCCCGCCGCCGATGCACGACGCATAAGAGTGCCCACTCCCATCGCGGTCCGACCTGACGCTATATCAAACACGACCCTATATTCAGTCACTCCAACGTTATTCGGTCTTCTGAACGGTCGAATCCTAGGTAGGGGCCCATGAACACACCATTCGCACGTTTTACCCCGAAGGCGAGACTCGCCGCAGCCGCTGTGGCCACCGTCCTCTCGCTGAGCCCGCTGGCCGCCTGCGGCGGCGGCTCCTCCGGATCGGGGGACAGCAAGTCGCTGGAGATGTGGACCTTCAAGCAGTCGCACGTCGCCGGACTGCGCAACGCGGCGGCCGAGTTCAAGAAGCAGACCGGCATCACCGTCAAGATCGAGGCGTACGGACCGGACGACGCGTACACCACCAAGGTGCAGGCCGCCGCCAAGACCCACGACCTGCCCGATGTGCTGGAGACGCACTCCGACGGCGAGGACCTGGTGCTCGGCGCCACCGGCATGGCCAAGGACATCGCGGGCGACGTCGACGCCGCCCGGAGCGGCCTGTACCAGAAGGGCGTCCAGGTCTCGGGCACCGTCACGGACGCGAAGTACACCGAGTCCAAGCCCGCCGACTCCAAGACGCACGGGGTGAGCAAGGGCCAGCGCTTCAGCGTGCCTTTCACCTCCGGGACCTTCGGCATCGTCATGGCCAACAAGAAGATGCTGGCCGCCACCGGGATCACCAAGGCCCCCGCGAACTGGGACGAGTTCCTGGCCGACCTGAAGGCCACCACCACGAAGGACCCGAAGAACGGCGGGGTCAGCCTCGGTCTGAAGGTCAAGGCCACCGGTCCGACCTGGGTCCTCCAGGCGCTGGCCTTCGCCCAGTTGGGCAAGGAGAAGTACCAGGCGCTGTTCGGCAAGGAGCCGACGCGGACTTCTCCTCCGCCGACGGCACCAAGGTCCTCACGCAGTACGCGCAGCTCCAGCCGTACTGGATGCCGGGCACCCAGACCCTCGACATCGACGCGGCCGACCAGGCGTTCGCCCAGGGCAAGGCGGCCTTCGACATCGGCGGCACCTTCACGCTGGCCTTCCTCCAGCAGAACGGCATGAACCCCGACGACGTGATGGCCTTCGGCCTGCCCTCGCCGAGCGACGGCGCGGTGCCCAACCGGGCGCTCGGCCCGCTGGCGCTCACCGGTCTGACGGGAGCGCCGCCCCGAGATCTTCGAGCGGATCAAGAAGGCGGTATCCGACGGCAGTTGGGCGCCGGTCGGCGGCATGTGGGTCGAGGCGGACGGCAATCTGCCCGGCGGTGAGGCGCTGGCCCGCCAACTCGTCTACGGGGCGGCGGTTCTTCGCCGAGGAGTTCGGCATCCCGCAGGAAGGCGTGTGGCTGCCCGACTCCTTCGCCGGTTCGGGGCCCGCCGACTCAGGACCCGCCGACTCGGGAACCGGCTTCTACAACGCCGGGCCCTACGCGCGCCGCGAGGTGACCGTCCTGCCCGCGGGCACCCCCGCCGCCGACGGCCAGCCGCTGTCCGACGGACGTACCGCCGTCCTCGTCGAGGCCCCCGCCTTCGGCACCGGCCAGGCCGTGCGCTCCGCGCTGCCCCCGGTCTCGGTCACCGAGGACGCCACCGGAATCACCCTCGACAACGGGGTGCTGCGGATACGGATCGACGCCGACGGTCTCGTGCGGTCCGCGTACGACCTGCGCGCCGGACGCGAGGCGATCGCCCCCGGCGCGGCGGGCAATCTGCCGCAACTCCAGTCGGACGACCCCCACCGGTGGAGCGCCTGGAACATCGACGGCCACTACCGGGGCACCGTCCGCGACCTCACCGCCGCCGACACCGTCGAGGTCACCGAGGCCGGGCCGCTGCTCGCGTCGGCGCGCGTCACGCGCTCCTTCGGCGGCCCACCGTACGGTCGTGGCGCGTTTCGGTCCGGTCGGCGTCAACTGACCGGCGGGCGGGCCCGGTCGACCGCCGTCGTGCGGCCGGCCGGGCCCGTCGTCATGAGCGGCTGACCGCCGAAGTCAGGAGTGGGTGACCGGCAGCACGTCGGGCGAGAGCGTGCCCGCGCCCGCGGTCGCGCTGGTCATCCGGCGGCGGTGGTGACGGCGGCACAGCACCTCGTAGCCGACCTCGCCGGACCGGTCGACGTCGCCGATCACCACCTGCGCGCCCTCGACGACCATCACGCCGTCGACCGTACGGGCGTTGTGGGTGGCGCGCTCGCCGCACCAGCACAGCGCCTCGACCTGAAGGGCCTCGACGCGGTCGGCGAGTTCGATCAGCCGCTGCGAGCCGGGGAAGAGCCGGGTGCGGAAGTCGGTGGTGATGCCGAACGCGTGGACGTCCAGGTCGAGTTCGTCGACCACCCGCGCCAACTGATCGATCTGCTCGGGCGCGAGGAACTGCGCCTCGTCCACGATCACGTAGTCCACCCGGCCGCCGCGGCTGAGCACGCCGACCACGTGGCCGTACAGGTCCATGCCGTCCGCGACCTCGACGGCGTCGGTGACCAGGCCGAGCCGCGAGGAGAGCTTGCCCTCGCCCGCGCGGTCGTCCCTGGTGAAGATCACCGACTGGAGGCCGCGAGCGGTGCGATTGTGGACGATCTGGAGGGCGAGGGTGCTTTTGCCGCAGTCCATCGTTCCGGAGAAGAAGACCAGCTCGGGCATGGGAAGGACGACGGCCTTTCGATGGGGGGCGGGAAAGCGCGGGGGCGGGCGGGCCTCACGGACCTCGGGAGGGGCCTCAGGAGCGTACTTCGAGCAGCGGTACGAGCTGCTCGGCGGCGGCCATCGAGCCGTGCAGGCCGACCATCTTCGACTCCCCCGATTCGGTGCGGTGGGCGACGACCGCGATGTCGTCGCGGGCGACGGCCACGACGTCGCCGATCCGGCCGAACACCCGCTCGTCCGGCGGCGGTCCGAACCAGCCCGCCTCGATCGCCTCGGCCCTGGTCGCCACCCACATCTGCTCCCCGAGGACCTCGCTCCACACCGCGTGCACGTCGGCGGCGGCGCCGGGCACCGCGTAGACGTGCCGGGCGCGGGCCTCGCCGCCGAGCACCGCGACCCCGGCGCGCAGTTCCCAGTCCTCGTCGAAGTCGATCCGGGACCGCTCGTCGAAGGGGATGTCGATCATGCCGTGGTCGGCGGTGACGTACAGGGCGCTGCGCGGCGGCAGTTGCTCGGCGAGCCGCTGCGCCAGCCGGTCGACCATCATGAGCTGGCCGCGCCAGGCGTCGGAGTCGACGCCGTGCCGGTGCCCCATGCCGTCCAGCTCGCTGTAGTACGTGTAGACCAGCGTGCGGTCGGCGGCGCCGAGCCGGTCGGCGGCCAGGTCCATCCGCTCCTCGCCGGTGAGGCGCCCGTGGAAGGTGCCGCCGGACAGCGCGACCTTGGTCAGCGGGGTGTTGACGAAGGTCGGCGAGGAGACCTGGCAGGTGGCGATCCCGGCGGCGTCGGCGAGCTGGAAGACGGTGGGGTGCGGCTGCCAGACGTGCGGCGCGGTCCAGGGCTGCCAGCGCAGCTGGTTCATCAGCTCGCCGGTGGCCGGATTGAGCGTGGTGTAGCCCGCCAGGCCGTGCGCGGACGGCGGCAGCCCGGTGCCGACCGAGCCGAGCGAGGTCGCGGTCGTCGCCGGGAATCCGGCGGTCAGCGGGCGGCCGGTGCCGCCGCGCGAGGTCGGCAGCAGCGAGGTGAGGTACGGCGCCTCGTCGGGGTGGGCCAGGATCAGCTCCCAGCCGAGGCCGTCCACGAGGAAGACGCAGACCCGGTCGGCGGGCGCCAGTTCCAGGCCGGTGGCCGGCATGCCGGGGACGGCGAATCCGGCGACGGCGGCCGGGATGACGTCACAGAGCGCGCCGGTGCCGTAGTCGGGTACGGGAGCGGTACGCGGATCGAGCGGCGCGGAACCGTACCCGCCGTGCAGCGGCTGGACCATCAGTCAGTGGCCGCTGTCGCCTCGGAGAGCGCCTGCGCGAAGGCCAGGGTCTGGCGGACGGTGTCCGGGCCGTCGCCCGCCTCGCTGACCCGCAGCGACAGGTCGTCGGCGGTCGAGGAGCCGGTGTAGCCGTGGTCGGCCTCGCAGTTGGGGTCGCCGCAGGCGGCGGGCTCCAGGTCGAGCCGCGAGACCGCGCCCCAGCCGATGGTGAGCACCACTTCGCGGGGCAGCGTGCCGGGCGTGTACGACTCCGGGTTCGCGACCACCCGGCTGACCACGACCGAGGAGATCCGGCCGATCTTCACCGATTCGGTGGACGTGGTGGCGTACGGCGTCGGCGAGGTGTCGTCGGCGGCCTGCTCGTCGGTGTGGCTGACGATGAAGCGGCTGTCGGTGAGCACCAGCACGGTCACATGACGACGGACCTCGTTGGCGTCGAAGCTGGTCTCCTGGTGGACCAGGTAGGAGGAGACCGGCTCGCGTCCGACCGCCGCCTCGACGGCCTCCGCCACGAGGGTGGGGTAGTAGCCGCTGCGCTCGATGGCCGTGCGCAGGCCCTGAGTCGTAGTACCGGTCTTCGCCATGCCGACCATCCTAAGGGCCAGGTACGACCGCGACGTGCTCGGAGCACGACCCGGCGTGCGGGCGGGCGCGGGAGCGGGCGCCGGGTCAGAACGAGGACAGCGCCCGCGGCCCGAGATCGGTGCGGGCGGGCGGCCTGGCCAGGCGGACGGACGCGCCGAGGACGGTCAGGCCGCGCGAGGAGACCACCACCGGTTCCAGGTCGAGCGCGACCACCTCCGGGAGGTCGGCGGTCAGCAGCGACACGCGCAGCAGCAGCTCCTCCAGCGCGTCGGTGTCGACCGGCTCGGCGCCGCGCCAGCCGAACAGCAGCGGCGCGGCCTTGATGGAGCGGACCAGTTCGGCCGCGTCCCGGTCGGTGGCGGGGACGAGCCGGTGCGCGGTGTCGCCGAGCAGTTCCGAGGGCGCGCCCGCCAGGCCGAAGGACAGCACGGCGCCCGCGGCGGGGTCGACGCCCGCCCGTACCACCGTGTCCACACCGCGCGGCGCCATCGCCTGCACGACGGGCAGCAGCTCCCGCGGGGTGCCCAGCCGCGCGGTCAGCTCGTCGTAGGCGCGCCGCAGGTCGCCCTCGTCCGCCAGGTCCAGGCGTACGCCGCCGAGGTCGGCGCGGTGCCGCAGGTGGGGGGCGGTGGTCTTGAGGGCGACCGGGTAGCCGAGCCGGGCGGCGGCGGCCACGGCGGTGTCGGCGTCGGGGGCGGGCAGCGCGCCGCGCACCTGGATGCCGTACCGGCCGAGCAGCGTCGCGGTGTCCGCGTCGCCGAGCGCGATCCCGCCCTCGGGTGCCTCGCCGGCCGGCAGCAGGCGGCGTACGTCGTCGGCCGCCGCGGCCTCCTGGATGTCGTCGAACTGCGGGATCCGGCCGGGGTCCGCCGATCCGGCGCGCCAGGCCGCGTAGGCGGCGGCCTCGGCGAGCGCGCGCACGGCCCGGTCGGGCGCGGAGTAGGCGGGGATACGGGAGGCGGCATCGTCGCCGGGCGCGCCGAGCCGGTCGGCCAGGGTCTCCAGGGCGAGGTGGGCGACCACCACGGGCTTGCCGCCGCCCGCGGCGGCGGTCGTACGGCGCAGCGCCTCGGCGAGCGCCGGGTCGTCGCCGGACTCGGGGTCGGGGGCGTCCTCGGAGCCGACGCGCGGGATCGCGGTGACGACGACGGCGTCGCTGCCGGGGTCGGCGAGCGCGGCGCCGAGGGCGGCGGCGAAGTCGTCGGGGGTGGCCGCGGTGGTGAGGTCGAGGGGCGCGGCGGGCCGCAGTCCCGCGGTGAGCGCGGCGTCGTAGGTGAGCAGGCCGAGCGATTCGGAGTTGCCGAGGACGGCGATCCGGTCGCCCGCGGGCAGTGGCTGGAGGGCCAGGAAGAGTCCGGCGTCCAGCAGTTCGGTGACGGTGTCCACGCGGATCACCCCGGCCTGCCGGAAGAGCGCGGAGACGGTGGAGTCGGGGATGCGGGTGGCGGGCACGGCGTGTCCTGCCGGGACGGAGCCGGAGTGCAGGGCGCCCTTGACGACGACCACCGGTTTGGCGGCGGCGGTGCGGCGGGCGAGCCGGGTGAATTTGCGCGGGTTGCCGAAGGATTCGAGGTACATCAGGACGGCGTCGGTGTCGGGGTCGTCCTGCCAGTACTGGAGGAGGTCGTTGCCCGAGACGTCGGCGCGGTTGCCCGCGGAGACGAAGGAGGAGGGGCCCGCGCCGCGGCGGTGCAGTCCGGAGAGCAGGGCGATGCCGATCGAGCCGGACTGGGTGAACAGGCCGAGGCGTCCGCTGCGGGGCATCTCGGGCGACAGGGAGGCGTTGAGCCGGACCCCGGCGGCGGTGTTGAGGACGCCGAAGGCGTTCGGGCCGATCACCCGCATGCCGTGGCTCCTGGCCTGCCGGACCAGCTCGCGCTGGCGCGCCCTGCCCTCCTCGCCGGTCTCGGAGTATCCGGCGGCGACCACCACCAGGCCCTGGACGCCTGCGGCGCCGCAGTCGGCGACGGCCTCGGGGACCCGGTCGGCGGGCACGGCGATCACGGCGAGGTCGACGGGGGCGCCGATGCCGAGGACGGAGCGGTGGCCGGGCACGCCGTCGATGTCGGTTCCGCCGTCGGGGAAGGAGCGGTTGACGGCGTAGACGTGGCCGGTGAAGCCGCCCGCGACGATGTTGCGCAGCAGCGTACGGCCGACGCCGCCCGGCCTGCGGCCGGTGCCGACGACGGCGACCGAGCCGGGGCGCAGCAGCCGCTGGACGGAGCGGGCCTCGGCGCGGTGCTCGCGGGCCCGCATGACCTGGACGGACTGCTCGGTGGGTTCCAGGTCGAGTTCGAGGTGGACGACGCCGTCGGTGAAGCTGCGCTGCTGGGTGAAGCCCGCGTCGGTGAAGACCTTGACCATCTTGCGGTTGGTGGGCAGGACTTCGGCGGTGAAGTGCAGGATGCCGCGCTCGCGGGCGACGGCGGCGATGTGTTCGAGCAGCGCGGAGGCGACGCCGCGGCCCTGGTGGGCGTCCTGGACGAGGAAGGCGACCTCGGCGCGGGTGCCGGTGGTGCCCTTGTCGGCGGAGACGGCCCGGCCCGCGTCGTCGGTGCGGTCGTAGCGGACGGTGGCGATGAAGTCGCCGCCGACGGTGGCGGCCAGGCCGACGCGGTCGTCGTAGTCGTGGTGCGTGAAGCGGTGCACGTCCCGGTCGGACAGCCGGGGGTAGGGCGCGAAGAAGCGGTAGTACTTCGACTCGTCGGAGACCTGCTCGTAGAAGTCGACGAGCCGTCCCGCGTCGTCGGGACCGATCGGCCGGATGTGGGCGATCCCGCCGTCCCGCAGTACGACGTCCGCCTCCCAGTGGACGGGGTACGGATGCGCCGTCTGCTCGCTCATGGCCCCAGCGTAAGCGGGTGGCCCGGCGGGCGCGTCATACTCGCGGAGCCGACGCGCAGGGGGCAGTCTGGTGGGGGCCGCGATCGTGCCGACGTGCCGGAGCAGCGCTCCGGCCGTGCGAAACTGGTCTAGACAACTGGAACGACCCGGAGGGCAGCACCATGGTTGAGCGCCGTGTCAACGTCGGCTGGGCGGAGGGCCTGCACGCCCGCCCCGCGTCCATCTTCGTCCGCGCGGCCATGGCCGCAGGCGTCCCCGTGACGATCGCGAAGGCCGACGGCAGCCCGGTCAACGCCGCGTCCATGCTGGCGGTGCTGAGCCTCGGCGCGCAGGGCGGCGAGGAGATCGTGCTCGCCTCGGAGGCCGACGGCGCCGACGCCGCGCTCGACCGGCTGGCGAAGCTCGTCACCGAGGGCCTGGAAGAGCTTCCCGAGACCGTCTGAGACGCGGCGGGACGCGCCCCGCCCTCCCCGGCCGCGCTTTCGCGCGACCGGGCCTTCGGGCGGTGCGCCCTGCCGCGCGATGCGCCCTTCGCGTGGCCGGAACACGTCCGGGGATCTTTATCCCGCCACCGGACAGCGGAATTCAGCGGGGCCGGACAATCCACCCGGATTGCACCGGCCCCGCTTTATTGCATTTACGGGTGCCGCAATTCTACGCACTTGTATACGGTGCGATTGTTAATGGCGGCGGCGCACCGCGTTTACGGGATGTTTCAGGATCCTCACCGCAGCGCTCCGCTCCACGTGCCCGGCGGCCAGTCTGCGGGCCCGCTCGGCGTCACCGCGCGCCACCGCGTCCACGAGCGCCGCGTGCTCCTCCCACGACTCCACCGCGCGGGTGGGCACGTCGTCGCCGTACACCCAGGCGATCTTGTGGCGCAGTTGCGTGAGCAGCGCGGCCAGCGTGGGACTGCCCGACGCCTGCGCCAGCGTCTCGTGGAACCAGCCGCCGAGCGACGGCAGGTCGGACAACTGGCCCTGGACCGCGCGCTCCTGACCTAGGCGTACGAGCCCGCGCAGCACCTTCAGATGCGCGTCGGTACGGCGCTGGGCGGCGCGCGCGGCGCCCAGCGGCTCCAACAGGCCGCGCAGTTCCAGAAGGTCGGCCGCCTCCTGCTCGGTGGGCTCGGCCACCGACGCGCCGGCGTGCCTGCGGGTGCGGACGAAGCCCTCGGACTCCAAGGTGCGCAGCGCCTCGCGGACCGGCACGCGCGACACCCCGTACCGCTGCGCGAGCAGTTCCTCCGTCAGCCGGCCGCCCGGCGGGAAGAAACCGCTGACAATGTCGTCGCGGATGGCCGTACACACCACCTGGGCGGAGATACGCCGCCCCGTGCCGTCCGTCCCGTTCACATCCGATTCCGCATCGCAGGACCCCATTCTTTCCGCACATTCTGCGGTAACCCTATTCCAGCACACCAGGGATTCCGATCACAGTCCCGAATATGGGACTTCTTTTGGCGCGCGGGACGGGTACGGGACGGACGCGGGACGGACGAAGGCCCCGGCGGGGGGAGCCGGGGCCTTCGTGCTGAGGGGGGTGGTGCGGTGGTTCCAGGGGGGTGGTGGAGGGACCCCCGCCGGGTCCGGGGGTCAGACCGAGACGCCGTGCTTGCGCAGGTAGGCGATGGGGTCGACGTCGGAGCCGTAGTCGGGTCCGGTACGGGCCTCGAAGTGCAGGTGCGGCCCGGTGACGTTGCCGGTCGCGCCGGACAGGGCGATCTGCTGGCCGGGCGTGACGCTCTGGCCGACCGAGACCTGGATCGAGGACAGGTGGCCGTACTGGGTGTACATCCCGTCGGACATCCGGATCACGATGTTGTTGCCGTACGAGCCGCCCCAGCCGGCCTCGACCACGGTGCCGGAGCCGACCGCGTGCACGGTGGTGCCGCTGGCCGCGTGGAAGTCGATGCCGGTGTGGTAGCCGGAGGACCACAGGCCGCTGGAGGAGTGGTAGGCGGTGGAGACGTAGGAGTTGTCGACCGGCAGGACGAAGGAGCCCAGGCGCTTGCGCTCGGCGGCGGCGCGGTCGGCGCGGGCCTTGGCCTCACGGGCGGCCCGGACCTCGGCCGCGGCCTCCGCCCTGGCCTTCGCGGCCGCCGCGTCGGCCTTGGCCTTGGCCGCCTTGGCGCGGGCGGCGGCCTCCGCCTGCTCGCGGTCGGCCTCCGCCTTGGCCTTCGCGGCCTCGGCGGCCTTGTGCTGGGCCTCCGCCTGCGCGGCCAGGGAGTCGGCGAGCGAGCCGGTCACATCGGCGGTACGGGCGAAGACGGTGTTCGCGACGGCGTCGTGCGCGCTCTCGGCGTGGGCCGTGGCAGTCATCGAGGTGGCGCCGAACGCTCCGGTCGCGGTGAGCACCGCGACTCCGGCGAGCGTGCCGCCACCGCGGACGGTGCGTGCGGCGCCGCGACGGGGACGGCGGTGCTTCCCGCTGGGCGCGGGCAGAACGGTGAACGCCATGAAGAGGCGTCGCTCCTTTCCTTCCTTCTCGCCTACCGGGTTAGCTGACGGGTTCGGAGCAGGAAGGTCTCCTACGGGTCCGCCCGCCGCTCGGCGGTCGGTCCCGATTCACCCCAGGGACTGCTCCCTCGTGAGAGGGCTGGGTCCCCGGCTCCCCTGACGGGGACTCGGCGATGTGTGCCCGCGTGCCGCCGGACGCGGCTGCTGCTGACGGGCAACGAGCGAAGACGCTAACCGCGGTTTCGCCCATGCGCCAAACAGATCAGCTGATTTGTTGCGTACGCCACACTTCGCTGACACTCCCCCGCAAGCCCTCCCCAACTCCCGCGCGGCGCTCCAAAACGCCCGGAACCCCGGCGCCGCAGGGGGCTGCCGGGGTTCCGGGGACGGGTGGCGCGAGCGGTGCCGACCGCTCGCGCCGGGTGGTGCGTGACCCGCGTGACGCGGATACGACCGTCCGGTACTACGTGATGATGTTCACCGGTCCGATGCCCAACTCGCCCACCGGCCCGGCGATGACGGACGCGTCCCCGACCAGAACGACCACGAGCCGGTCGAGCGGGAAGGCGTTGACGACCGCGGCGGTCGCCTCCACCGTGCCCGTGGCCGCCAGCCGCGCGTAGAGCTTGGCCTGGTAGTCGTCCGCGAGCTGCTGCTCGACCTGGTCGGTCAGCGTGGCCGCGACGGCCGCCGACGTCTCGTAGCGCAGCGGCGCCACACCGACCAGATTCTGTACGGCGACGTCCCGCTCCTCGTCGGTCAGGCCGCCCTCGCCGAGCGTCCTGATGACCTGCCAGGTGTCGGCGAGCGCGGGCCCGGTGACCTCGGTGGCCACCGAGCCGCTGATGCCCAGCAGCGCGGCGCCCGTGCCGTCGGCGGAGCCGAGCAGCACCTGTCCGAAGGCGCGTACGCCGTAGGTGTAGCCCTTCTCCTCGCGCAGCACGCGGTCCAGGCGGGAGGTCAGGGTGCCGCCCAGGCAGTAGGTGCCGATCACACGGGCCGCCCACACCGGGTCGTGCCGGTCGGCGCCGGTACGGCCGATGAGGAGCTGGGTCTGCACCGCGCCCGGCCGGTCCACGATGACCACGCGCGCGGTGTCGTCCGAGGTGATCGCCGGGCGCGGGCGGGGCTTGGCGGCCGAGCCGCTCCAGCCGCCGAGGGTGTCGTCGAGCAGCCGCGGCAGGTCGATGCCGGTGAGGTCGCCGACCACCACGGCGGTCGCGGTGGACGGGCGGACATGGGCCCGGTAAAAGGCGCGTACGGCCGCCGCGTCGATCCTGCGGACGGTCTCCTCGGTGCCCTGGCGCGGCCGGGAGCAGCGCAGCTCCGGTGCGAACAGCTCCTTGGACAGCGCCATCGCGGCCCTGCGGGCGGGATTGGCCAGCTCGTGCGGGATCTCGTCGAGCCGGTTGGCGACCAGCCGCTTGATCTCGTCCTCGGGAAAGGCCGGGGTCAGCAGCGCCTCCGCGAGCAGGGCGAGCGCCTTGTCGAGTCGGGAGGCGGGCACTTCGAGGGAGACCCGCACACCGGGGTGGTCGGCGTGCGCGTCCAGCGTGGCGCCGCAGCGCTCCAGTTCGGCCGCGAACTCCTCGGCGGTGTGCTGCTCGGTGCCCTCCGACAGCGCCCTGGCCATGATGGTGCCGACGCCGTCCAGGCCCTCGGGCTCGGCGTCCAGCGGCGCGTCGAGCAGCACCTCGACGGCGACGACCTGCTGTCCCGGGCGGTGGCTGGTCAGCACCGTCAGACCGTTGCCCAGGGTGCCGCGGTCGGGGGCGGGGAACGCCCACGGCCGGGGCTCCCCGGCCTGCGGCTGCGGGTGGAACGTCATGACGGCCGCGGTCTCGCTCACAGTTCGCCCTCCTGCTCGGTGGCTTCGTCGGTCGCTTCGTCGGTGGCGTCGTCCGCCGCGTCGCCGCCGGTGGGCTCGTAGACGAGGACCGCGCGGTTGTCGGGGCGCAGCCGCGCGGCGGCCACGGCCCGCACCTGCTCGGGGGTGACGGCCAGCACCCGCTGGACGGCGGTGAGGGCGAGCTGCGGGTCGCCGAACAGCACCGCGTAACGGCACAGTTCATCGGCCCGGCCGCCCACGGTGGCGAGCCGGTCGAGCCACTCGCGCTCGATCTGCGCCTGGGCGCGCTCCATCTCCTCGGGGCTGGGGCCCTCCTGGGCGAAGCGGGCCAGTTCCTCGTCCACCGCGGCCTCGATGGTGCTCAGTTCGACCCCGCTGGACGCCTTGATGTCCAGCCAGCCGAGCGACGGCGCGCCCGCGAGGCGCAGCAGGCCGAAGCCCGCGGCGACGGCGCTGCGGTCGCGCCGTACCAGCCGGTTGTGCAGCCGGGACGACTCGCCGCCGCCGAGCATGGTCAGCGCCAGGTCGGCCGCGTCGCCGTCGGTGGTGCCGTCCTCCGGCAGCCGGTAGGCCGCCATCAGCGCGCGCGAGGGCACGTCCTCCTCGATCACCTCGCGGAGCTGGCCGCCCATCACCTCGGGCAGCGAGCCGTCGCGCGGTGCGGGCTTGCCGTCGTGGGCCGGGATACTGCCGAAGTACTTCTCGACCCACGCCAGCGTCTGCTCGGGGTCGATGTCGCCGACCACGGCCAGCACCGCGTTGCCGGGCGCGTAGTACGTACGGAAGAACGCCTGCGCGTCCTCCAGCGACGCCGCGTCCAGGTCGGCCATCGAGCCGATCGGCGTGTGGTGGTACGGGTGCCCCTCGGGGTAGGCCAGCGCGGTCAGCCGCTCGAAGGCCGTGCCGTAGGGGACGTTGTCGTACCGCTGGCGGCGCTCGTTCTTCACCACGTCGCGCTGGTTGTCCAGGCTCTCCAGGTCGAGCGCGGTGAGCAGGCTGCCCATCCGGTCGGCCTCCAGCCACAGGGCCAGTTCGACCTGGTGGGCGGGCATGGTCTCGAAGTAGTTGGTGCGCTCGAAGCTGGTGGTGCCGTTCAGCGAGCCGCCCGCGCCCTGCACCAGTTCGAAGTGCCCGTTGCCCTTGACGCTGGCGGAGCCCTGGAACATCAGGTGCTCGAAGAGGTGGGCGAGGCCGGTACGTCCCTTGACCTCGTGGCGGGAACCGACGTCGTACCAGAGGCAGACGGCCGCGACCGGAGTGAGGTGGTCCTCGGAGAGCACCACCCGCAGGCCGTTCGCCAGGCGGTGCTCGGTGGCTGTCAGGCCGCTGGAGTGTGCCTCCGGCGTGGCCGTGTGACCCATGGGCAAGCTGTCCTTCCGGTCGCTGCTGCGTGACTGCGTAGAGTGCTGCCACTCTAGGCAAGGGAGCCGACCGTCCGCGAAGTTCCCGGTCACGCCGTGGGTGAACTTGCCCGCCGCGTCGTGGGTGAACGTGCCGTCCACGGCACGCTCGTACCGGGTGGTGGTCCGCGATGTCGGTAGTGCGGTCCACAATGGTCGGCGTCCCACCCGAGCCTTGTGCCCGTCCGACCGCTCGACTGATCGCCCGTCCGATCGTCCGACCGGCCACCGCCCGACCGCCCGACCGATCGCCTGTCCGCCCGTCCAGATGAAGGAGCAGCCGCCGAGATGGCCCGCCGCACCGCGAAGACCCCGCCGCCCGACGATTTCGAGGAGCGCATCCTCGACATCGACGTCGTGGACGAGATGCAGGCCTCCTACCTCGAGTACGCCTACTCGGTGATCTACTCCCGGGCGCTTCCCGACGCCCGTGACGGGATGAAGCCGGTACACCGCCGCATCGTCTACCAGATGAACGAGATGGGGCTGCGGCCCGACCGCGGCTTCGTCAAGTGTGCCCGCGTGGTCGGCGAGGTGATGGGCAAGCTTCACCCGCACGGGGACGCGTCGATCTACGACGCCATGGTGCGGATGGCCCAGCCGTTCTCGCAGCGGCTCCCGCTGGTCGACGGACACGGCAACTTCGGCTCGCTGGACGACCTGCCCGCGGCGATGCGTTACACCGAGGCCCGGATGTCCGGCCCGGCCCAGCTCATGGTGGAGTCGATCGACGAGGACACCGTCGACTTCGCCCCCAACTACGACGGCCAGGAGCAGGAGCCCGCGGTCCTGCCGTCCGCGTACCCCAACCTGCTGGTCAACGGCGCCTCCGGGATCGCCGTCGGCATGGCCACCAACATGCCGCCGCACAATCTGGGCGAGGTCATCGCCGCCGCGCGCCACCTCATCAAGCACCCGAACGCCGACCTCGACACACTGATGCGCTTCGTGCCGGGCCCCGACCTGCCGACCGGCGGCCGGATCATCGGACTGACCGGCATCCGGGACGCGTACGAGTCGGGCCGGGGCACCTTCAAGATCCGCGCGACGGTCGCGGTGGACGACGTGACGCCGCGCCGCAAGGGCCTGGTCGTCACCGAACTGCCCTTCACGGTCGGCCCGGAGAAGGTGATCGCGAAGATCAAGGACATGGTCAACGCGAAGAAGCTCCAGGGCATCGCGGACGTCAAGGACCTCACCGACCGCGAGCACGGCCTGCGGCTGGTCATCGAGATCAAGAACGGCTTCAACCCCGAGGCCGTCCTGGAGCAGCTCTACAAGCTGACGCCGATGGAGGACTCCTTCGGCATCAACAACGTGTGCCTGGTGGACGGGCAGCCGCTCACCCTGGGCCTGCGCGAACTGCTCCAGGTGTACGTCGACCACCGCTTCGAGGTCGTCCGCCGCCGCAGCGAATTCCGCCGCACCAAGCGCCGCGACCGGCTGCACCTGGTGGACGGTCTGCTGGTGGCCCTCATCGACATCGACGAGGTCATCGCGATCATCCGGGCCAGCGACAACTCGTCGGCGGCCAAGGAAAGCCTGATGGAGCGCTTCGGGCTCTCCGAGATCCAGACGCAGTACATCCTGGACACCCCGCTGCGCCGCCTCACCCGCTTCGACCGGATCGAGCTGGAGTCCGAGCGCGACCGGCTGAACGCGGAGATCGCGGAGCTGACCCGGATCCTCGACTCGGACGCGGAGCTGCGCAAGCTGGTCTCGGCCGAACTGGCCGCGGTCGCCAAGCAGTACGGCACCGAGCGCCGTACGGTCCTGCTGGAGTCGGCGGGCGCGCCGCTGTCCTCGGTGCCGCTCGAAGTGGCCGACGACCCGTGCCGTGTGCTGCTCTCCTCGACCGGGCTGCTGGCCCGTACGACCAACGGCGAGGACTTCAGCGACGGCGGTGCCAAGCGCGCCAAGCACGATGTGATCGTCTCGGCGGTGCCGACCACGGCGCGCGCCGACATCGGCGCGGTGACGTCCACCGGGCGGCTGCTGCGGCTGACCGTGATCGACCTGCCGATGCTGCCGGACACGGCGGGCGCGCCGTCGCTGGCGGGCGGCGCCGCGCTGTCGGAGTTCCTCACCCTGGAGGACGGCGAGCGGGTGCTGTGCCTGACCACGCTCGACGAGTCCTCGCCCGGCCTCGCGCTCGGCACCGAACAGGGCGTCGTCAAGCGCGTCGTTCCCGACTACCCGTCGAACAAGGACGACTTGGAGGTCATCGGCCTCAAGGACGGTGACCGGGTGGTCGGCGCGATGGAGCTGCGCACCGGCGAGGAGGACCTGGTCTTCATCACCGACGACGCGCAACTGCTGCGGTATCCGGCCGCGCAGGTACGCCCGCAGGGGCGGCCCGCGGGCGGCATGGCGGGCGTCAAGCTCGCCGACGGCGCCAAGGTGATCTCCTTCACCGCCGTCGATCCCGCCGTGGACGCGGTGGTGTTCACCGTCGCGCGCGCCGAGGGCACGCTGGACGACACGACCGAGGGCACCGCGAAGCTGACACCGTTCGAGCAGTATCCGCGCAAGGGGCGCGCCACCGGCGGTGTGCGCTGCCAGCGGTTCCTGCGCGGCGAGGTCGGTCTCGCGCTGGCCTGGGCGGGTCCCGCGCCCGCCCGCGCCGCCACGCCCACCGGCACGCCCGCCGAGCTGCCGCCGAAGGACCCGCGCCGCGACGGCTCGGGTGTGCCGCTGGTCAAGCCGGTCGCGGTGGTGGCGGGACCGGTGTAGCGCCGAGCCGTACGCGGGCCGGTCGTACGGGCGCGCGCGGCTTGTCGTACAGGGTGTCGCGCGGCCGGTCGTACAGGCCGTCGTACAGGTCGCTGGATACGGGCGCGGGAATCGGGGGCCGCCGCGCCCCGGGAATCGGGGGCCGCCGGGAGGCAATAGGCTCAGCCGGGTGAGCACCTGCACCAGCGCCTCGGCGTCCCTCGCCGAACCGGTGGCCGCCACCGCGGCCACCGCACGGACGTGGCTGCTGATCGAGCAGCCGGGCCCGTGGGGGGCCAAGGCGCTGGGGGCGAGCCGGCTGGACCCGGCGACCGGCCGCGAACTGGAGCGGCTCGCCGACGGCGCGGGCACCCGCGTCGCCCTGATCCGCCGCCCCGGCAGACACGCCGACCTGCACCTTCCGCGTCGGCACCGGGTCTACCTCGCGCACACCGCGCCGGGCGCCTCCTGGGTCCGTACCGCCGAGGTCACCGACCCGGCGGAGCTGACCGCGCTGGACTTCACCGCGCTGGGCGCGGGGGCGCACAACGGATTCGGCGACGCGTACGACGGCGCGCCCCTCGCCCTGGTGTGCACCAACGGCAAGCGGGACCGCTGCTGCGCGGTGCGCGGCCGGCCGCTCGCCGCGGAGCTGACCGCCTCGGGCGGCAGCGAGGTCTGGGAGGTCACCCACCTCGGCGGACACCGTTTCGCGCCGACCATGCTCGTCCTGCCCTACGGCTACACGTACGGCCGGGTGGACGCGCACCACGCGAAGGACGTACTGGAGGCGGCGCGCTCCGGGCGGATGGTGCTGGACGGCTGCCGGGGCCGGTCGGCGTGGGACCGTCCCGGACAGGCGGCGGATCTGGCCGTACGGGAGCTGACCGGTGAGGACCGTACGGCGGCCGTGGTCGTGGAGGCCGTGGAGCGTACGGACCCGGCGCCTTCGGGCGACGGCACCTGGGCGGTGCGGGTGGCGCACGTCGACGGGCGGGTCTGGGAGGTGACGGTGGCGCAGGTCGCGTCGCTGCCGCCGCGCCCGGAGAGCTGCGGCGCGGCCCTCGGCGCACCCGCCCGGATGGAGGTCACGGGGATCGAGCGGGTGGCCGGGGGCCGCGGGCTGTAGGGCGCTGCGTGAGCAGGCGTTACTTGACGTTCTTGACGAACTCCGTGGTGTAGGTCTTCTCCAGGTCGACCTTCTTGCCCTTGAGGTTCGGGTTGAAGGACTTCAGGACCGCCTCCACGGTGGCCGGGCCGTCGGGGGGCATCACGCCGTCGGTGGTGAACATCGGAAGCGTGGCCTTGATGGAGTCGGCGTACAGCTTGGCGCCGCCCTGCGCGTAGTCGGAGGGCATCTTCGCGGCGATCTCCTCGGGGGTGTGCGTGGACATCCACTTGAGGGTCTTCACGAAGGCGTTGGCCAGCTTCTGCACGGTCTCCTTGTGGCCGTTCACCCAGTCGGTGTTCATGTAGAGGCTGGAGGACGGGTAGAGGCCGCCGAGCGCCTCCCGCGAGCCCTCGGGCGTGCGCATGTCGTACAGCACCTTGCCGATGCCCTTGTCGAGGATCTGCGCGACCGTCGGGTCGGTGGTCATACCGGCCTGGATGGAGCCCTGTTGGAGGGCGGCGATGAAGGTCTGGCCCGCGCCGACGGTGACGGGCGTGAAGTCGCTGACCTTGAGGCCGTTGTGCACCGCGAGGTACTTGGTGAGGAAGTCGGTGGACGAGCCGAGGCCGGTCACGCCGAGCTTCTTGCCCTTGAAGTCCTTGGCCGAGGTGATGTCGCCCGCGGCCTTGGTGGAGACCACCTCGACCTCGCCCGGCGCCTGTGCGAACTGCACGACCGACTCGATCATCTTGTTCTTGGTCTGGAGGTCGAGGGTGTGGTCGTAGAAGCCGACGGCGCCCTGCACGTCGCCGGAGACCAGCGCCGTGGTGGCCTGCACACCGGCCGGTTCGCTCAGCAGCGTCACGTCGAGGCCCTCGGCCTGGAAGAAGCCGAGTCTCTGGGTGAGCATGGCGGGCATGTAGATGACCTTGTCCAGGCCGCCGACCATGATCTTGACCTTCTCGGCGTTCTTGGCCGCCGTGGCCGTGGAGCCCGCGTCCCCGGTGGAATCCGAGCCGGAGCCGGAACCGGACGCGGCGTCGTTGGCACAGGCGGTGAGTGTGGTGAGGGCGAGGGCTCCGGCGAGGGCGAATGCCGGGAGCTTGGCGTACTGGCGCATGGTCACGTCCTTGTGAGAGCGGAGGGTGGGCGCGCGCGGGGGCGCGGGATTTCGGGGAGGGCGACCGCGGCTCAGCGTTCGGCGCCGGGCTGGGCGGGCTTCCAGCGGAAGAGCCGCTTCTCCAGGTAGGTCAGCAGGCCTTCGGCGATGAGGGCGACGACGGCGAGAATCACCATGGCCGCGTAGACCCCGGCGGCGTTGAAGGTGCCCTGCGAGGCGGAGACCAGCAGGCCGATGCCCTTGGTCGCGCCGATGTACTCGCCGACGATCGCGCCGATCAGCGCGAAGCCGAAGCTGACGTGGAGGCTGGTGAAGATCCACGACGTGGCGGCCGGGATCACCACCTGGAGGGTGACGCGGCGGTTGCTCGCGCCGAGGACGCGGGCGTTGGCGACCAGATTGCGGTCGACCTCGCGGGCGCCCTGGAAGGCGTTGAAGAACACCGGGAAGAAGACCAGGACGACGGCGGAGGCCACCTTGGAGGCCGGGCCGAGGCCGAACCAGATGAGGAAGATCGGCGCCAGCACGATGCGCGGCATCGCGTTGAGCACCTTCACGTACGGGCCGAAGACGTCCGAGAGGAAGGGGATCCGGCCGAGCGCGATGCCCAGCACCACACCGCCGGCGACGCCGATGACCCAGCCGTACAGCGCCTCGTAGAGCGTGTACCAGATCTGCTCGCCCAGGGGGCCCTGCGGTGTGCCGTGCATCGTCCACTGGCGGATCTGGTCCCAGATCTTGGACGGCATGGAGAAGTTGAACGGGTCGATGACCCCGGTGCGGGCCGACCACTCCCACAGGCCGAGCACGAGGACGAGGACGGCGAGGCGGCTGGAGTACACCAGGAGGGTGCGGTTGCGGACGGCGCGGGCGCGGGCCTTGGTGCGCTGGGTGCCGACGCCGGGCTCGGCCGGGACGGCGTCCTCGGGGGTGGCCCCGGTCCGGGGGGTGGCCGGGGCTGCGGACTCAGGCGGCATGTCCGACGCTCCTCTCGCGGGTGATGCGGACCTCTTCGCCCAGCGACGACCAGATCTCGCGGTAGATCTCCACGAAGCGCGGCTGGAGCCTGACCTCCTCGACCTTGCGGGGCCGCGGCAGGTCGATCGTGAAGACCTCCTTGACGGTGGCGGGCCCCGCGGTCATCACGACGACCTTGTCGGCCAGTGCGATGGACTCCTCCAGGTCGTGGGTGACGAACACCACCGAGGACCCCGTACCGGACCACAGCTCCAGGAGTTCGTCGGACATCAGGGCCCTGGTCTGCACGTCGAGCGCGGAGAACGGCTCGTCCATCAGCAGGATGTCGGGGTCGTTGACGAAGGTCGCGGCGAGCGCGACGCGCTTGCGCTGGCCGCCGGAGAGCTGGTGCGGATAGCGGTCCTCGAAGGCGGTCAGGCCCACGCGGGCCAGCCAGTCGCGGGCCCGCTCCTTGGCCTCGGCCTTGCCGACACCGCGGAAGCGCGGCCCGGCCATGACGTTGGACAGCACGGTCCGCCAGGGGAAGACGGCGTCCTGCTGGAAGACGAAGCCGACGCCGGGGTTGATGCCGTTCACGGCCTCTCCCGAGACCAGCACCTCGCCTTCCGTGGGCTCCTCCAGGCCGCTGACCAGGGTCAGCGTCGTCGATTTGCCGCAGCCGGTCGGTCCGACGACCGCGACGAACTCACCGCGTTCCACGGTCAGGTCCAGGTCTCTCACGGCGGTGTGCAGGGCGCCGGACGGGGTCCTGAACGCCTTGCTCGCCCCCCGCAGCTCGATGGCGGGGCTCGTTTCGCTGCTCATGGCGGTGGAGGCTAGGAGCGACCACCGCGGCGGCGGCAGTCTTGTGGGCGCAAGGAGCCTTCTGCGCGCAAGCCGGTCTTCTGCTCGTTTTGCTCGCCCGCGCACAACGAAAGCGAAACGGAGTCTGCCCATCCGGCTCTGCGGGGTTTACCTTGCGTTGACGACAGGGCTGTCGACGTACGCGTGTGGTGGGGACGCGGGTCGGCCGCCGCGACTGTCGGCGGACCGGTTGGAATGCGGAGGAGCCCCACGATGCGGATCGGATGGCCGCGCCGTGTCTCGGCGCAGGTCCTGTTGGTGCAACTGGCGATCACGGCGGGCGTCACGGCGCTCGCCACCGGGCTCTTCCTGGCGCCGCTCAGCCACCAGCTCGACGAAGAGGCGATGCACAGGGCGCTGGCCATCGCGGAGACCGTGGCCGTCGATCCCGAGGTCGCGCGGGCCGTGGTCTCGTCCCGGCCGACGCCGGACGGCCCGGTGCAGGCGGAGGCGGAACGGGTCAGGATCGCCACGAAGGCCCTCTACATCGTGGTGATGGACACTCACGGCATCCGGTGGTCGCACACCGACCCCGAGCGGATCGGCGAACCCGTCTCGACCGATCCCAGCGTGGCGCTGGCCGGTGACGAGATCATGCAGATCGACCGCGGCACGCTGGGGCGCAGCACCCGCGGCAAGGTGCCGCTGTACGACTCCTCCCACCGGATCGTGGGCGCGGTGTCGGTGGGCATCAGGTACGACGGCATCCTCAACCGGGCGATCGGCCTGGTGCCGGGTCTGCTGATGTACGCGGGCGCGGCGCTGGGCATGGGCGTGCTGGCGGCGGTGTGGGGTTCGCGGCGGTTGCAGCGGGCGACGCACGGGCTGGCCTTCGCCGACATATCGGCGCTGCTCGACGAGCGGGAGGCGATGCTGCACGGCGTCCGAGAGGGCGTCGTCGCACTGGACCGGCAGGGGCGGGTGCGGCTGGTCAACGACGAGGCGCAGCGGCTGCTCGGTCTCGACGGCGCCGGTGACGGCGCGGCCACCGGGCGGCTGCTGGACGAGCTGCTGCCGCCTGGCCGTACGACGGACGTGCTGGCGGGGCGGGTCGAGGGCGCGGATCTGCTGACGGTCAGCGGCGGCCGGGTACTGGTCGCCAACCGGATGCCGACCGGTGACGGCGGGGCCGTGGTGACGCTGCGGGACCGTACGGAACTGGAGCTGCTCGGCCGCGAGCTGGACTCCACCCACGGGCTGCTGGACGCGCTGCGCGCACAGGACCACGAGCACGCCAACCGGCTGCACACCGTGCTGGGGCTCCTGGAACTGGGTCTGCACGAGGAGGCGGTGGGCTATGTCGCGGAGGTCGCCGACACCCATCGGGCGTCGGCCGAGGTGATCGCGGACCGGGTGCACGATCCGCTGGTGTCCGCGCTGCTGGTCGGCAAGGCCGCCATCGCGGCGGAGCGCGGGGTGTCGCTGCGGGTCGCGCAGAGCACGCTGCTGCCCGACCGGGTGGTGGACCCGCGCGATCTGGTGACGGTGCTGGGCAATCTCATCGACAACGCGCTGGACGCCGCCGCCGGGCACCGCGTGTCCCCGGCGATGTCCGCCGCGCCTTTCGTGGAGGTCGAGTTGCGCGCCGAGGACGACACGACCCTGCTGCTGCGGGTGTCGGACACGGGGCCGGGAGTGCCGCCGGAAGCGCGCGAACTGATCTTCACCGAGGGCTGGTCGACGAAGGAACGTCCGCCGCACCGGGGGCGCGGCCTGGGCCTCGCGCTGGTGCGCAGGCTCGCCGAGCGGTACGGGGGTCTGGCGCGGGTGACGGCGCGGGCGGGCGGTGGCGCGGTGTTCACGGTGGTGCTGCCCGAGGCGCTGGCCGAAGGAGTGCTGGCCGGAGGAGTGCTTTCTGCGGCTGGGGAGGCGGCGCGATGATCGACGTACTGGTGGTGGACGACGACTTCCGGGTGGCGGAGATCAACTCGGCCTATGTGGGCAAGGTGCCGGGCTTCCGGGTGGCCGGGCGGGCCCACACCGCGGCGCACGCGCTGTCGGTGCTGGAGCGCACCCGGATCGACCTGGTGCTGCTCGACCACTATCTGCCGGACGAGACGGGTCTGACGCTGGTCCGCCGGATGCGGCAGCACGGGCACCACGCGGACGTGATCATGGTGACGGCGGCGCGTGATGTCGCCACCGTGCAGGCGGCGATGCGGCTCGGCGCGTTGCAGTACCTGGTGAAGCCGTTCAGCTTCGCGGGTCTGCGGGCCAAGCTGGACGGTTACGCGGCGCTGCGCCGCACCCTGGAGGGGGTGGGCGGGCGCGGCGAGGCCGGGCAGGAGCAGGTCGACCGGATCTTCGGCGCCCTGCGTACGGCGGGCGCGTCCTCGGCCGAACTGCCCAAGGGGCACTCCGCGCCGACCGCCGACCTGATCCGCCGCGTCCTGCACGAGGCGGGCCGCCCGCTGTCCGCCCACGAGGTCGCCGAACGCGCCGGGCTCAGCCGCTCCACCGCCCAGCGCTACCTGAAGTACCTGGAGCAGGCGGGGCGGTTGAGCCTCACCCTCAAATACGGCGACACGGGCCGTCCCGAACACCGCTACGCCTGGGCCGCCACCGGCTGAACCGCCGTTACGCGGCCCCGGCGCCGGTGAGCGAACGCACCTCCGTCTCCGCGTACTTGCCCGCGTCCGCCTCCTCCGGCGACAGCAGGGTGCCGAGCCAGCCCGCGAGGAAGCCGAGCGGGATGGAGATCAGGCCCGGGTTCTCCAGCGGGAAGAGATGGAAGTCGACGCCGGGGAAGAGCGCGTCAGGCCTGCCGGAGATGACGGGCGAGAACACCACCAGGAGCAGGGCCGGTACGAGGCCGCCGTAGATCGACCAGACCGCGCCGCGGGTGGTGAACCGGTGCCAGAACAGGGAGTAGAGCAGGGCGGGCAGATTGGCGGACGCGGCGACGGCGAAGGCGAGGCCGACCAGGAAGGCGATGTTCTGGTCCTGCGCGAAGAGGCTGAGCCCGATCGCGACCGCGCCGATCCCGACGGCAGCGAACCTGGCCACCCGCACCTCGTCCTCCTCCATCGCCCCTTCCTCCACCGCGTCGGCGGTAACCCGCGCGGTGCCGGGGGCCGCGGCCTCGCGCTTGGCGCGCCTGTTCTGCCGTGCCTGCGTTTCCGCGACGGGGCGGCGGCGCAGCGTGGCGTAGAGGTCGTGGGCCACGGAGGCCGACGACGCCAGGGTGATGCCCGCGACCACGGCCAGGATCGTCGCGAAGGCCACCGCGCCGACCACCGCGAACAGCACGGTGCCCCCTGTCGTCCCCTCCCCGCCGCCCAGGATCTCGGCGAGCAGCGGCACCGCGGTGTTGCCCGCGGCGTTGGACGAGCGGACGGTGTCGGTGCCGACGACCGCCGCCGCTCCGAAACCGAGCACGATCGTCATCAGGTAGAAGGCGCCGATCAGCCCGATCGCCCAGACCACCGACCGCCGCGCGGAGCGTGCCGTGGGCACCGTGTAGAAGCGGGACAGGATGTGCGGCAGGCCCGCCGTCCCGAGCACCAGCGCCAGGCCGAGGCTGATGAAGTCCAGCTTCGACGCCCAACTCCCGCCGTACTTCAGCCCGGGAGCCAGGAAGGCGTTGCCGTGCCCGCTGCCCGCCGCGGCGGCGTGCAGCAGACTCCCCGGATTGCCGTGGAAGCGGACCAGGACCATCACGGTGAGCGTCACCGTGCCGCCGATCAGCAGCACCGTCTTGACGATCTGGATCCACGTCGTCGCCCGCATCCCGCCGAAGGACACGTAGAACACCATCAGCGCGCCGACCCCGACCACCGTCCAGGTGCGCGCCGCGCCGTGCCCGCCGAGCAGCAGCCCGACCAGGCTCCCGGCGCCGACCATCTGCGCCACCAGGTACAGGATCGACACCACCACGGACGACGTGCCCGCCGCGATCCGCACCGGCCGCTGTCTCATCCGCGCGGAGAGCACATCCGCGAGCGTGTACCGCCCGCAGTTGCGCACCAACTCGGCGACCAGCATGAGGACCACGAGCCACGCGACGAAGAACCCGACCGAGTACAGCAGGCCGTCGTACCCGAAAAGCGCGATGAGCCCGGAGATGCCGAGGAAGGACGCCGCCGACATGTAGTCGCCCGCGATGGCCAGGCCGTTCTCCATCGGGGTGAACAGCCGTCCCCCGGCGAAGAACTCCACCGACGAGCTCCGCCGCCGTCCCGCCCACGCCGTGATCGCCAGCGTCACCGACACGAAGATCGTGAACAGCACGATCGCGAGGCCCTGATGCTCCCCGGCCGAATCCGCCAGATACCCGCCACTGAACCGACCGCTGTTCAACGCACCCGCTCCTGCCCGGTCCTGGTCGCCAGCGTCCAGCGCAGATCGAGCGCCGCCCGGTCCCTGCGCAGCCGCGCGTGCCGGGCGTAGGCCCACGTCAGCAGGAACGTCGTGGCGAACTGCGCCAGCCCCGCGACCATCGCCACATTCACGTCACCCGCGACCTGGTGTCCCATCAGGCCCGGCGCCGTGGTGGCCGCCACCACGTACAGCAGGTACCAGGCCAGGAAGCCCGCCACCACCGGGAAGGTAAAGCTCCGGTACCGGTCGCGCACCTCCTGGAACGCCGCGCTGCCCTGCACCTCCAGATACACCGCCGACCGGTCCACCGGCCGTCCGTCCTGGCCCGCCTGCGGTGTGCCCTCGGGCCGGGTCCGCCCCGGCGCGGGGTCGGGGGCCGTCTGATCCGGGAACCAGAGACCGGCTTCCGCCGCGTCCTGCCACGGGTCGTTCACCCGCAGCGCCCCGGGGTCGCCCCCGTCGTGCTTGTCCACCGAACACTCCTCGTTCCATCGGCCGATCGGCCGATGTGCCCAATCATGGACAGAGCGGGAAGATCCAGAACGAACAAGTAGAAATCTTCACCCCATCAGGTGATGCCGTGCCGGTAGGCATATCCGACCGCCTGTGCACGGTCCCGCGCCCCGGTTTTGGCGAACAGGTTGTTGATGTGGGTCTTCACCGTCGCCATGCTCACGTGCAGCCGCGCGGCGATCTCGGTGTTGGACAGTCCCTCAGCCACCAGGGCCAGCACTTCCGCTTCCCGGGCCGTCAGCCCGTCCGGCAACTCCCCCCGCCCTGGTGCCCCTTGGCCTGGCTCTCCCGCCACGCCCGATCCGCCCGGTCCGCTCCCCCGTCCCTCCGGCCGCCGCTCGGGGCCCGCCCCGGTCAGCGCGTCCAGCATCCTGCCCTGCACCGCGGGCGACAGACCCGCCCGCCCGGCCGTCACCTCCGCGATGGCCCGCGCAATCTCCTCCCCTCCCGCGTCCTTGGTCAGATATCCCCGCGCCCCCGCCCGCAGCGCGGGAAAGAGCGAGCCGTCGTCCGCGAACGTCGTCAGCACCACCACGTGCGTCCCCGGATACCGCGACCTGATCCGCCGCGTGGCCTCCACCCCGTCGCAGCGCGGCATCCGCAGGTCCATCAGCACCACCTCCGGCCGGTGTTCCCCCACCAGCCGTACCGCCTCCTCCCCGTCGGCCGCCGCTCCCACCACCTCGATGTCGGGCAGCAGCCCCAGCAGCATCACAATTCCCTCACGCACCACCGTCTGGTCGTCCGCGACCACCACCCGCGTCACGCGGGCACCCGCAAGCGCACCACGAAGCCCTCCTCGGCCGGTCCGGCGTCGAGCGCGCCGCCCAGCAGCTCCGCGCGCTCCCGCATCCCCAGAAGACCGTAGCCCGATCCGGATACCCTCAAAGAGTTATCCACAGGCGTCCTGCTCCCGAAGTCCCGGAACTCCAACTCCACCTCCTCACTCCGGTACTCCAGCCGCAGCGCGACCTTCGCCCCCGGCGCGTGCTTGCGCACATTCGTCATCGCCTCCTGTGCCACCCGCCGCACCGCCAACCCCGCCTCCGCGGGCAGGTACCGCGCTTCCCCTTCCACCTCCAGATCCGCTCCCTCCGAGGCGACCAGCTCCCGCAGGAAGTCCTCCACCGGTGCCATCTCCCCGCGCAGCGCCGACAGCGCCTGCCGCGTCTCGGCCAGCCCCTCCCGCGCCATCTGCCGGGCCGCGATCACCCGACCCAGCACCACGTCCCGCTCGACGCCCCGCTCGATCAGCAGCCGCGTCGCCTCCAGGTGCACCGTCTGCGCCGACAGGCTGTGCGCCAGCACATCGTGGATCTCCCGCGCGATCCGGGCCCGCTCCGCCAACGCCGCCGACTCGTCCTCCGCCGCCCGCGCCGCCCGCTCCTGAACCAGCAGCCGCTGCGTGTTCCCCCGCGCCTCGGCGTCCAGCCGCACGACGTACCCGATCAGCCCCAGCCCGGCCACCGTCAGCGACGTGACCAGCCAGCCACCGGAGTCGCCGACCAGTGCGTAGGCGGCCAGCGCCGTACCGGAGAGGGGCGCCGCCGCGGCCAACGGCAACCGCACCATCCCGAGCACCGCGCAGCCGCACCACAGCAGCGTCGCGGGCACATCGGCGCCCAACGCGTGCAGCCCGAAGGCGGCGCCCAGCATCAGTGCGATCAGTGCGATGGACGGCGCCGTCCGGTGCTCGAGCGTGAACCGGAAGAACGCCCACACCACGACGGCCGCCGCCGCCAGCCCCAGCACGGATACCGCGGTCAGCCACCCGTTGAGGTCCGTGCGGGCCAGGATCCCCCAGAGCGCCGCGGCGGCGAAGAGCAGCCGCACTCCCCGGCCGAACGCCCGCCGCGCGGACGACCGGTTCTCCCGGGACAGCGCCTCCTTCGAAGGCCAGGACGTCCAACCGCTCATGAGGCCGTACGGTACGACGGCGCCACGCTCTGGGCCCGCCAGGCGAGCACCCCGGTGCGTATCAGCAGCGTGGCCGCCAGCGCTATCAGGAACGAGCCGCTGTCCTGGTGGACCCCCATCGCCGTACCCACCCCGTACAGCCCGATCCGCACCGCGACCCCCGCCGCCCAGACCGCGACGGTGACCTTCCCTCCCTGCGCCCAGACCGTCCCGTCCTTCTCGGTCCACAACCGCGTGGTCCACGCCCATGCCAACCCCATCACCACAGCGACCACCAACTCCACGGCCAGCAGCGCGACCGCGGTCTGCCGGTGCTCCGGGTCGATCAGCCCGTGCTGCCGCAGCGCCATGAACACCAGCACCGCCGGTATCAGCCACCACCGCCGGCCGCCCGTGACCTTCCTCGGCCGTAGCTGGCGGGTGACCACCACACCGATGACCGCCACGATCACCAGCGCATCGATCAGACCGGACATGACGGACGCCTCCGTAAAGCGACTCCCACGAGGCCGACGGGTTCGCCGACATCTCAGAATCTACGGAAACCCCCAGCTCAGCGGATCAAACCGGGGGTTGAATCTCCCTCTCCACCCCTGGGTGGAGCCCCCTCCACCGACGCCCCCGTGCTCCGGGCGAACGCGCCGGTCCGAGCGCCGGTCCGAGCGCCCGCCCGGTGAGCGGATCCCCTGCGTCCGGGGGGCGGCGCTGCGTACGCTTTTCCAGCGACCGGCGATCGGATCGTCGGACAACGGGGAGGGCACCGTGTCGGATCTCGGCCAGCGGAATGTGGAGCGCCGGACACCGCACGGTGGGGAGGTGGGAGCGTGAGCCAGTCCGTACGCGCCGAGAGCGGTTTCGCCTACGGGGTCGTGGGCGCGGACATCCACGTGTTCGGCGACGGCGTCCCGGTCTACCTGCTGCAACGCTGGCAGCCGCCGGTCCTGCCGGACGACGGCTTTCTGCTGAATGTGCCGAGCCGGATGCTCAACGCGCGTTTCCGGGTCGTGGAGTTCACCGGCCGCACTGCCGAGTTGACCTCGTTACGGCGCTGGCGCGACGGCGGCGGTCCGCTCGCCGTGCAGTGGCTGTGCGCGCCGGGCGGACAGGGCAAGACCCGTCTCGCCGACCGCTTCGCGCAGGAGTCGCTGGCCGAGGGCTGGCAGGTCGTCACCGCCACCCACGGACCGGGGAGCGTGCTGCCGCCTCCTGGCAGTCAGGACCTCCGTGACCGGGGCGACGCGGGTGTGCTGCTGATCGTCGACTACGCCGACCGCTGGCCGCTGACCCATCTCGTGTGGCTGTTCGGCAACGCGCTGGTGCACCGCGACAGCGGGCGCGGCGCCCGGGTGCTGCTGATCGCCCGTGGCGACGAGGTCTGGCCGAGCGTGCGCGCCGCTCTCGCGAACCAGCAGGCCAGGACCTCACTGCAACGGCTCGCGCCGCTGTCCGACGAGGTCGGCGGTGACGGCGCCGCCGCATCCCCGAGGTCCGAGATGTTCGCCGTGGCCCGCGACAGCTTCGCCGCGCGTTACGGCGTCTCCCCCGGCGGCATCGCGGCACCGGCCCCGCTCGGTGACGCGGCCTTCGGCCTGACCCTGGCCGTGCACATGGCCGCACTGGTCGCCGTGGACGCCGACGCCCACGGGCTGCGCGCGCCCACCGACCTCGCGGGCCTGTCCAGCTATCTGCTGGACCGGGAGCAGTTGCACTGGGCGCGGCTGTACGGCGACCCGGATCACGAGATCGCCCCGTCCGCACCGGCGTTCCGCACCTCGCCCGCGCTCATGAACCGCACCGTGTTCACCGCGGCGCTGACCGGGCCGGTCAGCCCGGAGGAGGGGCGGGTGGCCATCAGCGACCTCGCGGTCCAGCTGCCCGCCGATCGCATTCTCGCGGATCACGCGGTCTGCTACCCACCGGCCGAGACCGACCGCGACACCGTCCTGGAACCGCTGTACCCGGACCGGCTCGCCGAGGACTTCCTGGCTCTGACCCTTCCCGGCCACCGGGCCGACTACCCGGCCCAGGACTGGGCCGGGCGCACCGTCAGCGCCATGCTCAGCGGCACCGACGTGGTGAGCGACGCGGTCACCGGAAGCTGGACGCCGCGCGCCGTCGTCTTTCTGACCGCCGCCGCCCAGCGCTGGCCCCACGTCGGCCCCCTCCACCTGTTCCCGCTGCTCAGCACGGCCCCTCAGCTCGCCGTCATCGGGGGCAGCGCCGCGCTGGCCACGCTCGCCGCCCTTGACGACATCAGCCCCGAACTCCTCGAAGCCGTCGCGATGTTCTTCCCGCCGTTCAACCGGCGCAGTCCCGACCTGGACCCCGGAATCGCCGCCGTCAGCACCCGGCTGCTCCCGCACCGCCTGGAGCGCGCCAGAAACCCCAACGACCAGGCCGCGGAGCGGCACGAGCACGGCGTCCGCCTCCACCACGCCGGTCGGCTGGAGGAGGCGCTGGCCGAATCCGAGGCCGTCCTGGCCCAGTTCCGGGCCATCGCCCGCGACGGCGTCCCCAATCCCTCGCTCGTCCCCGTGGTCGAAGGCAATCTGGCGTTCGCCCTCAAGGCGTACGCGGACCGCCTGGGCGAGGTCGGGCGCCGGGCGGAGGCCCTGGCCGCCACCGAGGAAGCCGTCGCCGTACAGCGCAGGCTGGCCGCGTACGACGAGCAGTACCGCCCCGACCTGGCGAGCGGCCTGCTCGGTATCGGACGGGATCTTTCGTACGCGCAGCGCTGGGACGACGCGACGGCTGCCCTGGAGGAGTCCGTGACGCTCCTGCGCGGGCTGGCCGCGGAAGAGCCCGGCAAGCACGAGTCGAACCTCTCCGCCGCCCTGGCCGCCCTCGGCGTGTGCCATCTGCGTATCGACCGTCCGCGGTCGGCGGTCTCACACGGCCAGGAGAGCGTCGCCCTGCGCCGCCGTCTCCACGCGAAGGACCCGTCCGCCCACGCCATGTCCCTGGCCAACGCCCTCTATCACCTGGCCGCCGCCCTCGAACGTGTCGGCGATCCCGACAGCGTCCCGCTGGCCCATCAGGCCGTCGAGCTCTACCGCGACCTCGCCCGGGTCAATCCCGCCGCCTACGAGCGCGAACTCGCCGACGGGCTCAACGGACTCGCCGTACGCCTGCTCGTCGCCCAACGCCCGGAGGAGAGCCTGACCGCGGCCTACGAGAGCGTCGCGATCCTCCGCCGCGTCAGCGCCCGCGAGGCGATCGCCGAACAGCACACCTTGGCCGAGGCTCTCGGCGTCCTGCTCGGCGCGCTGATGGTCGCGGGCCGCTTCGCCGAGGCCACCGACACCGCCGACGAGTGCGTCATGGTCTGCCGCCGCATGACCGAGAAGGACCCCCTGGCCCTCCACCGCCTCGCGGGCGCCCTGCTCATCGCCGCGGAAGTCCGCGTCACCCCGGCCCACCCGCGCCTCGACGAAGCCCTCACCCTCTTCGACGAGGCCACCGAGATCATGGACCTCTACGCAATCTCCCCCCAGGGCGGCCCGGCCCTCCACCACCGCGTCGGCTCCCGCCTCATAGAACTCCTCACAGCCGCCGACCGCCCCGCCCCCGCCGCCCGCCTCCGCCGCACCCTCCAGGACCCAACAGCCCCCTGACGCCCGGCCCGGCAGCAGATCAGACGTCGATCCTGGCCTTGTCCAAGGTCGAGGCCGAGTGGGTGCTGAACCAATCCGGCACCGCTCTGACCTGCGGCGAAGCCCGCTGTTTGCGCGCTGAGCTGGCGTTTCTCCGCTTGCCAGCGTTGGCCTCCGACGGCCGCTTTCGACTGTCCTGCGGACCGTTTGCGGACCGCTCGGATGTCCTCCGACCGTGCAATTTCAAGTGGTCAGGATTCAACTGACCTGCCTGGGCAGGCGTCGCGAGGAGCAGGGTCGGTACCGGAAGCGAGCGCATCGATGCGCATGCTCATGCGCTGTCAGAGGCAGCCCGTACTCTCGACGCCATGGAACTGGTGACGTCCCTGTGGGAGCCACCCGAGCGGGTTGAATACGTCCGAGAGCTGGTCGGCGAGGGCGACCTCGCCAACCTCTCCCGCGCCTTGCTCTTCGCGAAAGACCCATGGCACGAGGGCTTCGGCGTGACGACTGTGCTGCGCGATCTCCCGAAGCCGGCCCGATTCGCGCTCGCCCAGTCCTTCGTCGAGCACGCAGCCGCAGACACGGCCGACGCCGAGGCTGGCAACCGTGGGCTGGTGCTACTGGCCGCTGTCTCGCGTGACATCGCCGACGCCACATGGTGCGAGGCGTGGGAAGCGCTACTGACGGAGAAGGCGGATCGGTTCTGGTCCTGCGGGATCGCGGACGAGCTCTGGACGTGTAGCCACGCTCTGCTGGACGCCGGCAGGCGCCTGCCCGATCCGATCGTCGGCCTACTCCGCCGCTCTGCGTTGGAGCACGGCTGGCCCCCGGAGTGCGCGGCGCCCGTGCTCGCCCGCCTTCGCGGACCCGTACTCAACCCCGGTGAGCCATGGGCTGACGCTGTTCTTGCCGACTTGCCCTCGCTGGGCGAGCCTTGGCTCGGCTTCATCAATCACGCCCTGCTCGCACCGGTAGCGCGTCCCACCCGCACCTGGGACCGCCGGGCACTGGCCCTCACCGCTCCGATCGACGCCGAGGTGCTCCGGCGCACGGTGACCGCCTGGCTGGGTCTTGCCGACAGCGGCGGGGGCCGCAGCGACGGTGGCTACGACCCGTACAACCTGCCCGCACTCGCGGGGCTCACCTGGCTGCTCTCGTTGCTGCCCCCACACCCCGCATCCATCCGCACCCTAGGCGCCCTCGTCGCGGGTCCCCCCTTGCGAACCTCCCTGACCGGCACTTCCATACGAGCTCTGGCTCGCGTCCCTCAGCAACAAGGCCATCCCGAACTGGAGCGGCTATTGGGTCGCGCCCGGCACAAGGTGACGCAACGGCAGATCCGCGAGGCGCTGATGGCCTGAACGCCGTGTCCTCGGGGGGACAGATCCCACCCAACACGGCATATGATTCGGCCTTCGCCAGCCTCGGTCGCACCCGCGAGGCAGCTCGCAGACCGCGCACACCCGGGCCCCGGTCACAACCGGCTGGATGCAACCGCTGCTGCGCGGCCTCCCGGTCACCGCCCAGCAACTTCGCGAGGACCGAATCCTCGAAGAGGCCGCCGTCACCGCCGCTGATCCGCAGCACCTATGCGCGGTGTTCAACATCACTCCGGAGACCGGACTCCGCTACACCCGCCGCTGCTCGCCGCCATCGTCGAGCTCGGCGGTGAGCTGGAGCTCCCAGCTCGGCGGTGAGCTGGAGCTCCCAGCTACCCGTAACGGGCGCTTCAGGGGCGCGCGGTCATCCCAGAAGGCTGCGCGGTCAGCGCCGGCCGCCGCCGATGCGGCGGTCGTCGGCCAATGCGGTAAGCGGGCCGAACTCGCGGGCAAGCCGGTTCCACGTCAGAACCTCGCCACAGCGGGCCGGGAACTCCTTCGGGTTGAACTCGGGCATGGTCCAGGTGCCAGTGCCCCGGTCCCGCAGCCACAGGTCCCCGTCACCGTCGACCACAGTCGGCGGGACCGGTACGGGCTCGGCCTGATCAGTGGGCTCCCAGGTGACCCGGCCCGGGTGGGAAACGCGGCGCAGCTCGGTGGTGACCAGCCGCGCGGCCAAGTCACGAGTGGACTCTTCGGCGTCCTTGACCGACGCGAGTCGGAATGCGTCGTCAAGTACGGGCAGGGCGGGATTCTTGCTGCGCTTTGAACTCATACGCTGACTACCTCCGGTAGGGGGCGTCACATCCGTTAGGGCACCCCGTAGAGGAACACGGTATCCGAGGCGGGAGCCGGGCCGGCTACGACCACTGTCCAGGTGGAGGCGCTGGCACACCGGGCGGCGGGGCTAGGTGGTGAGCTGGTCCTGGACGTGGCGCAACCCGTGGTGGTAGCGCTCAGATACGGCGGTCCGGGTCTGAGGAGGTGAGGCCGCCGGGGGCGAGCGGACGTCGGGCCGGGGCGGGTGCGGGTGCGGGCTCGGGCTCGCCGGGCGGCTGGCGGAAGTCGGCGCTGCTCGACCGGCATCAGCCGGCGCCCACCCGCCTGGGCGGGTACGGGAGCGTCGCAAGCGGGCTCGGAGAGGCGGGCAGCGAGAGCGGTCGACGGTCGGTCATGATCCCTAGTCTCCGAGGTCCGGCCCTGCGGTAGGGCCAGGCGATGATCGCCAACCGACACGCGACGAACGCCCAGGTTCGGGGCGCCGAGTGCTCAGTATTCGCGAATTCAGGCGCTTTAGTTGCAACACGAAGTTGATGCACACCATGGACGAACCGGGCGAGGTCCAGGTGCCTGCGTGTGTGCGTGGCGGACGACCAGTGACCCAGCTTCGAAGAGCTCCCGCAGTTCACGGGCGGCGTTGGGCGCATCGAGTAGCGCGCCACACCCTCAGCCATCGGGCGACTTGAGTGGTGGGGTCAAGCGCGACTTCGACGCGCAGATATCCGACGAGCGGGTCACCGAAACGACCGTCGCAGGCGAGGCGCAGCGCCGGGCGTCGTCGCCTTCCACGGGCCGACGCCAACCGCACGAAAGTCATGGTGCACGTGGAGCGCGACCAGCAGGGCGTTTCAGACTCTTCGAGCACCTCGGCCACGCCAACGCGGCCATGACGGCCAACACCCGTACCCACCTGTGGCCCGACTTCGACGAGCGGACCCCAGGCTCCCGTCGACGAGGCCTACGCGGACCGCCTGGACGGGGGGTGACATAGAGGCCGAGACGGCGGCGTAACCACTCCCCCGAACTGACATCAGTTCGCCTGCGGACAACGTGCGGAACGCGGAGGGGAGCCCTGCGCCCGCCCTCTGCTCCGCCGTGCCTCACACGTCGATCCGCGCCCGGTCCAAGGTCGACGCCGAGTTGGTGATGAACTCCTTGCGAGGGGCGACCTCGTTGCCCATCAGGAGGTCGAAGGCCTGCTCGGCGGATTCGAGGTCGCTGATGTTGATGCGGCGCAGGGTGCGGTGGCGGGGGTCCATGGTGGTTTCGGCCAACTGGTTGGCGTCCATCTCACCGAGGCCCTTGTAGCGCTGGATGCTGTCCTTGTAGCGGACGTTGCGGCGCTGGAGGTCGAGGAGGGTCTGGCGCAACTCGTTGTCCGAGTAGGTGTAGACGTACTTGTCCTGACCCTTCTTGGGCTGGACGAGTTCGATGCGGTGAAGCGGGGGGACGGCGGAGAAGACCCGGCCCTGTTCGACCATCGGGCGCATATAGCGCTGGAAAAGGGTGAGCAGGAGGCAGCGGATGTGGGCGCCGTCGACGTCGGCGTCGGCCAGGAAGATGACCTTGCCGTAGCGGGCCTGGTCGATGTCGAAGGTGCGGCCGGACCCGGCTCCTATGACCTGGATGATCGCGCCGCACTCGGCGTTCTTGAGCATGTCCGAGATGGACGACTTCTGGACGTTGAGGATCTTGCCGCGGATCGGCAGCAGCGCCTGGAACTCTGAGTTGCGGGCCAGTTTGGCGGTGCCGAGCGCCGAGTCGCCCTCGACGATGAACAGTTCGCTACGGTCGACGGCGTCGCTGCGGCAGTCGGCCAGCTTGGCGGGGAGCGAGGAGGTCTCCAGCGCGGTCTTCCTGCGCTGCGCCTCTTTGTGCTGCCGGGCCGCGATGCGGGTCCTGGCGGCGGCGACGGTCTTCTCCAGGACGGCGCGCGCCTGGGCCTTGGCGTCCCGCTTGGTGGAGGTCAGGAACTCCCGCAATTCGGTGGCGACGACATTGGCCACGATGCGGTTGGCGGCGGAGGTGCCGAGCACTTCTTTGGTCTGGCCCTCGAACTGCGGCTCGGCCAGACGCACGGTGATCACCGACGTCAGGCCCTCCATGGCGTCGTCCTTGACGATGTCGTCCTCGGCGACGCGCAGCAGCTTGGCCGAGCGCAGCACCTCGTTCATCGTCTTGGTGACGGAGCGCTCGAATCCGGTCACGTGGGTGCCGCCCTTGGGGGTGGCGATGATGTTCACGAAGGACCTGGCGGTCGTCTCGTAGCCGGTGCCCCAGCGCAGCGCGATGTCCACGCCCAGCTCGCGGGTGACCTCGGTGGGGGTCATGTGGCCGCGGTCGTCGAGGACGGGCACGGTCTCCTTGAAGGTGCCGCTGCCGGACAGGCGCAGGACGTCGCAGATCGGCTTGTCGGGGGCGAGGAACTCGCAGAATTCGCTGATGCCGCCGTCGAAGTGGAAGACCTCCTCGACGGGCTTGTCGGTCTCGATGCCGCGCTCGTCGCGCACCACGATGGTCAGGCCGGGCACCAGGAAGGCGGTCTGGCGGGCGCGCTGGTGCAGGTGGTCCAGGGAGAGCTTGGCGTCCTTGAGGAAGATCTGCCGGTCGGCCCAGTAGCGCACGCGGGTGCCGGTGCGGGTCTTGGGGACCCGCTTGGCCTTGGTGAGCCCGCTGGCGGGGTCGAAGGGCGCCTCGGCGCCGGATTCGGTGAAGATCCCGGGGACCCCTCGGCGGAAGCTGATGGCGTGCGTGATGCCGTTGCGGTCGACCTCGACGTCCAGCCGGGCCGACAGCGCGTTCACCACGGACGCGCCGACGCCGTGCAGACCGCCGGAGGCCGCGTACGAGCCGCCGCCGAACTTCCCGCCGGCGTGCAGCTTGGTCATGACGACCTCGACGCCGGACAGGCCCGTCTTGGGCTCCACGTCCACCGGGATGCCGCGGCCGTTGTCCCGGACCTCGACCGAGCCGTCCTCGTGCAGGATGACCTCGATGCGGTCGCCGTGACCGCCGAGTGCCTCGTCGACGGAGTTGTCGATGATCTCCCAGACGCAGTGCATCAGACCGCGACTGTCTGTTGACCCGATGTACATACCGGGCCGCTTGCGAACCGCTTCCAGCCCTTCGAGGACGAGCAGGTGCCGCGCGGTGTAGTTGGAGCCGTCGCGATCTGCACCCGTCAGCAGCGCAGAGGACGGCACGGATGTTTCGGCGGTCACGCGGGCAGCTCCTCGATCAGGAATGTTCTGAAGTTTTTTCAGCCGTGTCGGTGAGAGGGTACCGATGCCGGGAGGGGTGACAGCGCCGCGACCCGGTATCCGGGCCTCAACACGGCCCTCGTCCCGGCTTCCATGCTAGCCCTCTTCGAGCATGTGTTCGATAACCCGCGCGAGTGATACACATGTCACGTTCCCAAAGAGGCATGAACCATTTAGGCTCCGGGCACGTCCTCAGCAACAACCGGCAAGCCAGCCGGGAGCAAGTCCGGACAAGAGCTCCATAAGCGACATCTGACGCAACTGACTCCTATTCGCCGCCAATCGGTAACATCCAGTCACCCCGAGGTCGGTTTTCGAGGAAAAGCTGAGAGCGGGAACGTTTTCGGCCTGGTTGGATGTTGACCCTGGTACGACAGCTCGTCGAGCTAGAGAAGAGGCGACGTGACTACTGTTCTGACCCCCGCGAGTCCGCTGACAGCGGCAGACCGCTGCGACCGTTGCGGCGCTCAGGCATACCTGCGCGTTGTCCTCATCAGCGGTGGTGAGCTGCTCTTCTGCGGACACCATGGACGCAAGTTCGAGCCGGAGCTCAAGAAGATCGCTTCGGAAATACAGGACGAGACCGGACGGCTGACCGACACCCCGGCAACGGCGGGAGAAGACGAGCGCTGACACTTCGCATCAGCGACGAATTCGAGTCGGCGGGCGGACAGACCCCTCCAGGGGGTGTCCGCCCGCCGTCTTCCGTTCAACTGCGGCCCGCAGCCCAACTGGTTTGCGCTAGTGCTTGATCGCGCTGTGCCACCACTCAGCTACTGTGCGCCGCCACCAGTGAGGCCATCGCCGAGACGCGGGTGTAGACCCCTGGATAGGCCGCCTCCGCGCAGCCACTGCCCCACGAGACCAGACCGACGACCCGGTCACCCACGACCAGCGGGCCGCCGCTGTCGCCCTGGCACGCGTCCCGGCCGCCGCCCTTGGCGCCCGCGCACATCATCGACGCGCGCACATAAGTGCCGTCGAAACTCCCCGGATACGCCTGGGCGCACACCGTGTCCGCGAAAACCGTGACCGTCGCGGAACGCAACGTGCTCGAGTACGTGCCGCGGCCGGTCGTGTCACCCCACCCGTAGACCTGCGCCTGAGTGCCCGCCCGGTAGTCCTGCTCGTCGGAGGAGTCCGCGATCGGGATCGTGGCACCCTTCGGCAACGCGGTCGCCAGCGTGATGACCGCGATGTCGCCGGAGTTCGTCGTCGGGTCGAAGCCGGGGTTGACCCACACCTGCGACAGGCCCAGCTCCTGCCCACGACCGCCGCTGAGGTCCGTACGACCGGCGATCACGCGCAGGTCGGGCAGTTGGTGCCAGTCGCTCGCTCCGAGCGCCTCACGGCCGAAGCAGTGCGCCGCGGTGATCACCGTACGAGGCCCGATGGCCACCGCGCCGCAGAACTGGCCGGACCTGCCGGAGCCGAAGCGCTTACGGCTGGCCAGGGCCATCACCCATGGCGTGCTGTCCGTGCTGGCCGGGTTGCCACCGATCACGACGCCGTTGGCGGCGGCCGGGGTAGCGGGCGCCGCCAACGGGACGGCCAGCACCGGCAGCAACACCGCCGCGAGACCGCCGATCACAGCACGACGACGACCGGTCACGGCACGGAAGGGGAAACGCATGCGGCCTCCTGACCCTGTGGATCACTCTGGACACCCAGAGTGATCGATGGGGCCGGAGGCCGCATCCGCAAAAAGGCCGTGTCGCCCGAAAGACGCCCGCGAAGTTCTCCGGGAGGCCCGAAGGACTCCGGAGAACTTCGCGGAAATGACGTCGGGTCAGCCCGGCCGGGTCAGTCCAGGTAGTCGCGCAGCACCTGGGACCGCGACGGGTGACGCAGCTTGGACATCGTCTTGGACTCGATCTGCCGGATCCGCTCGCGCGTGACCCCGTAGACCTTGCCGATCTCGTCCAGCGTCTTCGGCTGCCCGTCCGTGAGACCGAAGCGCATGGAGACCACGCCAGCCTCCCGCTCGGAGAGGGTGTCGAGCACCGAGTGGAGCTGTTCCTGCAGCAGCGTGAAGCTGACCGCGTCGGCCGGCACGACCGCCTCGGAGTCCTCGATGAGGTCACCGAACTCGCTGTCGCCGTCCTCGCCCAGCGGGGTGTGCAGAGAGATCGGCTCGCGGCCGTACTTCTGGACCTCGATGACCTTCTCGGGGGTCATGTCGAGTTCCTTGGCCAGCTCCTCCGGGGTGGGCTCGCGGCCCAGGTCCTGGAGCATCTGGCGCTGCACGCGGGCCAGCTTGTTGATGACCTCGACCATGTGCACCGGGATACGGATGGTGCGGGCCTGGTCGGCCATCGCGCGGGTGATCGCCTGCCGGATCCACCAGGTGGCATAGGTGGAGAACTTGAAGCCCTTGGTGTAGTCGAACTTCTCGACCGCACGGATCAGACCCAGGTTGCCCTCCTGGATCAGGTCCAGGAAGAGCATGCCGCGACCGGTGTAGCGCTTGGCCAGCGAGACCACGAGGCGGAGGTTGGCCTCCAGCAGGTGGTTCTTGGCCCAGCGGCCGTCCTCGGCGATGATCTCCAGCTCGCGCTTGAGCTTGGGGGCGAGCTTGTCGGCCGCGGCCAACTTGTCCTCGGCGAAGAGACCGGCCTCGATGCGCTTGGCCAGCTCGACCTCCTGCTCGGCGTTGAGCAGCGGGACCTTGCCGATCTGCTTGAGGTAGTCCTTGACCGGGTCGGCGGTGGCACCGGCGACGGCGACCTGCTGTGCGGGCGCGTCGTCCTCGTCGTCGTCGGAGAGCACGAAGCTCTCGGACTCCGACTTCTCGGTCTCCTCCTCACCGCCCTTGCCCGCGGCGGCCTCCTCGACCGTCTCCTCCGCGTCGACGGCCTCGTCCTCGCCTGCGGCCGTCTTCTTGGCCGCCACCTTCTTGGCGGGGGCCTTCTTGGCAACGGTCTTCTTGACGGCGGCCTTCTTCGCCGGCGCCTTCCTTGCTGGGCTCTCCGCCTCCACCGATGGCTCCACCGTGGTCTCGGCCTCGGCCTCCGCCTCCGGGGCGGCGGCCTTGGGCGCAGCGGTCTTCTTGGCAGGGGTCGCCCTGGAGGCGACCGCCTTGGTGGCAGTACGCTTCGCCGGGCTCTTGGCTGCGACGCTCTTACGGGTGCGCTTGGGCGCCTCAGCGGCAGTCACCATCAGCGTCACACCCTCCTCGTCGAGGACCTGGTTGAGGCTGCGCAGAACGTTCTTCCACTGGGTTGCCGGAATCTGGTCCGCTTCGAACGCCCGACGCACATCGTCGCCGGCGATCTGCCCCTGGGCCTTACCCTGCTCGATGAGCGCCATCAGAGACTCGGACTCGGCGATCTCGGACGGGAGCGTACGGGATGTGCTGGCCGACACGAACAACCTCTCGGAACGATGGGAACGACTCGGTGGAACCGCACAGCCACTCAGCGTCAAAATCGTCGCTGAATATTCCTTGTGCCGTGGCCACCTCTTAAGTCATCGCGCTGCCTCGCCAAGCGTTACGCCCACCCTACGTGGCCCGAGTCACACCCTAAATCGTGCAGATCGGTCATAAATCCGGACACATGACCCGCCCGGCCGTGCGAGGGGCGCGGGAGAGCTGCCGGGAGAGCCACGGGGGACCACATGGGACCGCCGCCGACCCCGGTGTTCCGGGGCCCGCGGCGGAGGGCGACACGGTCAGTGCTGCTCGCGCGGACCGGGGACGACGTGGTCGGCGGGAGCGGACTCGGGTTGCTCGGGCAGGACGGTGAGGAGCTGGCGCATCGCCGCCTCCGCCGTGCCGCCGTCGCTCTCGGCGAGCGCTTCGACGATCCGCTGGTGCAGGCCGACCGAGGTGTCGCCGGGGCGGTCGCAGCCGGTGACCGGGCCGCCGGACACGTGCAGCGCGGAGGAGACGATCCCGGACAGGTGCTCCAGCATCCGGTTGCCCGCGACCTGGAGGAGCAGGGCGTGGAATTCGGCGTCGGCCCTGGAGAAGGTCAGCGCGTCGCCCTGCGCGGCGGCGTGCGCCATGATCTCCGCCATGTCGGCGAGGCGCTGCTGTACGTCCTCGCGGCCGTGGCCCGCGGCGAGCCGGGCGGCCAGCGGCTCGATAGTCCAGCGCAGTTCGAGCAGTTCGCGGCGCTGGTCGTCGCGCTGCGGCCCGAAGGCGCGCCATTCGATGATGTCGGGGTCGAGCAGATTCCAGTCGCTCACCGGGCGGACCCGGGTTCCGACGTTGGGCCGGGCGCTGACCAGGCCCTTGGCCTCCAGCACGCGCAGGGACTCGCGCACCACGGTGCGGGAGACCTCGAAGCGCTGGCCGATCTCCTCGGGGACCAGCGGGCGGTCGGCGCCCAGATCGCCGGAGACGATCATCTGTCCGAGCTGCTGGACGAGTTGTCCGTGCAGTCCCCGGCCACGGCTGCCGCCGGCCCGGCGGCCCATCCGGCTCATATCCGGCTCCATGCCCTCCCAGGACGTCAGTCCAGGCCGGTCGGTGCCAGGGGCTTCGGCGTACGAATAGCGGTCCAGCTCGCCCGAGCCGGCGATTCCGGAGTCGGCAGAACGAGCCGCGGTCATCATGGTGTGCGCAAGGGTACTCACGCATCCTTTGTCGGCGATGCCGATGCGCGCCTTGAGGGCTTTGCTGAAAAGCACACGAAAGGGTGAGCGCTCATCACCTCATAATTGACGTTTTATGGCGATGAATCATCCCTTCTTGCTGGTAAGCGGCGCAGTTCGGCTGACGCGTGGGGCAGTTGGGCGGCGCCAGCGTCGCCGTCCGCGCAACGCGGTTGCCAGATAGGCGCAGACCAGCACGGTGAGTGACAACGACAGCGCGGAGACCACCGGTTGGGCGGCGAAGCGCAGCAGTCCCTCGACCGTTCCGCCGCCGCCCTGCGAGACCCCGCTGACCACCGACCACAGCGCTCCGCCCGCGTCGGCGAGTTGTCGTGCCACCGGCCCACCGAACAGTCCCCGTACGGCCGGAGCGACCAGCAGCGGTACGGCGAGGACGGCGGCCACACCGAGCGCGGTGGTACGGAACACGCCCGCCGCGAGCACCCCCGCCCAGGCGCAGCCGACGGCGAGCGCCGCCCAGCCGCCGAGCGCGGCAGGAAGCGTCGTCAGATCCGGCGCCTTTCCCGGGCCGAGGGTCAGCCGCAGCGCCAGGGTGTCGGCGATGGCGGCGAACGCGGCGAGCAGCAGCGCGCAGACTCCGCTCACGGCGAGTTTGGCGCCGAGCAGCCGCAGGACCCGCGGCTCGGGGCCGTACCCCGGCGCCAGGGCGGGGTAGCGGAACTCCTGCCCGTAGGCGAGCGCGCCCAGCACACCCGCGCCCACGGCCGCCGCGGGCAGCGGCAGCCGGACCGCCCATCCGGAGATCAACCGCAACGGCGGTACGGACACAGCTCCGGTGCGTGCCATCAAGACCGTGCCGAGCACCGAGCCGACCAGTGCCGCTCCGGCGATCGGCCAGGGCGTGAGGACCCCGAAGGCGCGCCGCAGTTCGTACCGCAGCGGCCGGACCGGGCCCTGCTGCCGCGCCGGACGCCGCCGCGGCTGCGGCAGAGCGGGCGATGCGGAGGCCGCCGCATCGCCTTCTGCCGCGGGAGTGGCGTCCGGGGTTGTGACGCCGTTTCCGCTCTCGTCGGCGAGGTGGTGCAGCAGGATGCCGTGGCGGTAGGCGGTCTCCCCCACCGCGGCCGAGTTGGTGCCGTAGACGGCGATACGGCTGCCGGTCGCGGCGATCACCTCGGCGCCGTCCTCGGTGAGCAGCGTGGCCAGGCGCTCGGCGTAGGGCGAGCGGACGGCCACGTACGGGCGCATCCTCGTGCGGGCGAAGTGCGCGGCGGGCTGGTCCGCGACCAGGCGCCCCTTGTCGATCGCGATCACGTGGTCGGCGGTACGGGCGAGGGCTTTGGTGTCGCGGCCGGTGAGCAGGACCGCGCCCCCGGCGGCGACGTGCCGTCGTACGAGCGCGTGCACCCAGGCCGCTTCGCGGGCCGGGAGTTCGCGCACCGGGTCGTCCAGGATCAGCGCGCGGGGGTCGGCGAGCAGGGCCGCGGCGAAACCGAGACGGCGGTCCATGCCCAGCGAGTACGTACCGAGCCGCTGGTCGGCGACCTCGGCGAGGGCGACCTGGTCGAGCACCTCGTCGGCGCGAGTGGCGGGCAGTCCGAAGGCGGCGCAGAGCATGCGGAGGTGGCTTCGGGCGGTGCGTCCTGGATGTCCGGGCACGTCGCCCAGGAGGGCGCCGACGACGCGGGCGGGGTGGGGGAGGTCGCGCAGCGGCCGGCCGTCGACGAGGGTGGCGCCGCGTCCGCCCTCCAGCCCGAGCAGCAGGCGCAGGGCGGTGGACTTTCCCGATCCGGCGGGACCGAGCAGGCCGGTGACTTCACCGGCCCTGATGTCGAACGTGAGGTCGGTGACGGCGGGCGGGGCGTTGCGGCGGGGCATGCTGGTCAACCCGATGGCCTGAATCACCCTTGCACCATAGCTCCACAAATGGGCGTTATGCGGAAGGAGCCGGTTCTAGACCTCGGGCCGCAGCATCGGCGGATTGAGCAGTGCGGCCCCGCCCGCCCTGAACAACTGCGCCGGACGGCCGCCCTGACGGGTCGTCGTCCCCCCGGTCGGCACGAGGAAACCGACCGTGCCGGTCACCTTGCGGTGGAAATTGCGCGGGTCGAGCGCGACACCCCACACCGCCTCGTACACCCGCCGCAGCTCCCCCACCGTGAATTCGGGCGGGCAGAAGGCGGTGGCCAGCGACGAGTACTCGATCTTCGACCGCGCGCGCTCGACGCCGTCCCCCAGGATCCGGGCGTGGTCGAACGCGAGCGGCGCCGTCTCCCCCGCGTGCTCCTGTCCCCCTTCGCCCAGCAACGTCCCGACCGGCGCCCAGCGCGCGCTGTGGGCGTCACCGCCCGCCCGAGGTGCGGGCAGGTCGGGCGCGAGCACCAGATGGGCGACGCTGACCACGCGCATCCGCGGATCGCGCTGCGGATCCCCGTAGGTGGCGAGCTGCTCCAGATGAGCGCCGCTCTGCGCCCGGAGCCCCGTCTCCTCGGCCAGTTCCCGCGCCGCGGCCTGGGAAAGATCCTCGTCCTCGCGGACGAATCCGCCGGGCAGCGCCCACCGCCCCTGGAAGGGCGGCTCGCCGCGCCTCACCGACAGTGCGCACAGCGCGTGATGTCGCACGGTCAGCACGACCAGGTCGACGGTGACGGCGAAGGGCGGGAAAGCCGACGGGTCGTAGGGCGACATGGCGCGATCATAGTCGTCTGCCTGACGATAATCAGCCGGATCGGGAGCCTGATCCCTATCGGATCGATACGTTTTCCCGTCCCTCCCCGCTCGGTCCCCGCCCATGGTCAGGTCCCGAGGCGCAGTCCCGGCTCCGCCTCCTCGATCATGGCCATCCCCAGACGGCTGACCCGAACGGAGAACGGCTGCTCCGCGACCCGCAACCCCGTCAGATGCACGGCTCCCAGCGGCGCGGCGCTGATCGGCCGGACCGCCACCGTGCCGCCCGGCGCGTCCGGCCGCACCCCGGCGAGCGCCGTCAGCAGATGGACGGCCCCGGCCGCCGCGGCCGCCGCCGGACGGCACGCCATGGGATGCGGGCACGGCGCACCGCCCGCAGAACGCTGCTCGCCCCCGTATATCTCCGGCATCCGCAGCCCGAACTCCGCCGCCGCGTCCAGCACCCCGCCCACCAGCGCGGACGCCTCCTTCTCCAGCCCCGCCGCGGCGACTCCGGACACGGCGAGCGCCGTCTCATGGACGCGCACCGCGCCTCCGCGGTGGCCGAAGGGGCTGAAGCCGGGCGTCCTCGCCGACATCGTCCGCAGACCCCAGCCGGAGTTCATGTCCGGCGCGGCGAACAGCTTGCCGAGCTGTTCCGTCTGCCCCTTGTCCAACAACCCGGGAGCGAGCGCCCCTTCACCGAGCAGCCCGGTGTCGAGGAGGTGCGCGAGCGACGAGGACAGCACCGGCACCGGTCTTCCCCCGGCGGCCAGCGCCAGCGCGGGCCGCCCACCGCCCGGATCCTCCAGCCAGAATCCCCGCCGGAAGCCCGCCCGCAGCGCCGCCGCGTACTCCCGCCAGCCGTCCGCCCCACTCCGTTCGTGGGCGTCGAGCAGATCCGCGCCCTGCACCGCCGCGCGATACGCGTACGCCTGTACCTCCGCCCGCACCGGACCCTCCACCGACGGGTCCACGACCAGGCCGGAATCCGTCGTCGCCGCCCGCATCCAGCCGAGGCACCGCTCCGCCGCCGGGAGCAACGGCTCCACCTCGCGGGCCGGAAGCCCCCAGCGCCGGGCCTCGGCCAGCACGGTCACGAAGAGCAGCGTCGCCTCCACTCCCGAGTCCAACGGCGGCAGGTGCGGTCCGGAGTGCCGCGGCACTCCGGGCACACGGCCCGTCGCGGGGTCCTGCAACCTGGCGAGCAGGCGGAGCGTGCCCGCCGCCAGCCGCGTGCCGAACGGCAGCAGCATCCGCACCGCCCACAGCGCGTCCGCGGGCGCCAGCCCCATCCGCCAGGGCGCCCCGGCCGCGACGTAGAGGTCGGCGGGATGTTCCGGGGCGCGGAGCAGCAGGGCCTGTGCGTCCCCGAGCGAGGCGTCCAGCAGAGCACCGGCCCTGGGGTCGTCGCCCTCCAGCCGCGCGTCGGCGCACATCGGCGGCGGTCCGTCGCCGACCGGTGCCCGCGCCCTGCCCGCCGTCGTGGCCGCCGGTGCCGGCTCCACCCGCAGCCCGATCGTCCGTGCCGCTCCGGGCGCCACCTCCAGATCCCACCTCAGCAGTCCCGACGCGCCCAGCGCCGCGTCCGGCGCGGGAGTCGCGGTGACCCGCGCCGATCCCCCGCCGCTCGACCAGCGCAGCCCCGAGCCGCTGACGCCGGCCGTCAGATCCGCCCCGGCATGCCCTGCGGCCACCGCGGAGAGCGTCGCGAGATCCGTGCCGAACGCGATCTCCACGGGCAGCGCCACCCGTACCGGCCCCGCGTTGGCGAACGTGATCCGCTCACCGCCCTCGGCGGTCCTGACGCGCTCCACCGTGACGACCGGGTCGGGGCCACGGTCGCCGGGTGTCCGGACGACCGCCAGGAAACGTGCCCGTCCCGCGTCGAGCAGCCTGGCCTGCACGGTCACCGGTTCGGCTCCCGCGACCGTCAGCTCGCAGCGGCTCAGCAGTCGCCTGCCGTCGCGGTAGAAGCCGTCCAGACCGTCGCCGCGCATCTGCCCGTGCTGTGCGGACACCGCGAGGGCCGGCGCCGCCACGCAGATGACGGCGTCGTGGACGGGTACCGGGCCGGGTGCCGCCCGGCGCGGTACGACGACCGGCGGCGTGCTCACCGGGCTCCGGCCCTCGCCGCGCGTGCGGCCCGGGCGACGGCCGGAGCCGCCATCCACTCGTACGGGATTCGTCTTCCGGGAGAGTGCTGCACGCCGGGCGAACGCCCCGCCGAGCACACAGGTCACGGCCCGTCTACCGTTCCTGAACGGGGGCCCCGGCTCCCCGCACGGCCCCCACCCCCGAAAAGAGACTCCATGACCGTCCACCGCCAGCCAGGCACCGTCATCACCGACCACACGTTCGCCGTACCGCTCGATCACTCCTCCCCGGACGGGGAGCGGATCGAGATCTACGCCCGTGAGGTCGTGGCAGCGGGCCGGGAGCGCGAGTCGCTGCCTTGGCTGCTGTATCTCCAGGGCGGTCCGGGCTTCGGCTCGCCGCGCCCGCTGGGACGGGACGGCTGGCTGCCGCGCGCGCTCGACGACTTCCGGGTGCTGCTGCTCGACCAGCGCGGCACCGGGCGCTCCACGCCCGCCACCCGCCAGACGCTGCCCACCCGTGGGGACGCCGCCGCCCAGGCACTCTACCTGTCGTACTTCAGGGCCGACTCGATCGTCCGGGACTGCGAATTCATCAGGCGTCAGCTCCTCGGAGAGGACGTGCGCTGGAGCGTGCTGGGCCAGAGTTTCGGCGGCTTCTGCACGGTCACCTATCTGTCGTCGGCGCCCGAAGGTCTGCGAGAGGTGTTCGTCACGGGCGGCCTGCCGGGCCTTGATGTGACCGCCGAGGCCGTCTACCGCGCCGCTTATCCCCGCATCGAGCGAAAGAACGCCGGGCACTACGCCCGTTACCCCGAAGACGTCGAGACGGTGCGCACCATCGTCCGCCGCCTGCGCGACGAGGCGGTGTCGCTGCCCGGCGGAGGCCGCCTCACACCTGAGGCATTCCAGTCCCTCGGTCTGATGCTCGGCACCGGCACCGGTTCGCACACCCTGCACTACCTGCTGGAGTACGCCTTCGTGACGGGTCCCTCCGGTCCCGTCTTCTCCGACTCCTTTCTCTCCCAGGTCCAGCAGCATCTGTCCTTCGCCGCGAATCCCCTTTACGCGGTGCTGCACGAGTCGGTCTACGGACAGGGGTCCGTCTCTCCTCAGGGCACCGGCTGGGCCGCCGAGGCCGTCCGTGGTGAATTCCCGCGGTTCGACGCCGAGCGCGCGCTGGCAGGGGACGCTCCCGTGCTGTTCACGGGAGAGAGCATCCATCCGTGGATGTTCACGTCCGATCCGGCGCTCGCACCACTGCGCGAGACGGCGGAGCTTGTCGCGCGCCGCGAGAAGTGGCCGGACCTCTATGACACCCGCCAGTTGGCGGCCAATGAGATTCCGGTGGCGGCGGCGATCTACCACGACGACATGTACGTCGACACCGCCCACTCGCTGGCCACCGCGCGTGCGGTGCGCGGGCTGCGGACCTGGGTCACCGACGAGTTCGAACACGACGGTCTCCGGGTGAGTAGCGGCCGGGTCCTCGACCGGCTGATCCGACTGGCCCGCGGCGAGCTGTAGTCGAGGCGATCACGCGCTGCCGCCGCTCCTGCCGCAGGCTCCGCCGCAACAGCTCAGGATCCAGACCGTCGTTGACGGAGTGGTGGAGCAACCGCGCGAAGGTGTAGTGGGGCTCGAGGTCCAGCGCGAGGCCGAGGGCGACCCGCGCCTCGGCCTCGTCCCCCGAGGACCAGGCGACCCAGCCCGCCAGGGCGAGCGGGGCAGCGGCATGGTCCGCGTACGGTCCCGCGCAGCGCCGGGCGAGCGCCCGCCACAATCGAAGGGCGGCGTCCGCCTGCGCGGGCTCCATCCATTCGGCGGCGCGGTCGCGTGCCGCGCGGTCCTGGAGACCGAGGATGACCGCCGCGGCCTCGTCGTCGGCGAGGAGCCGGTCGTCCCGACGGTCCGCACGTACCGGATCGTCGATCCGCGGCGCGGAGCGGAACTTCTCAAGTGCCGCACGGGCCAAGGCGAGTGTTCGCTGCCGGACGGTCTCGCAATCACCGTCGGCGAGCATGCGGGGCACCAATTCGGCGCAGGCCGCGTCGAGAGCGATCTCGTGATCACGATTCCGTGCCTCGGACGGCTTCAGCCTGACTTCCATGTTCCGCAGCGAACCGGGTGCCGGGATTCCCGCGTAGGCGCTGGCTGCCGCCATCGTGGACCGGCCGGGCGGGGCCAGGACCGTTCCCTCCGCCGGGACGGTCTCTGCGGGGCGGCAGTAGGACCACCAACGGCCGGCCGAGACGCACAACGCCTCGACGACGGGCACGTCCAGCGCCCCGCAGGCCACCCGGATCCGCTGGGCGAGCGGCCTCAGCCTTTCCATCACGGCCGACGCGCGCTCCCCTTCACGCGGGTCCCGGCACAGGAACAGCACGATGGCGTCGGGTCGCCCACCGCGCCGGGTGCTGTTCCTCACGAGGCAGTCGGCGAGTTGGTCGGCGGTCTCCGGCCACTCACTCGGGTCCTCCGGCAGGCCCAGTCGCAGTCGGCCGCCGAAGCGGCCGTGCTCGCCGTGCAGTGCGACGAGCACGACGGAGTCATTGGGATGAAAACCCATCAAGTACGGCAATGCGTCGGCCAGGTCGGCGGGCCCGCGCAAGGTGACTTTGACGTCGGCCGCTTCGGATGATGACTCTCCGTGCTGGACTTCGTTGCTCTGTGTCATGGGATTGACGATGCCGTAATCGCGCGAATCACACCAGACCCCCCAAAAACCTGTGGATAACTTTCGGTGGAGTTATCCACAGGCCACGGAGCGGAGTTGGCGCGATGTCGGTGCGATCAGGTTGCATGGGGGCATGACCGAGACCCCCACCGCGCTGCGTTCCGCGGCCGACACCGTACTGAGCCGACTCGTCGGCGCCGAGCCGGGCACCGCACGGCTCCGCGAGGACCAGTGGCTCGCCGTCGAGTCGCTGGTCGCGCACGGCCGCAGAACGCTGGTCGTCCAGCGCACCGGCTGGGGGAAGTCGGCCGTGTACTTCGTGGCCACGGCGCTGCTGCGCGAGCGGGGCAGCGGCCCGACGGTCATCGTCTCGCCACTGCTGGCCCTCATGCGCAACCAGGTGGAAGCCGCCGCACGCGCGGGCATCCGGGCCCGCACGATCAACTCGTCCAACACCGAGGAGTGGGGCGAGATCGAGGCGGAGGTCGCGGCGGGCGAGGTGGATGTCCTGCTCGTCAGCCCGGAACGCCTCAACAACCCGGATTTCCGCGATCAGGTGCTGCCCAAGCTCGCCGCCACCACCGGCCTGCTCGTCGTCGACGAGGCGCACTGCATCTCGGATTGGGGTCACGATTTCCGCCCGGACTACCGACGGCTGCGGACGATGCTCGCCGATCTGCCGCCCGGCGTCCCCGTGCTGGCGACCACGGCCACCGCCAACGCCCGCGTGACGGCGGACGTCGCGGAGCAGCTCGGCACCGGCGCCACCGGGGCCGATCAGGAAGGCGCCCTCATCCTGCGCGGGCCGCTGGACCGCGAGAGCCTGTCGCTCGGCGTGCTGCGACTGCCCGACGCCGCCCACCGGCTGGCCTGGCTGGCCGACCACCTCGAAACGCTTCCGGGCTCCGGCATCATCTACACCCTCACCGTGGCGGCGGCCGACGAAATCACCGCGTTCCTGCGGCAGCGAGGCTTCCCCGTCGCCTCCTACTCGGGGAAGACCGAGAACGCGGACCGGCAGGCGGCCGAGGCGGATCTGCTCGCCAACCGCGTCAAGGCACTCGTGGCCACCTCGGCCCTGGGCATGGGCTTCGACAAGCCCGACCTCGGATTCGTCGTGCACGTCGGATCGCCCTCCTCGCCGATCGCCTACTACCAACAGGTGGGCCGCGCCGGACGCGGCGTCGACCACGCCGAGGTCCTGCTCCTGCCCGGCCGTGAGGACGAGTCGATCTGGCGGTATTTCGCGTCGCTCGCCTTCCCCCCCGAGGAGCAGGTGCGCCGCACCCTGGAAGTACTCGCGGCCTCCGACCGCCCGGTGTCCATCCCCGCACTGGAGACACGCGTCGATCTGCGCCGCTCCCGCCTGGAGATCATGCTGAAGGTGCTGGACGTCGACGGCGCGGTGCACCGGGTGCGCGGCGGCTGGACCGCGACCGGGCAGCCGTGGGCGTACGACACCGAGCGGTACGCGTGGGTGGCCCGCCAGCGCGAGACCGAACAGCAGGCGATGCGGGACTACGCGACCACCACCGGGTGCCGGATGGAGTTCCTGCGCCGCCAGTTGGACGACGAACAGGCCGCGCCCTGCGGACGCTGCGACAACTGCGCGGGCGCGCGCTTCCCGCTGGAGGTGTCGAACGCCGCACTGGACGCGGCACGCGCGGCGCTCGGGCGCCCCGGAGTCGAGCTGGAAGCACGCAAGATGTGGCCGACCGGTCTCGAGGCGATCGGCGTCGCGCTCAAGGGGCGCATTCCCGCGACGGAACAGGCGTCCACCGGGCGGGCGTTGGGCCGTCTGTCCGACATCGGGTGGGGCAACCGGCTGCGGCCGCTGTTCGCCGAAGGAGCCGTCGACCAGCCGGTTTCGCCGGAAGCGGTGGACGCCGTGATCCAAGTGCTCGCCGACTGGGCCAAGGGGCCCGGCGGTTGGGCCAGCGGCGCGCCGGACGCACCCGCACGCCCGGTCGGCGTGGTCGGTGTCGCCTCTCGCCGCCACGGCGTGCTGGTGGAATCGCTCAGCACCCGTATCGCCGAGGTCGGCAGAATGCCCCTGCTCGGCCGGGTCGAGTACGCGGATCAGGGAGACCCGGGCGGTGTACCGCGCAGTAACAGCGCACAGCGGGTACGCGCCCTGCACGGGGCTTTCGTCGTACCGCAGGAGTTGGCCGCGGCCCTTCAGGCGAATCCCGGTCCCGTGCTGCTGGTCGACGATCTCTCCGACACGGGCTGGACGCTGGCGGTCCTGGCCAGGCTGCTGCGGCGGGCCGGTGCGACGGCTGTCTTCCCGCTGGTCCTGGCCGTTCAGGGGTGAACGTGCGTGGCGAGGCGCCGGACGGGACAGGATCTAAGCGGCGGACAGGTCCATACCGGTCGGCGGCTTCAATTGCCCGTTGCCGCGGGGCAATACGGGAGCGAGAATTGATGTCGGATCCCCTATCGGCTCATCGAGCCATCTGACCGGCGTGCGCCCGCGCCCGGTCTACGGGTGCATCCATGAAAGGAGGACCGTGACCATCGGCTTCGTTCCGGAGACGTCCTCCGCCGCAACTTCCCTCGCGTCGCGCACTCTGGAGCCGGCCGAATGGGCAGGCATCGGCGTACCTTTGCTGGCCAATCCGCGTGACGTGATCAAGGACCTGCACGCCCGGCACCTGCCGTCCCCGTCCACCGCGGTGATCGCGGTGTACGACCCGGACGGCCGGATCCGGGCCAGCGCCTCCTTCACCGCCCGCAGCGGGGTGGTCGACGGCTGGGAGCGGCGCAATGCGCTGCTCTCGCACCTGCGCCGCGTCATCCCGCACGATCTGCGACTGCGCAAGCCCGTACGCACCGCTGTGCTGATGGTCTGCCGGGACGGTGGTCCCGGCTGGACCGAGGAGGACGGGGCGTGGATGTGGGGGCTGCGTGACGCCTGCACCCTCCACGGCCTTCGCTCCGGGTCGTACGTCACCCTGACCATCGACGGCTGGAATGTGATCGGCGAGAACCGCGTCGGCCGCACACCGAACGCCGCTTCCTGGTCGCGGCGGCCGGGCGACGCGGCGCACGGCATCCCCGGAGGGACGACGCAGGCTCTTCGCCGCGCGGCCGCGCGCTGACGGTCAGGCGCTGGCGGTCAGGCGCTGGCGCCCAGCAGGGAATTGACCCTGGCCGGGTCGCCGCAGACGATCAGCAGGAGGCCCGCGCTGGCCAGTGCGCCCGCCAGCGCCCTCGGCAGCGTGTCGTCGCTGCCGCCGTTGACGGCGACGACCACGACCGGTCGCCCGGTGGTGCGTTCGGCGGAGATGTCTGCGTAGAAGACGTCGTCGGCCGCGTCGTGCTGCGCCCAGTAGGACACTTCGCCGAAGGTGAGTTCGTGCGCCGCCCACGGGTGCTGCTCGCCGGTGGTGAGGACCAGGATCTCGCCGGGTCCCCGACCCGTGTCAAGCAGCAGGTCGACCGTCTCGTCGGCGGCGTCGAGCGCACCGTCGGTCGGCGCGGGGATGATTTGGATCTGGGCGACGGCGGGCTCTTGGGCGCGCTGCTGCGGCACGGTGGGAGGAACCGCCGTCGCGGCCGGGGTCACCGGGCCGGAGGGTGCGGCGGGACCAGGGGTACCGATGGGACGGGCGGGGCCGTGACGGCCCGGACCGACGCCTGCGGCGGCTTCCCTCGGCGGCGCGGGACGCGGTGCTGCGGGCCGCGGCGGACCGGGGACAGGACGGGGGGTCGACGCACTGCGGCCGGTGGCCGGAGCTGTACGGGGACCCGGGACGCTCTCGTGAATCTGAGGCTCCTCGGGGATGAGAGGCATGAGTTGATGTCTATCAAATGCCGCACGGATGCGCAGCGGGGGGTGGCGTGTGGATTAGAAATCGAAACCGAGTTGTTCCCCTGACTCGACCGGCTGACGGACCTTCTTGAGGTGCTGCCAGCGGGGCAGCGCGTCCAGATACGACCACGACATCCGGTGCTGCGCGGTGGGCCCCCACTCCTCCAGGGCCGCACGGTGAACAGGAGACGGATATCCGGCGTTGTCGGCGAAGGCGAACGGCGTGTAATCCGCGCCGAGTTCGGCCATCGTCGTGTCCCGCTGCACTTTGGCGATGACGGACGCCGCGGCGACCGCGACGCAGGACTGGTCGCCCTTGATCACGGTCCTGACCTTCCAGGAGCCGCCGAGGTAATTGTGCTTGCCGTCGAGGATCACCGCGTCCGGCCGTTCCGGCAGTCCCTCCAACGCGCGTACGGCCGCCAGTCGGAGCGCGGCCGTCATCCCGAGGTCGTCGATCTCCTCGGGTGAGGCGTGCCCGAGGGCGTAGGAGGTGACCCAGTCGCCGAGGACGGCGGCCAGCCGGGCCCGGCGCTTGGGGGTGATCAGCTTGGAGTCGGTCAACCCCTCGGGCGCGCGACGCAGTCCGGTGACAGCGGCGCACACGGTGACGGGTCCGGCCCAGGCGCCGCGGCCGACTTCGTCCACACCCGCCACGGTCCGCGCCCCGAGGGTGGCACGAAGGGAGCGTTCGACGCTGTGGGTGGGTGGTTCGTACGGCATGGCAGTACCAAGCCTACCCCGCTGTTTCGCGCCGTCCCACGGCGGTCGGTCAGTCGGACAACGCCCAGTCCGGGAGGACTTCGGTCCGCTCCCGCCATTCGTCCGGCGGTTGGCCGCCCGGCCGGGACGCGACGATGCCACCGACGATCGCGCAGGTCGTGTCCACATCTCCACCGGCCCTGGCGGTGGTCCAGAACGCCTGCTCGTAGTCGTCGAGATGGCGGGCCGCCGCCCACAGGGCGAAGGGCACGGTGTCATGGGCGCTGGTGCGCCGACCACAGCCCAGCACGGCGGCCACCGTGGCGACGTCCGCGTAGTCGAGCATGTCCCTGGCCCGTCGGATGCCCGCGTGCACCGCGCTGCGCGGTACGAGGTCGAGAACCGCACCGAGGAGGTCGGACGGGGCCTCGGGTCCCGTGGGGTCGGCGACGAGGGCCGCCGCCGCGGCGACCGCCATGGCCCCGACGACCGCCTCCCGGTGCTGATGCGTCGTGTAGGCCGAGATCTCCGCCTGGTGGGTGGCCTGGACTGCGTCACCCGCGTACCAGGCACCAAGTGGCGCGACCCGCATCGCGGCCCCATTGCCCCACGAGCCCTGCCCGTTGAACAGGCCGGCCGCGAGTTCCCGCCAGTCGCCCTCTTCCTGGCGGATCAGCCGCAGCATCCGGTTGACGGCCGGGCCGTAGCCGCGGTCGAAGTCATGGTGCTCGGCGAAGGAGTGGGCCAGGGCGTCCTGGTCGACGCGTCCGTGCTTGATCAGCACGGAGACCACCGAGCAGGCCATCTCCGTGTCATCCGTCCACCCCCATGTGCCGGGTGGCAATTGGCCGTTCTGGAGTGCCGGGTAGTTGGCGGGGACGAAGAACTGGGAGCCCAGCGCGTCCCCTACGGCCAGCCCGCGGAGGCTGGCCACGGCGCGCCCGGCGCGGTCGGTTTCAGTGGTGTGAGGGGTCATGGCGTCGGAAACTCTGACATCGTGTTCAATCCCGGTCAATCTCCGTGTGCCCAAAGTCACCGGCCGACTTCACCACTCCCCGCCGCCAGGCGGGCCGGGCGTCCGCCACCTCGCGAACGGCCGGTCCAGGGTATAGCCGCCGGAGGGGCCGAGCAGGAGTGTGCGGGTCTCGGCGTTGTCGGGGTTGGACAGCGCCTCGAACTCCTCCACCGTCCAGTGGAACCAGCGCATGCAGAACAACCGCATCGTCAGCCCGTGGGTGACCACCAGCACGTTCGGCGGGAAGTCCTCCTTGTCGAAGGCGCGGTACAGCGTCTCCAGGAACGCCCCGACCCGGTCGTAGACATCCGCGCCGCTCTCCCCCATCGCGAAGCGGTAGAAGAAGTGGCCGTAGGCGTCGCGGGCTTTGCGCTGCCGCTGGATGTCCTCGACGTCCTGCCAGTTTCCCCAGTCCTGTTCCCGCAGGCGCGGCTCCTCCTTGGCCCGGGCCAGCCGGGGGTCGAGCCCCAGTGCCCGGAAGGTGTGCCAGGTGCGGCGGTATGGAGAGACGAATGCCTGGACCCGCTCGTCGCCGAACAGCTCACGCAAGCCCGCTCCCGCCTCCGTCGCCTGTTGAAGGCCGGTGGCGGTGAGTTCCAGGGCGTGGTCCGGCACCCGCTCGTAAATGGTGTCGTCCCTGTTTCCCTGGGACTCGCCGTGCCGGATGAGCACAATGCGGCGAGGGCGTCCCATGACGATCAGCTTATTGCGCGACTGTCGCTCCGGCGCGCTGATCCGGGGGTCATCCGCCTCACAGTCGCGCCGTCAGCTCCTCCGACAGTTCCCGCAGCCGACGTCGGGCGTCCCCGTCGTACGCCTGCCGGTCGGCCCTGGCTTCCCGGGTGCCGTTGAAGTACCGGCCGGTGCCGACATCGGCGCCTTCGATGAGCCGCAAGGTCGCCTCCCCGCCCTCCTCCACCGAGCTCCACGGCGCTATGCCTCCCTCTCTGACCATGGTGGTGTCCATGTACGTGGCCGGATGCAGCGCGTTCACCGTCACGCCGGTGCCTTTCAACGCCTCGGCCATGTCGAAGGTGAACATGACCTGTGCGAGCTTGCTCTGCGTGTACGCCCGCCCGCCGTCGTAGTCCTTGCTCAGCATCGGGTCGCCGAAGTCGATCGCCTGCTGGCCCGCGGAGGCGACGTTGACGATGCGGGACGGCGCCGACGCCGTCAGCAAGGGCAGGAGCCGGTGCGTGAGCCGGTACCCCGCCAGGTAGTTCACCGCGAACCGCCGCTCCACGCCGTACTCGTCCGCCTCCCGCGCTCCGCCCGGCGAGGCGGTCCCGATTCCCGCGTTGTTGACCAGCACGTCCAGCCGGTCGGTACGGGCCAGCACCTCGCCGGCAAGCCGGTCGACCTGCCCGAGATCGGAGACATCGGCGAGCAGCACCTCCGCGCGGTCCTCCCCCGCCGCCTCCCTTATGGCGTCGCGAACCTCCTCGGCCCGGCGGGCGTCGCGGCCGTGGATCAGCACACGGGCTCCGCCGGTGGCGAGGCGTATGGCGAGCCAGCGACCCAGGCCGTCGGTGGAACCGGTGATCAGGATCGTCCGCCGGGAGTCGGCCTTGCCCTCGGGGCGCTCCGCCCGGCCGCCGACAACGCGTTCGTTCATTGCGAGCTCCATTTACGAGACATGCTGACTCGTTAAGAGTATGCGAGACACCATGCCTTGTAAAGTGGATTCGTGGACGAGACACCCGGGCGGGGCAGACCCCGCAGTGAGACCGCCCGCCGCGCCGTGCTCGACGCGGCCCTGCGGCTCTGCCAGGACGGCGGCTACCAGGCCCTGACCATGAAGGGCATCGCGGAGAGCGCGGGGGTTGGCCGCCAGACCGTGTACCGCTGGTGGCCCGCCAAGCAGGACGTCCTGCTCGACGCCCTGCGCGACCTGGGTCTGCGCAAGGCGGAGCACCTGGACCCCGACAGCGGCGACACGCTGCGCGACGTCCGTACGCTGCTCGACGCCACCTTCGTGCTCACCCGCAAGCTCACTGGCAAGGCCCTGATCGGACTGATGGCCGATGCCCAGCATGACCCGGACCTCTCACAGCGGCTCCAGTCCACGGTGATCGGGCCCCGGCGGCAGGCGCTCCGCGCGCTCCTGGCCCGCGGGGTGCAGCGCGGTGAACTGTCCGGGGAGGACGGGGCGCTGGACCTCGCGGTCGACTTCGCCTTCGGCGCCATGTGGTACCGACTGATCAGCCACCACGCGCCGGTGGACGCGCGCCTGGCGGAACAGGTCACCAGCGCCCTGGCAAAGCTGCTCAGCGCGGACGAGGCCGCCGGGGCACGCACGACCACAACCCCAGACGCGAGCACAGGCGCTGCCACATCGGCGAACGAGCAGGTGAGCGTGCAGGCGAAAGAGCAGGCACCGGTCAGCGCCGCAACCCCCGCCGCGCCCACTGCCGGTTGAGGAACAGCAGCCGTCCCGGATCGGCCACCGTGCGGATGCCGACCAGCCCCTGCGGCCCGAACTCCGGTGCCACGACGGCCACCACGACATCCCCGGTCGTCGCCAGCACCGCCGCGTCGCCGTTGATCTCGACGATCCGGCCGCGCGTTCCCGCCGGTGCCTGGCTGATCAGTCCGGCCAGGAAACGGGCCACTTTGGCGGCTCCCAGGGCGGGACGCCGAGCCGTCCCGGGGACACCGCCGCCGTCCGACCAGGCCACCACGTCGTCGGCAAGCAGTTCCGCCAGCGCCTGCTGGTTCGCGTGCGAGGCGGCCCGCATCAGGTCCTCGGCCAGCTGCCGCCGCTGCGGCCAGGGCAGGTCAACGCCGGTGGCGGACTCCCGCACCCGTTGCCGTGCACGGCGCCGCAGGGCGCGGCACTGCACTTCGGGCAGTCCGAGGACGACGGCGGTCTCCGCCGACCCGTAGCCGAAGGTCTCCCGCAGGACGTACGCGGCCCGCTCGGCCGACGACAGGCGTTCCAGCGCGACCAGCCGCGCCATGGACACCGATTCCCGGCTCTCGACCGCCTCCAGAGCGCCCAGGGCGCCGAGTGCGCCACCCTCTGTGAGCACCGGTTCCGGCAGCCAGGAGCCCGCGTGCGCCTCGCGCCGGTGCCGCGCCGCCTGCTCGGGCACCGCCCGAATCGCGCCGAAGACCTCGCGGACCAGCTCGGGCAGCACGTCGCCCGCGCCGGTATCGGCCGTACGGGTGAGTGCGTGCCGTACGGCCTCGTCCGCCGCGCACGCCGATCCGAGCATCCGATAAGCGGCCCCGAAAAGCCGCACCTGGTGCGGGGAAAGGGCGTGCGTATCGTCGGCCGCCACTGCTGTCACAGCGGCGACTTCCACCTCACCCGTGACAGCGCCGCCTATATCCGGCGCGCGGTCGGCACCACCCGTGTCACCCGAGCCATCCGCTCTCAGACCGTCCACGCCTGCACCACATCCACCACGTCACCCGCCACGGACACCACATCGGTGTCGAGTTCGGCGCGCTCCGACAGCCGCGTCACCGCTCCCTCGCGGTATTTACCGCGCTCCGTCGCCGAATTCCACATGGACAGCACCAGGAAGTCGTTTCCCGGCCCCTGGCCGAAGACGCCGCGCAGCATGCCGGGAGAACCCGCCATGGCGGGATTCCACACCCGTTGCTGCATCGATGTGAAGTGGTCGACACGGTCCGGCCGCACTTTGCACAGGGCGACGCGCAGGACGTCGACGTCGGCGAAGGTCGGTTCGAAGCCGACCTTGACGTCCAGCCGGTGCTCGAAGAGATTCACCGCGAGCATCTCGTAGGTGTCGCCCTGCGATGCGGCGATCCCGTCGTGCGGCCCGGCCATGAAGGCGTCGTAGGACCGCCGGCTGTCCCAGAAGGCGAAGAGATGCGCCATTCCGGGCTGGGCACGGCTCCAGCCGCCGCCCTGCCCTCGGAAGCCGGGCTGGTCCTTGAGCGCCGCCCACCTGCGCTGCCCCCGGTCGAACCCCGCCTGATCCACAACCCCGCAGCGCATCCACTTCACCAACACCGCGCCATCGTAGTGGCGTTGACACCGGAGATCGTCCCCGTGCGGGGGAGGCAATCGTGTGAGGAGCCGGAAGGGCCGGAAAAGGGCGGTGGCACCGGGTTGCCCCGGTGCCACCGCCCTGACCACACACATAAAAAAACAGGCCCCGCCCGGCGGTCAGCAAAAACCCCCCCGCCCTACCCCCCCCACCCACACCAAG